>NZ_JAENGN010000001.1:0-675592 GCF_016533505.1 Parapedobacter sp. ISTM3 | reverse complement strand
AAAAACCCATCCATGCCAGCTCATGGATGGGTTAATTATCACCGTCAATTCAGGTCGGCGTCAGTTTAACGGATGTTAAAATCCGATATATTTCCACTTAAAGCCCTCCTCCTTAACATCGAAAAGAAGAAACCCCCGGGGGCCGAAATTGGTTCCCCGCCATGTCGGGCGTCCGGCGACCGAGCCGCCCGTAATGAAATGTGTCCTGTTTTCCACATTTAGATCTTCAAGCCAATGCAGGTGCCCTTGAAGGACCAGCCTGAGGTTATGCTTCTTAAATACCGCCAGCAATGCATCCCGATCGACGATGGCGGGTCCGGCATCGTTGTTTTGGTCCGGTCTGGGATACACCTGGTTGAACGCCGTTATCAACGGAATGTGCAGGGTTACAACAATAGGAGTCTCTGGAGATACGCCAGCCAGATCACGTTGTAGCCAACGTAGCTGGTCTTCCCCAATTTGCCCGAAGTACTTTTGCCCAGCCACGTCCAATGCATTCAATACGATAAAATGCCAGCCCTTATGATCAAATGCGTAATACGTATCGCCAAAATAACGCTTGAACATCCCGTATTTATAGTCCGCATGGGTAGAATCCTCCATACTTTCCGGATAGATGGCAAACAATTCGTGGTTGCCTACCGTGTTGTGCACCGGTACCTTTATCCGGCTGCTCAGGGTTTTGTACAACGTAAATAGCGAATCACCCTTGGCCTTATTGCCACGCATGACGTCAAACACTTGATCACCGCCTGAAATCACAAAATCGACATCGAGCTTATTGACGGTATCGACGAGCCGGTTAAAAGCAGCCACCACCGCCGAATCCGGCCGGATATGCACATCCGTCATGAACACAAAGGAAAAGTCCGTTTTCCCCACCGCGTCAGCTTGGCCGAAGCCGGATGTTAAGGTTCCAACGAAAACCAGCAAGAAGCTGATAAAATGTCTAACATTCATATGCCAAATTTAATTAAAACCAGGATTTTGAGGCATCATATTCGTCAGGTTGGCATCGATGTGGTTGCCTTCTTTTAATTGAGTGAATAACTGTTCATTGCTCCAGTTGGCGACGACTTCCATGGTGGTGGGCAAAATTAATCCAAAGACGGCGTACCGATGGCAGAAGACGTGTTATGAATTGGTTAAGTTTATATATAAAATCTCCGGAATCCCAGTTTTTCGATACTTGGCTAATTGGAGAGACATCGACAGAAAATTAACGCGTCACCGCAAAAAAAGCGGTCAACGCCGTTGTGACTACGGCTATCCAGATAATGGCGCGTTGCTTGGCCTTGCGCGACGATTGTCTATCAATTCCCTATCAATGAAGTTTTCCACATCGCAAAGTTAGCGGAGCAACGCAACCAAATCAGGTACGGCATGTTATGATTTTGTTGAAAAAGTTTATTAACGAGGCCGCCCAAGCAATGATAGGCGGCCTTCGGGTACATCGTATTGAATGGGTACGCCCTGCCCTTCGGGATCTAGGGCGCCACCCTTACCTTGTATAACCTAATGGATGGGATGGGAAGCGTAAACGCTGGGGTTTGCCCATAGATATTAAATGTCCACCAACTTTGTTCGGCAATGGTATACACGAGTTTGCCGGTCTCCTGGTTATAATTCGCTGATTTCACGTTCACGCGGTTTGCCAACGGGGTAAAAGGTTCGAAAAAGCCTTCGTCGGTGTCATGAAAGAGCCATACATGATGATGTGTAGAGACGATAAAATGCGACTCATCCACTTTGCTTAAGTCGTGGCCGCCATCGTCTGGCAACTTATACGATTTCACCAGTTTCAACGCTGGTTTTTCAGACGACCAGTTTACCAACTCGTAGGCCCTCAGCTCGTCAAAGCCGAGCGCCAGCAATTGCTTTCTTGATTCGTTCCAAACGACCCCATGCCCCGAATACAAGCTGTCTTTATAGATGACCCGTTCGCTGGTCCCAATGTCATAGAACTCCAGACTATTGCCCAGCTCATGGGTTGAATTGGCAACCGCTATGCGATTGCCAGGCAGTAGATCTGCTGAGTGGGCCATAGGCGTCTTTGCATAGAAAAGTACCCTCTTGGACGCAATATCAAGCAGCACAGTGGCCCCACTCGATGAAGTAATGAGCAGCTTGGTGTTACCATCAACCGGTTTGCATTCATCCAACGTGGCCAACAACGGTTGGTATGCGGCTGGCAATTGATTTTTCGACTCGCTCGCCCGCCAGGTCCATTTGCATTCCACCACATTCTTCTCAGCCGCTTTACCGTCAAGTATGAACACTTGATCATCTCCACATGCAATCAGGTCGCCGGCTTGCAATACGCCATCGCCCGCTATGCAGGAAATATGGATGAACAGGCCAACGAACAGGGTTATGAAAAACATCTTATTCATCATTCAAAATCTACCAATTTGGATTATTAGGTGCCAAAGCGGGATTTTCCTGTATTTCGTATGCAGGCACCGGCCAAAGGTAATCCCGGTCCTTATTGAACCTCCTGATCAGCTTTTGCGTATAATTATGCGTATGGATGGGCGCATTCATCACCACTTCTGCGGTTCGCCACCTGATGATATCCATGTAATAATATCCCTCGCCTGCAAACTCGATTCGCCTTTCCAGACGGATTAGTTCCCGCATCCGGGCCTGGTCGTTCATTGCCACATAGTTGGCCACATCGGATGGATCGTAATGCTGTATTGGCGGCATCCGGACATTACCCCTGCCCCGTACGGCATTGATGGCTTCGTATACGCTTTCGTCAATCTGGCCCAATTCGGTTTTGGCTTCGGCGTACATCAGCAATACGTCGGCGTAGCGCAATACGATATAATTGATATCCGATTGATTGCCATTTTTGATCACATTGTTATAGGCATTATCCTCGTCGTAGATGCTGTATTTTTTATAGGTATAGCCGGTCTGAGCGAAAGTGCTATGAGTTACTGTCGTTCCCCGATACTGCGAGCCGGGCCATACCAACGTCATCCGGAAACGCGGGTCCCTGTTTTCCCAATACCGCTCTGCATTGTATCTTGAAGAAGTTGCGATGTCCGCACCGTCGTCCATCAGGTAAGCGTCTACGAGATCCCGCAGGGGCGCGCTGGTATCGAATTGACGGCGAATCAAGTCAAACGAATGGCAATAATTCGGAAAAAGGTACTGCACATCAAAGATGACCTCGCTGTTGTTCTCGTTTTCGGGCATAAACAGTCCACGATAATCAGGGAATATGCTATATTTTCTTAAATCCATGACCTGCTGGGCAGCTGCCGCAGCTTCGGCATAATAGCCGTGGTAAAGGTATTGCCTAGCCTTAAGCGCATAGCAAGCGCCCTTGGTCGCTCTTCCTGTCTCTGTAGCATCCACACCCAGCACCTCTGCGGCTTCGTTCAGATCGTTGATAATCTGCGCAACGATCTGATCTTTAGGCGTCCTGGGCAAGGTATTATGCTCCTTGACAGGAGGATCCAGAATAAGGGGTGCATCGCCGTAATAATTGATCAGCAAGCTATAGTAAAGGGCCCGAAGGAATTTCGCCTCGGCGATTCCCTGGTTTTTCTTCCCTTCATCCATCGGGATATCCCGAACCTTCGCCAGATACGTATTGCATCGGCCGATACCTTCGTAGGCATGCGCCCACCGGTTATTAATAATTCCGCTATTTGAAGCGTCATGGATACCCTCCGCTATGCGAAAAAAGCCAGATGCACTGTTGTAGTCTGTAGCATTGGGCGTAGCGGCATCTTCCCAAAGCGGGGTAGCCCAGCTCCCGCCGCCGTATATACCTTCTTTGCGTAGCGTCTGGTAACAGGCTGTCAACCCTGCATCCGCATGCGTTTCGGATTGCCAAAACGTATCTTCGGTATACCTATTTTCAGGATTGGTATCCAGTAAATCTTCACAACCTACCGCAATTATCGTACATGCTGCAATCGCAAACAAAATAGAATTCTTCATTTTTATTGTCTTCTTCTTTAAAACGTGATATTAACGCCCGCAGAATACGTCTTCACCTGAGGGTATGCAAAAATGTTGTCTTGGGTTAGATTTTTTTCCGGATCTGTAATCTTCATATCCGTAAACGTAAGCAGGTTCTGACCATTGACAAAGATCCTCACCGCTTTCATGGACATTTTTTGAGCCAAGTGCGTGGGAATCGTGTAACTCACCTGCAGGTTTTTCAGCCTCAGGTAAGCTGCATTTTGCAACCAAAAAGTCGAGTTCTCAAAATTCAACGTATTGCCTGTGCTTGTGGTCAGAATAGGTAAGCGTGCATCGGGATTCTCGGGCGTCCACGAATCGGTCAGCCACTCTTTCGTTACCCCGGCACCGTTGTAATAGGGGTAAGCCAGGTTAGACTGCGGGTAGGTAAACACCTTACCTACACCTTGGAAAAATGCAAGCACTTGGAAGCCTTTATAGCCTGCGCCGAGATTAAACGAATACGTATATTCCGGCACCACGCCGTGAACGATTTTCCTATCGTCGGCGTTAATCACATTATCGC
Organism: Parapedobacter sp. ISTM3; assembly: GCF_016533505.1. Classification (NCBI taxonomy): domain Bacteria; kingdom Pseudomonadati; phylum Bacteroidota; class Sphingobacteriia; order Sphingobacteriales; family Sphingobacteriaceae; genus Parapedobacter; species Parapedobacter sp. ISTM3. The sequence goes on along the minus strand of NZ_JAENGN010000001.1, from coordinate 671,082 downwards.
CATTCTGGTCTTTGTATTTCAAAAATCCTACCCGGGTCGCTGCATTCTGGAAAGCATGGTTGGCGATCTCTTCTTCGGACTGGAAGATCCCTTCGGCTTCATAGATGTAATAAGATTGTATGGGGTGCCCTTCCGTAGTGATGTAACGTCCCGAAATGATCTGCTGCCCGTTGAGGTTAGTCACCCTGTTTTTATTGTATGCAAAGCTTCCCCCTATTTCATAAGACACCGCACCTTTGGTATCTCGGTAATTTAAAATTACCTCAATGCCCCTATTGTTCACGGAGCCTACGTTGGTTGTAGGACCGGCCATATTGCCGACTTGCGAGGCATAGTTAATGGGACGTAGGATACCGTCTGCGTCTTTGTTGTACCACTCTACGGTAGTATTTAGCCTACCTTTGAATAACGAGATATCAACGCCGATATTGGACATGGTGGTAGTTTCCCAGCTTAATTCTGGATCGGCCATCGCTGTGGCTGCGGCTCCTATAGATTCGGTGTTTCCGAAAGAATAGTTTTGATTCAAACCCACGGAATTGACATAGCTCCAAAGGGCGATTTCCTGGTTGCCGATTTTACCCCAGGAAAAGCGTGGTTTCAAGCCATCTATCCACTCAATATCCTGCATGAAGGATTCTTTGTCCATCCGCCATCCCACGGAAAACGAAGGAAACAGCCCCCAACGATGTGCTTTGGCAAAACGGGAGGAACCGTCGGAGCGGAAGTTAACCTCCAGTAGGTACTTTTCATCGAAATTATAGTTTAGCCGTCCGAAATACGACAACAGCGCAGATCGAGTACTATTGCCCGCAACTGACGGGTTAGTCAGGAAAACATCCATATCCGTGAGTTGATTATCCATCGATCCGTCTTTCTGCGCGTTGAAATATTCCCAGGAGAAGGTCTCAACACTGTTCCCCAATAACACGTTGACGTTGTGCTTTCCGGCAATGCTGGTATGCCAATCTAAGGTATGAAAGCCGGTCAGGTTGAGTTCCTTTTCATACCGGCGATACCCCCGTGTCGTGTTGGAAGCGACGAACGGAACGAGTGTTTTCGGGTTGACGTTCTCCAAATAGGGCTGAAAAACATGTTGGATATAATCGTAGGTATTCGCCGCCAAATTGACACGATAGGTGATGTTCTGTGGTAATTTCAAATCGGCGAAAACATTTCCCAAAATGCGTGTCCTTACATAATCGCGGCTTCCCTCCCTCAGCCTCGCCAGCGGATTTGCCCAGTTATTCAGGCCGGTGGAACGCAGCCACGTATTGCCATATCGCCCATCTTCAATCAAAACCGGATAAATGGGAACCGTACGGAACATCGCCTGATCCCAATAGCTGCCCATGGTGATTTGAGGTTCATCATACTTGCGATAAATCCCCGATAGTTTGGCACCGATGGAAAGAAAATCCGTCACGTCTACTTTGCCATTCAAACCAAGCGAATATTTGCTGGCTTTTGATTTATCATATTTCAAAATACCATCCTGGTTGAGCGCGCCTAATGTCAGTGCCAAATTGTGCTTATCACCGCCCCCCGATACCGTGATGTTATGCTCATGCATGAATCCGTTTTTCAAAGCGATTTCGTACGGGTTGGTGCGCGGATACATGTAACCATGGGGATCGGTAGCCATCCCTTGCTCATATTCTGCAATCTCCGCATCCGTATATTCCGGGGCCTTGCCTTCATTAGCGAGCGCAATATTTTTATAGCGCATGAATTTGATGGGATCAAATTCGACATCCGGCAGTTGGATGGCTTCCTCTATCCCGAAATAGTTGTTGTAATCCACCTTGTATCCTGCGCCTCTTTTACCCGCTTTGGTCGTGATGAGGATAACGCCGTTCGCGGCCCGCGAGCCGTAAACGGCCGTTGACGCGGCATCTTTCAGGACGGATATGCTTTCTATTTCATTTGGGTTGATGTCTATCATTGGATAAGAAATGCCATCCACCAACACCAGGGGATCGTTATTATTGAGTGTTCCCACCCCACGGATTCGTATCGTGGCTTGATCATTTCCCGGCTGGCCGGTATTCTGATTCACATATAGTCCATTCATCCCTTGTAAGGCCTGTGATGTGGTGGTAATCGGGCGGTTGGCCAGCTTATCCATGTCGGCCACTGTAATGGCTCCTGTCAAGGTAGCCTTTTTCTGTGTACCATAGCCTACCACGACCACCTCACTTAACGCTCCTTCCGCATCCCGCATGACAAACCCGATTTCGACCTGTTGCCCCGCTTGGAGGGTCACCTCCTTACGTTGCGTACCGTAAGCGATGTAAGTCACCTCCACCGAATAGGCACCTGGCTGTACCGAGATCGAAAAATTTCCTTCGCCGTCTGTCAAAGTGGTACGGTTCAGCTCGGTAATCTTTACGGTCGCCCCGGCCAATGGCTCGCCCTGACCATCGGTGACCCGGCCAGCTATCCTGCCCGGCTGCTGTTGCTTGTAAAGGGTCACCGTACCCCTGACCTCCTCTTTGTAAGCAATGCCGGTACCTGCCAGTAGTTGGGCCAACACATTTTCTAACGGCTCATGTTGGTAGTCCGCGGGGCTCACCCAAACGGTCTCCATACCAAGCCCTTTTGTGTCATAAGCAAAATCGACCTTGGCAATATGCCCCAATAATTGTATGGCCTCGTCCAATGTTTGCCGCTCCATCGACACGCTCACCGGTTTGCTGAGCGTCTGACTCTTGCTGTTTCCTGCCAGTAACAACTGTGAAAACGATAAAAGAACACTATAAATTAAAATAGATATACGCATGATTCGTTGCCAATGCAGTATATGATTATTCATACTCAATATTGCTTGATAAAATTGAAATTATCCTGTTCCAATTTTATACCTTTGAAAAAAAGTTACTTGATTAACTCCTGTTGATGAAGTAGCTGTACAGTAATGGATGAGGGTCCAAGCTAATCTCATTATTGTACGACTTCCGGATTTGTCCTTGGGCAAATCCGATTTTTTTAATAAATAATTACTTCATTATTTTCCCTCCTATATTGATTTTGGTGAATTGAACAAATAATCCGCAGGGCCTCGTCCAACTGGTGCTCCGTGCGGATGGTTAAGTTATAGCGATGGTCATGAATCTGACTATTGCCGGCCTTCAGGTCTATTCCGTAAATATTATACACAGCCAGCGCGACCTCTTCAAAAGTAGCATTCCTCAGCCGGACCACTCCCTCACGCCAAGCGGAAGCCGATCCGGTTGTCAAAGCGCTTACCTCATGATCACCCGTGCGTGTGTTATAGGCCAATTGTTGGGTGGCAGTAAGTTCATTGACCAACAACTGCTGGTTGGTGTCGGTAATCCGAACTTTGCCATGTTGTACGTCTACAGTGATTTGATTTAGTCGCTGGTAATTGCTGATGTTGAAGGCCGTACCCAACACCTTGGTCACAATATCGCGGCTGTATACCACGAAAGGTTTATCCAGATTAGGCGCCACTTCGAAAAATGCCTCTCCTTCATCCAGGTAAAGTTCGCGGCTTGTTTTGCCGAATGATTCGGGAACCCGCAGCCTACTGGAAGCGTTTACCCATACGGTGGAACTATCAGGCAATATAAGCTTCTTTACCTGCCTCACGGCGGTAGCTACCTCATAGTATGCGGCATCGGTGGCCGCGGCAGCTTGGCGGTGGTCAATTGCACCGTCGTTGTCCTGTACTCGGTATACCAACCAGCCTATAACGACCAACACCAATATGGCTGCAGCGTAGGACAAATAATTCGGAAGACCGAGTGGGCGCGGTGGATTCCAATAGCCTGACAGCCGTTGGCGCATCTGCGATGCTATCCGTGATTCGTCGCCATTACTGCCGAATACTTCGGGGTCTTCCAGCTCTCGGTACGAATCGTACCAAGCGTCAATCACTTCTTTTTCGGCATCGCTTGCCATACCATTCAGGTACCGATGCAACAATTGTTTAAATTTATCGCTATCCAAGATTATGCGTCTTTAATAGGGAGTAACCTCAGACCGCCGAACCTACTTTGATTTAATGTTAATTGTTTATGAATTAATGGTGAATTAGACTCAGGAATAGGGAAAGGCCAATCAAAAATTCGCCTTGATGTTGATGGGACAATTTTTGTTTCAACCGTTTTATAGCCTCAGAGAGGTTATTGGATACGGTCTGCTCGGCCAGCCCCAGTTTTTCAGCTATTTCCCGGATACTCAAATTGTCACAGCGGAGCAAAAAAGACTGCTTCATGTTTTCGGGCATACCGTGCAATGCCTCATCAAGGGCCGCTTCCAGCACGTCACGTGAGACGCGGTCATGCTCTTCCGGAACAAACAGCTCCATTCGTGACAAGGCTTGGTCAATTGCCCGTTGCTTCACGCGCTCCGACCGGAAATGATTGAGTACGCGCAGTTTGACAGCTCCCAAAAGAAATTGGTCCAACGAAGTCCTGATGAGCAGTTCTTCTCGCTTTTGCCACAGACTGATGAAGATATCCTGCACGATATCTTTAGCTGCATCTTCGTCTGCAACCCGGCTGTACGCCTTTTTGTAGAGCATTTTCCAGTACCGGTCATACAACTGGCTGTAAGCCTCGGGGGTACCCAGTCTTAATGCATCGATTAATGCCTCGTCTGTTGTCAGCATAGCAGTGTCGCGACAAAAATATCAAAGTAGTATTAAGACAACGTTATGTTTTTAACTGGCTGATTTATTACATTATTGCAAAGATAAGAGTCAGTACCACCGCAGCTATGGCAATTCCTATGATGATACGCTGTTTGGTCCTGCGCGACGACAGCAGGTGTTGCGTCTGGATATGATATCGAAGGCCAATAAACAGTTGATGAGCCAATTGAAGTTCCTCCTTGCCATCGGACCAAGTATGTTTCGCCGTTCTGGATTGGTCGGTTAATCTGCGCTTAGTCATTTGTATGTAAATGCTTATCACCCAAAAGAATGCCAAGCAAACCCGGTAGTTTCTTTACGTATAATGTCATTTCGTCCGCGAAATGCATAACACTCCAATTTAAGCGATCTTGATGCTGCCTACCCAACCCATTGGCAACAATATACTCCTCCACTGTTGACGTAATGTCGGGCAATCGCCGACGTCTATTCCAAACTTCTGCAAATAACTCCTTTACCTGCGCAAATGCTTCATCCTTACTGCCGTTCTCCTTCAGCAGCTGAACATATAGTGATTTCCAATGCCGGTTGCAAAACAGATAAAACGCTTGTTCATCCGAACGTCGGATACGGGCTATCAATTCGCTATCAATGAAGTTTTCCACATTACAAAGTTAGCGCAGCAACATAATCCTATGTGGTATAAGGTGTTACCATTTTGTTAATAAGTCAGGTTTTAAAAAGCGGTTGCCGCACTCGTGCTGATTTATTATCGTCATTCATTTAAATGTTTTTTATATAACAGTGATGGCCGGCAAAACTCCGTATATGTTTTGCCGACCATCACTATTGATGAATCGTTATCTTGTCATCCTATACTCAAAACGGGCTATACCGTATCCCCACATTACCCCATACGGAATAAATCCGATCGTTATCCGGCCGGCCGTCGCCGTAGTAATTGCGTACCGGTGCGTTGGTGAGGTTGCTGACACCAATGAAGATTCTGGTTTTCGGGTTGATCCGCTGGGAAGCAGAGAAATCCAGTTGCATCCGGCCCGCTTCAATTAAGTCGTTATCGGGCGTATCCGCCAACTCCATGGTAAACGTCTCATAGAAATAAGCCGATATCCGGCCTGAAAAACCGTATTTCTCGTACGATAGTGCCAGGTTACCTACTTTTGGACGCATGTCCGGCAAACGAACCGTCCGGTCCATTTCAATACCCGGCACATCAAAACTGGACTGGATCTGGGTATAGTTGGCGTAGATACCAAAACCGTTTAAAAAGCCCGGCAAAAAGGTAAACTGCTGCTGCCACGCCAACTCAAAACCATAGACATCAGCCGCCGCGCCGTTTGTTGCCTGATCGATGCGCCAGCCGTCATATTCTCCGCCCACCTGCTGGAATGACCGACTATAAATATAATCGTTTATTCGTTTGTAGAAAACCCCACCGGAGAGTAGTCCGATCTTGCTGAGGTAATGTTCAAACAGAACGTCCAAATTGGTGGCCGTTGCTTGCTGAAGATCAGGGTTACCCTTATTTACCCGGTGATTGCGATTGAGCACCTCCTCCCATGGCACCAAATCGTAATAACTTGGGCGTGAAAGGGAACGTGTGGCCGCAGCACGGAGGTTCGTTTGCGGGGTCAGCGCATACTTCAGGTTAATGCTTGGGAAAAATCCATCAAACATTTTACTGGTATTGACCGGGTTGGTACGCACGTATACGCCGTCTTCATCCAGAACCACTTCATTGCCCTTATAGTCAAATCCGGTCTGCTCATACCGTACACCGGCAGTGACTTCCAGTTTATCCACATTGAAGCGCGTCATGGCATAAGCTGCGGCCAGGTATTCCGTTCCGGTATAGGAATCCGGATCGGTATTCTGGCGGGTATAGGTCACGTCGTCTATGAACAACTCCGGGTTATCCCAAAAGTACCGTTCCATGCGTTCCACATCGGGGAACATACCGATACGGTATTTATTTTGGTAGTAATCGTTCCGCTCGATGCCTGTATTGAAGTCGGCCAACGAGAAATTCCCGTCTCTCAGCACATGCCGGAAATAATTCCTGCTCCGCTCGTTGTACTTATATCGGAAGCGTCCACCGAATTTGATGATTCCGCGATCGCGCTCATTGAAACGGAACGACCGGGTGGCGTTGACGGTGGCCTGTCCATCGTGATCCAACGCCGAATCATGCCGGTTAACATACTGGTTGGTAGTATATTGGTCGGGGTTATAGACATCATCCCCCTGCAGGGAAATCAATGGCGTCCGTAATTCCGAAAGGTCTACCGTACCGCTTAATCCCCGCCGCGTAAAATTGGCACTGTAATAAATCGGCTGGTCATAAACGCCACGGCTGTACGTGAGATCACCAAAAAGTTCCCAATTGCCCGCGGCCTTTTTACCGCCCAAAGAAAACATCAGCAGGTCGCGGTTATAATCACGATCGTTACCGGCATGTTCCACAGTAACCCCACTTACCTCGCTGGTATTTTGGTATTGGCCTATCACGAAGTTCCTGTTATTCCGTGCTTGTATCTCGTAGTATTTATTGTAATTGCCGCGCAGGTAAAAACTGGTTTCCGTATGGGGGTAGAAGTTCAGTTCGGCCTGTATGCCCACGTTATCGCGTTTAAGCTGGGTATCTTCCAGTGAAATGACGCGGAGCCAATTTTGTTGTTCAACATCTGCGACGGTATAATTGCCGTAACTTTTTTGGATACGGTCTTCCCCACGCAACGAACGCATGTAGCTTCCTCCCAGTTGATACCCCCATTTGGTTTTCCTTTCCGAATAATTGAGGCCTACTTCGTAAAGGTTTTTGCCAACCAGCAGGTTATTGCCCAGTGACGCCTTACCATCCAGCGACCGGGAATTTTCAGGTGGTGTTTTGGTGATGATGTTGACCGTTCCGGCCGTACCGTCTGCATCTTGATCAGGTGTCAACGTCTTTATCACCTCAATGGCTTCCACGGTGTTGGAAAGGATGCCATTGAGATCCGTAGTACGGCTGCCCGCGGAGGTCGAAGGCAAGCGGTTTCCATTCAGGGTTATTGAACCCTGATCCTGTCCAAGACCACGGATGATGACGTTTCTGGCCAAGCCGTAGCTATAACCGACAGCTACTCCGGGTACACGCTGCAACGCCTCACCGACGGTATTGTCCGGAAACCGCTCTATCTGCTCCTGCGAAAGCACATACTTGATGTTCTCTGCGTTTTTCATGGTGTTCAACGACTTGACTTCTCCTCTGCGGATACCCGACACCGTGATGCCTTCGAGCTCGGTGAGCTGCGGCGTCATCGCGATATCCGCCTGTATTGCACGACCAGCCTCCACGTTTACAGAAACTTGCTGATCGACATACCCCAGGTAGCGCACTACCAATTCCGCACGTCCAGCCGGCACACCATTCAATCGGTAAAGACCGCGGTTGTCCGTTACGGTAACGGATGACGAACCCTGCAACTGGACCGTCGCATTAGGCAACGGTTCGCCAGTTGCCACATCAGTAATCCGACCGATGATGCGGCCGGGTTGTTGCTTGTGGCGCAGCACGATGGTGTGCCTCCCATTTTCTGTATAGGTGATCCCCGTGCCGGCGAGCAGTTGATCGAGGACACCGGCAATCGATTCGTTCCTGTAGTCTACCGCTGCCACCTCGATGTTTTCCAATCTTAACTGTGCCTCGTCAAATGCGAACTCCACCTTGCTTTGGTGTTGAAGCTGTTGGATTGCTGCATATAATGTGGTTCTTTTAAAGGAGATATCCACCGACTTTCCGAGGGGTTGCCCTTTTGATGGTGAAGCCAGCAGCAGTTGTGAAAACGCGATGGTCACACAGTAAATCAAAATTGTCGTACGCATAATAAGCCGTATGAACAATGTGTTTTTATTCATATTTTTGCATTCTTAGTAGTTCAATAATTGCTAAGCAGCTATGCTCCAGGGTCTCAAACTATCGCATAGCTGATACTCACTTAAACAGGCGTCACTTTGATGCCTGTTTCTTTTCGTTAAAAGTATATCGTTATTTCATCGTCTGTCCTCCTGTATGATGTGTTGTGGATACTGCAAATCACCTCCATTGTTTCTTCCAACGAACGATCAGCATGTAAATTCAAATTATAACGGTGGCGTACCGTACGGGGGTCATTGCTCTTCAATCGTACGCCGTACAGGTTGTACATCGCCAGAGCCAGTTCGTCAAACGCAGCTTTTTCAAGGTGTGACACCCCGTGTATCCAGTCATTGGCAGCGGCTGTACCCAAACGATCCAAAACGGTCTGCCCGTCCGATTTTCGATAAGTAATCAACTGATTTTGTGTCAACTCGCCCAGTACCCGCGCCGTATCACTCACCCGCACTTTCCCGCGGTTCACCGCCACGGTGACATCATCCAATGCATCATATGCCTTGACATTAAACGCCGTACCCAATACCTCTACCCGTAAACCGACGGGTGTTTGCACTTCGAAAGGTCGCAGCGTATCCCGTGCCACTTCAAAATAGGCCTCGCCTTCATCAAGAATCACTTCACGGGTACGACCATGTTGTTCCGGAATCCGGACGGTCGAATTGGCGTTTATGTGGATGACGCTGCCATCGGGCAAGGTCAGTTTCTTAATCTGTCGGACGCCGGTCTTCACTTCCCGGAAAATGGACTGTGCTGCTACTATTTGCGCCGCTGTTTCGTCATCGTGCCGCTGCACCGTCCACCAAACCATTCCACTAAGTATAACCACGAGGACGGCGGCTGCAGCTACCATCCGCCACCAAGACACCCGCTGCGATTCGGCTACCGTACCGGGGGAGATAGGTCCGACTACTTGCTGTATCCGCGTATGGAGTTCCTCACCTAACTGCTGTGCGTCCTGTTCGCTTTCCAGTCCACGCACGCCTGCTTCCGATTCGCCAAATGAGTCGTACCAGCGCTGCAAGCGTTCCAGGCCCTCGGCAGATAAGCTGCCATTAAGGTACCCGTCCATCAATTGCCTGAATTTATTTTTATCCATAGCCTGTCCGTACAATATGGCACACCATGCGCCACTATAAAACAGGTAGCACTACGTGATGATTTGTCCCTACGGAACCGATTAAGAAATCTTGATGTTTAGGTTAGTAAAACGTAAAGCGAAAGGCAGATGGCTGAGAAATCCTCGGGAAAATCTTTGGATACCGCATTACGCAGCCGATGCAATCCCTTGGCGATGTTGTTTCTGACGGTCTTTTCCGCCAAGTTGAGCGATTGGGCAATTTCGACGACGGTATAATCCCGTATACGGAGTTTGAAAATCTCCCGCATCGTATCAGGCATTAGTTCGAGTTCGGTATTCAGCGTCTTTGCTAAGTCTTGCTCGGTGAGCATATCCCGCATGTGGGCTTCCACTTCCACCATCCGCTCATACAGGTAGGCAAATGCCCGGTCATTGATGTCCAGCTTTCTGAAATGGGCAACGAGCTGGTATTGCAACGCTGATCGGAGATACGCTTCCACGGAAGTGGTGATCCGGATGGCTTCCCGCTGTTGCCAGCAATAGACAAACACCTCCTGCACCATGTCCTTGGCGAGCTCCGTATCACGCAACCGCCGGTAGGCGATCGTGTAGAGTTTTCTCCAATAGCTGTTGAAGATAGTGGTGTAATTTTCTTCCGTAAACCGGAAAAGCTTTGCCTCCTGGGCCGGTGAGTCCATGATGAAACCTTGGCGTTCAGGGAGCAAAGCTATGAATACAACGATTAGGTTAAACTAACGTAGTATTAAGTTGTTGTTAATTTCAATCATTTGGAAACTTGGCATGCACAACGTGGTTATACCTTCTCGTTTCGACGGTTTGCACACGTCCCTCCTCACTCCTGACAGGGAAAATATACTGAGGTGTCATCGTTATCGTATACCCTTCTTCATGCGGTCTCACGTCTACCAACAAATGCCCATAGTGCTTTCCTCCCTCAACTAACCGGTTGCCGTCCCAATACTCTTTAGCATGCTTATGGGCACTCCACTGGCTATATTCATTTCTGCGCCTTGGGTCTACATCGTCATTCGGTGCGCCGAGCCCATCCCCTGCAATGCCGACATCCCAGAAGTGTACGCCATCCACAACGGAATGCTCAAGTGCCTCATTATGTCCACAGATCACAGCAACAACGCCATATTGCTTAAATATCGGCGTGTATTTGCGCATAGGAACACCGGCTTGCCCGGAGCTGCCCTCAGCGGTCAATGGCAGGATATGGCCCCCGCTTGAATAGGGCACATGGTGAAATTGCACAAAAATCACCTGACCCGCTTCATGTGCATCCTTGAGCTGACTTACCGCCCATTCCCATTGGGCTGACCCCGGATTAATGTCGGGTAGGTCATCTGACGGATAAGTACTTACGTTGATGTTGACGTTTGTGTCGTCATCCGTACTGTCGGGAAGCCCGTTTGACGAATCGAGGGTAATAATCGTCACCGGCCCGTAGTCTACCCGGTAATAACAATCCTGATAACTGGCACTGCCGTTGGGCGGCAGCGAAAAATACGCTTTATACTTCGCCCGAGCTAAACGGATCGCTTCAGGGGCGTATCCGCCATTGCGGGCACCATAGTTTTCCCAATTGCCGATGGCTGGCAGAAGCGGTACCTGCCCGAGTATATCATCAAATTTCCCCGCTGTATGGAAAAAGAACTCATCCCATGCCCGCTGGTATCCGCCGCCCTGCACAAGGTCGCCAGCCAAAAGCACGAAGTCAGGCTGGCTTTTCCTTACCTGTTTGAGATTTTCGATAAACCCTTCCGTCTCGGTCAGGAGGTAGTGTTTCACGGTATCGGGCCTGCCGGTACTTTGTTCATGCTGCGGGCCTGCAGGCCAGCTACGGTATATTTTCCGACCATCCGGGTCAGTTTCACTATCAGCCATCGCGATGAACCGTATCGGTGTTCGTTTGCCTGTTTCCGGGGCTGTCCTAATAGTATTATGCGCCGTATCCTGCCCTTGTACCACACGGTAACGATACGTCGTCTCCCCCACCAACCCTCGTAGGTAGACGGCATGTTTCCAATTGGTTCCGGCGAACATATCGGGATAATTCTCCCGTTCGGATTCCTCCAAGGCCGAGTAGCCCAGCTCGTGGGCATACAGCGGACTGGAGGTATAGACCAGTGTATCCGCGCCACCGTCTTCCCATACGGCTAGGCAACCCGGCGCAGCCGTTTCGGTAAACCAAGTCAGCCGGTAGTTTGCATCAGCGTCTGCAGGCAACAAGTAGGGCAGCACACGGAATTGGCACCGCGCTGAACAGGGGGCCACCAGTAGAATGACGCCCCAGATGAATAGGTTCGACATGCGTTTCATATACCATCCTTCTTGACCACCAAAATCGCATTCCGAATCTTCCGCTGTCCGAAATGGTCATAGCGTTTGTTATCCGTGGGATAGTTCACCACGCCGTTGGGAGGCGTAGCTCCCCGAACCCATAACGTGGTGGATCCACCACCATCGATATTCAATGCGTCCGTCACCTCGAAGTAGCGCGTGATGAATTGGGTAAGCTCTTTGGCAGACATGCCTGCCGTTTCTTCCCTACGGCCATCAACTGTAATGAGCAAAAGCTGTCCTTTTGTTGTAATGGCCAACGCTGTACGGGGGTGCCGTACGCCTTGATGCCGGTCGGGGTCCTCGTAATCAAGGCTATCCAGTGGCATTTCCCGCGCTTTTGCAAACGCTGCACCAACGGGTTTTTCGCGGTGAATCAATACCGGAGCACCGGAGAGCACATTGGCATAAGGCATCTTTTCGTATGAATCAGCGTCGCCATACACGATTCCCCATTTATCCGTGGCATTGTCATAGAAAAACGCACCCTCATGCTTCCAGTACAGGCGATGGTCTTCCGGTACAGTCACCCGCGACTTTACCACGCCGGCCGTCTTGAAGAACGAAGAGGAGACGCTGTCTCCTGCTTCGTTTCGCGCAATTTCATAATAGGTACCGTTGATTCCAGCCACGGCACCATCGACTTCATCCGCCACGGCCGACAGCGAATCCGATGGGCGGATGTCTTCAAACGCCAGCGCATAGCGCTTTAAATCCACCGATAGCACGTTTACGTTTTGGTTTGACGAATAAGGGGCATAATACCCCTCATAATTCATCCGCACCAGTCCGTCATCCAGCAGGGTTGTTGCCCAGCCTACCGTGTCTTTCAATACCGCTGTTGCGGCACCGGACGCCCCGCGTTCCTGCTGTTGCATCGAACAGGCGTAAGCAAAGAAGATGAATACCAAAAGCACCGCTTGAATCCTATTTTTTTTCCGTGTATGATGCATCACAATTTGCCTTTTCATTAATAACCTTCGTTTTGCTTAAGCACCCCTTCGGAAAGCCGGACTTGCTGGCCCGGAAGAGGCAGTACATACTGGTTTCTGTTTTGCACATTCGGCAGATCGATGGCCTTGTCCGTGCGTACCAAATCGTAGAAGAGGAAACCTTCGCTGAAAAGCTCCCGTCTTCTTTCTTCCAACACTTCATCAATAAACTGCTCGTCGCCGGCAAAGTCGCCCCCGGTTAATGGCGAGAGCCCCCTTTTTTGGCGCACGGCATTCAAGTAGGGCAGCCCCTGTGTTCTTCCGAACCCTTCGGCGCAAATCAGGTAAAGTTCGGATAGCCGGCTTATGATGATGGGTTGCACATCCCAATACTTGCTCACGATGACATTGGACGATCCATCGCTATTGGTAATCCGCAGGATGTTCACGTCTTTGCGCACATCGCCCGCCGGATACAGCGTATTCAATGCGTAGTCCGATGGCTGTACGAAATACGAACCGGCCCATGCCGTGCCATATGGCCAGAAAAGACTTGACATTCGGATATTACTTTCGGTCTTTAGGTTACTGAAAGCAAAGAGAACTTCCGTGGAGCCATCGGTTTCACGGAATATCCCGCCATAATCGGCATCAAGCTGAAGACCGGTCGATTCAATGACCGAAGCGGCAAGCTCAGCAGCTTCAGCCGTTTGCCCCAAGGCAAGTAATACGCGGCTTTTCAGTGCCTTTGCCGCTTCTTGGGAAACCTTTTTATTACCGGTCTGCGCATAAGGCAACGCATTTTCAATGGCATAGTCAATATCGACGATGATTTGATTCCATACCTCCGCATCACTATTGCGTGGGATATTTTCCGTCGTATTGACCAAGACCAGCGGCACACCTCCGAAAGTGGTAACCAGTTGGTAATAAAGCCATGCCCGAAGATAGCTTGTTTCGGCTTTAATGCTGTTCAGATTGCCCCCCAGTCTATCACATGCCTCGATAAGGATATTCGCATTATAAATGTTGCGGTAAGCGTGGCTCCAGATATTGGCCGAATAGCTCAGGCGATCATCGACGTTGTTACCCGTGATTAACGCGCCGTAAGCGCTTGAATTCCCGGAAAGTGCTGTCCAGGTGTAATTGCCGCCCCTTGTGTCGTGAAGCACATAGTTATCGCGGTCTGGGGTAGCGCGCCGATATAGTCCGTTCAAAAAGAACGGGATGTTTGCTTCGCTGATCTGGTCGGGAGACACGCCACTTTCAGGCAGTTGATCCAATTGCTGGGCACATCCCAAGCAGGCCATTATCGCCACCATGCACAGCATGAATTTCGCGCTTATATTAGAAAAACTTTTCATCGGTGTCATTTGCTTTTTGTCAAAAATTAATCGTTAAACCCAACATATAACTCCGTGGCTGGGGGGTTACCAGGTTATCCATCCCAAAATCGCGCGCGTCGCTGGTAGCCGATGCTTCGGGGTCATAGCCGCTATAGCTTGTAAAGGTGTACAGATTTACGCCGGTAGCATACACGCGGAGCCCGGAGAGTCCAATTTGTTGCACAAATCGATTTGGCAGCCGATATCCCACGGTCAGGCTTTTGATACGCAGGTAAGAGCCGTCTTCCACGAAATAATTGCTATTCTTCAGGTTGAACGAGCTTTTGGTGGCACGTGGCACGGTGTTACTCGTACCGGGGCCCGTCCACCGACCATAATAGCTATCAGCCAGCCCGCCATAGTCTGTTGCCCCAAGGTGATCCAATCCGGTACGCCATGCAGCCGCCACGTCATTGCCAAAAGAAAAAGTGGTAAACAAGGAGAAATCAAAATCTTTAACCTGCAACGTATTCGTCAATCCGCCACTAAATTTGGGCTGCGAGTTGCCAATAACGGTCTGATCCAGCGAGTTGATGATGCCGTTGCCGTCTAAATCAGCAAACTTCATATCGCCCGGCCGTACGCCCTGGTCTCGCAACGGCTGCGGAATCTCGTCCAATGTCTGGTAGATACCCAGCTGTTTATAGCCATATATGGTTCCAAGCGGCTGCCCCACGATGATGGCATTCCATCCACCAAAAGTGATGGGTGCATCACCTAACAAGCTCGTCACACGGTTCCGGATAAAGGCGATATTGAACTGCGTACTCCAGCTTAAGCCGTCCCGTTCGATATTCCGCGAGGTAATCGACAGTTCATGTCCCTTGTTTTCCATGGCACCAATGTTGGATGTACGGGTGTTAAATCCGCTGGTCGCCAGGACAGGCACATCATAGAGCAGATTATCCGATTTCTTCACGAAATAGTCGTAGGTGAGCGACAACCTTCCATTCAAAAATGTCAGGTCGGTCCCCACATTGGTCTGCACAGACGTCTCCCACATCAGGTTGGCATTGCCGATGCTCGTCACACTCAATCCTGTCAGCGCATTGTAGTTGTAGCCGCCCCTGGCCAGCGGCAGGTAGCTGTAGTTCCCTATCCCGTCCTGATTGCCCGTTTTCCCCCAGCTGACCCGCAGCTTGGCGAACTCCAGCCAATCTATCCCATCCATGAAACGTTCTTCAGAAAAGACCCAGCCCAGTGAAAATGCCGGAAACGTTGCATACCGGTTGTCTTTTGAAAATTTCGATGATCCATCGTAGCGTGCCGATGCCATCAGGAAATACCGGTTTTTATAGGCCAGGTTTAACCGACCGATATACGATTCCATGTTATAATAAGACGCATCTTCGTCGCCCACCTTGATGGTTGCTGCGGTGATGTGCTTAAAATCATCTGACGGAAACTCGGTGCCCGTGGCCTGGTTGAAGGTATATGCGTCTTGGTAAAAGGAGTGCGTGGCCATTGCTTCCACATCCAAGCCATTTACCCATGACCGGGCAAACGTCAGCGTGTTGTCAAAGGTGCCCGAGTAACGGTAATTCCGCACGTCGTTGATCCACCCCCTGCTTCCATTATACGGGTGTCCTATCCGTTGCACGCGATGGCCGTTGCCCAGACGCACTTCCGTGTTGTAGCTGCTCTGGAACGTAAACCATTTCAAGAAGTTGATGTTGGCATACAGGTTGACCAATCCCTGAAAATTCTTATCTTCGGTATCGTCCTTGTCCAGTATGATCAGTGCATTATGCCGCAGGATATCCTTACCGCCTACGGCATACGACCCGTCGGGTAAAAACGGGCGGTCATACGGCCGCTGTTCAAGCGACCGTTGAAACAATGCCGTCCCTTGATTGCCGTTCGGTATTGACTCACTCAACGTATAGTTACCGTTTAGGCGCATGCCAAAATTGAGATAAGACTTTGCTTTATAGTCGATGTTGCTCCGCAAAGAGTAACGTTTCAGTGCGCTTTTCTTAATCATCCCCTCTTGAAACTGATACCCGCCCGATGTAAAATAGGAGACCTTATCGGTGCCCCCGCTAAATGCCAAATCTGTCTGCGAGGTAAGCGCCCGATCGCGGATAATCATATCCTGCCAATTGACATCATACGGGTCGGAAGGCACGACGCCCAATACCCTGTCGATATCGATATAACCCGTTTGGCCCGGTGCGTACCCCATGTCGCTGTTGTAGGTATCCACCGCTTCGCGCTGCATGGCGATATACTCCTCTGGGGTAAGCAAGTTTAATTTTTTCGGCATTACGCCGATACCGGTTTGCTGGTTGACCGTTATTTGCGTAGTGCCTTGCTTACCTTGTTTGGTGGTAATGATAACAACCCCATTGGTACCCCGGCTGCCGTATATGGCTGTTGCTGCGGCATCTTTCAATACATCAATGGTGGCAATATCGTTCGGATTGATGAGCGAGAGGGGGTCTTGCTGGTATTCGCCGGAGAAGTTATAACTTGCCGTGGATTTCGACAGCGGGATACCATCAATCACGTAGAGCGGCTCGTTGTCGCCGTTGATGGAGCTTATCCCCCGGATGCTTACCCGCGACTTACCGCCCGGTGTCCCATTGGTCACGGTCAGATTGACACCCGCCAACTGGCCCTGCAGCAGTTGGTTGGCACTGCCCACGTTACGCTGCGCGACATTATCCGGCGTGACGCTACCTACTGCCGTAGTCAGGTTTTTCCGGACGTTTTTGCCATAGCCTACCACCACCACTTCGCTGAGCTCCCCCAGTGCCTCGGCCAGCGCGAAATCGACCGTCAGGGATTGCCCTTCACCTACCATGATGCCGGATTTGCGCTGCGGATCATAAGAGATGTAGCTGGCTATGATCGTATAACTGCCAGGCTGTATGGTCATCGAAAAACGGCCTTCGTCATCGGTGCTGGCGCTCCTGTTTAATTCTACAATACGGATGTTGGCACCAGCCAGCGGTTGCCCTTGTGCGTCGGTGATTCGCCCCGCGATGCGGCCTGGCTGCTGCACGCGAAAGAGCGTTACCGTGCCCGGAATAGCCTCGCTATAGCCGATTCCGGTATTGGCCAGCAATTGCTGCAATACCTCAGCCAGGGTCTGCCCTTGAATATTCATTTTCTTGACGCGGATATTTTCCATATCCATGCTGTGCACATCATATGCAAAATCCACCTGGAGTTCACGCTTGAGGTGCTGGACTGCCGAAACCAGGGATTGCTCAGCCATTGAGATGGTTACTTTTTTCTGAAGCGCCTGGCCATTGCTATTGGAGGCCAGCAACAACTGTGTAAATGATAACGTAACCGTGTAAATTAAAATGGATATACGCATAATTCGCTGCAGATGCAGTGTATTATTATTCATATTGACTAATTATTCTGATAAAATTGAAATTATACCCTCTCAATTTTATACCTTTGAAAGGATACGTTAATAACCGCTGTTGGTAGCGTATCTTGGCAATAAACAGGTAAGCGTCCAAACTCATTATGTTTACTGTCAATCACACCGGATTTGCCCATGGGGGCAAATCCGCTTCTTGTTTTAATAAATAATTACTTCATTATTTTTCCTCCTATACTGATTGTGATGAACCGAACAAATTACTTTCATGGTTTCTTCAAGACGATGTGTGCTACGGATAGTCAAGGTATACCGGTGGTCACGGAGATGCTCGGCACCGAGTTTTAATTCCACTCCATAAAGATTCCGCAGTGCCAGAGCCAGTTCATCGATACTGGCTTCATACAGATCGATTACCCCTGTTCGCCATCCCGCCAATAGGTTTTCCGACGCTATTGTCCCGCGGGAAAATGCAGCGGCTTTGGTATCGTATACCAGTTGCTGCAGGGCCGTGAGTTCTTGGTAAAACGCATGCTGGCCACTTGATGTCACGCTGACCTTACCGTGCTGCACCCCTACGATGACATGCTCCAGCTGCCGATAATTCCGTATGTTGAAAGCCGTACCAAGCACCTCGGTATGCATGGTTCCGTGATGTACGATAAAAGGTTTTTCCGGATTGGGAGCCACCTCAAAGAAAGCTTCTCCTTCATCAAGGAATATTTCACGTTTCTGCGCGTTTTCAAATGGTTCGGGAATGCGTATACGGCTCTGTGCATTGATCCAAATCTGTGAGCTATCGGGCAACATAATTTTCTTGACCTGATGGACGGCGGTGGTTACCTCCCGGTATTGGACGGCGGCCAACGCATGGGGCTCATCGCCCTGTGTCCGGGATTTGTAAAACAAGGAAGAGGCCACCCCGGCAATGATGATGAGGCTGGCGGCAGCATAGGGCAGAAGCCGCCATATGCGAGACCGTTTGGGTGTTGTCCAATGGCGTTCAATCCTTTGGGCCATTCGCATTTTCACACGGTTTTCGTGTTCTTTATCGCTAAAAAGTTCATGGTTACCCAGCTCACGACGGGTATCATACCATTGGTCTAATGCCCGTTTTTCGTTATCGGTAGCCTGACCGTCCAAATAGCGTTGGAGTAGTTTTTGAAATTTTTCACCATCCACAGTTACTGATTGTTTTGCCATGAAGTAACATGACCAGGGATAAACTACCTTCTGTTTTGGTTAACAATTCATGAATTAATTGTTAAGCAGCAGCAAAAACAACGCAAAGAGGTATTCGTCGGAGATAGATTGATTGGTGAGTTTCTTGCGCAACCGTCTGATGGCTTCGGTCAAATGGTTGGATACGGTCTGCTCGGCGAGGTTGAGCCGGGCGGATATTTCTTTAATGCTGACGTTGTCACGGCGCAATAAAAACGTTTGCCTGATGGTTTCAGGCATCCCCTCCAATGCCCGGGTCAGGGATTGCTCCAGCACTTCCTGAGATTGCAGCACATCTGCCTCTTCCAGGATTTGTTTCACTTCATAAGCCGCCTGGTCAAGCACTCGCCGTGTGATGCGCGTCGATCTAAAATGATTGAATACTTGATATTTTACAGCATTTTGAAGAAAACCCGACAAGGTCGTATGGATTTCCAGGTTTTCCCGGTTGTCCCAGATGCTGATAAAGATATGCTGGACAATGTCCTGGGCCGCTTCTTCATCAACCACACGGCTCAGCGCCTTGCTGTACAACAGCTTCCAATACCGATCATACAACAGGCGATAGGCCTCGGGCTCCCCTTGCTTCAACGACTTAACTAAGGCTGCATCTGTCATGCGGACTGTGGCATTTGAAGCAAAAGTAGTAAAGCAGTGTTAAGCGAATGTTATCTATCGATATTCATAAGGTCAGCCATTGCGCAGGTCCATGGTGCCTGTCCGCCGCAAGAAGGCGCCGCAGCTCAGTCGGATCAGCGGGCAATCAGGCTGCGGTCAGCTTGCCGTAAGGGTGTTTAAAACAGCTGGCTGACACCTCGCTCACCGCAGGTGGACAGCGATGTCACGCGCAGCAGTCTAAGCGCAGTCTGGCAGCAGGTATGGGGCCTTAAGGCCAGCGGACAATTGATACCGGTTCAGTTTCCTTGAACCGGTATCAATGCGTGATAAAAACTAATGATCCGTTACAAATACCGGATTTACCCGTATGTATTTTTCTCCCTCAAAATATACACGGTAATCCGAATCGAAGTACGTACTTTTCAGGTAATAGTCTGTTGTAATGATCTGCGCACCTGCATTACATGCAGCTTCGAAATTGGACTTATCATTTGCACGTGCTTCTTTTGTGTCGGAGTCTGCCCGGGTACGGATAATATAGCCCTGTTGTACAAGGCTTTTGATCTCCGGCAGTTTGGCATTGTTCCTTATCAGCACAGCAGCTTCCGGTGTTCCCGGATCGGCATTGATAAACAAAATACGACCTTTAAGGGAAGGGTGCCCTTCCATATAAGTAGCCCGCTTGGCACCCCTATCGTCCAATACAAAAAGATATTTTCCTTTGGCTGCCTTTACGGTAGGCCAATTGCCGGCCAATACCGCTTCTTCCAAGGTGGAGTAATGCCCACGGACGTCATCGGGCGTGATCAGATGTTCTCTTCCCAGATGTTCTACGATACATTGGTCCAGCTCATCAAAGGCCTGCACGGTCAACGGTTCAGTAGCCGCCATACCGGGCGCGCTGGGGCTTCCGCCTTTCGTTTCCAAGGTGATGAACACCGGGTAGTGGTCTGGATGCGTTTCTGACCACGTCCTTAACTTTTTCAGCAAGCTTTCTAATGTATACGAATCCGTTCGGAAATCAAAGTCCGGCACATGCAATACCTTATAGCCGGGCTTGAGCATTTCACCGTCCGGATCATAAGGCTCTTGGTTGGGTGCTAAGTCCAGTCCTTTGGGGTGGGCATACCTTCCGCCCTTTTCGTCCCGGTAGACATCGATTTCGAGGTTTCCCAAACCCATTTCGAGCTGATCAAGAATCGGAATATGACTGTAAGCCAATCCCTTAACCCGCTCGGCATCATGTTTTTCCAATACCTTAAAGAGTGCGGGATCAATAGCCCTTTTGTAGCTATTGTGCGAACCAATGACCTGTATTTTGTTAATCGGCAGATGATCTGGAATTTCCTGATTTCCGCCCGATACCGCTAATGCGATTGCCAAAAAAAGAGATACGTTCATTAGAAAATAATTTGTGTTATGATTTCATTTACTGCCCTTACTGCCTATTCAAAAGTTCGGATCGAAATTGAAATAGATAGGGTTTGAAAACCCAACCATATTGTCGCTGATTTCTACCGACTTGGGGACTTCCGGATAGGGTGTGGGCGGCCCCTGCACTTCCACGCGGTAATACGTCCTGCCAAGCGCCGCCGGCGTATCGGTAAACTCGACCGTGGCCGTGCCGTCGCTGAGCTCAAATGCTTCGAACTTCCGGCCGTTCTTCACAACGCTGATCGTATATGTCCCTCCGGGGACCAGGCTTCCTGCCAGCTGCACCCGGAACTTGACGGGCTTGCCCGTTGACTTGGCGTTATCGCCCATCATCATGTCCATCGTACCGTCCTGGTCCAAGTCCGCGTAGAACTCCACGCGCGGGGCGTAAGGATTCAGGCTGATGGAGACCCGCCCGTTGTTGAGCGCATCGATCACGGCCTGCGAAGTGCGGGATGTCGCAAATACCCAGGTCGTCGGCGTACCGACGTAATTATACGCCGCCTGCCTGGTGTTCTGCTCTTCTTTCTCGCCTTTTTCCGGATCCGGTATGCCATGGTGCGTATCGCTACCGCCCCGGCCCGTCACCATGCGGCCTGCCGAAAGCATCACCCTATCCCAAATGACCACGGCATTGGCATTTTTGGGCCATAGCGCAGAATTCCATATTTCGATGGACTCGACCATATCGTAGGAGTACCCCCAGGGGTTCCCGCCCGCTGGGTGGTTGGCAGATAGATGGACGCCAAGACCTTTCTTTACGGCTTCGACCACCACATCGCGCTGCTCGCGGACATCGTAAAGCCGCTGGTTGTCATAGGGTGTCGCCGAAAACACGTTGCCATGGCCACGGCTTGTCGTCCACTCCGAGCTATATAACATCAAGATGGAGTCCGACTTGAACTCCGGGTCGGCCCAGGTGTGGTTTGCCACATCTCCCTGCACGTGGTTGTCGTGGTCGGTGATGGCCAGGTAGTCCATGCCGACTGCCTTGGAAAAGTCCACGATCTTCGCGATGGGATTGTTGCTGGCATCCTTACTGTGGCGGGAATGTATGTGGAGCTCACCTTTCAGCCACATCCCGTCCGTAAGGCTCGCTATGGGGGGCAGTTCGCCAATTGCTTTCGGTTCCCACGGGTTCGTGCGGCTTGCCGGCTGACCAACCGCAACGCCATGGAGACAAGCCATTAATATGGCACAAAGCATTGCAATGTACCTTGTCCTGTTTTTATTATTGTTAACTATCATATTACAATTGTCAATTAAATGCGGGCATGTCGTTGGCCCATTAGACTCAATAGCCGGGATTCTGTGTCAATTCGGGGTTTTTGTCGATTTCCGTCTGAGGAATGGGGAAGAGCCGGTAAGCCGGGTCGGTATTTTTCTTGATCACGTTGAAATCCATGAAGTCATCTTCGTACTTACCGAAACGGATCAGGTCGTTGCGCCTCCAGGCTTCGTAGCAAAGCTCACGACCGCGCTCGTCGAGCAGGCCATCCAGATCGACCGACGCCCAGGGGGCACAGCCCGACCGTTCGCGAACACGGTTGACCAAGCTGACCGGTGTGTCGCCATTCGTCGCCGCTGCGCCACGTAGGATCGCTTCGGCTTTCATCAACAGCACGTCGGCATAGCGGAACACGGGCAAGTCATTGCTGTGGCTGGTAGTAGGCTGGGACTTGCTGACGGTAAACTTGTTGCTGCGATACCCCTTGTAAAAATCCGCATCGGTGTCGCCCACATCGAAAGTTCTTTCGTCTACGAACGTAATCTCCTTAGGGTGAGCCAACAAAAATCCTTGGATGCTCAGCGGCGTGACGCCATCCTCCCGATACAATTGTTCCTTCATAAAGGTTTTCTCGCGTACGTCGTTCGGATCCTCCGTAAACAGGTCGTAGAAGCCGGGGATCACCCGCAGACAGCTGCTCGCACCAAATTGATAGCCACCCAGCGCCTGAAGTGTATAACGCCCCAGGAAAAAGCGGGAGGGGGTAAAACCGCGGAGGTTGTTTTCGTCATAGGGGACGGCAAAGATAAACTCCCGAATCTGGGGACCATTGTCATAGTTGAACATATCCAGATAATTCCCGTGCAATTCCACGGCGTTATCCGCTTCGAATGCAATCACCCTGTCGCACATTTGCAGGGCCTCGTTCCACATGGGCCGGCCGGTGTACACCTCGGCGTTGAGATACAACTTGGCCAGCAGCGTGTATGCGGTCAACTGATTGGGGCGACCATAAGTCGTAATGTCGTTTTTTGGGTTCAGCAGCGGAGCGCATTCTGTTACCTCTTTCTCCACGAAGTCGAAGAGTTCCTGGCGACTGTTGCGGGTTTTGACCGCTTCACCGAACTTCGTAACAAGCGGTGCACCGCCGTAGATGTCCATCAGGTAGAAATAACACAAGGCACGCATCACCCGCAGTTCCGCAATGGCTGTTTCCTTCGCCTCCGAGTCGGCTGCCGCTATCAACAACTCATACACACTGTTGCATGTGTTAATTGTGTTGTAGAGCCACGCCCACATCCCCCCTGGCCGGCCGGTCGTCAAGGGAGTCCATGAGTGAAGCGCACATTGCATATATATGCCCCCGTCATACCAGTTACCACCATTGGCCGGGAGTATCGCTGCATCGCCCGAAATTTCGGCCGTCAGCCACCATCCGCCTCCATATTCGGATGCAAACGCGGTATAAATGGCACCCGAAGCGGCCCTGAGTTGCTCTTCGGTTTTCGGGAAGTTATCAGGCGTAATATCCGACAGTACATCGATATCCAAATTGGTACATCCGACCATCAGCGTCCCCCCAAGGAGCGCCACACGTGAAAACAATTTTTTTATCATGATTTTATTTTTTTTTAATCGTTTACTCTTTTATCGCATCAAAAACCCAGCTTTGCCCCGATCTGGAAAGCCCTGGGCATGGGATAGAAGTTGTTGTTGTCGACACCCGGATCGATGCCCCCCATGTTTACCTCGGGGTCGATGCCCCGGTATTTCGTGATTACGAAAGCGTTATTGACGTTTGCGTAGATTGAAATTGTCCTTACACCGGCCGCCGGCTTGATTCCGAATGTATAGGCCAGCGAGGCGTTCTGGAGCCTGAGGTGGTCAGCGTTTTCGATATAGCGGTCAGACATAAATTGCGAGCGGGTATCGCCGAAAGGCTGACCGGATTCGAGCACATACTTGGGTTGGTTGAAGTGGGTCGTGCGCGACACGTAGGTAAGCCGGGCCAACGTGGCATTGAGTACCTTGTGCCCCAACACACCGGTGAACATCAAATCGAGCGACCAGTTCTTGTAGCTTAGGTTATGATTCCAGCCAAAGGTTAGTTTAGGCTGCGTGTTGCCCAGCAAGTGATAATCGGTAACGTCCGTGGGCACAGCCGTGATATTACCGTCCTTATCATAGAAGAGGGAATGGCCTCTGGTCGTGCTCCCGTCCTCGTACTCAAAACCAGCAAACCTGTGGGTGAAGAGCGTACCCAGCGGATAGCCTTCGCGGATGATCAGCGATGAACCGCCCGACTGACCGGCACCTGCGGGGCCACGGCGAATATCGTTGTCAATGGCGAACTTGTCGTTCGACAACGACACCACTTCGTTGCGGTTGTGGGCCATCGTGAGGGTGGTGTTCCATTGGAATATGTTGGTCGATACGGGTGTTGCGGTGAGTGTCGCCTCAATCCCGTCGTTGCGGATTTTGCCTACGTTGGCTGTCATGCTGCCGTATAAATACTCGGTGAGGGGCACGGAATAGTTCCAAATCAGGTCGCTGGTGAGTTTGTTGTAATACTCCACACCGAGGATCAACCGCGAATTGAAAAAAGCCATATCCATACCCACGTTGATCATCGAAGTCTTTTCCCACTTCAGGTCGGGGTTTTCATTCTGAACGGGGACAATACCGGTCTGAAACGTACCTGCGTCGTAGAACCTGCCGGAAGTACCGTACCTCAAACGCGAGATCATCGGGTCAAAGCCATGGCTGTTGCCGCTGATGCCCCACCCCACCTTGAGTTTAAGGTCGTCGAAGATCGACTGATTCTCCATAAATCGCTCCGAGATGATGCGCCAAGCCCCTGAAACGGAGGGAAAGAAGCCCCATCGACTGTCCCTGCCGAAGGCCGACGACCCGTCGCGACGGAGCGATGCCTGCAGGATGTAACGCTGGTCGAAGTTGTAATTGACCCGACCATAGAATGAGATCATTCGAAGCGTTTTGATCGCATAGTTGCCGTAGTCGACCAAGTAACCCGCGGGGGGAGCACCGAGATTCATGTTGTAATATCCCGTGGCGTCACTCACGAAGTTGACGTTGGTGGTCTGAAAGCCGTCACCTGTGTTGTCTTCTTGCCATGAATAACCCGCCATCGCGCCGATGCGGTGGCGATCGATCTGGGTGTTATATGAAAAATAGTTTTCAAACACCAAGCTGTTCATGGTGGAGGTGCTGCGCTCGGCCTCCCCGTTTCGGGTGTACTCCGGCAAATAGTCCTTCATGGCGTAGGAACCGTAACTATTGCGCGAAGTTTGATAGCTCAGGTGGAGGTTGTAGTCCAGTCCCTTGATAATGGATGCCTTGGCACGAATACTTCCCAGTAGCTTTTCATCTCTGCTGTCGATATTGACCTGTTCGAGCATGGCCATGGGATTGAAATCGCGGCGAGACGGGTCTTCCATGTACACGCCGTTCTCATCTTGGGCATTTATCGTGGGGACAAAGGTGAGCATGCTCCTCAGAAAGGTCCCTTGGTTATAGATGGGGTCGCTATCGGCTATGGAGCCGTTCAGCGTCAGTCCGATCGAGATGCGATCGTTTAAGATCGACTGATCGACGTTGGCCCTAGCCGTGATCCGCTGAACACCGGAAGTCTTGATCAAGCCGTTCCGCGAAAGGAAGTTTACACTGGCGTCATACTTCGTGCCGCCCGAAACACCGCCCAGATTGAGGTATTGGTTGTGCGACTGTGCCGTGCGCATCACTTCTTTCTGCCAGTCGGTGTCCACGCCATGGTCCCACCCCTCGACGATGGCCGCACCAGCGTCCTGTACGTACTTACGGTATTCATCGGCATTCATCATCTCATAGCGTTTGGCAACCGTCTCGATGTTTACCCAGCTGTCCACATTGATGTACTTGCCCTCGCCCTTTTGTCCTTGACGGGTCGTTATGAGTATCACGCCGTTTGCCGCCCTGGAACCGTAGATGGCTGCCGCCGACGCATCTTTTAGGATATCGATAGCGATGATATCATTAGGTGCGGGCATTACAGCCCCTTCCTGCATGGGTATCCCATCGACCACATACAGCACATTCATCCCCCCCGAACGGAGGGTTGACGTACCGCGGATGGTGATCGACGGGCTTCCGTTGGGATTACCATCCCTTGTGATTACGACGCCTGCCGCGCGGCCCTGCAGCATCTGGCCTACCGAAGTGACCGGCCCTTTATTGATCTTATCCGCCGGGAGCGACGCAATGGATCCCGAGATCTCTTTACTCGACGCGTTGCCGTACCCCACAACAACCACTTCCTCCAATGATTCGGCTGTTGTTTCCAGTTCGAAATTCAGTAACGTCGTTTTGCCGGCTTCTACCTGTACGTTTTCCGTCCGTTGACCAAGATGAGCAATGTAACTGACCTCCACGGTATAACTGGCAGGCTGTACGTTGATGGAAAAATTCCCGTTCTCGTCTGTGCTGACCGTACGATCGATCTCGACAATACGGACATTGGCGCCCGAGAGCGGAATGCCTTCCGCATCAGTGACCCGCCCGCTGATACGGCTCGGTTGTTGCATACGGGCCTTAGCCACGGCAATAATGTTTTTATTTTGTGTAATTTTCAGGTTGTAGTTGTTGGATATGGTTACCAGCAAGTCATACAGGTTGGCCTTTCCCGCATCTGCAAACCTATCCGCAGGCATTTCCCCTACGGCCTTGTCATAATAAAAACGAAGCCCTGACTGCTGTTCCAGTTTCTGGAAAATATGGCCAAGGTTACTGTTATCATCATGAGCCAGCATCACGTTGATCTTGCGAAGATCTTGCGACATCGCATCCGATGCCGAAATGACGCCCGTGGCTGTACAGGATATGGCCACAAGCAGAAGCAGTAATCGTGACATAGCACAAATTCTTTTTATTGCATTTTTATTGATAATATTGTTCATTGTTTAATGGTTCATTCCGTAAAACGAGTGAAAACATGTAGAGCGGGGTGGTGAGAAGCTTCCGCTCTATTTTATTGTTCATTTGAATAGTCCTTGTGTCGTGGTTGTGTACTTTACGGTTGCGTCATACTCCTCCTTTCTTTAGAAAAATAGCCATGGCCCAGCGGCTTATTTATTTCCGGATTTTTACGTGGCTGCCGTTTATGTCGGCGTGGAAATCTCCGGCCAGGGACAACATTTTAAGCACCCGTTGCAGGGGTTCGTCCTTTATGGAAAGCGACAGCTGCTTGTTGGCGATGGAAGGAGACGCAATTTCAATGGTTACTCCATACCATCGCTCAAGCTGGCGGGCTATTCCTTTCAGGGGCTCATTCCTGAAAATAAGCTCACCGTTTTTCCAGCTTATCGCCAGCGATGCGTCGGTCATTTGCTTGACACCCGTTTTATCTACTGCGTGATAAATCACCTGCTCGCCTTTTTCCAGCATCCATCCCAGGCTGTCATGTACGGCGTTTACCGATACCTTTCCAGTGGCAACGGTGACCGCTTGCTCCGTTTCGCCTTGGTAGCTTTTTATATTGAATGATGTACCCAATACCTTTATATCCAGCCCAGTTGTATGAACCAAAAAAGGTTTTGTTGAATCAGGCCTTACTTCGAAGAACGCCTGGCCTTCAAGAAATAGCTCCCGCCTATCCGACTGGAAATTTCTCGGGTAGCGGATTGTGCTGACGTTGCCCAGCCATACACGCGAGCCGTCGGCGAGGGTCAATAATTTACGCTGCCCGGCAGTGGTGCTATGCGTCATGTAAGTGACTTCCTGCACCTGCGCTTGGTCGGCTGGTCTATGAGGCCGGCTAAGCCAAAACGTAAAAACACATACCAATACCGCTGCCGCGCTCGCTGCCCAAACAAATTTGACCTTCCGTGACCTCCCGAGCATCGGAGGTTGCGTCACTTTCCGTAGTTCACTCATGGAGCGCTCTTGCCATTCGTCAACGGTCTGCTTATCCATTCCTTCACCGGCGTCCAACTGGTCAAGCCACTTCACCACCAACGCTTGTTCGTCAGGCGATGCCGTTCCTTCCATTACCTTTTGGTATAACACCTCTAATTTGCTGTTGTCTTTCATCACTGGTTTCCTCCAACTGCCGGGGCAACTACTGCCCGCGCAGATCACCATACGCACTAAGCCCCAAGTTATACTATAGTAAAGCACCAAAAGCCAAAACATACCAATGCCTGGACATTAAGCTTCCATGAATATTGATTAATGATTTATTAACACTAGCCCGATATGATCCACCAAAGCAGGGCGATACTCAACGTAGACAGGTTTTGTGCTTCCAGGGATTTACGGAGGCGCTTCATGGCAATGTGAAGGTGGTTGCGCACCGTATTTGGAGAAAGGTTGAGGTGATCGGCTATTTCGTCGATGGTAAAATGCTGTTCGCGGTTAAGCAGGAAAACTTCGCGCATCCTATCCGGCATTTGTGCAACCGCAAGGGCTATGGCATCCATGACGGTTTCAAACTGACTTTCAAACACCTGATCTATCGATTCACCGGGCTGGACCACCGGTTGTTCGCACGCCATGAATATCCTGAAATTCTCCAGATGCCGTTGCTGAAATCCTTGTGTCCGGAAATAGGTGATCAGCTTATACCACAACCGCTTTTTAAGCCAGGCGAGTGACAACTGATGCAAAGGGAAAACATCCCGCTTATTCCAGAGCTCCAAAAACAGCTCCTGCAACAGATCGTAGGCCTCGTCCCGATCACCCAATTTCTTACAGGCCAAACGAAACAATACCGGCCAGAATCTTTCATGCAGCTGCTCAAAAAGTTGTTCAGCAGATGCAGGTGCTTCGATTTGTATACTCCCTTGCTTCGCTGTCTTCACGCCAGCAAAGTATAGCATTGGATATTTATTCAACGCGAAACTAAAAAGAACAAATTATTAAAAGGGGACGGCGGTTTGCCTTTTTTGTGAAGCGGACATTGATTTTTAACCGAAAGATAGCATCTGGATAACATTTCGGTAGCATCAAAGAAATAAGTTTAAGGATGCTGGAAAAAACAGACCCCTTGAAACGTGCTGGTATGCCGCTCCTATTTTTGACAGCCGCCTTTATGCTGCTGTTTAACCTCGGAACGCCCCCGCTCTACATCCTTGACGAGGCAAAAAACGCCCAGGCAGCACGGGAAATGCTGGAACAGGACGAGTGGGTCGTGCCTACGTTCAACGCTGAGCCCCGGTTACACAAACCGCCACTGCACTACTATTTCATGCGTGTCTCGTATGCGATGTTTGGCGTCAACGCTTTTGGTGCCCGGTTCTTCTCTGCGGTGATGGGATGGCTCACTATCTGGATAACCTGGTACTTCGTACGCAGGTTCATCGGAAAACGTCCGGCGTGCTGGACTGCGATGACGCTGTTGCTCGCCACCCACTTTGTATTCGAATTCCGCCTTGCCGTTCCGGATCCATATTTGATTTTCTTTTTTACGGCAGGGATGCTATGCTTTTATGCTTATGCCATTGAAAAGCGTATCAAATGGCTCCTGCTGTCGGCCATCGCCATGGCGTTGGCTGTGCTGGCAAAGGGTCCTGTCGCTTTGTTGCTCGGCGGCGGCGCAGTGCTTTGCTGGACGTTGGTCGGCAAAAGGTTTGCGATCCTTTGGTCATGGAAGACCCTGGGCTACGGGCTGCTCATCCTGGCGCTTGCGCTGCCCTGGTATATCGCCGTGCACCGAGCCACAGAGGGGGCGTTTACACGAGAATTTCTTTTCACCCATAACTTGGAAAGGTTTGGAAAACCAATGGAAGGCCATGGCGGCAGCCCACTGCTTATCCCGTTATTTGTCTTCGTGGGATTACTGCCCATGGCCGTATTCCTACCCAGCGCCTTCAGGCGAAGGGCAGTGGATCATCGCAACCCGCTCGTGCTGCTGTCGGCGTGTGTCGCGATACTCACCATCCTGTTTTTCAGCCTATCGGGCACCAAACTACCCAACTATCCGATGCCCTGCTACCCATTCGTAGCCATTATCATCGGTACGGGCATCTCATCGCTGCTCCATGTAAAGACTTTTGATGTACGGTATGTGCTCTGGCCCTTGCTTGTGATTTTCGCTGGTTTATTTGGTGCCGCGCATATAGCGCTGTCAGTGGAGCAAACGTTGATAGGTGTACGCTTTCTGCCACTGATTTTTCTCATCCCGGTTATCGCGGTGGCTCTTGGTCTTTTCCTGCTGCACAGGATTGGTGTCAAGTTCGTGCTTTACGTGCTTGCTGGCGGCTATATCGTATTCAACCTCGTGGCTATCCAGGTGGCTTACCCCGCGATTTGCCGACAGAACCCCGTGACCAAGATGGCCCCCTTTCTTGACCCCGACGAGCAGCTGTACGCCTATAAGCTGTATAATCCGGCTTTCAATTTCTATCTGAACAAACCGATTATCGTCCTGCACGATGAAGTGGCTCTTCAGGAACTGCTATCCCGATCGCCGCAAGCCAAAGTCATTGCAAGAGCGCGTGAACTGGAAGCACTGACCGGTATCCCCATAAAACTGCTGGCCAAGGAAAAAGACCTGTTTGAGCCTCCCGTCAGTGTTATCTTCAGCGGCATGGCAGACACAGGCGGTCAGATAGCGCGTTAGCTGGCTCAAGGCAAGGAGCTTTGCCTCCCGAATGGGGAGGCAAAGCGAAGGTTATTGCGGCCCGGTTCGTCTTGTCCTGCCAAAATCGAGGTACCGATGACCATCTATCGTAGACAGTTGTGCTTCTACTTCGTATGATCCCCATGTACCAGCCGCGTTGCTTTTCACGGTTTCTATCTTAACCTTGGGCGTGGCACCTCCACGCTCGTCAGCAAAAAACTCCGAAAGTACCCGGCCGTCCATTTGCCCGGCTCGTCCGATACCGTGCAATGCCAGCACGGTGGGCATGATGTCGATAAAAGACGAAGGCAGCTCAGAGACATATCCTGCTTTAAAGGCAGGGCCAAACAATACCATGGGTGTCCGGATTTCGTGTTTACTGATTCCACCATGGCCTGCCGCAATGCTGCTTTTGCTATGCTGTACGCCTTGGTAACCATATTCGTTTACCTTGTCATCCCAAGCATATGCCACCAAAATATCGGCCGCCCTATCTGGGTGATTCCAGTGAATGATATCAAATGACAAGGTGCCTGCGACAATACCTTCCGGCATGCCCGGGGCCTTAGCAGCGGTAAATAGCGGACCTACCCAGGGCTGCTCCTGCAGCTTGGCTACGATATCCGCGATCACCGCCGCATCACGGTTTTTTACAAATATGGCGCCATCAGCAACGATAATATCATCCGATTGCACATCGCTCTTGAGCTTCTCCTCAATTAAAAAGTCGCGCAAGGTTTGATCGCCCTCATAGGTGATAAATCCATGATCGGACGTTACGATAAGGTTTACCTGACCCGTCAGGTTCCGTTGCTCCAATGTATCCAGTATCCGGCCGAGTTGCGCATCCATGACTTTTACAGCTTCCAGCGAACGTGGAGAGCCAATGCCTGTGGCATGCTGGGTGGCGTCAGGCTCGGAATACCAAATGGAACTGACTTCCGGTCCGTCAGTTGCCAGCCCGAAATGGATGAAAGCATCGGTAATCCACATATGCTTGGCATAGCCGTTTCCTTGCTGTGATTTCACTTCGCCTATCGCTGCTTTCACCTTCGGTTCAAGAGATTTAGGCAGGACAAATCCGGGATGGATGATGGCTCCTTTTATCTGCGGATTCTGAAGAAATGCCTGTCCGGATGTCCCGGAGCTGAACGCATAAAGCTGCTTACCATTTTCTGCCAGTAGCTCGCCGGCCGAGGTAGCTGTGAGCAACCGATGCCCCGACAGGCTATCCACGGCGAGTAAATCCGCCATCGAACCGGTGTCATAAATTTCGGTATTGCCGAGGGTAGGCACGTGGATGGAATTACCCAGAATGCCATGCCGAGCAGGATACGATCCCGTGGCATAGGAAGCTGAGTTTACACGGGTCACCGTGGGAAACACGCTGTGATTATTATTGGCATAACCAGCCTGCTGTTTGAGCTGATACAAACGGGGCATCAACTGCGGTGTGATGTAGTCCGGACGCAGTCCGTCAAAAATGACGATCACCGTTTTCATTTCGGATTGTGCCCATACCATGGATGACATCATCAGGCACGACGCCATCAACAAGGTGACTTTTTTAAGGGGTTTCATTTTATAAAATACGTTAGATAAGTGATTAGCTATCGATTACTCGGTGTCCCACCAAACGCGGATGTAACAATCGTCCCCGCCCATTTGCTCTACGGCCCTGGCCAAGTTTTCCGCATTCAAGGACTGAAGATACAGCGGATACGGCGTCCTACGTGGAAATACGCGGTCTGCTGGAATACCACTCCCTTTTTGCAAGACGGGATATCCCGTTCTACGTTTTTCGAACCATGATTGGTAGTCCACGAAAAACGATGCATAGTATTTTTGCAGCATGATCTGCTCAAGCTGTCGTTCGAAAGACTGGTCGCTATCGTATACAATACCCGGGCGGCCTAAGAAGTCCGCAGGCATCGCTACATCCCATTGTTCCATGGAAGCACTGATCGCTTTATCATAGTGTTCTTTTGGCGTCCCGCCGCTTGAAAATTCCCTTAAAGCCAGTTCGGCTTTGATAAACTCGACCTCTGCATACGACATGATAATACCCAATTGTGGCAATGTCTTAAGGATATCCGTATAATTTGAGTTAGCATCGACATCATATTCTACGCCTACGGGGTAACCGCTTTCTATCCCCCGATAAACCTGCTGGCCATTGTCGGTCACCGTACGTGCCCAAATGGTTCTGCGTGGATCGCTGGTTTCATTCAGTTTAGCTAAGAAAAACGTCGTAAAGTAGCTACCATCACGCCAGTCCAATGTACGTGCATTGTAAAAAGGATTGTAGTAGGGAAATACGCCGGTATACCTAAAAATGGCTTCATCCTCGTTTGACTCAAACAAGGGATATTGGGCTGGGTTAGCCAGCATCTCATTGATTTGGCCTGTTACGTCGATTTCACCATCGCGCTCCCGTATCCGCAGCAATGATCGCAGCTTCAACGCGTTGCAAAGCTTCTTCCATTTGACCATATTGGCAGCACTGTTATGCCCATAGTAAATCATATCTCCACCATATAGCAAGGCTTCATCGGTATGGATGAGTGCATTCGCTTCGTCAAACCATGCTAATACACGCTCATATACGGCTTTTTGCGTATCAAAGGCTGGCAGAAAGTTGCCATCTTCACCTTTGGTGGCTTCCGAGCACGGAATATCCCCATATAAATCAGTCAATATGGTAAACATGTATGCCTTCAATATTAGCGCAATCGCCTTGTAGTTGTCTTCGCCCAGCTGGTCTGCGATGGTATAAAGATCGTCCACATCCAGCAAGCATTGGTAATAATTGGTCCAAATGCCATCCCTCGGTGCGATAAACCACCGCATGACACTATTCAAGCTGGTGCTTGCCCGTGGTGCATGTACCTGCATAATTTCGTGTGTGAAATTTTTAGCATCGCTCATCTTGGCGTTAACAATACGGTATTGGAGCTGGCCCAATAAGACGCCGGGTGTTGCTTCTTTCGGCCGATTGGGATCCAGGTTCAAGTCGTTGAATTGTTTTTCGCAGGACACCAGGAGCGTCAGCATACCTGTAAACAGCCCGAGTATTCCGAGGTTTCTTATCTTCATTTTCAGAAAAATTAATACATTCATTATTTTATCCTTAAAAGCCAAGTGTGATATTCATTCCAAGACTACGGGTGGATGGAAATTGGGTCAACTCTACGCCCGGCGTGAGCGTACCGTCATTTAAATTGCCTCCCTCGGGGTCGAAGCCCGGAAATGACGTGAAGTTGAACAAATCCCTGCCCCAGAGCGCGATGGATGCATTCGTCAGCCTTAGTTTGGCTGATAGCGCGGGGGGCAAGGTATAAGACAACCGCACTTCCCTTATTTTCAGGAAAGAAGCATCAAAGACATTGGTTTCCGCATTGGATATCTGGTAATAATTGTCATAGTACGTGCCTGCGGGCACCCGGGTCGTATTAGGTACAAACGAGCCGTCACTTTGCCGTACCACCCCTTGGCCAACAATACCCTCATCACGCCCTGGGAGCGTCACTTTTGTTTTTCCCAGTGTATTGTTCTTGTGGTTAGTCTGGGAATAAATACTTCCCCCTTTCTGGCCATCCAGCAACACACTCAAACCGTATGATTTATAACTAAACCGGTTGGACAATCCGGCTTTCCAATCGGCAAATGCATTGCCCCACTTTTTCATTTCGGGATCTAACGATTCCGGTAATCCGGAAATATTGTAAATGATTTCGCCCTCGGGCGACCGTTGAAACCCGCGGCCATACAAATCGCCCATCCTTCCGCCCACACGTGCTTCGATATTGACGTTGTTGCTGTGGCTATAGATAATTTGGTTGGTGATGCCTTCGGCCAGTTCTTTGACATAGCTTCGGTTCAATGACCAATTGAGGGCTAAATCCCATTTGAACGCCTGACTCATAACGGGCTGCCCATTGAGTACAACCTCGATGCCTTTGCTATTGATAAGCCCTGCATTGATCAGTGCGCTGGAATACCCCGATACCGGATCCACAGGAGTTGCCAGGATCTGGTTTCTGCTGTCGTTGGTATAGGCGGTAATATCTGCTCCTATACGTCCGCGTAAAAACCGGATATCAAGGCCCGCCTCGTAGCTCGTCGTAATTTCGGGCTTCAGGTTGGGATTGTATAAAATAGAAGAGTTGGTTAGGCTGTTGCCGTAAATCTGGTCATAATAGCGAGCCGTTTGATATGGCCGGGTATCATTCCCAACCTGCGCCCATGATAAGCGAAGCTTGGCGAACGAAATAGCCCTCGGTAGTGCCAATAGCTCATTGAGCACGAAACTGGTGTTGACGGATGGGTAAAAGAAAGAACGCTGGGCCACCGGTAAGGTGCTTGACCAATCATTCCTTCCTGTAAGGTCTACAAAAACTTTATCTTGATAAGACAATTGCCCAAAGGCGTATAAACTCGCTATCGCTTTCCGCTGCTGGTCTGCCTCTGACACGACGGGGTCCAAGCTGTTTGACAATTGATAAATCCCGGGCTGGGCAAGCTGATCGGCATACATCCCATAAAATTTGTACGACTGGAACATATAATTCCCTCCCGCAGATAAAGACAATTGCAAGGCATTGCTGACCTGTCTCCGGTACGAAAGCAGCACATCCGTATTGCTTTCGTAATTGGTGATACCCTGTTCGCGATACATGCCCCTCGGGTACTTGGTCATGCTGAAAGGCCGTTGTTGGGATCGATCCTCCGCAGCAAAATCCAATCCCGACCGCAGCATCACATCCATATTGTCGGTTACCTTGTACGTTGCGCTGACATTTCCTATGATATTATGTTTATTCATTTTGTTGAGCATTTCATACATAATCGCATAGGGATTTTCGGGCCCGGCGTTAAACGGTTTATATTGTTCTACACCTTCCCTCCCCGCCTCCCAGTACGGCATGAACCACTCAGGCCGTACATTGGGCGTCGTGCCGATGATGAGGAAATACATCATCGTCTGGTTGTTGTAGCCGGCCGCCGGCAGGTTGTCACTTTTCTTAATCGCATAGTTAAATTTGCCGCTCAACCGCAGCCTTTCGGATACTTTTTGCTGCGCAGATAAGGAAGCGTTGATCCGGTTAAACCCGGTGTTTGGCAAAATCCATTTATTAGTAAGATGTGTCACCGACAAACGCGCTCCGCTGTCTTCATTGCCTCCCGCTATAGCCAGCCCATTGGTCGTGGTAATCCCCGTTTGAAAGAAGCCGGAGATGTAGTCATCATAAGCCACCCACGGTGTCCGCGTCGTCGGAATGCCGCCGGGGTTAAGGGGATCATATTGGTAATATTGTTGCCCCTCGAACCGTGGCCCCCATGCCCGTCCGGCAGCGACGTTCATGCTCGTATTGGGGCCGTCTTCCGTAGCTCCATACGAATAATATTCGTCCGTGCGCCCTTCTCCGTATTCAAACTGGTAATCCGGCCAACGGTTGATTTGCTCGATGCTGGTATTGGAATTGAATGTAATGCCTATTCCGTTTTGCTTACGGGACGCTGACTTTGTTGTCACAATCAGCGCGCCTCCCGCCGCCCGGCTTCCATACAGTGCGGTTGCTGCCGGACCTTTTAATACGGTAATATTTTCAATATCATCCGGATTCAAATCGTTTACATTCGATCCAAAATCAATCGGACTATCTTGCGAAAGGTGGGAGTTGAAGCCCGTACCCGTAATACGGTTGCTGACCGGCACACCGTCAATCACGACCAACGCTTGGTTATTATCCAGGTTGAGTGACGATTCGCCGCGCAGTGTAATGCGGGAAGATCCCATTGGCCCTGCCCCAGCCCCTTGTACGGTGAGCCCTGCAACTTTTCCTGACAAGGCATTTACCCAGTTGTTGCTCTTAGCCTCGGTCACGGCTTCCTCGGTGACGGTCTGGGCAGCATATCCCAATGATTTCTCTTCGCGTTTTATCCCCAGCGCCGTGACCACCACCTCGCTCAGTGCCCCCTGCTCTTCATCCAGTGTAAAGTCTGCCCTCACGCCTTTGCCTTCCTCCACCGCGATGCCGCCTTTCTGCTGTGACCGGAAGGCAATGTAAGTCACTTCAAGGGTGTATGTACCCGGCGGCAAACTGATGGAATAATGCCCGTCGTCATCGGCGCTGTAACTGCGATTGATTTCGCGCACTTTAATGCTGGCACCAGAAAGCGGCGTGCCTTGGGTGTCCGTGATGCGGCCAGTGATGCGCCCCGGGGCTTGCATTTTATAGAGTATCACCGTTCCCGATTGTTCTCTAAATGCAATCCGGTTGGTGTTTAACAACGCTTTAAGTACTTCCTCCAGACGCCTGTTTTTATAATGGACGTCTGTAAACGTGATGTTATCCAAGCCGAGATTGTCGGTAAAAGCAAAGTCGACGCCAGTCTTCTGCTGGATGTCCTTGATGACGGTATAGGCATCTGCACGGCGATAGGATAAATCAATCCGCTTATCTAGGACCTGCCCGAAGGAATTTGCGGCACACAACAGTTGTGTGGCAGCAACCAAAGCAAAGGCAAGAACAAAGGTAATCCGCATGATATGATGTAGTAATGCTTGCTGTGACTTCATTTGATTTATTGTACGGCCCAATAAGCTGGAATGTCACCTTGGAATGAAGTATTTCCATTCCTATTTCCTAACTTTGGGCAATGGGTGATTAATGCTGTTAATTGCTCGTGGGCTGTAGCGCAGCGACCAAACTTCTGCTACGGCCGTTTCAAAGGCACAGGCGGCTGCTTCTTGCAGTACCTGTGTTTTTTTATCGTCAGTAAATCCTTATCGTTCCGTTTTCCTCCTTTCTGTAATTTTTATGCAGTGTCGTGCAGACAAGCGCTATCGCTTCTTCCAGCCTGTAGGTCGGTTGCAACGTGAGGTTGTACCGATAGGATGCCACGTCCTGATCTGCCGTGGTCAACCGCACGCCATAGCGGTTGTAAAACCCCTGAACCAGCTCATCAAAACTTGCCCGGTCAAGCACAATGCGGCCCTCGCGCCACGAACGGCTATCGGCCACAGCCACGTTGCCTACACGGAATGTCTTATCAGCCCTGCGGTAAGCTAATTCTTGGCCAACGGTCAGTTCTGAAAGCTGTTGCGCCGCTGCGTTCGTCACCAGCACCCTACCCGTGCTTACGGCTACTTTGATTTCTTGAAGGCTTTCGTATGATCGGAGGTTGAAAGACGTGCCCAGTACCTTGACGGTAATGCCATCCGCCTCCACAACGAACGGACGGACGGTATCGCGCGTCACTTCAAAAAAAGCTTCACCGGATAGGCTGATGCGCCGCGCATCAACACCGTAGCCCGGTAATACCTTCAAGTTGGAATTGGCATTGAGCCATACCTGCGTACTATCTGGCAATTGCACTTGCTTAAGTTGGCGGCCACCGGTGGTAATCACATGCCACCGATTGTTGGTTTTCGCAAGTTGGGCGGCCGACTGCCCCGCGGGATCACGAACCAGATACAACCAAACCGCTGCGCCCAACAATAGTGTAAGGCTGGCAGCAATCCTAAACGCGTGCTGTTTATACCATCGTATTGGCTTACGCTGCTTGGGAAGAGCTTGCCATAAACGCGATTTCAAGGCTGTTTTTTCGGCCTCAGTTTGCAGGCCCGGAACCGCCTCTGGATCCCCGCCAAACGATTCGTACCATTGATCCACGACATATCGTTCGGCCTTCGTCGCTATACCATCATGGTATCGCTTCAATAACTTTTGTAATGTAGCTAACTTCACGGATTTACCTTGTTACATCTACATAGTGCAGCATAAGGCAGTTAGGTACTTCAACAAACCGTTGCCAAATTGTTAACTTTTGATAAACAGCGCCAAAAGCAGGTAGAAAGAGGGGGGAATATCAGGATGCTTTTCAGCCAACACCACGCGTAGCCGGCGCAAAGCATCCGTTGTATTGTTTTTGACGGTCTGTTCGGATAGCCCAAGGGCGGTGGCAATCTCTGCCACCGTAAACTCCTCCGTTCG
Organism: Parapedobacter sp. ISTM3; assembly: GCF_016533505.1. Lineage (NCBI taxonomy): Bacteria > Pseudomonadati > Bacteroidota > Sphingobacteriia > Sphingobacteriales > Sphingobacteriaceae > Parapedobacter > Parapedobacter sp. ISTM3. Next base: position 632,310 of record NZ_JAENGN010000001.1, on the reverse strand, counting down.
CATCACGAAAATTCGGCGCATATTTTTGGGGAACCGTTGGATGGCGTTGTGCAGTGTGCTGCTGATTTCACCCGCTGCCATTATATCCAATACAGAACGCTCAATGACTTCCATCCGGTGCAGCAAGTGTTCCATGGCCCGTTGCTGCAAATCAGCCTTGCTCGCCCGTTTAATGAGGTGGTACTTTAATGCGGCATGTAAGTAAGCGCCAAAAGAGGTGTTGATGGCAAGCGAATGCCGCCGTTCCCAAATGTCGGTAAAAATGTCTTGTACGACGTCTTCCGCTTCACTTTGATCACGCAGGCGATGGTATGCCTGGCGATATAGCGCCTCCCAGTGTGTATTGAAGAGTTCCTCAAACATACCGGGCACATCATTCCTGATACCGGTGAGCAATTCGGACTCCGTGATAACTGCCTTAATGCGCATACAAGCAAAGATAACCAGCTTATATTATGCTAACATTAATTTTGCTACACCGCCCAGGCGCTATCCTTGCTGTTGCCTTCACGCAAGCTGCCTTAATGCATACCGGATACGTGCCGTATGCGGCGCGGATGTAAGGATTTCACGGATACGCCTCGGATAAGTCCCCGCATCGCGCACGGAGGACGGCAGGAAAAAGAGTAGCGTTTGTCAGGAACGATTGCCGAAAAAACGTCGTTCCATGGCTTCGTCCAATTGCTGGCGGTCAAATACGAGAAACCCGTCCAAACAATGGTTGAACTTGGGATCTACATTAAATGCGATGATACTTGCCTTCAAGCTCAGGTAGTGGCGTAAAAGTACCGGAAAGCGCCGGTTTGGTTTTTCGATGTCCAAGACCAATCGCTCCAGCGCATTGAGGGATGTCGGGTCGTCCAACAACGCTTCCAGGTCCATCTTCATCAGGCTGGGTTTAAACCGCTTCCTGGGCCGTACCAGCGCGGCGAGCTCTTCGTCATAACAGTTGCGCCGGATAAACTCGACGATCACCGAACGGGAAAACCGCGAAAAATCCCCACTGATGCTTACCGGCCCGATGAGGTAACGGTATTGCGGGTATTTTTCCAAGCACCAGGCGATACCTTTCCACAGCAGGTACAACGGCATAGCCGTTTGTTGGTATTCTTCTCGGATCCAACTACGACCCAATTCCATACTCTCCTTCAGCACGGGCGTGAGGGCCTTGTCCATTTTAAACAATTGGGAAAGATAGAATCCCCGTTTCCCTTGGCCATATAGCAGTTCAGCCCCCATTCCCACACGATATGCGCCCACCACTTTTGTTTCGCGCCGATCCCAAATAAATAAGTGCCGATAATACAGGTCAAAGACATCCAAGTCGATGGAGCGGTTACTTCCTTCGCCAACTCCGCGAAAGGTCACCTCACGGAGCCGGCCGATTTCACGGATGAGCCGTGGCATCTGCTGGGCCTCTGACAAGAATACATCAAAGTGTCCCGCAGTCAATATGCGATTGGACTGCAACTGGGCAAGTTCTTGCTCCAAATCTGCGACAGGTACCGGCGAAACAATATCTTCCGGCCTTTTAGGCAGCGTGAATCTTCCCCGTTCCAACCATTCCCATTTGGTTTTAGGCATGTCCATTCCCAATGCATACGTGCGTGCCCTTACATAGTCGAGCAGTTCTCTTGGCTGCTGCTTTCCCTTGGCTATTTTTTCGGGACTAATCGCCATACCTATCCGAAGGTGCACTTCATGTCCGTGCTTATTGAATAGTTCTGCCGCCAGCCGTGCCGTACGCAACTTCGGATGCAACATCCCCAGCAGATTAAACAGCAAACCGTTGTGCCCGTGGAAATAAATGGGTACGATGGGCACTCCCGCCTTGGCGAGGAGTTTGCCGACTACCGGGTGCCAGCGCTTATCCGTGACCTGCTGCAATGCCGGTTGGTAGGCCGACACTTCGCCCGCCGGAAACATCGCTACCGGCATGCCCTGCTTGACGGCTGCCAGCACTTGCCTTAACCCGGCGACATTGGAAAGATGCGCTTCTTCATGAAATGGATTGATTCCGATGAAATAGCCGCTGAGGTTCGGGATGTGCTGCAATAGAAAATTGGCCACCACCTTGGTTTCCGGCCTCGCCGCGCACAGTATTTTAAGCAATATCAGTCCTTCGATGCCACCGTAAGGATGGTTGGCCACCGCAATAAATGAACCTTTTTTCGGTATTTTCTCCAGATCGGAAGGGTCTATGCGGACCTGGATACCCAGCAGCTCAAGTACGCCATCCACAAATTCCGCCCCCTCCAAGTGGCGCACCTTGTCAAATTCGGTATTAAACCGATCAAGTTGCATAAAAGACATCAACAAGCTGTCGATACCCGGCAATGGCAATCGGTGGATCCCTGTTGCCTTAGCGAATGCCCCCTTGGTGATCAATGGCTCCATGATGTATAACTTTCTACAAAGCTATATTCACGGTATTAAGTCAACATTACGCCATGATGAATATAATCGGCACCCGTCAATGATGCTGGTTGATTAAGGTGACAGATAATTGCCCGATACTGCCTGAAGTGACGGCAGATTAATCAGCAGGATTGGTACGCACAGAAACGGCGCTGGCTCCCTCACATTTAGCGATCGATACGTGCAACCTCCTATTGGCCCAATCCGCCTTGAACAGCCTACTGCTATCAAACCACCAGAGCAAAAGAAAGGTCGTTGAACTGCCAATCAGGGCACCCGCGAAGACGTCCTGGGGAAAATGCTGGGCCAAATAGATGCGAGAATACCCGACAAGCAGGGCCATCACAAACAGAAACGGCGAATTTCGTTGATTGGGAAAAAAGTAATAGAGCACGGCCATCATCGCAAAGGCGGTGGTGGTATGCCCTGACGGAAAACTGTTGTGGAAATGGACCGCATGGTCCGGCGGTATGTGGATATCATAAACACCTTCAAAGACCTTGGCCGGCCTTGGAAACCCAAGTGTCCGCTTGATACCCTGCGCCAAAAGCCCAGTCACTATAAAACAGGCCGTCGCATAGACCGCATACTTGAAGCGCACGAACAACAGGACTGCTGCCAACAGCACCATCAGCAGGCCATCACCGCCATAGGTAATGTATTGAAATGCGGCATCTGCAATTGGGTGGTGCAATTGGTTGACAAACAAAAACTGTTCGCTTTGCGGGACGAAAAGCATCAATGCTCCGCCTGCCAGCATCAACAGGAGAACGGAAATGGTAAACGCAGGATAGGCGGCATAAAAGGCCGAAACACCGCCTCCGGTCAGCTGACTCGCCTTGGTAACATTCATACAGCGAATGTATGATTAGGATAATAACAGATTGTTAAACAAAAGAAAACCAATGGTGACCTTTATGACAACTTATCGTAAAGTAGCAAAGCGGAAGGCCGCCCATACAGGCAAGTGGTCGGATACCTGACCAGCTTCTGTGACCACCCGGCCTGCGACCAGCTCAAGTGCATTGTTATAAAAAATGTAATCGAGTCTTGAAGTAGGATGTTCACTGTCATAGGTATACGGGATTTCGGCTGTGCTGCCTAAATCGACCGACCTTAAATTGGCCTGGAGAATCTCAAGGATTGTCGGCTCGGCTTCATCCGGACTGCTGTTGAAGTCGCCCACCATTACCGTAGGATACTGCGCACTGTACTGCTGGTACAAGCGCAGCACAGCTTGGGTATGTCTTTCGCGCGTATCCCTGTCAAAGGCCTCCAGGTGCACATTGATGACCATGACCTCCTTGTCATGTACCACGAGCTTAACCACTTGAGCTAACCGGTGAAGGTAAAATGCCCGATAGTAAAAAGGAGCGGAGACAACTTCGGCCAGCGTATCCACCACGTGTTCCGTCACCGGAAACTTAGATAAGATCGACTGGCCGGAGAGGACTTTGCCGAAATGCACGCTGGGCGGCCAATATGGAAAGGGCACATACCGCTTATCCCAATTGACCGCCCGGGCTACGAACGGGTAAATGGTATCTGCTAACTCGGCTTCCTGATCGACCGAATAACTTCGTGTGCTCCCATAATCAATCTCCTGCAAACACACGATATCAGGTTTCAGGTGTCCCAGTAAATCAGCGGCCTGCCGGAGATTGGCTGAAAACAAGGATTCATCCCGTTTGACCGGCTCGTTATTGGTCATCCCACTGAGGTAGCCAATGTTATAGGTCATGATGGAAAACACGGTATCCACTTCCTCCCTGTTGGCCCCGGCACGAAGGCTGTCCGTACGCAATAACACATGCTCCGTCGTAGAGCGGTTGGGCTGCTGCCCCCAAAAGTAAAACGCGGTGGCAAAGCCCAGGACAAGCAGGAGGATAGCTGCCGCAATCCGGATGATTATTTTCATGGGGGTATCCATTAAAACGTTATCCTCACCTGAGCACCGATAACACTTCTGCTGCCGCCAATGTAGGTGGGGAATCCAATGGTGTCTCCGGTATTCCCGGCGTCAATAAGATAGCGCGTATCAAAAACATTTTTGCCGTAAGCGCCTATGTCATAGCGTATATTATTGACCAAAAACCGATACCCGGCCGTGAAATTGACCAGCCCGTACCCTGCCTGATGCAGATCTTCGCGGTTGCTGTCTTCAAAATATATCCCCGATTGGTAAGCGTACGAAGGTCGCAGGTAAATGGACGAACGGCCGTTGACGGGGATATCGGCATCCAGCCCGATGGCAAAGCTGTGTTCAGGCGTCAGGCGGAAACGATTGCCCGCGTATTCCTGCGGATTGCCATTTTCATCCGTATCATTGAATTTTCCATCAATGTAGGCATAGTTACCAAAGACATTGACGGTGGGCGTGAAGAAATACCGCAGGCCGGTTTCGATACCGAAGCTGTGGGCTTTGCCCGCATCGTCAGCCAGCAACATCGGCGCAATGCTTCCTGGCACTTGCTGCAACGACAGCGTCTGAAAATTGTACCAGTCGTAGTAATATGCACTCAACTCATACCCCAGTTTACCGTTGGCTACCAACCCTTTCACGCCTGCCTCGTAACTCCACACCACCTCGGGTTTCAGGTAAGTCGTCTCGGCCGGCAATATCGAAATAACACCCGGCCTCCTACCCCGCGAAACGCTGGCATACACGTTGTTGCGGGCGAAAAGGTAGTTCAGCGCCAACCGCCCCACATACGAGTAGTAGTTTTTGCTGGCGTATATCGTACCATTTGATACCGGATTGAGCAAATTCGGTGATCCGTTGTTGGCAATCATACCAAATACGCTTGGCGGCGAAGCGGCATCGGCCCGATAGCCTCCACGCTGAGCCTCATACGTGCCGCGGAGGCCGGCCGTTAGCTTCAGTTGGTCGGTCAAATCGAACGTACCGTCTGCAAATAGTTCCACGGCCTGATTCCTTCCATAATTGGTGTATGACTCGGTATGCAAACGATTGATGGGGCTGCCATCCAGTAAGGTGACCAATGCAATGAGCTCCTCGGGGAGCGCGGGAGGCAACATGCCGGATTGAAGGAGTTGTTGCCAGGTGATACCCGGAGGCAGGCCACCCGGAACCAGCTGGCTGATTAAGCCCAGCGCTAATGGTTGCAAGTTGGGCAGGTTTTCGACAAGTTGGGGTTGCCCGTTCGCGATGACCGGCTCCGTATGGAAAAGCTGCTGTACCTGTTGGGTAAGTGCTTGTACTTGTGCGTCGGGCAAACCCAGCGACGTCCCAAGTTGACCAAGCTGTCCAGACAGCTGGGCACTCAGTATCGGGGCAATATAAGCTGGATACAATGCGCGCTCGTCTACCCGCAGCGGCACCTGCTGTGAAGAGTTTTCATAGAAATAGCCGGCCCCGATGAATCCGGAGAAACGGCTGTTGTTTTCATAGGTCAACCGCAGTTCCTGGCTGTACTGCGTGCCTTTCGCCCGTTCGGAAACCCATAATAACTGGGCCGGGGTACCGTCGGCGTCGAAGGACTCATCGCTGTCAAAGGCCCGGAACCCTGAAAGGGATGACAACCGCCATGCATTGCCCAAGCGATGGTCCACCAGTAGCGTTGCCCCGCCTACATGCCGTTTGATATACAGGTCTTCTCCCTGTTCCAGATCGGCAGAGGTAGTGGGATCGGTATCGCCACCCGCCGGCGCAAAGCGCCTGCTCTTGAAACTTGTACCTGGATAGTTGTCGTATTGGTAGTTCAGGATGAGATCTGCCGTAGTGTTCGAACCTCCCCACAGGCGGGTGCTGTTGCGCAGTGCGATCACTTCCTTTCCGTTGAGCCTTCCGCCGGAGAGGTTGCTGATAAATCCATCCCTTCCCTCGTAACTGAATGCCAATCGGTTGGCCAACTTACCCGCAGTGATGGGGGTGTTGATATAGCCATTGACAAATCGATGGTTATAGGCTCCATATCCGCCATAGACCTCCGCCCCAAAGCGATCTTGTGCCTTATGCTGAATAATGTGCAGCGCTCCGATTTGCGCACCTCGGCCAAAGAGTGTACCCTGTGGACCTTTCGCTACTTCCACCCGCTCGATATCGAACAGTTCGACCACCGACGCTCGTGACCGGGATATGGAAATCCCGTCCTGAAAAATGGAGATACGCGGCTGCGTGCGCGAGTCGCCATCATCCGACGTAATACCCCGGATCACATATCCCGGATTGTTTGGGCTTTGCAGCTGCACCTGCATCCCGGGGATAAATGTTGACATCTCATCCATCTGGCGCATGTTGAGCCGGCTAAGCGTCTCGCCAGACATGGCGCTTACCGTAACGGGCACTTCTATGCTTGTCTGTGTACGGCGCTGTGTACTTACAACAACCTCACCCAGGGCAATCTGGCCCGGCTGAAGCCGTATCTCGTCAAGCTGTACGTCTCCACCGCTAATATCTACCGATTGGGAGTAATTGACGCGCCCTTGATAAGAAATGACCAGCCGATAGGTGGCCGGGGGGATTTTAACCAGTTGAAATGTGCCATCTGATTGCGTCGTGGCCTGGAAATTAGTGGCCTCCAAAGCAACGGTCGCTCCGACCAGGGGAGCTCCCGTTTCGTCTACAACGCGGCCCGAAACGCTGTGCTGCTGCGCATAACAAACCATACAAGCCGCCGGAAGCAGGAGCAATGTGATAATGAATGTAAAGATATAACGCATACTAATCGCTTTTTTACAAAGCTATTGTTGTTGCGTTAAGTCCTTATTAACGTATGATGAAGCTAAATCCTATCCCTGAACGATGGGCGACACAACCTTTCCGCGGTCTACTTTTTGATGATCAGCCTATCCTGTGCTGAGCCATCCGCACCATGGCAGGTATACGTAAGCTGGCGTCCTTCAATGCGAAAATGTTGATAAAAATTACCATTTTCGATACGCCTGGCCACGAACGGCTGCTTATCTTTCGCTTCGCGGGCCGCCGCGGTTGCTACCGAAATCAAGTAGGTCACACCGTGTTCATCAGGCCTGTTTCCTTTCAGCGGTTGCGTCCGTAGGTAATAATGGAAATGGCCGCCCATCACGATATCCACCTTATATTTCTCGAACAAGGGCACCCATTGGCTGACGATTTCCGGATAGGGCTCCACTTCGTTATAAGGCGGAAAATGGAACACAACGAATTTCCATGTCCCTGCCGATGAAGCGAGGGTCTCCTCCAGCCAGCGGGTTTGTTCGGCTACCGGGAAACTTGCCGCATCAATCATGACAAACAAGGCGTTTTTATAGTTGAAGGAATACGTGAGCCCGGCGGGGAACCCTTTAGGTCCATTAGCCGGGTAATCAAGCAATGCCTGAAACATCGAAGCGCCGAGACCGTCTTGACTGTCGTGGTTGCCTGGCACGGCCATCAATGGCTGTTTGGCAAACACATGGCCCGCAACATGGAAGAACTTATCCCAATCATTGCGGTGAAGGCCCGTATTGACTAAATCGCCCGAACAAAGGCTAAATGCGGCGGTCGAATCCTGTCCATACGCAAGCTTAATCAGATCGCCTGCTGCGGGGTCGTTGTGGGTATCGCCGAACCAATTGAAGGAAAAAGTATCCTCCAAGGGTGCCGTCGCAAACTGAAATACATCCGATATAGCGCCCGATTCACTGTGGATTTGATATTGATAGCTGCTACCGGGCGATAAGCCCTTGAGCTCGGCCATGAACCGGTGATTGTAGCGGTCGTTGATTAACAAGCGATCTTCCAGCCGGTTTACCACAGCCTGTTGCGTGGCGGTATCGCCGTAATTAGTCTGCCAGTAAGCTACCCACGCGCTTTTTATGGTGGTGTCGGTACGCCATTGTACGGTCATGGCTGACGATGGGTCTTCGCCCAACGTCAACGCGAGCTGATCGGCCTCACCACGGGCAGGAAAATCCGTCTTCCGGAATGCCCGGACGAGGTGGGCCTCACGTGCACGGCCGCGGATCGTGGTCAGCAGCAACTGGCCACGGAGCACCTCCGGCACCGCTGCAAGCGTAAGCCCGTCCCAATCGTGGTACGTAAACGAACCGATACCCAAGGTATCGATATGCTGCACCGCGGGAAAAACAGGTTCAATGGTTAGCTGTACCGTGGCATCCTGGGGCGCCACACTCACAAAATATACCGGTCTATGCTTATCAAAGCCGTTGATGCCGAGCTTGATTTCTCCTGCTGGAAACTTTTTTTGCCAAACCTCGTAGGTGTACAATTCATTCTTAACCAGCATGTCCGTCTTTTTGAAGCCCGATGATTCCAACCAAAAAGGCGGCCGCGATTGGGCGGTGTCACGCATGAGCGATACCACGACGGGTACATTCACCTGAAATTGCCAATAATTCGTGGCCAATACGTCACGTTCTTCCGGGGTGATAAAATCCAGGACAAACGCTTCCCCGATGGTGTCCAGCTTATCGGCCTCGTATTGGGCGTACAGCCGGGAGACGATGGCATCCATCGTCTCAGCCACTGAGCGGTCCGGTATGGGGGACTTACACGCCCCTACTAAAAGCAACAAGACAACGGGCAATGTAATAGCCCGACATAACGGCTGTTTTTTTTGTTGATACATACGTGAATCAATTGGTTTGGTTTTTTCGGAGGAATGCTACCATCGCTTCCGGCTGATCCGTTTGAACGACATTGACCAGGGCCATATCTTTAAAAAACAAAGCATAGCCTTCTTCTTTCTGTTGATCGACTTGCCCCAACGTGTTTGCCCATATACGGATTCCTTTTTTTACCAACGGCTCGATCAGCGCAGCATCGTAATAGCTGTCGTCGATGTGGATGATGGTCGCGATATTCATGGCTGATATCGCAGCCAAATCTGCGGGACTATACGCCCTCGGCATCACCTTTATGCGTGGATTAAAAGCGTGCAGGCGTGGCATCTGCCTGTAGTCGTACAGAAAGAAAAGCACTTGCTCTTCCATGCCCAGTTCTGCTACTACCTGACATACCTTCATGGCAGCCTCTTCGCTCTCTGCCTTGAAGTCAATATCCACCAGGATGGAATCTTTGCACCGGAGCAGCGCCTCCTTGAATGTTGGCACACGATGTTCGGTAGGCGTCCCGCGATGGGTAAGCACCAATCGCCGCACGTCGTCGTAGGTCAGCGACGCCACTTCCCCCTTCCCGTCAGTGGTACGGTCTACGGTTTTGTCATGCAAAACGACCAGCTCGCCGTCCTGCGTCTCACGTACATCCAATTCAAGGATGTGCGCCCCTGCTTTAATAGCCGCTCCCATGGCCGCCAATGAATTTTCGGGAAACTGGTGATGGGCTCCACGATGAGCGGCTACCAGCACGGTTTGAGGTTGTGTGTGGAAGACCGTCAGTATGGAGTCTGCGCGTGATTGCTGCGCAACACCTGTTTCCGAAAAGGCCAACAGCACAAGCGCAACCAAACAAAGATAATTGAGTTTATTCATCTCGTTTTTATTTGGTCAATTCAAACGAATCTACAAGCTTGCCAGCCACATTATAGGCTTTGTACTGCAACTTGTCGCCAGCCACCTGTACAGTTTGGTAAAGCTGGGTATCTACCAAGGAGACATCCATCCACCGTTCGGAGTCTGATTTGTACATTTTAGGGCCAGCGACAGACAGGACATAAACGGGTCCCGACGCTGTTGCGTTTGGCCCCTTGCCACGCGCGTAGGTATGGTCATGCCCCTGAAATACCAGATCGACCCCATACTGGTCAAACAATGCCTTAAGCCGTGCTTTCGCTTCCTTATTATCATCACTGCGGTTTTTGGAGGTCGAATACAGCGGATGATGGAAGAAAACCACCGTCCATCGCTGCGGATTGTCTTGCAACAGCTTTTCGAGCCAGGCTACTTGGGTATCAAAGGAGCCTTCTTCTACGCCCATCTGCTGTGAGTTAAGACCAATGAGCCGCACGCCTTGATAATCGACATAGTAGACGGATTCCTGATGTCCCGCTGGACCGTTTCGCGGTAGCGTAAACTGGGCGGCCCAATGCGGATCAAGTGCGGGTTTTTCCTGGGCATCCCGGAAATACTCATGGTTGCCCGGGACGGGCAGGGCTGGAATCATCGAATGGATGAACCCTGCACCATAGTGCCACTCGCCCCACTCAGCATCGGTATTCGACCGGTTGATGAGGTCGCCCGCATGGATGATAAACCGCGCATCAGGCTGCTGGCGAAACGCCTGGCGGATGGCCCTGGACCATCTTGATTTGATGTCATTTTGGGCATCGCCAAGATAAATAAACGAGAACGGCTCAGGGCCGGCAGCGGCTGTCTGGAATTGAAACCACTCACTCCAGTGCGTGCCATCCCCCACGCGGTATACATATACCGTAGCGGGCTTCAGTCCGGTGAACGTTACATGATGGTAGCGATCTTCCCGCCCTTCCTGTCCTGTGAACGGGCGCGTTTCGGCGGGGTACTCCACGGCGTCGGTTTCTAAATCGGGTGTTCCGTCTTCAAGCCGCACCTGCGCTTTGGCACCTGTGACCGATGCATCCGTACGCCAGGTGACCGTCTGGGTGGTTGTTGGGTCGGCTGACCAGGTGAGTACCACCCGATCAGGGTATGCACCCGGCTCAAATTGCTGTGCCCAAGCGCCGGGAAGCCAGGCGTATCCAAGCGCAAAAGTCAGCGCCAATTGGGTCAACGGTTTTACGAATCTATTCATGATGGTGAACGTTTAGTTTATATGTCTTTATAATATCCCGTTCGGCCCGAATACAAACACCCGCGTACTCTGGGTGTATTCGCCGCCTACGGGGCTTTGGTATTTGAGATCTACGTAATACGCTTGGTATCCTTCGGACGGCGCGGGGAGGTTAAGCTTAATGGCCGGTTTGCCCTGGATCCCCAATGACGTACTCGTCCATTGCTCATCGCGGAAATCTTTATCGGTAGACGTAGCGGTCCACAACACCACATCGGTCAGCTGCCCTGGGGTGGCCGCCACGCGGAGTTTTGCCCTACGGCGTCTGGCCTTCAGCGTCCAATCGGTTTCCGGATAGGGCAAGTTCCCCAACGTCGTTCCTACGAACGCACTTAATGCCTTCATTGCCTGCTGGCCATCACCCAAATCGTGCCCCGCATTGGGCACATAGTGGAGCCGGTTTTCACCGGGGATGCTGTCCAGGTAATGTTTTACATTATCGACGACCCAATACGGATCGTTAGTGCCCATGAACAGCATTTTGGGCATGGTGAGCGATTTGCGGTAGGCGTAAGGATCTACCATCGTGGTGATTTCCTGACCATCGGGAGTAGTGGCGCTTTGCGGGATCCCCAAGCGTACATAGTCTTGAATCTGCACACTGTAGTCGCCCCAGGTTTCTATCTGGTACTGCAGGCTCACCGGCATATTGAGTACGTCGATAACCATAGGCGCTATGGCAACCACACGCCCATCGGCGGCGGCCGTAAGCCATGTGGTCCATCCCCGTTTGGAAAATCCGGAAATAATGAATTTATCCACCGGCACAGTCAGCCTTCCAGCGGTGAACGCCTGCACAGCATCCATGGCCCTGACGGCACTCTTCACCATCGGGAAGAGCAGCGGCCATTCATAATCCTTGTCTTGCTTATACCGGTGCAGGGTCATGGAAATAAGCTCGTCTTCGGTGCGGCCGCCGTACAACGGTTGATTGGGCGTTTGCCGCAGTATAGCTACGACCGCGCGATTGGCTGTAGCAATCATGCGCATAGCGGCCAGCTGCCGGTCTTCGGGGTTGTCATTCCAACGTGGCAAGCCGTCCCGCACCGAGCCACCCGTGATGAACAGCAGTGCTCCGCTGTGCTCCACGTGCTCCGGCACGACAACGGAAAGCTGGTGCGTCCACACCGTATCTTTCCAAGTTTGGGAGACCAACAGCAGCTGATAAACCGTCGCTGACGGGTTGAGCACCGAATCCTTGACTTCCCACCGGTATGTCGCATCTGGCTTATCTACATAATGTTGCAGCGCCGTCTCAGGAGTTATGGCGCTTTGCGCAAAAAGGTTCGTGATCGAAAATGAAAGGATGGCCGCCAGGGCGACCATCCAGATAGGTTGATTATTGCGATGCGTTCGTGTCATTCTCTTTTAGTATCCTGACCTATCGGCCAAACAAATATAATGTGAATATTGCAATTACCAAGGTTTACCTGTACCTTGAAGCAACCACGGCTTAGACCAAGCACTGTTTTCACCGTCGGCTTGTGAGTATCCCGTCCGTTCGAGACGTTGCAATGCTTGTTCGGCGTTTGCCCGGTTGATATTCAGTTCATCTTGCATATAATAAAAGCGCACGGGCAGTACGGATCTCAGGGCTGCCGGGCCTGCCTGGAGCGCCGGGTATCCTGTACGGCGGTAGTCAAACCAAGCTTCAGTGGCAGCTGTCCAGCTGGCTATCCATTTCTGCTCCAAGATCTGTTGTTGCGTACCGTTGTACGATACGTCCGCGCCGGCGATGTAGTCTGCATAAGCGCTGCCTACCGTCCAGCTTTCCAGCGATGCCCGGATGCCGTTGTTATAATGCGTTTCTGCATCGCCGACATTCCAACCTTTCCACGCCGCTTCGGCCAGGATAAACGAAACTTCGGCGGCAGAGAGCAACCGCGCCTTCAGCAACGGGCCGCTCGCATCCATATACATTTCGTTGAGGTAGGAGACGTGTGGATTATAAGATGTCTGTCCAGGCGTAGGATTGAGGTTGTATGCCGACGGCAGTGCCGAATGGCTCGGCGGCAACCCGACATAATCCGGGTCTGTATCTATTGTGATTCCCGCCACCACGTCGGGTGAAAGGTGCCGTCTCCCGTTGACCACTTCATCCGTACCGGCAGGGAAGGCGTCGCTTACCACCAAAGGAATCTCCACTGGTTTTGCCCAAATGGCCAAGCGTGGGTCATGCCGTTGCTGCAGGTACTCCACCAGTGTGGCACACATCTTCACACGGCGGTAATTGCTGCCACTGACATCCGTAAATGTGTTGGACGGCCATGAGTCGAGTGCGGATGTGCCTCGGTACGACATCGCGACGTCGTGGTTGCTCGACGAAATGAGCGGATACTGTGTGGGATTTGCCACAATACGTTCAATACCGGCCCTGGCCTCCTCCGGGAGTTTTTCGGAGATGCGCATGTAATAGCGCAGCTGGAGGGCGTTAGCAAACTGCCGCCAAAGATGGGGGTCTCCGCCAAAGTAGACATCTGCGCTGCTCAATACGGACTGGTATTCACTCGCCGGCTTCGAAAGCAAGGTGTTTGCGGTTTCCAAATCGGCAAGGATACCCTGGTAAATTGTTTCCTGGCTATCGTAGGCTGGCAATAGGTTGACCACGCCTCCTTCCTCGGCTTTTAATGCTTGTGTATACGGTGCGTCGCCCCATAAATCGGTAATCAAACCAAACATAAATGACTTCATCACCAACGCTACTCCCCGATGGAAGTCCATCCCTTCCTCTTCTGCTCGCTTCATCAGCAGCGCATTGTTGCGCAGAATGCCGTAGTCTCCATTCCAACTTTGGCTACCCAGCCATTCATAATTATTGTGCGAGCCCGCCCATGCGTCCTTTTGTGTATGCTGCACGACACCGGCGATATCCTGAAATCCTAAATCAAGGTACCGCTTTGCTGCTTCGGTCAATACCGTAGGCATAATCAAATTGGGGTTTACCGTGGCTTCATCGGTTCCATTGGGATTGATATTCAATTCAGTAAGATCCTTACACCCGCTGATGACTACCAGTGCAACCACCCATCCAAATCGTGCTACGATAGCTATTATTTTCTTCATTGCTGTGTTTTTAAACCAAGTAATTAACCTTAAAATGTAACCGCCAGCCTAAATCCGATAGGCATCGCCCACGGTGTTACGTTATACCGTTCTATGCCTTGCTTAAACTGGATACCGCCGCCCTGCACACCGCTTTCTGGCTGGAACGCCATTTCCGGGTCGACGCCTATCTTCGCCTTCGTCCACAAAATCAGGTTGCGGGTGTAAACAGATAGCGATGCGTTTTGCATACCCAGTTTCTGTGCGAAAGCGGTGGGCAAAGCATAGCCGATCGAAAGTTCACGCAGTTTGATATAGGAAGCGTCAAACGTGGAGGCCAACATGTAGTCCCACGGATAATTATCTGCATATGGCAGATACCTCGTATCCGGGCCGCCAAGGTTTTCTATGTAGTCAACGACTTCGCCTGCATCATTGTACACGGCGATGACACCCGGATTGAAGACGGCGAAATTGCCATAATTGACTCCGTCCATGACTAAAGGGAAAGCGCCGTACTCGGCTGTCGGTCCGCCGACGATGTTGAACCGATTGCCTTTGACACGCACCAGATCATTGTTTACCAAGTAGTCGCGCAAGGCGTCTCCTGTGAGTCCATTGGGGTTAATCAGGTTATCCAGAAACCGCTGGGTTTTAAGGTCCGACTCGGAGTACCGATAGGTCTGGGACATAAAGTCACCCCCGAAACGCATGTCAAATGCTGCATTGAGGGTAAAGCGTTTATAGGTCAATGCCGTCTGTATACCCATCACAAAATCAGGATTGAAGTTACCGATTTTATTGCGGGTATTGTTGATGCGTATCGCTTGCCATGAACCACGGTCATTCAAAATGGGATAACCATAGTACGGAGAGTTGGGATCTTCCACCGTCACCAGCTTGGAGTCATAAAGGTCGCCGATTTCCTCACCGACGTACGTACGGGCGCCGCCCCTCCCCTCTGTCCAAAAGGTAAAAAACTCCATGCCATCGCTCAGCCGTTCAATCCGGGTACGGTTGCGCGACCAATTGAGGTTGATATCCCACATCCAATTGGCCGTTTTTACCGGCGTACCGCCGAGGACCACTTCCACGCCCCTGCTGGCGAGCAACCCTGCATTGACATTCATCGAGGTAGAGCCACTGGATCCGGGCAGTAAAGTTGGGATGATCTGGTTTTCATTTTCCACCTTGTAATAGTTTGTTTCAAACCGAAGCCGATTGTGCAAGACGGCAATGTCCAAGCCGACTTCATAGGAGGTGGCTTTTTCCGGCTTTAAGGTGGGTGTCAGCATGGTACCCGGTTTCGTGAGCTGAATTACTTCTCCGCCCCATGCACCGGCATTGCCAAGCACATTGGTTAATTGATAAGGATTCGCATCATTGCCCACCTGTGCAACGCCACCGCGCAGTTTCAGCAGGTTTACCTGGCTGGGCAGCTTCAACATCCTGTCCAGCAATAAGCTCAGCGAGGCCGATGGATAAAAGTAAGAACGGTTGTCTACCGGCAACGTACTTGACCAGTCGTTTCGGGCCGTTAGATCCAGGTACACCATATCGCGATATCCCACGTTTACCAACCCATACACGCTGTTTACCGCTTTTTCCGCGAGGTAGCTGCTGTAATCCAGGCTCGCCGGCGCGATGTTGCTCAACGCATAGAGACCGGGGGTAATCAATCCCGATTCATTCTTCGTCTTCGTCATGACATCCCTATTGCGCTGGTAACGCAAATTTCCACCCACGGAAGCCAATACATTGAACGTGTTGAATGTCTTTTTATATGACGCGAGGAAATCGGCATTCTGCTCCTGGCGGCTGAGGTTGATGATGCCATAGGCTCCCCGCGGTTCGTTCGTGTAGCTGAACGGAATTTTAGATTCGCGCTCTTCACTGTAAAGATCCAGCGCATAGCGAGCCATGAAGCTCAGCTCGGGCGTGATCTGCCAATCAGCACGCAGGTTTCCAAACACGCGATCACGTACAAATGCGTTGTTGACCTCATAGGCGAGGAAATAGGGATTGTTGTAGTTTCCAGGCGCCTGCGAAAGCTGCTGCACGCCTTCGCTGCCTTCTACCCAATAGTTTCGCAAATCCCGAATATCGATATGTGGCGACACTTTATATGCCCATTCCATCGGATTGGCGCCTCGGTTATTTGCCGGACGGTTATTGGAGTTATTCCGGCTGAAATCTACCTGTGCGCCCAACGAGACTTTTTCATGGAGCTTAACGGAAGAGTTGATGTTTAACGAGTTGCGGAAAAGGTCTGAATTGGGGATGATGCCGCGGTTGCTCATATTTGCATAGGAGATGCGGTAGTCTGTCCGGCCGTTGCTGTTTGCAATCGAAATCCCATTTGTGGAGGTAATGCCGGTTTGCACAAAGTTTCGGACATTGTTTGGATGAGAAACCAGTGGCGTGGGAATTTTATTCCCGTTTTCGTCTACCGGACTGTTCCATTGCACAGCCAGGTACCCTTTATCGAGTTCCGGCCCCATGCCGGCAGCAGATCCTTCTTCAATGACGAGCCTACCCCCCGTCAATGGATTGTCCGGTGTCAGCGGCAGCACACCCGTTGCAAATTTAGAATGCATGTCGAGGAATTTATACGGCACATCAAAGACGGTGTTGCTGGTCACCGAAATGGTCATCCTGTCTGCATGCTTTCCGGACTTCGTGGTGATGAGCACCACACCGTTACCTGCACGCGACCCATACAGCGCCGCGGCGCTCGGTCCTTTCAGGATGGAAATTTCTTCAATATCGTCCGGATTCAGGTTGGCAATCGCATTGCCATAATCCACCCGGTTATCGCTACCAATCTGCCCGATGTTGTTTAGTGTGTTCGCCACGGGTACCCCATCAATGACAAAAAGGGGCTGGTTGTCGTTGTTTAACGACGTGGCGCCACGAATAACCATGCTTACTGAAGACCCTGTACCCCCAGTGGCACTGATCGAAACACCCGGCACCTTACCGGCAATGCCGGTAAGCACGTTGTCATTGACTACCCGGCTCAGGTCATCGCCCTTCACCCGGCCTACCGCATATCCTAATGAGCGCTCTTCCCGCTTAATGCCCAACGCGGTCACCACGACTTCGTTTAATTCATCCGACGAAGCCGACAACCTAAAGTCGACCGCCACCTGTTGATTGCCAGTGACGACGATGCCTGACCGGCTGGTTTTGCCGTAGGCCAGGTAAGTGACTTCCACGGTGTAGGTACCCGGACGGACGTTGACGGAAAAGTAACCGTTGGCATCGGAGACCGTACTGCGGCCCAATTCGACAACCCGGATGGTCGCTCCCGCCAGCGGCTCTTGACGGTCGTCCGTGACGCGGCCACTGATGCTGCCCATTTGCTGTACAGCCGCTTGGGTGGTGAGCACGATCCCTGCTTCGCTTTCGATGTAGGTGATATCGGTATTGGCCAATAAGTAATGAAGTATTTTCTCTGCTTCCGTATCCCTGAAGCGCTTTGCTTGTACCGTGTGGTCGGCCAGCTTCAATGCCGTCGCATCGTAAGCCATCTGCACAGATAGGCTTTTGCTTAGTTTCAGCAGCGCATCAGAAAGACTTTCGGTATTGAAGTTGATGCTGACCTTGTCTTGCATCCCTTGAGCACTGGTATAGGAGGCCCAGAGTAGCTGTGTGCAAGTGAGGAAAGAAGCCATGATTAAAAATGTTCTCATCATGAACTGGAATAGCTTATCACTTATATTCATATATTTGTACATTCGATTAAGTTAATTATTCGGATTCCTTGTGGCCAGTCTCTTGATTTAGCGGTCTGTTGACTGGCAGCAAACTTTTGGGGGGCATTGCCCCCTTTTTAATTAGTGGATAGTTAGTATATCGTTATTTCATTTCCTTGCCTCCTATAATTAGTTTGGTGAATATCACAGATGAGCCGCATGGTTTCATCAAGCGGAGTTTGTTGCAGGATAGTCATGGTATAACGAAAGTGCGAAGCCTCGGGCAATCGGGTCTGCAACGTCACACCAAAACGGTGTTGCATGACTAAGGCCAACTCTGCAAACGTTGCATTATCCAGCAATGTACGCCCTTCCATCCAGCTTCCCGCATCGGCTGCAAAGCGATCGTCTGCCTGGAAGGCTTTCCCTTCTTTTTGGTATTTCAGGCCATGGCCGGCGGCAACCGTATCGAGCAGGTTACCGTTTTGTGCAGAAACCGATACTTGTCCGGTCTTAACGTGTACACTGACGTAGTCCAGCTCCGGGTAACTCTTTACGTTGAACGACGTACCTAATACCTCGGTACTTACAGCGCCCGAATGTACGATGAAAGGATTATCCGGATTTTTCGTCACCTCGAAAAAGGCTTCGCCATGGTCGATGATTAATTCCCGGTGTTGCTCGAAGTGTCGGCTGGAGTAATGGATTTGAGTACTGGCATTCAGCCATATCACTGACTGGTCGGGCAAGACCACACGCTTCATTCTGCCAGCATCAGTGCGTATGGTGTCAAATGATGGCGGCAGGTCAGCACTTAACTCCTGAAGGTTTTCAAGTCGCTCGTGCGGGCGCCATATCCACCAAGCAGCCATGAGCGTCAGCAGTAGAGCTGCGGCTACTTTGGGAAACCAACCATAAAGCCGGGTTGTCCGTCGTGGCGGTTTTATGTGCGTTTGGAGACGACTTGCAAGCGCCTGGTGTATACGGTCTACCTTTTCTTCATCACGAAGCGGTTCGACATCCTGCCCGTACCCGAATGAATCAAACCATTCGTCTACCCGCTTCCTTTGGTCCCTATCTAACTTGTCGTGGAGGTAGTCCCGCAACAGTCGTCTAAATTGTTTCTTGTCCACAGACGTTACTTTCGCGTGTTTATATGGAATACAAGTCGACCAGCCGCGAGTACCTTAATTTTGCAAGAACAATATGTTAATTGTTTGTTAAGACCGCGACAGCTATGATCAATCCTGCAAGCTCTTCGTCCGAAAACTTTTTAAGCAGTGATCTACGCAGCCTATGGGAGGCTTCCGTGAGATGATTCTTTACAGTCTGTTCAGCAATGTGTAGTTTTTGGGCTATTTCTTGGATAGAACGATTATCGCTCCGCATCAAAAAAACAGCCCGCATGGTGTCCGGTAACTGTTCCACCTGTTCGTCAAGAAAGCGTTCCAGTTCGAGGTAACGGCTCGGCTGGTAGGCCGACTCTTCAACGACCGCCTCCATGCGGTGCATGACGCGTTGCAAGGCTTCAGCTTTTGCCCGCTGGGAGGTATAGTGATTGATAACCCTGTTTTTGACGGCCTTAAGCAGGTAGTATTCAATATATTCCGGCGTCAGCGCAAGTTTATCCCGCTTATCCCATACTTGCATGAACACTTCCTGCACAATGTCCTGCGCGAGCTCCTCGTCTTGCAGGCGACGGTAGGCTACCGCATAGAGGAATTTCCAATAACGCTCAAACAATACCGTGTAGGCATGTGCATCTCCCTGGCCTAAGCGGCTAAGTAATATGGCGTCTATTGCTTCCATCGCTTCGGAAGCAAAGCTACGATGCGAATGTTAAGTGGCGGTTAATTTTGCAAAGCTTCCGCCACTTCAGTGGGTAGATCGGATTCCAGCACGGTAGCGCCATCTTCCCTAATCTGCCGATAGGCTTTGGCGCGCTCCTCGACAGTCTCCATTTTGTCGTACTTCGGTGCAGCCGATATCATACAACGGATACCCTTGCTGTGGAGCACGCGATAAAGCGCTTGGTTGGATGCTTTGATTTCAGGGCCGATATATGCGATCATTTGGGAAGTGGGTATCCCCACACGTTCGTAAGCCAATAAAGCAGCTGGCGTCGTTACAAACGCAGAAAACATACGCTGTGGGTTGTCATCATAGAAAAACTTGGCATCTTCAGCGTTATGCACGGTGACCATCACAAATGCATCGGCATGGTATCGGCGAATGATATCGGCTGTCATGGCCAAAGGAACGTCCTTTTTGTCGAGGTTGAGTACCGTTTTTCCCCTTGCCCACTGAATCATTTCAGCCAAGGTTGAAATGCGATAAGGCGTAATACGCCCCTCTCGGTCTTTCAGACGCAATTTTTTCAGCTCTTGCCAGGTGTAGTCTGCTACGTTGCCGGTGCCATTGGTTGTCCGATCGAGCGTTGCATCATGCAGTACCACTATCATACTATCCTTGGTGAGCCGGGGATCAATCTCGAATATAGCTGGCGTATGCGCTAACACATATTCCATGCCCGCGATGGAGTTTTCGGGCATCCCCCCTTCAATGGTGCCGCGGTGACCGGAGATAATCGGTGCAGCGTCTTGGCGATAAGCAAAAAAGGCATGCAACTCCGCTGAGGTAGAAAATTCGAGATAATGTGGCCGTAGCCGTTCATCATCGCTTTTCTGGCCGCAGGCACAGCCGGCGATCATACCCAAGCCCGTCAGGAGCATGTGTAGCCCTGGCTGCAAGTAGATTTTATTTAATAGATGCATCGTTGTAAATTTAAAACAAAAATCGCGAAACTGCTTTAGCATGAAACTGCGAAGCAGTTTCGCTAGCAAAGCCCTACCAGTCCGGGTTTTGCGACAAATTGGAATTATCGGTAATGGCAGATGTAGGGATAGGACGAAGGTATTTCTTATCCTCCCAGTTTCGCACCACATGATATATGAGGTTACCGTGTGTTCCGTCTGTCAACGTAAACCTATCGGCCAAGACAACATTATAGTAGTTGATTCCTGCCAAGGGAGCCGCGGAAACGACCACATCATACGTACCGTCTGCATTCAAATCAAGGGGTTGATCCAGCGCCGGAACATATAATCCATGCCACGGTCTGGTTAGCAACTCACCCAGCTTCCACCGCATGATATCGTCATAACGCAAGCTTTCGAGCACCAACTCTATCCCTCGCTCCCTTCTCACTTCCAATATCCATTTATCGTTGGTCTGATTTAAGTAATAGGCTTGCAGGTATGGGTCATAGGTCTCCGGGGCACTTCCATCGACACCAGCTCGTTCGCGCAACGGCCTTATTGTGGTATTCCAGACACTTTCATCCATTTGGCCAAGCTCGGCCATCGCTTCGGCATAGTTAAGCAATACTTCGGCGTATCGCAATATGGGCAGCGAATTATAGCTATTCGCACTCCCATCATGGCGATCGTGATCCAAGCTCCACTTTATGGGGTGATAGCCCGTCAGTGTAACAGCGAAGTTGGGTGCCACAGGCGTGCCGGCTACGCCACCGACCGTCCGGGTATAGCCCGCCGTCCTGATGGTTTGCTTCAGCCGATAATCCCTGTTGTGTACCTCGTCATCAAACACCATACGATCATAATCGGGTTGGTCCGTGAAACGTGATCCATCCAAGTATAGGTAAGTATTGATGAATTGCTTAGTCAAGGATGTCCTCGCAGCAGCCGAACCGGAGTTGTAATGCCACGTGGCACTATGCCAACGGGACAACGCATCATTAAAATTATTTGCCAACAGCACTTCCATACTGTTGATGGTTTCACTGGTGAATAAGCTACGATATTGTGATTCCAAATTAGCGGATGAGTTGACTAAGGTATATACGCCTGCATCCATCAGCGTCCTGGCAGCTACGGCAGCTTCCTGCAGTAAACCATCGGCAGTGGCCGTTAAGCCGAGTTCAGTATGGTATTTGCGGTAGGTACCTTCAAAAAGCGCTACCCTGCTTTTGAACGCCAAGGCTACCCACTTCGTGATGTTGGACGCACTGGCGTCCTTTGTAGCCACGCAATGGGTAGCGGCATACGTAAGGTCCTCCAGGACTTTCGCCATGACAAATTCGCGCGCGTCCCTTCCCTTATACAATGTTTCGTCGGCTGGATCTAATGCATGCTCATACCACGGCACATCACCGAATGTGCGAACTTTATCATAATAAAACCACGCCCTCCAAAATCGCCCCACACCTTCGTAGTGCTGCCTGATTTCATCGCTTACTTCAGCCCTGTCAATATGATCAAGAAAATAATTGATGTTTCGCAGGTCCTGCCAATTGCCAACACCCCACCCCCCTTGGTCGTCCGCAGTCCATGCGCCGGTAAGGTATACCGTGGATGCATTCGTGGCAGCGATATCCGAAAAATTATCGCCAAAAACGATGGCATCCCAGGCCGGAATCATCCGCTGGATGAAACCATTGGCATACAGTTCGAGGTCTGCTTCTGTTTTGAAAAAGTTATCCGAATTGATCGAATCAAAGGGGTCTTTCTCCAATACCGAGGTACAGGAACTTGTCGCAACACAAACGGCAAGCATAGTTATTAGATGTCTCATGATAATACGTCTTCCTGATTTATAGTGTAATGTTCAAACCAACGGTCACGGTCTTCAGCATGGGGTAGCTATACCCATCGCCGTCAGCGCCCGCTGTACTCCTGAAATCCGCATCTCCAGGCTCGATAACTTCCGGATCGAAATTTTTCGTCACATTAAACAAATTTGAAAATGTGAATAGGTTTTCCCCAGTAGCATATAACTTTAGCCCCGCGAGGCCTAACTTCCCTGCAATTCGATTGGGCAAGGTGTAGCTGAGGGTGATGTTTTTGATCCGGAGATAAGAAACGTCTTGCAGATACCGGTCATTAGGCAAGGCCATCGTACCCACACTGTTTTGCGCGATGTAAGCCCGATACCGTGGCCAATACGCGTTGGGATTGGGGTTTTCTTCCGACCACACATTATTGCCCATGTGGGCCTGTAACAGATAACTGTAAGGCCTATTGTACTGTCCCCAGAAATAAGCCGATTCCCTTGCGGGGTACCAATCGCGTTTGCCTACTCCCTGCAAGAATATACTGAAACCGATGTTATTCCAGTTGGCATCAAGGTTGAGGCCAAACTGATAACGTGGAGTTGTGTTTCCGATCACCTCCATGTCACCATGGTTGTCAAGGGTTTGGTTACCCCTATTAATGACTCCATCATTGTTTAGGTCAGCAAACTTTAAATCACCTGGTGCAGTGATGCGGCTATCCGTATTGTAGAAAAACGATTGGTCGGCGTGATTGTCAATTTCTTGCTGATTAAAAAACAAGCCTTCCACCCTGAATCCCCAGATATCGCCCAACTCCATCCCTTCGTAGTACGTAGTAATGAGTCCTGTAGCGTTGTAAAACTTGGTAATCCAGGAGCGGTTGTCCCAGAGCATCCCTCTAACACTCCAGTTGAATGGCTTTCCGGCGAGGCCGAACGAGTCCCGCCAACCTATAGACACTTCCCATCCTCGTGTCTTCATATCTGCATTGTTTCCTCTCGGCGCGGTAACGCCCAGCACTGCGGGAAGTGTCGGCCCTACCGTATACATATCGGTGGTGTATTTTTCGTAATAGTCAACGACCAGATCCAATCGGTTGTTCAATGCCGAAAAGTCAAGTCCCACGTCATAGGTGGTTACTTTTTCCCAGGTCAAACCTGTGGGAACAAGGTTAGGCGCTGACGTGTAGCTTTGCTGTGTTCCACCGATGAGCACTGAAGACCGGGAAATGCCCATCGTAGACAAGTAAGAATACGGTGCCACAAGACCATTGCCCAACGTGCCAAGCGATGCCCTGACTTTCAGGTTGGTCAACCAGGAAGCGTTTGCCAGAAATTCCTCATTGGAAAGCACCCATCCAGCCGATGCGGAAGGGAAGAACCCCCATTGCTGATCTTTTGGAAACTTGGATGTCCCGTCGTAGCGGCCACTCAACTCCAGCAGGTATTTATTCTGGTAACCATAATTCGCCCGGAAGAAAGCGCCCAAGAACCCCCATTCATTGCCGCCGCTTGCTGTTGTGTAAAAAGTGCCATCCATCATCGAGAAGCTGGGCAAATCGGGATATAGCAATCCCCTTCTATACGTTTGCTGGGTTTTGTACAATCGCTCTTCGATATTACTGCCCAGCATCAATTTCAGGTCATGGACACTTCCCAAGTTCGGGGTATAGTCCAACGTCAGGTTACCTGCGACATAGTTTTCATCATATCGCCAGTTTTCCAATGAGCTGAATGTATTTCTGGTACCCATGGCTTGAGGTCCCGTAAAAAAATTATACTGATTTTCCAAGCGGTCCCTAAAAGACGCTCCGGCGGCGTAGGTCAAGTCGCCACGTATGGTAAACACGTCTGGGATAGCTCGCAACTCGAAATTAGTCCGATTCCGCAGGTTGAGCCGATCATTATACTGGTACGATGTACCTTCCACAAATCCGGCCCAGCCGATGTAGACCGCGGTTTCTGTCCACGTCCCGTCCGGGTTCTTTTCTACGGTCACGGGATACGCCTGGTGCTCCATCTGTCGCTGAATAAGTTGCCGGTCATACATGACCATGGGCTGGTGGTATTTGATCTTTGTAACGTCTAGATTATTCCCGATTGTCAGCCATGGTTTTACTTTGATTTCGCCCTTCGCTCGAATGTTGTATTGCTTAAAATTTTCATTACCGGCATTGTATATGCCGTCCTGGCCATAGAACCTACCCGAAACGTAAAAATTCGCCCGGTCATTACCTCCGTATACACTCAGATTATGCTGCTGCGAAGTATGACTATCCTTGAATATTATCGAATGCCAGTCGGTACTACCGTAATAATCGTACAAACCGTCGGTACCGATGCCCACCGTTTCGGCATTAGGGTCTTGTGAACGTCTGCCCAACTCTTCATACCAAGCTCGGTCAAACCGGAACACGTTGTTTATCGCATTGGGGTCTACACCGCGGCTCCCGATATAAGCCTCCAAAAACTTGGTGGTCCAAAGGTAGCCGTCAGTGACCAATTCCGGCACCACGGTCCGGGAGTTAACCGAATAATTGCCATCATAAGTGATTTTTGTGCTTCCTTGATCGGCCTTCTTGGTGGTAATCAAAATGACCCCAAAAGCTCCACGGGCGCCATATACCGAAGCAGAAGAAGCATCTTTCAATACCGATATCGTTTCGATATCGGCTGGATTAACGTCAGTCATATTGCCTTCCGCACCATCTATTAACACCAATGCACTGCCTCCTGCACCAATACTGTTAGTCACCCCCCGAATGACGGGAACCGCTCCCCTTGAGGGTTTGCCGTCCGCAAAGGAGACATTTACTCCAGGAATCATTCCCTGTATTGACCGTACCACATTGGGCGTCACGCGGCCTTCCAAGTCTGCGGACGACAGCTGTGATACTGCTCCTGTTAAACTTTCTTTGCGTTGTGTTCCATATCCGACGACTATGACTTCATCCAGGTTGTCGAGCGAGGGTTGCAACGCAACATTGAGTTGCACGGATTGGCCTTCCTGAACCTCGATTTGCTCGTGCTTGGTCAAATAGGAAATATAGCTAATAGCTAACGTGTACGTGCCAGGAGCGATGTTAAAGGTATAATGACCATCGCCATCGGTTTGATAACTCCGATCATGCCCTACAATATTGATGTTAGCTCCGCCCAATGGCTGGCCTTCTGCATCGGACACGTTACCCGATATGCGCCCCGGCTGCTGCGGCGGCTGGTAGGTTACGACAATGTTCTTGCCAACCTGCTTGTATCGGGTATGTGTGCGTTGGGCTAGATCCTGCAACACCTCGTCAATGGTAGCCTCCTGTTGGATGGTTACTTTTTGGTTTTCGGGAATTGCCCCGTTATTATACACAAAACGATAATCGCTTTGCCGTTCGATCTCCTTGAAGACCTGCTGCAGCGTTTTGTTTCTTACCTGCAACGTTATCAAAGTCGTATGAAGCCCTTGCGCCTCTACCGGATGCGCCTGTATCATCGTACTGCCCAATGTGATGGCTAAGACAAACAGCGAACTGTATCTCATGATGATTAACGTATATTTTGTAAGGATATATGCATTCCTTTTCATTACTTTTGACAAATGATTAATGGGTTATTGTTCAACTCGTTTATCGTTGGGTGGTGCCCTACCGTTGTCCAGACCGCAGGCATCACCTCACCACATGGCCTTCCGGCACTTTGCCGGAGGCTTTTTTGCTTATGCTAAACCTGTCATCCGTACATGTCTTTCTATTTTGGTTAACTTAAACATTGACTTATACCTTACTCATTGTAAATACACTTGCTTGCCTTCCAAGGTGTAGGTAAACCCGGAGCTACTTTGCAATAGGTCTAACACCTTATTGATAGGCAGATTAACAAACTCACCGGTAAACCGGTAACGCTTCAACCGTTCGTTTCGGAACCGAACCTGGACGCCGTACCACCTTTCCAATAGTTGGGCAACCTCTTCAAACGACTGGTTTTGGAAGACCAACACGCCGTCTTTCCAGGCTGTCCATTCAGCCAATGCATTGACCCGATCGATGGCTGCGTCTCCGCTTTTTTTCTTGTACGTAAATCGCTCACTTGGGGAGAGTATTACTTGGGACCTTTCATCGGCCAACGAATCCGGGCGCTGACCAACCCGAACGGAACCCTCGGTCACCACGACGTGGATGGCGCTGTCGCCTTCCCGGGCGCGGACATTGAATGAAGTACCCACCACAGTGGTGTACAGTGGAGCTGTGCTGACGATAAATGGTTTGTCTGGATTCGGGGTCACCTCAAAAAATGCTTCACCAACCAGTTTTACCATGCGCACAGACTTATTGAAGCCATCGTCATACTGCAGGGTACTACCTCCATTGAGGTGGATGACTGAACCATCCGGCATGCGCACCTGCTTCTTTTGGCCATGTAATGCCGTGATTTCTTGTACAGCCAGCGTTTGCAATGCAGTTTCGCGATCGGATGGGGAGTTGTTCCTAAACAGGAAGAAACCAACCAAGACCAAGCATGCCGCTGCTACCCACTGCCACCACGGCCTGATGAGCCTCCGTGGCGGAGAAGGCGAAATACGCTCCATCACTTGGCGAATACGGCGGCGTCCATCGGCGTCTACCGGCATATCCTGGAAACGCTCGGTATCATCCCACCACCTTTGCATGGCACCATGGATTTCATCTTGCTTCGCTGCGTCACCCAAAAGCGCAAAAAAGGCCTTGCGTTCCTCGTCTGATAATTCCTCGGCGATATACCGCCGGAAGAGTGCATCGAACTGCTGCTTATTCATGTATGTTGATGACAACGCCAACCCCCCGAACGGGCTATCGGATTACATTAAGTTTATATGAAGTAATCGTTACGAAACAGGATGCAGCAATACGCCAAGCAACAGGAAGAAGACAAATTCATCCACCCACCGGCGTAGGGTGAGGTATGACTTGCCGAGCTGATGCTTTACGGTATGTGGGGAGATATTGAGGCTTTTGCTTATTTCTTCGGTAGTAAGTCCCTGCTCTATTTTCAACTTCAGGATTTCCCGCCGCCTGGGAGGCAACTGTTCAATGAAGGAAGCGAGTAGCCCTTGGTAGTCTTTCCACAAAATATCGTGTTCACCGTCGGCTTCCAGTGTAGCCAATGCCGCAAATTGTTCTTCCCGAAGATGCCTTGCCGCAATTTCCTTGAGGCTATTCAATGCCCTGTTACGACCGATGGTGTACATCCACGCCGCTATCGAATCGATTTCTCCAAGCATCGCCCTGGACTCCCAAAGCTTGATAAAGACATCTTGGGTAATCTCTTCGGCCAATTCAGCTGATTTGAGCAACTTCAGCACAAACTGGTAGATGCGCGCTTCGTACCGCACCATCAACGATTCCAAGGCTACAGGATTGTCCCTTGCGAGCTCAGCAAGCAGATAAGCATCAGGTGGTATGCCCGGTGTCGCCTTATGCATGGAATAAACCTGTTTCATCCCGTGCAAAAATAAGGCCGTGATGTTACCTCAATATTACCTTTGAAAATCTTGATACCGTGAGGGGGAACAACGGTGAACGATAAAGTGATTGCTTATTTAATCGGCACCAGGGAGAGCACTGGTTGTATCCCCCTGATGCCGATAAGCCATGCGGCTTTATTGGTTAAAAATTGGTTTCATATATCGCCTTGGAAAGATCTTCATTGATGAAATCCGCCACGATAATTCCGAACTTAGCAGTTGATTGTGCGTTTAAGTAATCGTTTAACCTTGGGTTGACGTAGTTGGACACCGAAGTAATGTTGGGAATTCCTAAAATACTGCGATAGCCGCTACTGAAGTTGACATAAAGCACTTTATTCGCCGGATAACCGGTCGACTTTGTGGTCTCAAGAAACTGAGAGACCCGCGACCATTTGTTTTGAGGGGTTGTTTGATACTCATCCTGTATTTCCAACTGGTAACCTGGCCGATTGATGGTAAACGTGGCGTTGTCTGCCCAGCCTGGGGTAGCTGCTATTCCAAGTGCTCCGCTATATCCGAATCGACGGAACAGTACAATCTTTCCACGGCTGTCGCCCAACGATGGAATCTCATCTTCCAAGTACCACAACGCCGGGTCTTGAGCTACATAGGCAAGAAACCGTTCCTCAAATGTGGTCGTATTATTTTCAGCAGTATGCTCAGGCTTGACACTCATGACAATCGTTTCAGACGGATGGGCCGCCAAAAAAGACTTACAAGCGTTGATCACATCGTCAAAATTAAGGTGCTGGTAGACGGCTCCATGGTGGATAGTAAAGGCATCATTAAAATGACGGCATCGAATATCCAGGAAACGGACACCGGCATTAAGCTGATCGCCGATACTCAGGTTCTGCGTTTTGGCCGTGCCCGGAAACGGCTCATGCCGTGCTCCACTATCGTGTGTTCCGGGAATACTGAGGTGATGGAGCATCGATTGATCAGGCAATGCACCCATCCAATTGGACGAGCTGTAGGACAGTAGCAACGCGTCACTTAGGCCGGCTGCCAACGATTCGGCAGCAAGTTGTTCAGCTGGAGTGCCCCCCTTTTGGCAGGATGATGCGACCAAAAGAACGAGGTAACAGACAACAAGATTTGAAAAACGTTTCATAGCGATATAAATTAGTGGACAATAGATAAAACGTACAAACCGAAATGAAAAAGCCATGCTCCTTAATCGGGAACATGGCTCTGAACAATTTTACCACCCTTCGTTCTGGCTAATTCCGGAGTTGGTGATATCTGCCGGCGGGATCGGCCACACATGATGGATAGCCGGATTGAAATTGCGGGCCGGCCACACTTCCGTAACGGTGTATGGCGAATTGGGGTTGTCCCTATTCGCATGTTGCCTGCCGGTGGCTGGCTTGCTATACGCCTCCTGTGCGTCACCCCAACGCACCAAATCGACGTGACGGTCGGTGTATTCCGCGGCGAACTCCGAGCGCCGTTCGCGCTTCAGGTCGGCCAAGGTAGCTCCGGTAATCGATGGGAGTCCGGCGCGGTTCCGGATTTGGTTAATCGGCGCATCGGCATTCTGGTTCTGCATAATCAACGCCTCCGCCTTCATCAGCAGGATATCGGCATACCGCACCAAGGGCACGTTCAGGTTAGACGTGGGGTAATCCCCATTCGGATTGAGGTGGACCTCCTGCGGGAACCGGAAAGGCTGCATGTATTTGTTGAACTGGAATCCCGTCCACGAATTGGACGAATAGTATTGCCGCTCTTCCCCGAATAGGGTAAAGGTATCGCCAAACTCCAAGATGGTCGCCTTCTTGCGGTAATCGCCTTCCTCAAAGTGGTTGTACAACTCGAGCGTAGGGTGGAAATACCCCCAGCCGTTATACAGGCCATAGCCGGTGTTTTCAAACAACACAGCAGGCAGGATGCATCCACGTACATTGTTGGATACGACGGAGAAAATATACTCAGGAGAGAAATTATTTTCCACGTAAAATACGCTGGCGAAATCTTCCTGTGGATTGCCGGTGTTGATGAGGGCACGCCCCGAGCCCGAACTGGTCACCATATCGCAATACCGTACCACTTCAGCCCACTTGCTGGCATCGTAGCGTGCCCAGTGCAGGTACATCTTGGCCAAATAAGCATAGGCTGCATCCCGATGTGCACGCCCAAGATCATTAGCACCATAAGCGGTGACCAAGGGAAGCAATTCGGCTGCTGTAAGCAGATCCTGCTCCATCTGCTGGTAATTTTCGCTGACATGGGCTGGCCGGGTAAACCGTGCTTCATTCATATTCGCCTCGGTGACAATGGGCAAGCCCGCGCGGTGATCACCGTAATATTGGGTCAGGTAAAAATAAGCGTAGGCCCGCATGAAATAGGCTTCTCCTAACACCCGGCGCTTCACCTCTTCGTTGATCGTCATATCCGGCACATTCACCAAAATGCTATTGGCACGCTGGATAATCTGGTAAAATTTCTTGTACATGCTGTTAATGCGGCTTTCATTGCCTGTCGCGACAAAGTCACGCGCGGCAGCCGAACCAGCATCCGTACGCCCTGTGACCATATCGTCGGACGCATTGACGAACCAAAATAGCCCCCGGCCGAACATGTTATCGTCGCGCCAGTGCTCGTACAAACCGTTGGCTGCAGAAACCGCATCGGACTCCGTACTCCAATAGTTGCCGGATGTCACGCTCCCCTTAGGTGTCAAGTCCGTGAAGCTTTCGGAGCAAGCCTGTGCGGCAAGTACGATAAGCGCGGCACCTATTACCTTATTGATGATTATCTTTTTCATGATCTTCATTTACACTTTTAGAAATTTACACTTAAACCTATCGTATACGTTTTTGGCAAGGGGTAATTACCCACATCCAAACCCACTGAACCCACTTCAGGGTCAATTCCGGAATAGGAAGTGATGGTCCATGGATTTTCGGCAGAAACATAGATCCGAGACCTTAGCTGGGAACCAATTCTTGACAAGAGCCGGCCGGGCAAGGTATAGCCCAATGCGATATTTTTTATCCGGAAGTAATCACCGCTTTCCAGATACCAGTCTGAGGCCGTGCCGAAGTTGGCATTCGGATCTTGACGGGAAAGCACCGGAATGGTTGAACCCGTATTGTCCGGGCGCCAGGCATTCAACACACGGCTATCCAGGTTATACCCTTGCAGCCCCGCATTGTATGCGGTGTATTTGTAGCCGTTGAACAGCTTAACCCCCGCAACGCCGTAGGTCAACATACTGAGATCGAAATTTTTATATTCGAGCTGCAACGAAAAGCCGTAGGTGAAGTCTGGAATGGCGCTACCCATAAACACGCGATCCTCATCATTGATTTGTCCATCACCATTTTGATCCACAAATTTCAGATCGCCTGGGCGGGCGTTGGGTTGTATCAGCCTATCGCCTTGCCGGTGATTCTGTATCTCTTCTTCAGAATTAAAAATACCTGCCGATTGAATCAGGTAATAAGAGTATAACGGCTGACCCGGCTCGGAACGATAGGGAAGCAATACGCTACGCACATTATCACCATGCTGGATAAAGTCATTGGAATAACTGTTAAGGTTCAGGAGCTCATTGCGATTGACCTGCACATTACCCGTAGCCGCCAACTTCCAATGGCCGAATTGGCCTTCGTAACCAGCGGTAAATTCAAATCCGCGATTCGACACATCGCCAACATTCATCGTAGGACCCTGATTGACACCGACGTGCGGATCAGCATCGTTAGTCTGAATCAGTCCTAAGGTCTTCTTAGTATAATAATCTGCGGTGATATTTAACCGGTTGAATAAGGTGATATCCAAGCCGATGTCAAATGTTTCTGATGTTTCCCACATTAAATTAGGGTTTGACTGTTGCGTCAATGCAAAATGCCGCACCAATTGTCCTGAACTTCCGATAGGCGTGACGGTACCCGTAGACAGCGGTATGTTATAAGCGTAGTAACCAACCGACTGAATATTGCCGATTTGCCCCCAAGACGCACGCACTTTCAGCAGATCCACTGCTGGAAGGTTAAAAAAGGGTTCCGAGGATATTTTCCACGCGCCAGATACTGCTGGGAAGACATCGGATTGGTTTTCCTTTGCCAGTCTTGATGTACGGTCTTGCCTGATGCTGGCGCTGACAAAATAGCGGTCATCAAAATCATAACTGACCCGCCCAATCGCGGACGTCAGGGCATCTTCGTATACACCACTTGTTGGTAAGTTTGGCGTTGAGCCCGCATTACCAATATACTGGTACCAGTCGTCCTCACGTTCAAAACCCCGGGCTTCTACGCTAAAGGATTCGTAGGCGGTTTTCTGCGCCGAATAGACAGCAAGCACATCCAGACCATGGCGGCCAAACCGCTTGTTATAACTTAACTGTTGATCCCATATCCACCGGTTGGTCCGGGATTCGGTTTGATTCAAGTAATTCTCCGAACTCGGTCTTCCGATTTCGGGAGCGATGGGGTCAAACCGTTTATACGAATAACGATTCAAATCAATGGCAAAATTGGATTTGAAGGTCAATCCATCGATAATCTCAAGTTTTCCAAACACGTTTCCATTTAAATTCAACGCCGGATTGGAGATGTTGGGCCTTTTTAGCAATGCCACTGGATTGTACGTATCGCCATATGCCGCCGAAAATTGCGCTAAATCAAAGGGAACGGTACCGTGGAACCGCCCATTTTCGTCATATATAGGAGCCGCAGGGTTCATGTAGATGGCATTGATGATAGCTCCGCTATAGCTGCTGGAGGTATTGATACCCCGCGATTGCATCTGATTGACATAGAAGTTCTGGCCTACCGTGATGCGGTCGGATAGATCAAATTCGGACTTCAATCGGTAGGCAAAGCGCTTGTAGTTCGTATTGATCAGCAAACCGTCCTTGTCATGGTAGCCAAACGACGATGAATACCGAGCATGCTCGGTGCCTCCGGAAACCTGTAAATTCAGGTTGGTGATTGACCCGGTCTGAAAGATCTCATCCATCCAGTTGGTGCGGGTTACCTGCCCCCATGGGTTCAGTTCGGCGTTGTGACCGTCTGCCGGAACAACGCCCGCATGGGCAGAAGCATCGATATAAGCCTGCGCATATTGCGCCGCATTGAGGGCGGAAGGCAGGTTACTGGCCTGATGCCAACCCTGGTAAAGATCTACCGCAAACCGAGGCTTACCAATTTTGCCGCTCTTGGTGGTGATTACGATGACGCCGGACGCCGCTTGCGCACCATAGATAGCCGCAGAGGCTGCGTCTTTCATGACGTCTACGCGCTCAATATCATTGGGATTGATGGGGCCGCCATAATAAGGCACTCCATCAACGACGTACAGCGGCTGTTCGCTCCCTAACGTACCCATGCCCCGTATCAGCACCCGCGGTGAAGATGACGGATCGCCTCCCCCGGATACCACGGTTACACCGGCAATGTTTCCTTGCAGGATATCAGAGACGTTGGTCAATGGCCGTGCTACGTTGGTCGCCACATTGGGCAACGACGCAATAGCGGTGGTCAAGTCTTCCCGTTGCCGTTCGCCATAGCCGATCACCACGACTTCATCCAACGCCGATGTCTGTTCGGCCATCCGCACCAGGATAGAGTTGTTGTCGCCCGGCCGCACTGTAAAATCAGCCATCTCATGCACTTCATAACCAATCAAGCTGAAGCGGATGGTGTAGTTGGCGCCAGTCTGCAGCCCCTGCAACACAAACATGCCATCAGTGTTCGTGGCTGTGGTAGCAGCCTGTGTACCGTCAGCACCGAGCGCTGCGACGGTGACCCCACTTAGCGGCATACCGCTATTGTCCATAACTGTTCCTCGAACCTGTCCTCCGTTTTGGGCGCTGGCCGATATGGTGGCGAATAGCGCCAATATCGTCACCCACCACCGAACGTTTAAAATTAGTCTGTTTTGTTTCATATTCTATTTATTAAAAATGCATGTCATACAAGTTTTTATTGGGTTCCGGTCTGCTTTTTTCGAATAATAACCTGACCATCCTGATATTCGTGAACCAAATCGTTCATTTGGCAGATAACAGACAACATCACCTCCAACGAGTCGGTAAGTTCAAAACTACCGGTAAAGGAGAGCCCCTTCAGGTCGGTTTTCGTCACGACAATGGTGGTTTTCATTCGGGCCGCCACGTGATCAAATACCGCGGCCAGCGGCGTCTGCTCAAATTGCAGCGCTCCGGTGGTATCCAAAGGGACTGCGGGCCGCAGCGCTTTGATGGGGCTCTTCGGCGCTTGCGCTGCTTTGGGTTTACGTTTTACCGCTACTGCGCCTTCGATACCATTAATTTGGACTTCATCCCCCGGCAAGAGAAATGTATCTTCCATCGCAACTAAGCTTGCCTTGGTGGAACGCACCACCACTTTGCCGGTAAGAAGCCGCACCAGCGTCTTACCCGTCTGCCGAGTATCGATGACAAATGCGGTGCCCAGCGCTGTTGTAGTGTAGCCGTTTGCTGATACGACAAAGGGCAGTGCCGTATCGCGCACGACCGTAAATTTGGCCTCACCTTCCAATGTCAACGCACGCGCCGTCAGGCCGTAGTCATCAGTATACGATACGGTGCTGCTTGGCGACAGGGAGATACTGGAACCATCCGGCATCTTAAAATGCAAGGTGTCCGATCCCGGATTTGATACCTGGCGCGTAACGGCTTCGGCATAGCCAGGCGTACTTTCCTTCACCTGCCCGGTGACATCCAACAAGTACCAAGAGACGGCACACGACAAGATGGCCATCGCTGCCACTGCCCACTTGGTTTTCCACCACCGGATGTGTACAGGTTCCCGGCGCACGTCAAGCCGGGCATGGATATGTTGCAGCAATTCTGCCGATTTCTGTTCGCCTAATGGAGCTTCCGCATGATTTGCCGCATCGTCAAACTCCTCAGCTAATGCTGATCGCCATTCCTTGTGGCGGGTTATCAAATCCGACAACAGCTGCTGTTGTTCGTTTTTTGTAGCCGTTCCATTCCAAAAGGCTGCGATAGCTTTGCGAATACTGTCCATATACACCAATAAATACACGGCGGACCGCCCAAAGGGGATGTTCGCCGTATTAAGAAATCATCAATTAATTGCAAATAAATATGGAGGCGGAATGACGGCTATGCAGCGCCCGTATTACCACATACCCAACCATGTCAACAGCAAGGTCGTCTCACCAGCATAGGGGTAGCGCATGGAAACATAAGCCTTAATGGCTTTATTGGATTGCTTGAGGTAGTCCTTAACAGATTTGGGTGAAATGCCCAGTTGCTCGGCCACGGCTTCCTTGGATTTGCCTTCATACCGGCAAAGCCTGAAAACTTCCCGTTTTCGCTTCGGCAATTCGTCGATGGCTTCCTCCAAAATAGCTATCTGCAAGCGATAGGTTTCGTCGACCGCCGTATCGTCCTGCTCAGCGATTTCAAAAGGATAGGTCGCCACGAATTCGATGGAATCTTTTAGGCGGCGCTTCAAGAAGGTAAGCGACTTATTGAAGCTGACGACAAATAACCATCCCCCTATGGATTCGCCGGTACGTATGTTGAATCGGTTTTGCCAAAGCGAAACAAAAACATCCTGAAGAATTTCTTCGGCATATTCAGGGGCCTTAACCATTTTCAGGATGTTGGCGTAGACGCGTTGGTGATACCGCTCATACAGTTGGTTGAAGGCACCGATATTGCCATTGGCCAGCTCGGCCACTTCTTCCAATTCGGTGAGCGTGCTTTTCGTTTTCACCCTTTTTATGCCTTAGGTACTTTTCGGCATCAAAATTATTCAAAAAAACTACCCGTGTTCAGTCACCGATATTATCAAATTGTTATATCTGTACCTGCCCGCCCATCAGAGGATCGGTTATGCTGGGTTTTCCCGTTTCTACGTGGCCGGCGAAGCGCTGCGTATAATTGGGATAGCCTGCTACTTGCACCGATAAATCATACCAACCGCCTGAATCGGCCAGTTCCGGCCAAAAGAGCTCGCCAGTGCCCGCTTGGAAGCTCTTTTCCAGTCTGCTGTATGACAGGTCTTTCACCGTTACCTGAAGCTCTTCATCGGCGGTGCACGTTATTTTCAGTCTGCCGCTTTTGGTGTCTGGAATGACCTTGACTTGCAGCGGCGGATCGTCCATACCACCCTTAAACTCCCGAAAGAAACCGTTAGGGCCATGCACATGCACATGATATTTACCCCCCGCGAAATGCTGCAACGGCCAATGAAAACTCAACGGTTCGTCCTCACGCACCGCGAAATCCCATGTGCGCCCGGGCATGTCCGCCATATAAGGCACAATGGCCTGAACACGGAATGGTACGCCGATGACTTTGGTCTTTGGCAAATCGCCCGTTGCAGCGAATTGCATGGCCAGGCTTGCACGTTCGTTATCCAGGCCGGCAGTAACGGCGAGTTGATAAGGGATGGCACAAGCAGGCTTAGTACCCGTCTCCTGGCGGGGCAATAGCGGCACCGCAGGATCATAGAGGCGGTAGTTTCCCGGTAATCCTTTGGTTTTAGCCGAATAGATACGCTCCACGTAGGCATCACGTCCCAAAGCTTCCAACTCCGGCTTGCCGGCGGTGCCGGCTGGGCGGAATACGGACGTCAGGTCGCCGCAG
The DNA here is from genome assembly GCF_016533505.1 of Parapedobacter sp. ISTM3. Classification (NCBI taxonomy): domain Bacteria; kingdom Pseudomonadati; phylum Bacteroidota; class Sphingobacteriia; order Sphingobacteriales; family Sphingobacteriaceae; genus Parapedobacter; species Parapedobacter sp. ISTM3. The sequence continues at coordinate 595,780 of NZ_JAENGN010000001.1, read as the reverse complement.
ACCAACCTTCGCCAAGCGCTGATGTTATGCTCATGAATTCGCTTTCCGGTCTTTTTTTCGAGAAAATGCTCCAAAAATTGCAAGGTAGACGTATGATCAAATACTTCCGAATTAACCCAGCCCCCTTTGGTCCACGGAGAAGCTACCACCATTGGCACCCGAAAACCAAGGCCGATAGGACTTTCCAATGTAGCCTCGGGATTGCCTGTACGTATTTTTTCCTGCTCGGCAGTCACATATTCATCCGACGTGTCGACTCCACGCGCTACTGCCCCCTGATCGGACCGCCCGGTAAGCGGAGGTACAAAGGGCGGAATGTGATCAAAATAGCCATCATTCTCGTCGTATGTGAGTATGAAGATGGTCTTTTTCCATACCTCCGGATGCTGGGTGAGGATATCTAACGCTTCTGACACGTACCATGCACCATACCATGGGGCTCCAGGATGATCAGAAAAGTTGCATGGAGCCACGAGCCATGAAACGGTGGGTAACACGCCATCCATCACATCTTTCCGGAACTGGTAGAAGATATCGCCCTTTGGCACCCGTACCACCTTCTCACCTTCCTCATCGGTGTACTGGATAGTCTCCAGCTTTCCATAGTCCGGATCAGCCGTATTGGTGACGAAAGCCCGTCGATGGATTTCGCGGTCCCGTTCAGGCAATGCATCAAAATTAACGGTGCTATACCGTTCCAAGTCCGCTTGCAGCCGGGTCAGTTCCTTTTGCTTATCGGCCAACGCCTCCGTGTCCGGCTCAAGCGCAGCTATCTCGCTTCTGAGTTGTTCGGCACGTTTTTCCATGTATGCCCGGTGGGCTGAATGGAAGCGCACGTGATATTGCTGATGGAATTCCAAGTTATTATCCGTAAAGTTGGCCAGCCAATCTTCCTCCTCACCATCGAAACCTACAGGCAAGCTAAGTTCGTTTTGGTACACCTTCCAGGAAATGCCCGCTTCCTGCAACCGCTCGGGGTACGTTTTCCAGGTGACGTCTTTATAATTGATTTGCCCGTTGTCGACATGGGCTATCGAGTTGCCATTGCGGGGTTCTTCACGGACGGTCCCGGCCCAGAAATACGACCGATTGGCACTGGTACCAGTAAGTGATGAACAGAAGTGCTGGTCGCATACCGTGAACGCATCTGCAAACGCATAATAAAATGGAATATCCTCCCTGTCATAGTAGCCCATGGTCAATGGCATATGTTGGTATTCCGGATTTCCGGCCTTCTTGGCTTCCAACCAGGTGTCCATCTTGCCGTTATTGCGGGCATGTACCATATCCCGCCAGCCATGGGGCAATGAGCCCATCCAGGTAGCTTTGGTGTTTTGGATATCCAAACGGAAAGGCGTATAACACTCACCATTCGCATTGGCCTGCACCCATACAGGCAAGCCATTGGGAAGCGAGATAGCCCTGGGATCATTGAACCCACGAACCCCGCGCAGCGTGCCGTAACAGTGATCGAACGATCGATTTTCCTGCATCAGGAAGACAATATGTTCAGCGTCCAAATACGTACTGCCCTCAGCCGCGTCGATGGCCAGCGCCCGCTGGATAGACGGCGGCAGCACGTCGGCCACCGCCGCTGCTCCTGCAAGCAGGGAAGCTTTTTTTAGAAATGTTCTTCTGGATTCCATGGTTGTTTTACGGTGTTATGAGTTGCGTATAGCGTATTTATGAGCCAAAAACATGTTCCGACAGTCCGAAGGACAGCGTCATCCCCGCACCACCCAGCGCGTTTAGCACAAACACGCCTTCTTCGGGCTGGGCCAGCAGGTGATTACTGCCATTGGTCATTTTGGCATACACGCCGTTCCACGACTGTGTGAGCCGGTAGTCCTTAAAACGGGTAAATGTTTTCAGGTAGTCCATCACCATGTCATTAATGAACTGCCTGTCGAAGGGATCGGGTGCCAGCCCGTACTCATGAGAGTCGCCAATTGTCAGCTCGCCGCTGCCCTGCTGGGAGGCCATCACATGAATGCCCCACCGCAGGTATTCCGCCATCTCCTGTTCGACCCATTGCCGAAGCGCTGCACTGGCGGGGGTCGCCAGGAAGGAGCCGTAATGAAGCAGGGAAAGCCCACCACAGAGGGCGGGGCCAATACGCCAGGCGCCGGATTGGGCAACGAGGCGCATCATCTGCAGCTTGCATTTGGTGATGGGGGAAGCCGCATAAAGCTCGGGGTACAAGGTCTCGAAATCAGCACCGCTGCATACGGCCACCAGATCAGCCTCGTGAGATGTGCCATCGCCGGTCCATACGGTCGTACCGTTGATCCGGCTGATGTTGGTGTTCCATCTGAATGTGACGCCGTGCTGTTCTTCAAGATAGCCAGCCACCTTAGCGCTGGCTTCACGCGGATCTACAATCACTTCATCCGCACTCCAAAGCCCGCCAAGCAAACCTGCGGGATTGACAGCAGGCGATTTTGACAGCACTTGGTCGGGTGTAAGCATCGCGCAATCGCGCGTGTGTCCATATTGTGCAGCGTACTGTTCGAGTACCGCCAGTTCCAGCGGGTGATAGGCCACATGCAAGGAACCGACCTGTTCGTGCCACATTTTTGCGGCCGTACCGATTGCTTTCCATACGTCGCGCGAGCGAATGGCACACTCGTAGGCGATACCTTCCGGCTGGCCGACTGGCCAGACCATTCCGAAGTTGCGCACCGAGGCACCTGTCGCCTTTGGATGCCGCTCGTACACGGTTACTGAGTAACCTTGCTGAATCAGTGTCCGCGCTGTGGCCAGTCCGACGATGCCGGCTCCGATGACAGTCGCTGTTTTATTATTTTTGATGTTCATATTCCTGAATAAGTCATTGTTCCGTCTATCGATGCTTGCCGTTGTTTATTAAGCTGGTGAGCTCGCTTCAGCCGAAAATACAATAATGACAAGGATACGCAAATTCCACCTAATATGGCCGCTATCAGCACCGCCTGCTGGAAAAACGTTCCCCAGCTTAAATGAACAAAACCCCATTCGCGCACGACCAACACAGCCACACTGCCTAAGTAGCCAATGGCATCGGCCAAATACATCACAAAACCGATATTGCCGCGATGTTGGAAACTCGCCAAGAGCCGCTCGAAAAAAATGGCATTATAAGGGATATAGACCATATATAGTCCCAGCCCTGCGATGCTCATCCAGGCGATACCGCCCAGCTGCCCTTGCTGGAATAACCAGGTCGATACCCCTGCAAGTACACAGCCCAGGATGATCATCAGGTGAATCAATGTAAAAGCCTGTAAGTTGTCTTTAACAAAAATAAGCAACGCCATCATCACGAGCACCATGAAAGCGATTGCTGAATCCGTCTGCGCATAAATGGCTGCGCCAGTCACACCGATATCGGCCCAGATTTCTACCTCAAAGTTATCCCGCACGTCGCGGATGATGGTAAATAACAGATAAGCAACTATGGTGAGCAACAAACCCGGCAAATACCGTTTGAGAAAAGCTTGCCGTTCATGTGCGCCCATTGGTTCCCTTGCCGTCCGCAACGCCTTATCCCGCGCGTCAGGCGGCGGTACAGCTTCCAGCAGTACCGTGCAGCATACCAACGGAATAACAAAAAGTAAACCGGTGCAAAACGGCATCCAGTGCTCACTCACGTGGACCCGTTCCATCAGTGTCCGCGCGACCGTCTTAACAAAACCTGAAGCAAATACCAAGCTTACGCTCATCACCGCGCCGAGAAACTCCGTAGTGCGGCGTCCTTCAAGGTATGAAAACACCAGCCCCCATATCACTCCCAAGGGTAAACCGTTGATAAACAAGCACACGATATTAAAAGGAGCCGGAATTACGGCAAACCCCATTAGCGCTATCCAGGCAATGCCTACCAATGACAGAATTTTATACCCCCGCTTTTGATGGCCCAGCTCGGCGATGAATTTAATTCCATAAAATTTACTCAGCATATAGCCGAATACCTGTGCAATGACCAACCATACCTTGTAATCTATGCCCCAGACGGACAGCTCATCAAATGTACCTGCCGTAAAAGCCTTACGGAAGGCGTACATGCTGGTATAACATCCAAAAGCCGCCAAAGCCGTAATGACGGTCATATAACTGAAAGGCATCCGGCTTAGGTATTGGCTGAGGGCAGCTCGTCGCATAACGATGTCATTTTTCGATGATACCTACAACCTCACGTATGTCATCTATAATATGTGTAGGGTCGTATTTCTCAAGTTCCTCGCGCGTATATGCTCCCGTCGTGACGCCGATAACGTATTGGCAGCCCGCGTTTTTCCCTTCATTGATATCAACCTCGGTATCACCTACTTTAGCCACCTGCAAGGGATCGGTTATCCCGGTCTTTGCCATCAACTGCTGGATCATATCTGGATATGGCCGCCCCCGCAGTACTTCATCGGATGCAATGAGGTAATCGATGAGTTGGCGTTCGTACCAGCCCAGTTTTTCGACAATGACATCTGCTATGTTACGGGAGAAGCCTGTATTGATGGCAATTTTCACACCCTGTTGGCGAAGCACTGCAAAGGTCTCCTCCACGTTAGGCAGTGCCTCTATTTCTTCGGATGTCTCATAATACCGGATCATCCGGCCTACAAAAGAGCGGTGGATAGCCGAAATTTGTGCGTCGTCCATTGTAACATTTCCATTTTGGTAGGTTTTCAGGATCTCCTTGATAGCTTTATTTTTTTCGTAGCCCATGTAAGGATTGATCTGCTCAAGCGGAATATCATACCCGAAATGCTGAAGTGTTGCCCGAAAGGCGTCGCCTACTTTGTTGTCGTCTTTTACGGTAGTTCCTGCGATGTCAAAAACAATTAATGCAATATCCATTTAGCTGTAGTTGTTATGTATAAGTTATGTGATGTCTGTGCGAATCGAAAACACTTCGGCCAATACATTGACCAATTCATCGCATTGGGACTGGCTGATGGTTAACGCCGGGCGGATAGTGAGGATGTTTCCTTCAATGATTTTAAACGCCACACCGCGTTTGAGGCATTCGTACATCGCCCATTCCGCGTAGGCAACGGCACGCTCCTTGGTCAACGGGTTGCTCACCAAGTCAATGCCGAGGTGCAGGCCTTTTCCCGCGATATGGCCAATCACCGGAAACCGTGCTTTCAGCATCGTCAATTGTTCCTTGAGGTAAGCACCCACGGCAGCTGCATTTTCCACCAAACCTTCTTTTTCGATGAATTGGACAGCCGCAAGCCCGGCCGTAGCACAAAGCGGATTTTTTTCGTGCGTATAATGGCCGATGGAGCGGTGCTGCAAGACGTTATACGACTCCCTCGCCACGATGCCCGCAAAGGGAAGCAGGTCGCCGCCGAGCGATTTGCCGAGTACCAGTATATCGGGCGTTATATAGTGCTCGCAGGCAAACCACTTACCCGTCCGGCCCAAGCCTTCGATAATTTCGTCAAAAATCAATACGATATCATGTTGGTTGCAGATTGCTCTGACCCGCTCCCAATAATACCGCGACGGCACAACGGGTGTGGCGCATATCGGCTCGGCGACCAATGCAGCAATATCCGGGTTACGCTGGATGATCAGCTCCAGTTGGCGGATATATTGCTCATCAATGGCTTCCTCATCCTGCAATCCCCAGGGGTTACGGTAATAGTTGGGAAATTCAATGTGGAACGCACCCGGCACCATGGGCCCATTTCCGGTAGCGAAATGTTCCTCCCCGCCAATGCTTGATGCCTGGAAACCATTGCCATGATAGGAATCCCAGTATGAAATGGTCTTCCACCGCCCGGTCACCTGTTTTGCCAGCATGACAGCCATTTCGATCGCTTCGGAACCACCGGGACAGAACAAGACACGCGACAGCCCCTCGGGTGAGATGTCAACCAGCTTTTTCGCCAGTTGAATGGCCGGGATATTGGTATACCGTCTGGGGGTAAAAGCCAATTTCTCCTGCAATTGGCGGATAACGGCGTTGATGACGTGTGCATTGGAAAAACCGGCGTTGTGCACACCGTTACCATGCAGATCGAGGTAACGCTGTCCCTGTAAATCATAGAGGTATTCGCCATCGGTTTTTGTCAGCACATTCATCACCGGGGTGGAAAGTGCTTGATGCAAAAACACGTCTGTATCTTCTGTTATCCACTTTAAGGTATCGCCGTCCAACCCGCTCACATAATCTTTCCGCAGGTCGCTGCCGTTGATATCACCCTGTTCGCGTGATACTACGGATTCGGAAGTATTCTGTATGCTCATTGGATCTCCCCTTTATGAATATCAAGATAATCGCGCAATCGCCCATCGATATCATACATTTTCAAGTTCAGGTCACCCCCCGTGACGTGTATCGTGCAATAATGGTACCCCCTATAAGTTTTGGCATTGTACCAAGCACGGGTCGGTGTGAAGTCTTCCAAGTTGCCTCCCGCCCCGCCGGCTTGGATGTAGATGACCCCCTGCTTGTCGACTTGGTTACCTATCAGCGGGAAAGTCCGCTGATAGGTATGTAGGTGGCCATAAAACACCATGTCCACGCCATATTTTTCGTATAGCGGCACAATCCGTTGTATTTGGGCGTCACCCAAAGCAGCCTTACCTTTCCATGAGTTACCGTAGTCATCTTCATCGGCCGAGTACACCGCGTGATGGTGTGCGACAAATTTCCACCGGGCTGTGGAAGCGCTCAGTTTTTCTTCAAGCCATTGGTATTGTTTGCCGCCAGGCGCAAACTCTTCAGGCCGATTGCTATCCAACATGAAAAAGTCTGCATTACCATAGGAAAAATAATAATACGCTTGGGTGTCGGGCAAGGAGTGATACCGGAGGTACCAATAAAGGTCACCCTCACCGTTGCCGGATACCGGAAAAAATGGAAGCCGTTCCACCAGTTGCCCCATACCGGTGAAATATTCGTAATTCCATTCATATTTATTACCCCTGTCGCCTCCATCGGTGATGTCACCGAGATGTAGACCGAAGTCCGGGCGCTCGTCCCACACCAAATGTGCTATCCGGTTGTTGATATGGGGCCTTCCCTCCGTATCACCGATTATCGCAAAAGCATAAGGTGCTGCAGCAGGCTTGGCTGTGCTATATGTGCAGATACCCGATCGGATGGTATCACCATCGGCATCTATAGCCTCAATCTCATAAAAATATGGCGTTGCAGCTTTCAAGTTATCCAGTTTTACTTTACGGATGTGGCTGCTCACCCCGCCCCCGTGGGGTTCGCCTGCTTGCATGGACAATACAAGGCTATCCGTCAAAGGCAACGACTCGCCGTAACGAATGATTGCCCGTGCCGGCCGGTCTGTTTCCCATACCAGCTGGATACTTTCGGCTGTAACAGCATTTAGGTAGGGGCCTGCATTAAAATGAAATTGCGCCGGCAATAGCTTGCCATTTTCTACCATATTCTTCAATATGTCGAATCGTGCAGCCACCTCGTCCGCATCAACCGCGCGGTCAAGCAGCCGGACATTTTTGACCAAATCGCCTAGCTGCATGTACGGTTCGTTTTCCATATAAGCGGCGATTTCCAAATCGCCACTACCGGAGGGCAAAGGCACCATTCCATCACGCGCCTCTACCAACTCCCCATTGATGAAGAGGCTTAGTTTCTCGCCATCATACGCGCCCACCACATGCAACCAACGGCCTTTCCATCTCTGCCTTTCAATCGTGTAGCCAATAGTGGCAGACGCTGTTGCGGCGTCTGCCTTTTGGGGGTCTAACGAAAAGACCAGCCGATCATGGTGATATCCCAGCAGCCATGACAGTCCCAAAGGTGACTGCTGATTGCGCATCAACACCGCGGCGCCAATCGGGCGGTTAACGTGATTGACCATCCACAACTCCAGGGTGAATGCTTGTCTAGCGAAATATCCAACCGGCAGAATTCCTGAAATCCTGTCGGTCGGTCGTGCGCCAAGAAAGCTGTAGGATTGAGATTCCGAGGCCACCGTAGCGGAGCGGGCACTTGGATACAACAACTGGTGTTGTTTCGGGTTTTTTGCCCGTTCGCCCAACGTATAGTCGGGCCAAAACCACCAATCCCCTACGACGTGATCGCTTTGCTGCGCATGCAGGTGTAAGAAATAGCAGGACATGATGACGATGAGCATAATGCCCCGCTTTTCTGAAGTTGGTTTTCCCATAGCTATGTCGTGCTTCGCAATCAATTGTCCCACCAAACGTTGGTATTGATGTCATCAGACCCTTGTCTGCTTACTGCGGCTTCCCGGTTTGCGGCGTTGCGCGACTGTTCAGACAATGGATAGGCATAACGCACCGGTACACGGTCGTTATTTTGGTTCGATGGGCCGGCGATCACTTCCGGATAACCGGTTCGCCGCCAATCAAACCAAGCTTCAAGCCCGGTAAAAAACAAGCCAATCCATTTTTGCGTACCAATGAGTTCCAGCGCGCTATCCGGTTGGAAAGCGACGCCGCCGCGCGACAAATAGTCTGTCGGCATAGGCGTATCTACATACGCAAACGCGGCAGTGACACCCTCACGATAATAGGCTGCGGCGGCGCCTGTTATGAGTCCTTTTTGTGCGGCTTCTGCCAGAATGAATTGAAGCTCGGGATAAGCCATGATATAACCCCTCGCCACTCGTCTTCCACGGACGGTAATTGCATCTTCAAAATACAAACTTCCTAGCCGTGATACATTTTGCACACCACCGTTGTAATTGAAGGCATCCACGTCGCTCAACCCATTGGGAATACCCACATATATGGGATTGGAAGTACCTGCACTTGCAGCCGTGTGCCGTGCAAATACGGAGATGCGCGGATCCTGAAATGCCAGGAGCTTATCTGCGAGATTCTTGCTCAACCGAAATTCATCAAAGGACCCAACGCGTGTGGTATGCAATGGAAATTGGTTGGGTGCCTCCGCGAGATACTCTAATGTGGCGTTGTCAGCATTATTTTCGAAAATCGGGTATTGGCTGGGATTGTCCACAATGCTGCGCATCGCCGTAGATACATCCGTCCTGCCGGAAATGCGCATCAAATACCGTAAGCGTAGGGAGTTGGCCAGTTTTCTCCAAGCTTGTACATTGCCACCGAAGAGAATGTCTCCATTTATCGCTTCTTCTGTGGATCCTAGCAATTCATTGGCCGTGGTCAGATCGGCCAAGATACCAGCATAGATTTGCTCCTGCGGATCGTACACTGGAGTAAGAATCCCGTCCGACTTGCCCCGAATTGCCTCCGAATAAGGCACATCGCCATAAGCGTCGGTCAGTACGGAGAAAATCCATGACTTCATCACTAGCGCCACGCCCTTATAGTTGTTGAAACCCGATGCATCACTCAAGGTATAAAGGTTGTTGACATCTCGTAATACGCCGTATAGGCTGCTCCACAAGCCGGACCGGTCGCCCCATATGTACCGATCTTCATTGACAAACTGGATCTTGGCCGTCTGTTGGATGACAATATTACCAATGGACCATCCATCGTCCATCACACGGTTTACCGACCCCCGGATAACAGTTGGGAGAAGCAGATCTGGCGTCACATTCAATATCGCATAGGGGTTTTCGTTTATCGCCTCGAAATTCTTATCGCATGATGACACTGAAACAAGCAGTGCCATGATGCCGAATAATAGGATTTTACGTCTCATGATCGTTGATTTTTTGAGCCATTTGTGATTATAACCTGAAATTCAAACTCAATCCCCAGCTCCTCGCAGAGGGCATAGCCATATCCTCCACGCCTGGAACGATCGTACCACCGCTCATGGCCGATGTTTCGGGATCGATGTGGGGGACATCGGACCACACAGCTAAATTGCGACCTATTACCGATATGCGTACATCGCGAAACGGCATCCTTCCCATGAGGCGCGTAGGCAATGTATAGCCCATACTGATTTCCCGCAATTTAATGTAAGACGCATCGAAGATGGCGCCTTCCAACAGACTTCTTCCCAAGGTGTACGAAGTGTGCCACTCTCTGGCTGGCAGCTTCACCTCATTAGGCGAATACGACCCGTCTGCATGTTGGACAACACCCTTGCCGATCACGCCGTTGCCGGCCACATTCAGGTCGTAGCCATCGGCGCGTCCTTCTAACGTTTCAATGATTGAGCCGGTCTCACGACCAATAACTTGCGTATGAGAATATACCTCACCACCATACCGGATGTCAAACAAAACACCTAAATTGATCCCGTTCCACGTAAATCCATTGCGTATCCCCAACAACCAGTCGGGGTTATAATTACCGAGTTTCACAATGGTGGGGGTGGGCAAAGGCTTTCCTTCACTATTAAAAATGACTTCGCCATAGTAGGGGCTGTTGGGATCATCCACCCGGCGGTATCCCAATCCGTACATATCCCCCATACGTCCACCCTCGCGGGCCTCAATAGATACATAGCGCCCTGCCATTTGATAGTTACGTATCCCCATCTCGGGGGCCAGCTCCAGGACTTTGCTCCGGTTGGCCGAAAAGTTGAAATTCAAATCCCACTGCCCCCCCCTTGCAGACCGCACCGGTACGGTATTCAGCATGGCTTCATAGCCCCAGTTGCGTATTTCTCCAGCATTCAACACCATGCTGGTGTAACCGCTCGCTTCCGTAAGCGGCACATTAGTCAGGATTTGGTTGCGTGTCGTAATGGTGTAATATGTAAAGTCCAGGTTGATCCGACTGTCGAAGAAGCGAAGTTCGGTACCCACCTCATAGGACGCACTAATCTCCGGCTTCAAATTGAAGTTCGGAAGGCGGCCCGACTCCGAAAACGCCCGGTAAGGACCGAAAGGGTCGAGCGTATTGTAGGGTTGCGCAAAGGAGTAAGGGTCGGTATCGTTGCCCACCTGTGCGAAACCGGTACGCAGTTTAGCATATGACCACCAACTGGGCAGGTTGACGAACCCATTAAACACCACGCTTAGTGAAGCCGATGGATAAAAGTAGGAGTTGGTAGACGTGGCCGCAGCCATCACGCCCATTGGAACGGTGAGCGAGCTGGCCCAATCGTTGCGAGCGGTCAATTCCAGAAAGAGAAAATCCTTGTAGTCGATCTGCGCCGAACCGTAGAAACTGTTTACTTTTTTCCGCACGTTGGATTGGTCGGATACCAATGCCACACGCGAGTTACCCAAGGAATATATGCCAGGTATAATTAACTGAGGCGCACTTACGTCGATGGAGTTGCCCCGGACATCACGTTGGCTGCCCCCAGCATTGATAGCCAGATTTATCGACCCGAGGGGTTTTGAAAACGTCAGGAGGAAATCCATATTGCGCTCTTCGTTGGCAATCCGCGCTTCACGATACGACCCGAACGGAAACCGTTGGGTGCTGAATGCCCGACGCCGGTTGCGCAGTTGATTCGTATAGTCGGTACCGATACGGGCAAATGCTTTAAGCCAATCGTTAAACCGGTAGTTAACCGTCACATTGCCATAAAGCCGATTGTCGTCCAAACTGTTGGTATTGATGCCGAGGTTGAAATACGGATTGTCATGGTAGTTGTAATTGGAATTGAATTGCGCAATATCTTCCCTGCCTATCATCCAGATCGACTTCTTCGGTTCAAGGTCTACCTGGCGTCCCAACCAGCCATATAGCAAATAATTAATATTTTCCGTACCGTAGGTAAGGTTTGGACGATTATCGCTGTTACTTTTCACGTAGTTGGCCGACACGCGCACATCCAGTTTGTCAGTCAAGTTATAACCGGCATTCAGCGAAAAGGTATTGCGTTGCAGATCGGTATTGGGCACGATGCCTGTTTGATCAAAATTGGTGTAAGAAAACCGGAAATCGCCCTTTTCATTGGAGCCCGATAACGCAACGTTGTTAATATACGTTGCCCCGGTTTCATAGAAATTCTTGATATTGTCCGGACGAGCAACCCATGGCGTAGGTGTAATCTCACCCCGTGCTGCCAAATCCGCAGCGCTCCCTATTTGGCCGTCATCCACGAGGTTAATGTCTCCACCGCGGTAGCCATTTGATGTCGGGGAGTCAAATTGTTTGATTAACCGGCCATCCAGTAGCGGTCCCCAGCTTTCGTCGACCCCATCGTTTAAGCCCGCTCCAGCACCGTCTTCAAAACTAAACTCGCCATTAATACCCTGGCCGTAGCGATTTTGAAACTTAGGTAACACCAAAGCGTTGTCAAACGTTACACTTGAGTTTACGCTGATGCCAATGCCGCGCTGACCGCGCCCCGATTTAGTGGTGATGAGTACCACACCATTTGCGGCCCGTGAGCCGTACAACGCTGATGCGTTGGCTCCCTTCAACACAGAGACCGACTCTACGTCGTCCGGATTGACCAAACCAGCGCCATTGCCGTAGTCAGTTTCTTGAAAGCTCCTTCCTGAAGATCCAAATAAGTCATTGGTGATCGGCACTCCGTCGATAACAAACAACGGTTGATTAGCGTTGATATTAAGCGACTTGTCGCCCCTGATGGTTATCCGTGAAGACCCCCCGATGCCAGAAGGGCTTCCTACGATGGTCACTCCTGCGACTTTTCCCGCCAGCCCATCCACAAAGTTGCTCGTGCGTACCTGGGTCAGTTCGTCGCCTTTTACCTCCTGCGCGGCATAGCCGAGTGACTTGGATTGCCGGGAAATACCCAACGCCGTCACGACCACCTCTTCAAGCCCATGCACATCGGCATCCATAACCACGTCAATGGTTTGACGAGCGTTGACTGGAATCTCTTGCGTTTGGTATCCCACAGCACTGAATACCAAAACATCCCGATCACTTGAAATGCCTATCCGATAGCTGCCGTCTGTACCGGTCACCGTTGTCCGATTTGTGCCTTTTAGATTGATGGTTACTCCGGCAAGGCCTGCGCCTTCCCGATCCACCACGTTGCCTGTTATTTCGATTGATTGGTGGTTGGCTGCGTAGACAACGCCAACCGTGATGACCATCAGCATGAGGCAGATGGTATATTTCAATAAATTTTCGAGCAATTTTCGTTGCATGTTCATATATTGCGCAAATAAATTATACCTTATAGTTTTGCAGCATTCCGGGTTTGGATTTGGTCGATTTGGGCCCGATTTAGCTGCATAATTCCGATAGTTTAGTGCTGAGGTTTCTGACTGCCTGACATGTACCTCCTTTCAATCATGACTGTATACTTTCCTGAATGGCCTCTTCAAGCACATCCAATGCTTCGCCCAATTGCTGCTCATCTATCACCAGTGGTGGGTAAAGCGACAACACATTGCCTCCTGATACTTTCAGGCTCATTCCTTTTTCCAGACAGCGGTATAAAACCTGTTCGGCTAACACCGGATGTGGGGTTTTGCTGTCGTTATCTTGCACCAATTCTATTCCCCACAGTAATCCAATGCCCCTTACATCGCCTACTTCACGATACGAGGCTTTCATTGCCTTCAAACGTTGGTTGACAATCGTTGAAAGCGTATTAACATGCTCCAAGACGCGGTATTCGTCCATGTAGTCCAGCGCAGCCAGCGCCGCTGCTGCGCCCAATGGATTTTTCTCGTGGGTAAAATGCCCAAGGGACACGTGGGCAGCCACATTTAACGATTCTTTACACAAGATAGCGGCCATAGGTACAACGCCAGCCCCAAGACCTTTCCCCAACACCACGATATCTGGAACAATACCATAATGTTCATAAACAAATGTGTTTCCCGTACGCCCTAAGGCCGTGGGAATTTCATCCAAAATGAGCAAGATCTGATGTTTATCACATATTTCCCTAATCCGTTTCCAATACCCTTCGGATGGCACATGCACGGTTGTACTCCGTACAGTTTCAGCCAATATTGCTCCGATATCGCCCTCCTTTTCGATAACATACTCGATATAATCGGCATAAGCCATGTCTCCGGACGGTTGGTCAGCCATATGCCACATCCCCCGATAATGATCCACGGGTGGCACATGTACACTACCCACCAACAACGGCCCTAACCCCTGGTGAAAAATATACTCCCCCCCTACGGAAATGCTATCCATGGACGCCCCATGAAAAGAATCGTACATGGAAATGGTTTTGTAGTTGCCAGTAGCAATACGGGCCAACTTCAATGCCATGCCGATAGCCGATGTGCCACCAGGCGCGAAAAGCACGCGTGTCAATTGACCGCCGGCAAGCGCGGATAGCCGTTCAGCCAATTCGATCGTTGGAAGGTTCGTAAATCGGCGCGGACAGAATGCTAAGGTGTCCAATTGGCGTTTTACGCGTTCGATAACGTACGGATTATGATAACCTAATTGGTGCACGTTGTTGCCATGGAAATCGATATAGGTTTTACCCTGAAGATTAGTCACCAACGCCCCATCACTGGACGCCAAAACGTCCAAACAAGGGGTAGATAACGACTGGTGCAAAAACGCTTTTGCATCCCTGGAAAGTACTGATGCAGTCTCGTTGTTATGCGTGTTGTCCCAATACTTCCGAAATTCGGTATTGTTTACATCACCTTCCGCTCGCGAATGTGGGTTTACTGATGTCATTTGTCTAACACTGCTTTACGCTAAAAGTTAAGCAATACTAAACAAAGTTTATTAACGCATTTCGTACGGAAAATTAAATAATCATTAAATTGATGGAGTGCAAGTGGCCGTTAGTCTTCAAAGAAATAGACGACCAACATAATCGCCTTATCTCGTCCAATATTCTTTGGCGTATGGGGTATACGTCCGTCAAACAACATGGAATCACCGGCATCCAATAGAATCGTTTCCTGCTCAAACTGGTATTCAATCTTACCCGACAGGACATATTTGTATTCAAAAGCTTCGGTCTCCACCATAGGACGACTGGCATTGGGTTCCAATTCCAGCAAGACAATATCTACGGTAGATTTATCGATGTTTTGGGTAAATATGCGGTGGTACCGAAAGCCCGATGCTTGTTCTTTCTCAAAGAAATCATATTCATCCCTTCGTTTTACCAAGACGGTCTTCGTCGATTGTTCGGTATCGATTTCTTTGAAAAATACATTCAAGTCAATGTCCAGCGCCCTGATAATTTCAATCAGTACCATCAAAGATGGGACCGCACGGCTATTTTCGATTTGAGAAATCAGTCCTTTGCTTACCGATGCCCGCTCCGCAAGCTCCTGCACAGTAATCCCCTTGTTCCTTCTGCGCTCCCGGATTTGGTTTCCGATTTGAATGAGAATGTCTTCTTTCATCTGACCGTTATAACAAGCAAAGATATCCCATTTCAGGAGAATGGCAAAACATCGAAAAAAACCAACTCTCAACCGCCTAAATTCGATAATCCTTATTATATTTAACGCCACTAACCGGAGAAATGTTAGACCCACAATTATTATGAATAAAATCATTATCACATTAACTGCCGTTGCCTTCGTATCGGGCTGCCGAAACAAACAAGTTGATTTGCCTATCAAAGAGATGGATCCTGCCCAAACCGCCCAAATCGCGGCAACTATTGAGGATCGCATCCATGCCGAACTTGATAGTGGCCTCACGTTAAAATTATGGGGTATTGACTCGTTGGTAATTTCGCCCATTGCTATTGATATTGATGACCACGGAAGATTGTATTATACCACCACGGACAGGCAGAAAAACTCTGAATTTGATATCCGCGGCCACCGTGAATGGGAAATACCTTCCATCAGCCTGCAAACGGTTGAAGATAGGCGGAAATTCCTCCGCAGCGAATTGTCTCCTGAAAACAGTGCGCGCAATACCTGGCTGGCCGACCTGAATGGCGATGGCTCGCACGACTGGCGCGATCTCACCGTGGAGAAAGAAAAAGTATACCGTGTGGAGGACATTTCGGGCGACGGGATTGCAGACCGGTCGCAATTGGTCGTCGATGATTTCCACGATGAGGTGACCGATGTGGCCGGCGGGGTGTTTGCCGATGGCGACGATCTGTATGTCGCGGTAGCCCCTGACCTATGGCGGATGACCGATACAGACGCAGACGGCATTCCAGACAAGAAAACATCCATCTCCCATGGCTACGGCGTACATATCGGTTTCAGCGGCCATGGCATGTCCGGTGTCAAAATGGGACCTGATGGCCGCCTGTATTGGCAAATCGGCGACATTGGCTTTAACGGCACTGGACCCGATGGACAAAAGTGGGAATATCCGAATTGTGGGGTGATCGCTCGCTCCAACCCCGATGGCAGCGACTTTGAGATTTTCGCGTATGGCCTACGCAACACCCACCAATTTGTATTTGATGAATATGGCAACATTATCAGCGAGGACAACGATGGCGATCATCCCGGCGAAAAAGAGCGGTTGGTCTACATCGTGAACGGATCGGATGCGGGCTGGCGCAGTAACTGGCAGTACGGCAAGTATCGCGACCCGGATAACAACAGCTATAAAGTATGGATGGATGAGCAGCTTTACTTACCCCGGTTCGAGGGACAGGCCGCCTATATCACGCCGTGTATCAGCAATTTTGTCAGCGGACCCGCTGGCCTGGTCTACAATCCCGGCACCGCATTGGGCCCGGCGCACAAAAACACCTTTTTTGTGGCAGAGTTTGTAGGCAACCCCTCCAGTTCGGGCATCCATAGCTTCAAACTAAATCCCAAAGGCGCTACATTCGAACTGGGCGAACATAAAAAAGTCTTAGGGGGTATATTGGCCACCGGCCTGGACTTCGGGCCAGACGGCGCCTTGTACGTGGCCGACTGGATTGACGGATGGGGAACACATGATTATGGCCGCATCTGGAAGATGGATGATGAGGATGGTGCCAACCGGACAATCCGTCAAGAAGTAAAAACGCTACTGGCTACCGATTTCGGGGCCAAGGAAGATAGCGAATTGGGTCGCCTGTTGCGGCATGAAGATATGCGCATCCGGCAAAAAGCACAGTTTGCATTGGCTAAACGCGGTGAAAAGGGAATGCAAATCTTCAAAGAAGCACTGGCGCAGACCGATCTCCAATTGGCCCGCGTACATGCCATATGGGGCATCAGCCAGTTAGCACGGCAAGACCGGCAACATGCGACGGTATTGCTGCCACTGCTGAAAGATGCTGACCCCGAGATACGGGCTCAAGCAGCGAAGTGGCTGGGTGACATCCGCTATGCAGACGCTGGTGCGGACCTCGTCCCATTATTAACAGATACAAACAGCAGGATACGCTTTTTCGCAGCTGAGGCTTTGGGGCGAATCGAATATGAACCTGCCATCATACCGATTATTTCCATGCTGGAGGCCAATGATGACCAAGACGCCTACCTAAGGCATGCCGGCACACTCGCCCTGGCACGTATCGGAAAAGCCGAACCGATAGCTGCCCTGGCCAATAGTCCTTCCCGCGCACTCCGCATCGCGGCGGTGGTGGCTTTACGGCGCATGGGCCATGCAGACATCGCACACTTTCTCCAAGACCAGGATGAGTTTGTCGTCACCGAAGCCGCGCGTGCTATCAATGACGACCTGTCTATCGAAGGCGCATTGCCTGTGCTGGCTGACCTGCTGAATAAAACGCGGTTTACCAACGAAGCGCTAATTCGCCGGGTTATCAACGCGAACCTAAGGGTAGGCAAACCGGCTAATTTAAAAAACCTCATCCGCTACGCGCAAAGCAACGGCCATCCAGCAGCAATGCGCACAGAAGCAGTAGATGCATTGAGCACATGGGCAAAGCCATCCGTTTTAGACCGGGTAGATGGCCGTTATCGCGGGGTTGTCGAGCGTGATGCCGCCGAATTGCGGAGCGAAACTACCGGTGCTCTCATCGGATTACTTACCGACCAGAACCTTGCCGTACGACTAAGTGCTGCCAGAGCCGTCAATAGATTAGGCATCAGACAAGCGTCGTCCACACTACTGGCAGGACTACGGCAAGATAGCGATGCGGCGATGCGCGCGGAATGTCTGAAAGCACTCGTCGCGTTGAACGATCCTCAGCAGGAGCAAGCCATCAAGCTGGCGCTTGCTGACGGGGAGAAATCTGTACGTGTAGCAGGGCTTGACCTGCTGGAAAACATGACTATTCCGCGGCCACTAATGGTTGATTTGCTGGCAGATGTCATTGCCACCAAAACCGTGGAAGAAAAGCAGGCCGCTATCATAACTCTTGGCAAAATGCCCATTGAAAACGCTGCGCCGTTATTCAGCAACCTATTGGACAATATGGAACGCGGGCGCCTGAGCCCCGAAGTTTATCTGGAATTGGGTGAAGCAATAGACAGTACGCGCGCCGAGTCGTTAATTGCACGCTACAAAGCTATTAGCAGTAAATCCTCGAGCGATGAACTGATGGCTTCGTATTCCAGTGCATTGCAAGGCGGCAATCCGAACAGGGGCAGGCAGGTATTTTTTCAGCATGCACAGGCGCAATGCATGAAATGCCACGCCTATGACGACCGGGGAGGGAACGCAGGCCCACGCCTGAATGGTATCGGAAACCGCCTTTCCCGCGAACAATTGCTGGAGTCGCTTATCGACCCAAGCGCACGGCTGGCGCCGGGCTACGGCATGGTCACTCTCGAATTGAAGGACGGCAAAACCATCACAGGCGTTTTTGTCTCGGAAAATGATACCGCTATCAAAATTAAAGAGTGGCAAGGGCCTGACCAAGAGATCCCTTTAAGTCATGTTGCGAAAAAAACCTTTGCACCATCCAGCATGATTGATATGAAAGGGGTACTGTCCACTCGGGAAATACGGGATGTGGTTAGCTTTCTGGCAACGCTCACCGAAGATGACTGATTCGATTATCCGGCTTGTTGAAAACCGGATAATCGGCCGCAAGGCGGAGGAACGCGGAAGTGTCAAATCGCGTAACTGGGACCTCCATCGCTCTCCTGCGCGCTTATCTGACCGGTCTTCACCAGGTGGTTCAGCCGGAATGCCACTACTCTTTTTAGTTTCGTGAGGCCATAGCTTGGTTCCAGCCCGTTGAGATAGTCTATCAACTCCGCCTTGGTACGACCATTTTTTTGTGCCAATGCAAATCGTATTTTTTCGTCGATGGTAGCTGTGGTGTCAAAAGCCGGTTCTGCGGCGGAAGCCTTTTTAGTCCTGCGCGATGGGCGCGTATCCTTTGCAGCATCTTTTGGCAATGAGGGTACCACCACGATCGGCGGCTCCGATACCGATTTGTTGGACTTGCCAGCAGCTTTTCTCTTGGCAACAGGCGCTACGGCCGTCGACACGGAATCAAGCGAAGCAGTTATCTTGCGTGAATCTGACGCGGGCTTGGCTGCCGTGGCCCTACCGCGACGTGCGCGGCGCCCTTCCGACTCGTCCTCCAGCGTTGCGGCAACCGTAGCAACAGTCTCGGGTGTCGCCGCCGATTTCGGGAGCTTAGCTCCCCGCTTGGGAGCCGCTGTTTTCACCTCGTCCACTTCATCAGCAGCTTTGGCCACCCGCTTCCGGATAGCCTTTTCCAGTTTCTTTTTCTTGCCTTTTTTCTTATCTTTTTTCCCGTTTGACTTGACGTCTTCACCGAAAAAAGTTAGTGCAGCCTCGATCTGACTCAGCTCTTCTTGCAAGAAATACTTGCGCTGCTGAAGATAAGCGAGGACTTCGCTTTCTGTAATTTTTGACTTTGCCATACTGCCTTTCTAATTGTTTTGCCAAAAGTATTCATTTTTAGCCAGATAACAAATCAGACTAAATACGCGCGGCAGCGGCTTCATCAACAAACCAAGTAATCCGCTCATCGGCGATATCCAAAAGTTGAGCGGGATATTGTTCGCTATTACGCACTCCCTTCAACACTTCATATAAGGCATCGGCTTTGTTGGCACCGTACGCAATGACGGCTACCCGGGCTGCACGATTGACCAGTGGCACCGTGAGTGTAATGCGGTACATATCTTGGGCATCGAGGTAATACCCGACGACCCATTTGTGTTGCTCGTGCAGCACATCCGTATGAGGAAACCACGAAGCGGTATGACCATCAGGCCCCATACCAAGGAGTATCAAATCAAACCGGCCTTCCGGATGTAGATGAAGCCTCAACGTTTGTTCGTATTCGCGGGCAAATTCCTCGGGCGATACGCCATCGGCCCACATGGGAAAAATATGTTCCTCCGGAATGGGGACGTGCGTCAGCAAGGTCTCAAATGCCATCCGTGCATTGCTTCTGTCGTCACTCAACGGCACCCAACGTTCGTCGCCCCAAAAGATATATACATGCTCCCATTGCACTTGGTCGCGATAAGGCACTGTGGCCAGCAATTGATATAAAGCGGCTGGCGAAGAGCCTCCCGTTAATGCTACCGTAAAATGCCCTCTGGCGGCGATGGCTTCGTTCGCCGTTTGGATAAACAGCTCGGCCGCCTCCCCGTTGAGCTGCTGCAAGTCATTGAATCTTTTGACCATGGTCTTATGTATGTAAGTTTAATGCCCAGACGTGTCCCTGTCTTGCAATCAGCGCTTCCGCGCTTTCGGGGCCCCAAGTTCCAGCTGCATAATTAGGGAAATCCAGCGAATCCCTGCTCTCCCACGCCTCCAATATCGGCGTAATCACATCCCATGCCTCTTCTACCTGATCCGACCGCATAAACAGGGTTGCATCGCCCCGCATTGCATCCAGCAACAACGTTTCATACGCCTCCGGCGTTTGTGTGGAGCATGTGTCATAGTTAAAGACCATCTCCGCAGGATTAAGGCTCATTTCCAACCCTTGTTTTTTTGCCGTGAAGCGCAGCCTGATATCCATCGCAGGCTGAATATTGATGGTCAATCGATTAGGCATCAGGTTGCCTGCCTGGCTCGGTGAAAAAGTAGAGTGAGGCACTGGCCTGAACTGAATGGTAATGGAAGACGTTTTTTCCTGCATCCGTTTTCCCGTACGCAGATAAATGGGCACACCCTGCCACCGCCAGTTGTCTATATATAGCTGGACGGCTGCATACGTCTCGGTATTGGAGTCTTGTTCGACGCCCACTTCCTCCCGATAACCGGGCACCTTCTTGCCGTTAATCCAGCCGGCACCATACTGCCCCCTTACGGCATATTTATGGACCTCCTCGGGCCGCAACCGCCGGATGGCGCGCATCACATCGACCTTGCGGTTGCGTATTTCCTCCGCTTGGAAGGATATGGGCGCTTCCATGGCAATCATGCACAGTACCTGCAAGAGGTGATTTTGAATCATATCCCGCAACGCCCCCGAATGCTCATAATAGTTGCCCCGATCTTCCACACCTACCTGCTCAGCGACTGTAATTTGAATATAGTCGATGTAATTGCGGTTCCACAGTGGCTCAAAAAGCGCATTTGCAAAACGGAAAGCCAGAATATTCTGAACAGTCTCCTTGCCAAGGTAGTGATCGATACGATAAATCTGTTCTTCTTGGAAGGTTTGGCTCAGCAGGTTATTAAGCGCTACGGCGGTTTCCTTGTTGTAGCCAAACGGCTTTTCAATAATGATGCGATCCGAAGCTGGTATATTCGCCAGTTCGAATTTACTGATATTCACGGTCGCGGCTTCGATAAACTGCGGGGCAATGGATAGGTAAAACAACCGATTGGCGCGTATCCCCCATGCTGCATCAAACGCGTCGAGTTTAGCAGCTAACCCCTGGTAGGCAGCTGGGTCGTTGATGTTTGACTCAAAATACGAAATCGCAGCATTGAACTGTTGCCATTGCGCACCGTCGGGTTTCCCTTTCCGCGAAAATTCCACCAAACCTTCATGCAGATGGTCTTTGTAAGCCTCATCCGTGAGCTTCGTGCGACCCAGACCGATAATGGCAAACCGCTCGGGCATCCAGCCGTCTATATACAGGTTGTAGAATGCGGGGATTAACTTCCTTTTGGTAAGATCGCCTGTACCACCAAAAATAACAATGATGGTTGGGGCTAATTTTCTACCTGATTTCATTCGAAATAATTATTGATTTTGTCTGTTTGTAACGGCATCAATGAACCTGCTATCCGCAGGCTGATTGTTTTATTGTTTCGTTCCCATCAATGCGTGTTTCTCCAGCGCAAGCACCTTCTGCAGTCGCCGTTCAAAGCGCTCACCGCCGTCATATTCTGCCTGCAGGAATGCGTTGGCCAGCTCCCAGATCAACATGGGGCCAATAACCCGCCCACCTACGCATAGCAAGTTCATATCATCGTGCTCCACACCCTGATGGGCAGAATACGTATCGGTAATCAAGGCCGCACGCACGCCCGGTATTTTGTTAGCCGCGATTGAGACACCCACCCCACTGCCGCATACGGCTATGCCCCGTTCCACTTCCTTATTTGCTACCGCACGCGCCAACGGGATAATGATGTCCGGATAGTCATCTGCCGGGTCATACGCTAACGCGCCGTAGTCCTGTACCTGATATCCTGCACCCATCAGTTCGGACATCAGTAGTTTTTTCTGTTCAAAACCGGCGTGATCCGCCGCTATGCCTACCTTCATTTCATTATGGATAGATTATACGAATTGTTTTGCCGATTCCAGTATTTGCAAAACAGCCGATGAAGATAACCAAAAAAACTGTTTTTGATTTAAACTTATTGTCAATTTTTGAAAAGGCGCGATAGGCCGCAACACAGGAATGTTGGGCAATCGCTTGCTTTGAAGCCCACCGCCGAGGGCAAAATACAGGTAGCACCGCTGTCGCCTGGGCTATCGCCGACTTGGCCGCTCGCTGCTGAATCCTGTTTTTCCATGAAACCACGCCGCAGCCTGACCGGCAAGCCACAAGTAATGGTCAGTGGGCAAATCGTCTTCGATACCGACAAACCGGAGTCCTCCGTTCCCATTGAGCGGGGTATCCTTTTCTTTGGCGCATTTGAAAATGGCTGTTCCTTCGTCGATCTCATCAAACATGGCAATGTACAATGTCTTCGCCCCAGCCCGTTTGATTGCCGCAACCTGTTGCCAGAAAAAGTCGCCTTTCAAGCGTGGAATCTGGTGGTATATGCTGGGGTTGTGGTGCATATTGCCCCAACTGAATCCAGCAAAGACCAATGGCACGTAGTCAACGCCATTGGCAGCACACCAGGCGATATCGCTTGCAACTACCGCAGGCTGAAATGTCCTGCTATCATACCGTCCTACCGCCCATGGCATGACGATGTCTGCTTTTTTGATGAGCTCATGCAAAGCAGCCGAGGGTTCGGTATCATTGCCCAGCGTGCTCCAATAGTAGGGTACCCCAAGCATGATAGCGACGTTATACTCCGCAGTACTTAGCCGATCAACCAACCGGTCGACATCTGCAATGGTGTAACGCCGCCGATCATTGAACCCGACACCCCAGATGGTCAACATGGGCTTGCCCCTATGCCATAAGTAGGTCGGGTTGACCGCTGGATCGGTCAATTTGAAGGTTTGCTCAAGCTCTCTCCAATCCGTCTCAACCAGTGCGATATCTTCACTGCGGCATCCGCTCAGATCATACATGACGCTGATAGCCCTGCCATATTTTTTTGCAGCCTTGAGTGCATTTTCAAGCACTTTGTTGAAATGCCTTTTCCCGGATGGATTTTTGATTTCACTCACGAAGCGTTGCATGTGCACCCCATCGATGCCGTATTCCTTCATCCATTTGAAGTGCAGATCCACGCTTTCTTCATCGTAAGGACTATATAGGTAAGCATCGGAGCCATCGGCAAACTTAAAGGGCGACTTATAAGTCTTGGTATATTCGCGGATATCCGGCCAAAAATCCACATTGGTATTCCCCGGTTCGAAAACGCCCCCGCTACCCCGATAATGATACCAGCCCCGATTGGAGCTATCGCCTTCGGCTGCAAACCATCCTTGGTAGCCAGCCATTACGAGTCCGGTGTAGGATGAGTAGATCGGCTTTGCAATGTCGCCTGCCATGGCTGGCAAGCTTTTCAACACAACGACAAGTACCGTCATGTAGACAATATATCCCTTCTTCATGATAGCTATTGTTTAGGCTGGATAATTCGATTATATAACGCTTCACCATGATCTACGCACGCAACCGCCTGTATGACAGCATTCGGATTGTCTATGGTCAGCGGATCTGCTGCTGTATAATTCCGCATCCGGCATCCGAAAAGTGAAACAGTAAGCCGTTTATCCCCTTTTACCCAAAGGAAGTCATAAGATCTCTCAAGATTGGTAAGCGCTCCATTGTCCCCCGAAAAGGCCTCCACGTTTGAAATAGCCGTATGGCCTTGTCCTTCAATGATAATCGGACGGGTCTCTTCCAACGTATTTCCGGCATTGGCGATAATGGAGCCTTGCGCGATCTGCCAATTCCGGTTTTTGGCGTTCGAACCTTCTTTATAAATACCCACGGCAACACAATCTAAATTGAAGTTGGTCAATTGACCATAACTTTCGCTACCGAGATGGATACCACCCCACGTGGCGAATGTAAAGACATCCATTAATTGCGCATTATCGGTGTGGTTTACGCTATAGGCAAATGTTTTGCGATTCACAACCGAATCAATGATTGCTTTTGAAAAACGATATCCAATTTCACGCATGATGGCCGGATTGACATGGCAATGAAGAAAACGCGGGATATCGTAGCAGTAGTCGATACGAATAAATTCGCCACTCAACGGATAGCCATAGCAATGCTCGATGAGGATCAATTCACACTTAAATTTGGGGTCGGCATCGAAGTCCATGGCAATGTATTCGCCGTAGAATGTCAAGTCGGACAATTTCACCCCCTGCGTAAATGCTGCCTTATTCAACTGAATCGTCGGCGGGTAAGGAATGACCTTAGTCGGGTCTTCCAGCTCCTGCTTCGAATACCAAAATTGGACCCCCTCAATACGAGTGCCGGATTCGACCACGATAAAAGGTTTGCTATCGTCGGTAATATTGAAGACGCTGCCCACCGGGCGCTTGGCATCAGGGTGTCGGGTACCTCGGGGTGTAGGTCCATTGGCGCCTATCAGCGAGACATTTCTTTTCAATATAATACCGCCGTCGATGGGATAAGGAACCTCCACCGGCTCAATATACAGCGCGGCACCGCTGCTGGTTGCCCAATCAATCGCTTTCTGTAGGTTTTTTGCATTTACAGAAGCATCATTGGTGGGCAATACGCCAAACGCTTGGATACTTCTTAGCTGTGCGTACGCGGTTGGCAACATCGCCACCGTCAGTGCAAGCATTACGAATACGGAACGTGTGTGTTTCATGGATCTGATAGTTAATTAATTGATGTTTTTCCAGATATTTTAATCGTGTTTTCCTGACTTCTGCTGTTGGGCAATCCGGACCTTGTGTATTCGCCAGGGATCGGTTTGTTTCGGCTCCGGTGATGATGCGGCTATCCGGCATGACCTGCTCATCATCCTTATTATTGTTATCCCTTCGGTGCCCTGACGCCCCACGATTTATTAGCTTTCTCGCCCATCTCCAATTCCAACACCCCTCCATTGACCAGGTCTTCATGCGATAACCAGGGTACGTCTAACACCTTTCCATTCAGTTTGGCGCTTTGGATGTATTTGTTCGCGTGGGAGGTGTTCCGGGCAATCACTTCAAATATTTTTCCATTGGGAAGATTAACCCGGGCCCGCTCAAATACCGGGCTTCCAATGGAGTACAACGGGGTTCCCGGCGTAACCGGATAGAACCCTAATTTCGAGAACACGACAAAAGCCGACATCCCACCGCCATCTTCGTCTCCGGGCACCCCCATGAGATCGTTGCGAAACCATTGCTTAAGCAGCGCACGGATACGCTTCTGCGTTTTCCATGGCTGGCCGCCATAATTATACAGGTATGGAATATGGAGCGATGGCTCATTGGCCATGGAGAACTGACCTACGTTACCTGTATGATCAGGCAACTGGGCATAAAAATCGAATTTTGACCTACCCAATGGGCGGTTAAACATATCGTCCAGATTATTTACAAACACCTCATTGCCACCCATTAGCTGAATGAGATCAGGAATATTATGTTGTACATCCCATCGATAAATCCACGCATTGTTTTCTCCATAGTATTCACGCGCACCTAATCCTCCCGAAAACACGTAGTCAAATGGCTCGATAAATTTCCCATTGACATCTTTTGGGTGGAAAAAATGGGTCTCAGGATGAAACAAGTTCCGATAGTTAAACGATTGCTTAAGAAAAAACTCATGATCTTCATTTTTCCCAAGTGCCTTTGCAAGTTGTGCCAGACACCAGGTATCATAGGATGTACCCAACGTCACGGCGACCGGTTGCCTCCGTTCGAATCCATTGACTTCGGGAATAGTTTCCTGTTCTCCTTCCCTTAACGCCGGGATGTATCCATGCGTTTTAAAAAAGGCATCAAGCTCTCCCGCAGGCGCACCAGACCACGGTGCCAGTGTTTTTTCGGTGATGGCACCCTTTGCCGCTTCATAAGCCTTTTCCAAATCGAATCCCCCCAACCCTTTTACATAAGCGTCGAGTAATGTAGCTACACCATGGTTGGAATTCATCCTGCGGCTATCGCCGTTGATTTCGGGAAATGTAGGCAGCCAAAAATGTTCCATCTGTTCAGCCATTGTCACGAAGGAGTGTAGTATATGCTCTTCCTTTTTTGGATCGATCAACACATTCAACGGGTGGTGTGCCCGATAGGCGTCCCAAATCCAGTCATCGGTGTAGAACGGTATCCCGTTGTCATCATGCACCCGTCCGTCGAACGCACTGAAATACCGACCGTCTTCCGATATCTTCACCGGTCGTTCGAACGTTCGATACAGTGACGTGTAAAAGACCACTTTATCCTCTTCATTTCTGCCAGACACCTCAATTTTGCCGAGCGCGTCATTCCATGCTTTTCTGCCGGCCTCCTGCAATGCAGCTAAGTCATAGCCTTTGATTTCCCGCAACACATTTTCCCGGGCTTGTTCCGTATCAATGAACGAAATGCCATACTTCATGCGTAATTGCTTCGTGCTTGTCCCAAAGCCGAGCACCAAACAGGCATTCGTTCCTTCGGCTACCGTCCCGTCTTCCAGTTTTCCATCACGTAGGACAGCAGCATGGCTGGGCGTAACCTCCGGCTCCAGGTAAATATATACATTCGTATGATTGCCAATATCTTGATAACCAGACAGTGCCCGTCCGTCCCATTTTAGCGTTCCATTTCTTGAGTTAATGGATAAAAATAGCGGTTTATCTTGTTCGAAATCCAACTGGTACAATGCAGACTGATGGGACGGCGCAAAGGAGACCGCTATTTGCTGTTCATCCAAATAAACGGAATAAGCATAAGGCTTGATTTCTTCGTTATCATAGCTATAAGAAACGATGGGCTCCAATTCACCCCCTTCCGCGTGAAAGGGACTTAGATTGAAAGCCGAATTGCCCCGATGGCTCGTCACGATAAGAGGAAGCCCCCGTAGTCGATCTCCGGTATAATCGCCACGCTCAGGATAAACGCGCAAAAAACTATTCGGTAAATGAATAGTAGGATAGGTAGGTACCAACAGGTGACTGATATTGCCCATATAGGGGTTTACATAGTCTACGGGCTGTCTGCCGTGGCCCGCGTCTTCTGGGTTGCATGCAGTCACTGAAAAAAGTAAACAGCTTAGTAGGATAAGGCTGAAAAATCTGATGTGTTGAACGTTCATGATAATTGAAGAATATTCGAGTATATGATAATTTGAATTGCTTATGGATTGGGTACGATTGGTCATCATTCTCAGCACTCGTACGGACCATTGCCATGATGGCCTCCGGCATAGCACCTTCTACCCCGTAAGGGCTGAACCGTTGCAAAACCACGGTATGGATTCGGTGATCACGACGGCCACATAGCTGTGTATACTGATCATGCTCTTTATCTCGCTTTCGTGCTGGTTTGTTTTATTTCTGAATAGTGCCATCCGCATTAAATTAGCTCCGTAATGGAGCCGCGCCCCGTATATCTTGCCGCGGGGATCGGTTGTTTTCATGCTACATTGGTTCTTCGTCTTTCATGATTTTCATTAAAAAAGGTTGTCCACCACGGCGGTGCTGGACAACCAAAAATACCGTTAATCTATCTTTTCAAGTTTAATCCAAGAAGGCCTTACGTTTTGTTCTGTTCCGGTGAAGTTAACCACGAAACCGGCAGATACGGTTGTCGGCGCCGCCAATGAAAATTCGACACTAACATTTCCGGCGTTATCGACACCTGTAAAATTAGCCGATGCCAGTGCTGACGATATGTCTTCCACATCAGGAAGGGTTTCTCCGACAGCTACGGCAAGATATCGCGGATCGCTACCTTGATTACTGATAATGGGATTGTCGCCGGCAAAACTCAACGTAAACCTAAACTGGCCAGCGGGAAGATCGAGGGTTTGATAAAGTTTACCATTTTCGATAGGCGCTTCTCCTTCCCCCCACCGTTCAAAACCCAAACTTTGCTTGTCGTTGTCGGCGCCTTCCCAGCCACCGTCATATCCCCCCATGCCACCGCGCGTACGCATCGCTTCGTTGGTAATCCAGCCACCTGCCAAATTACCCCACCGATTACCATCCCAGTCAGCACGGCTAAATGGCCATTGTGCGTTGGAGAGGTAATTATCAGGAACTTCATCTGGATTGTTCTGTGCATCAGCAGGGACTTCCACTTTAATAATCTCCGTGTAATTATATTTCCGGTTAGCATCGTTTACATTAGCCCCCAATCTAACGTAGTACGTATAACCTGCTTTGACAGGAAGCGGGCCAATCGTATATACATCGCTCGTCTCAGCATCACCCACTTCTTCCTCCCAGGATTTGTTAATCTGTCTTCTTTGATTATTATATTCTGGGATATCGATAAAATTGGTTGCGCCACTGAACGTCGTGAGGCTTAAGAAAGGCTTGATTTCAACGAGGTTAGGCAGATCGACGCGAATAGGCGCATTAAGGCGACACTTCATTACCAAGTTCAAACCATTCAGCGAAACTTCGAAGTCAGTCAATCGCAAATAAGGCGTAACGGTGAAATGCTGTTCCGTATTTCCGTTCAAAACCACGCCTTTTACAGTATCAACAGGCCAGAAAGGGCCTCCATAAGGAAGCATATCATAGGTTCCGGCAAATAATTTACTGTTGTTATACGAACCATCCTGTTTTACAGACAACGATTGGGGGTTAGGAGTTGACGCTGTCCATGTCCTTTCCCATATACGAATCCCCCAGTCACCCTGCGATGAAAGTAAATTCTCTCCGGTATACGAATCGATTACGCGCCCATGAACCCGTACATCCGGTGCATCCCAGTTGTCTGTCTTCAAACAAGAAGTAACCGACATCAAGGTCACCCCTAAAAGTATATATCTTATCTTCTTCATGATATTAGCATCAATAGGTTAGTTAATAAAGTGGGTTCTGTGGCAGCAAATTACCGTTCTTGCCAATTTCGCCCCATGGAATCGGTTCGTAATAACATTGCTTGGAGGCTGTCCAGCTCCTGTTATAGCGATTATCTTCATCCAGGTAAATATATTTTCCTTCATCGGCGACATAATAACAGCTCAACACGCGGTGACGGAATTGGTTGAGCACCTGATCAGCAGTTCGCCAACGGCGGAGATCCCACCACCAGTGATTTTCGCCATAAAGTTCACGTGCGCGCTCATCGCGAATGAACTGCAATGACTTTTCAACCGCATAAGGATAATTGGCATTATTGATGGTACCTCTATTTGTTGTTGTCACATCAATTGCCGGGCGGACGAGCTGGGCACCTGCACGGTCACGAATTTTTTCAATGTAATCGAACGCTTCATCCCTGTTACCCAATTCGTAAAGCGCCTCCGCTGTATTTAGATAAATTTCGCCTAAACGGAAAACCACCCAATGCTGGTCGCTGCGGTACTCGCGAACGTCGCTTGTAGCCATGTCAGGGTTGATGTATTTGCGAACAAACGCGGCTCCCCAACCGTTGTTTTCACCCCCCTGGTCATCGAAATGCCCATGCGCTCCGGTAATGTTATATGTTGCGCCATTAATCTCGGTAGTCCAGCCTCGTCCACCTAAAATACGGTTGCCACCACTGTTGATTGGCGCGCCGTTGCTCCCCCCTTGTGCATCTGCTGCCAGTCCGTTATAGCTTTGGTAGATACCCTTTTGGATGCTGAACGTTTTTCCGCGTAATTCATCGCCATCAAAATACATTGTACCCCTCATGCGCGGCTCCATTCCATTACGGATATCGCCACGGCTGTCAAAACGAACCGGAGTGCCGTCAGGATTGGTGTATGCCGGCATTTCATACAATTCCATAAAGTCAAGCGGCGGATAGCTTTCTGCACCTACAAATGATGACATATCGGGTTGTGGAGACATAAGCGCATCGTAGCTATGACGCAAACGATTGTTTCCTGGACTTGTCATATCATAGTCTTTTATGAAAATTGATTCAGAGGACGCCGGATCCAGAAATAGATTGGCAAAGTTGGTGGCTTTGTCCGGATAACCCCGGGTATACAACGAATAAGGGCCAGCTTCTACCACTTTTCCAGCATCTACGCAATACTGAAAGAATTCATTGGCCTGAGCGGGATCCATACCGGCCAGACCGGATTGCGTCGCAGCTTCACTTTCGAATCCAAGGTATTGTGAATATTTTGCGATTGAGCCCGCATAAAGCATCGTACGGGAGAGCAAGGCCGCGGCCACATATTTGTTTGCACGACCTGACTCGCTGCTTTCGGTCATGTTGTCGACCGCATACTTCAAATCTTCATAAATAAATTTCCAAGTGTCATATTCCGTGCTACGTGATACGTTCAACGTCTCAGCGCCAGCAAGTGGATTTTGCACTTCTTTTATAATCGGAATACCGCCATAACGTTTGGCCAAACCAAAATAGAAGAATGCACGTAAAAAATGCGCTTCCCCCATTAACTTATTGAAATCGGCATCGGTATAGTTGTCCCTATACGTTGGAAAGTTTTCGATAAACGTGTTGACGTCACGAATGCGGTCATAGGGCCAATAGGCAAATCCATCATTGTCTACACCTACCCAAGTATTGAAAAATTCGCCACTCATATTACCCTGACTAAATTTCCCAGCTTCCCAGTAATTATTGGGGCGGTAGGCATTATCAGAATTTGTTCCATAATACAGAAAATCTTCAATGGGTAGATAATTATAGATACCTGCGAAGTACTTCTTCACTCCATATTCGTTTCCGAAAAGCTCAGGCTCACCCAAGATACCTTTTGGTTCCAGGTTCAGATCCTGACAAGAGAAAAGAAGTCCTCCCAAAAGTGTAATGTATGTTAAAAATGTCTTCTTCATCGTTGTAGTTTTTTAGAATCTAACGCTTGCCCCAATCGTAAAGGTCCGGTTTACCGGATAATTATAGAAGTCGATGCTACTTGTCGAAGCGCCGCCGGATGCACCCGGGCGTTCCGGATCGACATTTTGGAGACCGGTAAACGTCAGCAGGTTATAGCCACTCACGTAAGCTCTCAAATTCTTCACGCCTATTCTTGATAGCAATTTATCCGGGAATGTATATCCTATTTCAGCAGTTTTCAAACGCATGTAGGATGCATTTTGAATACCATTCGTTCCCGTACGTCGGCCATCACGACCGGTGACCGGATAATACCCGGGAATCCATTCAGTATCCGGATGAAAATAATCCGCGTTGGGGTCAGCAGGACGCCACCGGTCCATGAACCAGCTCAATGTATTTTGTCCGCCGAATGGTAAGGCTTCAGTAAGCACCTCCGCATATTGTACGTAAACACCATTTGCTCCTTGAAAGTCCAATGCGATATCAATGCCTTTCCACGAAGCGCCCAATGAAATACCGTAATTAAAAACGGGAAGTCCGTACGTGGCAATGGGATGTTCATCGTTACCATCAATTACACCGTCTTCGTTCCAGTCAACCAACCACCAGTCGCCGGGCAACGCATTCTGTCCCATCGGACGTTCGAAATTACGGATGTCTTCAATATTGGTAAACATTCCGCCCGATTCCTGCCCCCACCAGATATTGGTGTATCGGCCGCTGGTGCGGTTTCTCCAATAATCATATGAATTACCTGCTGGCGTCTCAAGCCAATCCGTCCGCATATGTTTGGTAGCGGAAACCTGTCCCCTGACGTAGTACGAAAGATCGCTGAACCGGTTTCGGTAATCCAGTGACACTTCATAACCGAAGTTACGGTCGCTGTTCAGATTTTCCTGTGGCAAGCTTGCGCCCACCGTGCCAGGAATTACAGCAGCACTAGTCGCCAATAGGCCTGAACGATCACGCCTAAACACGTCAATCGTACCATTCAACTTGTTTTGCAGCAATCCGAAATCTAAACCAAGGTTATAGGAT
Organism: Parapedobacter sp. ISTM3; assembly: GCF_016533505.1. NCBI lineage: Bacteria > Pseudomonadati > Bacteroidota > Sphingobacteriia > Sphingobacteriales > Sphingobacteriaceae > Parapedobacter > Parapedobacter sp. ISTM3. The sequence goes on along the minus strand of NZ_JAENGN010000001.1, from coordinate 563,592 downwards.
TTAATGCGATACCAGGTTAAATCGGGGTTTGGAATACTGGACGGTGAGACACCACCAGTCAACGTACCATCGTAAAACCATCCGATTTCATTGCCATTCAAGTTATAACCCGTTCTTGGCGGGTAGTTACCTGCCGAACTGTCATCGCCCATCTCACCGTAGGAGCCTCTTAACTTAAACTCGCTAAGAAATGCCAAATTATCTTTTATGAAGTTCTCTTCGCTGATACGCCACGCTGCGGAAACACTTGGAAAAAAACCATAACGACTTCCTTCTGGGAAACGGGATGAGCCATCGTAACGGAATTTGAACGCAAACATGTACTTTCCTGCATAGTTATAATCCAGCTGGCCTATCAATGATTTACTGGCCCGGTCGCCTATATCTCCACCAACAGCACGCTGATTTTTATCTTCTCCCGCAAATAGATATTCCGAATCAACCATTAGCTCGCGATACGCGCTGAAGCTATCCCAACTGTTGTACATTTCTTCATAAATCAGGAAGTTATTGAAGTTGTGGGCACCAAACGATCGATTATAGAACAACCCCAACTGCATGTCCGTATCAAAGTTGAAATTTGCGCCTCTTGTCACGTCTGAAGGGGTATTTCGCTGGATAGGCGCATACGTATCATCATCCGGATTGTAACGGAACAAGGTGTAAGCACGTTTGTAATTTTTATAATCAGGTAGTCCGGCCGTGTAGTCGTATAATCCCTTTGCAGACAGCCCTTCTACACCTGGGATATCATACTGCAGCGTTAACGTTCCGTTGAATCGGCGATTTCGGTTTAAATTATACCCCACATAATCGGCATCAGTCTGAACAATCATGTTAGCGCCTTCATTCAGGTACTGTGAATCGCCGTTGGGATAAGCCGGGTTATCGTTCGCATAAAAAGCTGCATCGGGCCGAGCCAACCAAGATAGCTTGTACGTTGACCAACCTGTGCCGTTCGGTTGCGTGGTATTATCCATAATCCCGCCCAACGAAACCCTTGCAGTCAGTCTTTTGGTAATCTGGGCATCCACATTGGCGCGCATATTCCAGCGTTCTGAATGATAATCGCCGCTTTTGTACGAGCCTTCCTGTTTTAAATACCCTAAAGTGAAGTAATAACGCAATTTCTCACTACCCCCATTCACGCTGAGGTTGTTTTCAAATTGGGGTGTAGTTTTTCGGAATACCTGATCCATCCAGTTGTATGACTGTTTGGTACCATCAAGGTAGGGCTGAAAAGCTTCTTCTGCAAACATCGGATTTTGACGAACCAAATAGTTTTTACCGAAATCCTGCCAATTTTGCTCATTCCTCAACGTCATGTAATCGATCGCATTTACACTTTCAGGAACATAAAGAAACTGCTGCATGGTACTGCTGGTCGTGAAATTTATATCTACTTTTCCATCTTGTGCCGTGCCGCTTTTGGTGGTTACAAGAACAACCCCATTGGCAGCGCGCAAACCATAGATAGCCGCTGTACCGTCTTTTAGTACCGAGACGCTTTCTATTTCTTCCGCGCTCATGCGCGCGAAGTAGTCTCTATCTCTGGGAATCCCATCGATTACAAACAACGGATCACCCATCCCACGAATGTCAATTTGCGTATCGTATGCACCTGGTGCGCTACTGCGCTGAACCACACGTATCCCTGGAACTTTCCCCGTAAGCATGTTGAGCACGTTTTCGTTTTTTGTACGAATCATATCATCGCCACTAATCGTAGACACCGCGCCGGTCAGCGTTGCCTTTTTCTGGCTGGTATACCCAACCACAACCACCTCGTCCAGTTGCCCTTCGTCATTTTCCAATTGAACGTCTATGGCAGTTCTGTTGTCAATCTCTTCGGTAAGCGTCATTCTACCGACATATTGAAAGACAAGCGTCGTTGTTTCAGCAGACACTTCGATACGATAAGCGCCTTGGTCATCCGTTGATGTGGCGCGTTCGCGTCCGGCGGCCGTATTGGCTGTAACGCTCACACCAGCCAGTGCTTCGCCGGTTTGCGCATCGGTAACCCGGCCGTGTATGGTCCGTGTTTGCGCAAGCCCATGCATAGCAGCAAGCATGATAAATAAAAATAGGTATGTTATTTTTTTCATCCCAAAATAGATAATTGGTTAAATAATTGCTGATTAGGTAGTACCTGGACACCGACATCCATGTCGGCAATTATCCGGCAAAGTCTTACATCGTCAATAGTGACCTATGTCGGAGGTGGATCATTGTTGGTTAGTTTCATTGCTTTGGTTTTACATTCAGATCATTGGGCACTTGGCTAAGCCAACTGATTTAATTGGTCATTCAAATTCATTTCAAGATTAATCCCGAAGGCATAATAAAGCATTAACAAAGCATTAACAGACCCATATAAACGGCTACCACAAACACAAAAAACTCATTATCAGCACCATAAACACCAATTCATTTTTGCATTAATATGCCATTAAATCTTTCCGGATTTATGCTGGGCTATTGCACCAGCAGACTGCGATAGGTTTTCGCAATCAACGCAACAATTTACTGCAGCTGGGAAAGTACCATCCTGTAGTCCTTGCCGAACTCTTCACCATAGATCTGGCGGTATTCGTTGCAGAAGTTTTCAAATGTCTGGGTAGCCAATGAGTGATTGCCCATACACGCCAGTGCCTTGCATTTGATGGTCATTGCCTCTTCGTGGACGGGATCAAAATAGAAAATATAGTTGGCAAGCTCGACCATAAACTCTGGGTCTTCTGAAACTTGTACACGTTCGGCGAACCGCATGTACGTATTTATCACTTGAATGGAGACTTCCGCCTTAAATGAGTCCAGCCATTCGTAATCCGTTTCGGAAAGGAAACCACCCCGCTGGACAATAACCGACAGCTCCTTGACACGTTCCTTATCCAATGTGCTTTTGCTGGTTACGATAGCCAAATAATCTTTGTAGTCGATGTAAATGTCATCATCGGCATCGAATCGCCAATACCCCGTCTCTTTAGAAATTTTCGCACGCCCCATACGTTCTAGTACGGCATTGATTTTGGCAATGTTGACCGATCGGTTGTTCCGGGCACTTTCGGCCGATTTATCAAACCAAAATTGTTCGGTCAATTTTTCAGAACTAATACCCCGCCCCCAACGAATAGTGTGCAATAAGACCACCAAAAACAGCTCTTTGATAAGCGGCGTGAAATTACGCGTAATATCGGTCCCTTCAGTATCAAACAATTGCAAATCGCCTCCAAAAAGGAAAATACTGTTTTCATACCGTTGTCTTTCCAGGGGTGTGGATAGGCGCAGCTGTTCTTCAAAAGGTCGATCAACTGTCGATTTAGAACCGACAGGAGGAGTCTTCTTCTTGCGCCTCAGCAGGTATATACCAGCTAGCGTCAATAGGCCAAGTCCAAGTCCAAGATAGGCGATATTTTGGGAAAACCAATCTTTTTGCGAACCATCCTTCGCCATAATATGAGGAAGCGGCGGACTGTATAAGGAATAGATTTTAGCTGTGGTAAGGTCTTTTTCATCATGGTATAATGTTACTGCCGCAAACCGCTTACTATCCGGACAATAATACAAATCTGAGAATGAGCGAATATCGTGGAATAGATAGGGTATCGCTCCCCCGAGTTTCTTTAATTTCGGCTTAGCCAATGAGCCCGCAACCAATTGCAGATTTGCATTGTATTGGTGCTTAGGAAACATCAGTCCATAATATTGATTGGTAGCTTCGTCGATCACCAACGAATTAGCCCACACAAAATCATCCTCCCCGGGTTCGAGTTCGTATTTTTTTGTGAGTGTCCGGTTTTCAGCATCAAAAAAAAGTAGGTCATACAAGTTGCGGGGATTGAGCATTTGTTGGCCAGAGACACTTCCATAGCCGCCGAGGATGTACGCCCCATCTGAAGTGGCTCCCAAGGCCGCGAGATACCGTGGAATCAACGGATCGCCTGTCGGTTCGATACGGTGCCATGTCCCCCTCAAACTGAATTGATGGATTTCATTTTTGAATAGAAAATGTCCATATCCCCCAACAAAATACAAGCTGCTGTCTATCGCCGAATAAAACTTATTGAAATGAAGGTAGCTCGTCCCCACTCCGGGGTAGTTGAAATTTTCCGACCAACGCAGCGAAGCGAAATCAAAAACCGAAACCGTACGCTGATCAATACATATATTCAACAGTCTGTTGTGTACCGTATCAAAAAAAGACTGATTACCATTAATCAACAACAAGGGTCCCGAGGCATATTTGAAAACACTACGCTGCCCGGTCGGCACATGGATTTGCAGCAAGGAATCCCTGCCAACAATGAATACATTTTCAGTTCGGGGATCAAAGGCCGCACTTGCCTGTCCACCCACTTTAACATCCTGGAGCAGCCCCCATTCGTGGTGCAACCGTCTAATCCATTGCGGATTTCTGACTATTGCGGTCATACCCTTCACGACATCTTTAATCTCGGTACCCTCTTCTTCATCCAACGGCCAATGATGGGTAAGACGATCGCCCTGGCGGACTTGAACATCCCGGATTTTCATGGCTGGCACGTCAGTGGTCTTAAACTCTTTATAGTTGTTGTATCCAAATAGTATTTTTAGGCAACCACGTGCCTCAATTGCCAGCTGTTCGCTGAACACTTTGCCGCCACAGGTCAGTGTGAGTTGTTTCGAAACCGCGTCTAACTTGACCGTTATTGGCACCCATTTGTTGAACAATGTGTTAGAGTCGATATTAAATGCGATGTTGGAGAATTTCTCGCCCCTTACGATTTTAAAATGTTTCTCTACGTTGTCAAGCCGATCATATAACAAATCGATATTCGTCTGATCATTGACGATGATTCGTACGACATAACCGAAGTAATCTGAGCGGTTTGGCACGAAGGAGAGGTCAAATGACAATTCGACATCATCTTCGAAGCAGATTTGCCCTCCGTCACTTAGGTCCAGTCCCGTCCGTTGATCCAGTACGGTCTCATGGCTCGCAAAACCTAATCCATATTGCGCATTGAGACGCAGCGGGAATATACCTGTACACCCCACAACGCACCACAAAATCATATGAAGAGTCCACGATCTCAACGCCTATTATAGATTTATAAATTGCATCCAAAAATAGGCAATTTCAACCAATATGCGGTATAATATTATGGATACCCTTCGGGGCTGCGTTTTCCGAAATTAAGTACGTTTCCGCTTCAAGTGACTGTCTAATTGCAATATCTCACCCCCCTTTGTTTTGAAATTTGCGGTTCGATCGCCAAGTCTCAATGTTAAGCGGCCACCTTTTTCGGCTACAATGCGTGCATCCTGCAAGATACCGTCCTCCCAAGTCAGGTCAATGACAAAGCCACCGCGCGCACGCAATCCCTTGACGGAGCCCTGAATGAGCGCCGTGGGCAACGACGGCAGCAAGTGCACCTCAAAGCGAGTGCCTTTTAGCGGCACATGACTCTGCACCAACATCTCGGCGATAGCTGCGGTAGCGCCGAAGTTGCCATCAATTTGAAACGGCGGGTGGTTGTCAAACAGGTTGGGCAACGTCTTCTCGCACAGGAGTACCCCTAGCAGCTTGAAAGCATGGTCGGCATCGTGCAAGCGGTTCCACATGTTGATTTTCCATGCCAAGCCCCAGCCCGTACCGTCGTCTCCCCGCGCTATCAGCGTCTTTTTGGCAGCCGCCGCAAGTTCGGGCGTACCTGTCACCGATATCTGGTTGCCCGGATGGAGGGCAAACAAGTGGGAAGTATGTCGGTGGTGGGGCTCCACTTCGTCATAGTCTTCCACCCATTCCATAACCCGCCCGGTGGTCTCGCTGATGCGGATGGGCGCCAAGCGGGAAAGTGTTTTCAAGCAAGTATTCCGGAAATCTTTGTCGATATTCAGAATCTTCGTGGCAGCAACACAGTTGGTCAGCAAATCATGGATAATCTCAAAGTCCATCGTAGCACCGTATGTAAAGACTGAATGTTCACCATTTGGCAATATAAAAGCATTCTCCGGTGAATAGGAAGGACTTGTCACCAATTTTCCCGCTACAGGTGTTCCGGACGGGGCTTCCACCAGAAAATCGAGAATGAATGCAGCCGCTCCTTTCATCAAAGGGTACGCCCGTTGCCGCAAAAAAGCCGTATCCAGTGTATAGCAATAGTGCTCCCAAGGATGCTGTGCCAACCATGCGGCTCCCATAGGCCAAATCCCCTGTGGCCCATCTGCCGGTGCAGTAAATCCCCAAGCGTCTGTTAGGTGGTGCACCACCCAGCCATCGGCACCGTACAACACCTTAGCGGTACGCTGTCCGGGCTTAACCAGCGACGCCATCAGGTCAACCAGCGGCAAATGCATTTCCGAAAGATTCGTAATCTCCGCAGGCCAATAGTTCATCTGGAGGTTAATATTGGTATGGTAATCCGCGTTCCACGGCGGGTTCATCTGCCACGCCCCCAGCCCTTGCAGGTTGGCAGGCATCGTGCCCGGCCGCGAGCTGGCTATCAACAAGTAGCGTCCATACTGGAAAAATGTCTCCACCAGCAGTGGATCGGGTTGACCCGTTGTTCTTGCCTCTTCCAGTAATTCGTCTGTCGCCAAATGCCAATTCTTCCCGTCCTGTGCGCCCAGTTCAAGCTCCACACGACTATAGTAACGCTGATGTTCGCGAATATGAGCCGCTTTTACGGCTTCATACGATTGCCTCGTCGCGTTGGATATGATGGCAGCGCATGTATCTTCCGGAATACCGGGAAAATCGAGCCCGCCGTCATAGACATGTTCCAAGCCGGGATAATTGGTTGCACCGGCAATATACAAAGTCAGCGTGTCGGCGCCTTCCACCGACAGTACGTGGTCATGAAACCGGGTGTGCCCACCACTGACCACCGCTTTCACCTGTGCCGCAAAACGAAGACCGCGGGCATTGCCATCGCTATCTTTCACCGGCAATCGACCTTTTAACAGCAACGATGCTGCATCTGTTGGATGAGGCGTCGTCTCGGCATCTTGCTGGCGCCGCAAGGTGAACGAATTGCTGATTTTTCCGCCGCCGCTCGCAGTAAACCGGACAATGATGGCATTGAGCTCAGCCGAAGCAAAGCTTTCGCGGGTATACCAAATGCCATTATGTTTGTAGCGTACAGTCACAACACCTGTGGCCAAATCCAGGCTCCGCGTATAAGCGTCTGCCGAAAGGTGCCGCGTGTCGAACCACAACTCTGCAAGCGATTGATAAGGTTTGACTCCCCGAGGGCGCCCCATCATCGTTTGCTCCGCCAACTTCACAGCCTCATTGTTTTTGTCTGCGAATAATAAGCGGCGCACTTCAGGTAGTGTTTCCAGCGATTCCGGATTATTTGGATCCAGTGCATAGCCATCCCACAACGTGCTTTCATTGAGCTGAATCCGCTCATCGGCTACTCCACCGAACACCATGCCTCCCAATCGACCGTTACCAATGGGTAATGCCTCTTCCCACACCTTCGCCGATTGTTTATACCATAGCACGTTGCGGCCGGATGGGCGCTCGCCTGCACTGGAAAAGGAAGCCCTGTCCAGCCATTCAGCGCGGATATCACCCATGCGTGAACTGGCAGGGGCCACCTGCGCCATTACACCTAAACCGCTGAAGCAAAACAAGCCAATAAAAAGATACGCTTTTAATTTCAATAGGATAACCATAGCTGTGTTTATAATGAAGAGCCTGTTTAAAATTCATCTACCAATTTTTGCCATATAAATTTAAACAGGCGTTAACTGCTGCTAAAATAGGCGCTCCCATTAAAAAAAGCTTAACAAAGAATTAACTGGGGCATTCTACCCCCTAAAAATCCGAGAAATTCCATGGTGTCCGATAGGGTCGTGATATCAATAGGTTTGCCGAAGCATGGTCAAACACTTCGTTCTTCGGATCCCACTTTACATCGGCCTGCAATTCATACACAATATTCACCGCATTGCATACCGATGCCGTGCGGTGGCCTATCTCAACATCAGCAACCGGGCGGCTTCTTTTTTTCATGGCGTCTACCCAATCCTGGTAATGGTTGTCACTTTGGTAGAGTGGCTTATCTGTAGGCTTAAGTGTTTGCGCTACTAATGCGGTTGGTGTTGATCGCAGAAACTCCCGGGATACCTCGATGGTTCCCTCAGTACCGATAAATTGCACAGCATTACCCGGCCCCCACTGCCGGTGGTATACCGTCACGCCGTTGGCATATTGAAATGACGCACCCTCTTGCGCCAGGGGATCCTGCGGTGCACGGAAAGACACCGGGCCGGATTCATCCATACCCAAAGCCCACTGCACGATGTCAAACATGTGAGCACCCCAATCGGTCACATATCCCCCACCGAAATTACGGTAGTTCCGCCAGCCAGCCCAATCTTTGTCGTTTTCAATAGGCGGGGCCAAGAAGGGGTGATATCCGCGATAGAGCGACGGCCCGATCCAAGCGTTCCAATCCAAGTAATCCGGTATCAATTGGGAAGGCAAATCACATTGCCGCACTGGCCCGCCGACGGATACGTTTATCTCCTTAATATCGCCGATGTAACCATTTGTGATCAATTCACACGCCTGACGGAAAGGCTTCCATGAACGCTGCATGCTGCCGGTCTGCAGCACCCGTTTATATTTTCTGACGGCATCAACTATCGCCCGCCCTTCGGCGATGGTCAGTGCCAGCGGCTTCTCGCAATAAATATCTTTGCCCATTTTTGCTGCATCAACACACATTTGCGCGTGCCAGTGGTCTGGCGCCGCCACGACCACGGCATCAATGTCCTTTCGCTCCAGTAACTCCCGGTATTGGGCATAGCCCGTTACCGATGTCGCCACCTTCTCCGCATTGGCCCCGGTTGCACGCTCGACAAAACGGGCAAGCCTTTTGGTATCCACATCACTGGCGGCCAACACAAGCGTTTCGGGGCAACGATTGATATCGCCCAACAAACTCATGGCCTGTTTGCCAACGCCGATATACCCCAGCGTAATCCGATCGCTTGGCGCCAAAAATCCCTTACCGCCAAGCACATGCCTTGGCAGCACCGTAAAAGCTGCCGTCCCCAAAGCCATGTTTTTAATAAATGCTTTCCTTTTCATTGTTGTGGTTTCTAACGTTTATCAAATGGTTAATCGTATCCGCTGCAAAACAAACGCTTATTTGTCAAGCTTGGTAAAGATAACACTAAAGTTTGACGTTAAAATAGTATCGCCTCCCCGATGTGGAGTTTTTGTTTTGGAGGGAGGTAAAGGTTTCGGTACATTAGCCTTCATCAATTTATTAAGAGCAATGACAGAATCAACGGTTACCATCATTGGATGGCTTGGATTTATTTTCTGTACGGTAGCCTACCTACTCCTCAACCTAAAAGTGCTCCGGTTTGACCATCCCATTTATCAATCGCTGAACGTGATAGGCGGTGTGGGTTTGGTCATTAGTGCATTTTATTTTGACGACACTCCCAATCTTGCGGCCAACGGCGTATGGGTACTCATCGCATTGTTCGGCGTCGCTCGTTATTCGAAGGCGCTATCCAGGTCACGACGAAAGGATCACGTCAGGAATGCCTAATAGACGGTACGCTTCGGCTTTGTAATCTTTGATTTTTTCATCGAACGCTTTGGCATTTGCCGACACACTCAGATAAAAATAGGCACCATCGACCAGGGCGAAGATCAAGTCGGCCGTGAGGCGGGGATTGTCCACTTCAATCAATCCGGCGTCGTTGCAGCGTTGAATAAGCGCGGTAAGCCGCAACCGCAGCGAATCGGTGAGCTTTCGGTACATTTCTTTCACCTTTTTCTCCCGGAAGGTGAGTGCATAACAACTGTAAAATAAGCCATCGTCGAACAGCTTGTTCCATTTTCTGGAAAAAAGATCATCGATAACCACAGCCAGGGTATCTGCCGAAGGCGGGTTCGTACCCTTCTCAGCCCGATAAATGGTCAGGTATTTCTCCAGCGTGTAGTCGATTAACGCATAGGTCAATTCGTCCTTGGTCTTAAAATAGTGAATGATCAAGCTTGGATTGATTTCCATCACCGCCGCAATTTTGGCAATCGATGTATTTTCCAGCCCTTCTTTTTTGGCAACCTTATAGAATACCTTGATGATTTCTAACTGTCGAATCTCCTTTAAGCTTTTCCTTCCCATAAAACGGTGTTAATAGCCGTTACGAAAATACAAAATTTGGACTTACCCTACTTCTATTTTTTATTAATTGCATATTCATTCAATATTTAAACCACAGAATTTCAACCAGCCATCAGCCAGTGTTCCTGTACAACGAACTTTGGCCACGGCTAACAAGCGTTTTCCGTTTCCAATCAATTCATTTAACGAATAGATAACATTTCGATTAAAGCCAGTTCATAGCACAAAATCACTTTTGTTTATTGACTAAATGTTCAATTAATATATACAAGAATCAAAAAGGTAAATTATGAAAAAACAACGACATTGGGACAACGCTTGGAGGCTGGTTTCCCAAAGCTGGGGCACCATCTTTTTGGCGCTGGTATTATTGAAGCCTTTCGATGTATTGGCGCAAAGCCGCCTGGTCGGTAAGGCAACGGATCCGTCCGGCCAGCCGTTGACTGGCGTTAGCGTAGTTGTGCAAGGCACTACCTCAGGCACAGCAACTGACGATGTTGGCCAGTATGCACTCGACAATATTGAGCAAGGCGCGATATTGGTATTCCGTATGGTAGGGTACAAAACGCTGGAATTGCAGTATACAGGTCAAAATCAATTGGATGTCGTATTGGAAGCAGATGCCAGTGACTTAGATGAAGTTATCGTGGTCGGATACGGCACGCAACGGAAAGTGAATCTGTCGGGTGCTGTTGACCAGGTGGACGCGAAAGTATTGGAAAATCGCCCCATTTCCAATACCGCACAGGGCTTACAAGGCTTAGTGCCCAATTTAAACATCCGGTTTGATTCGGGAGCGCCGGGAGCCGCCGCAGATATCAATATCAGGGGAATCACGTCCATCAACGGGGGCGGGCCGCTTATCATGGTTGATGGCGTTCAGGTGAGTTCGGCCGAGCTGAACCTCATCGCACCACAGGATATCGAGAGCATTTCAGTCATTAAGGATGCATCCGCGGCAGCGATTTATGGCGCACGGGCTGCTTTTGGTGTCATCCTGATCACCACAAAGAACGGATCGGTCGCCGGAACAACGGTGAGCTATTCCAATAACCTAACGTTTAATACACCGACGGTAATGGCCAGGAAGATCACCGATCCTTATGTATTTTCCCGGTTATTGCAAACCTCTACGGACAACACGCCCTGGAACAACGTCAACTACAACGACCAGTTTTACACCTATGCCCGCGATCGTTCAAATGATCCATCGATCCCCGGCGTGCGGATCAATCCCTCCGCCACCGGCGAATGGGAGTATATGGGCAACCGCGACTGGGCCCGCTACTTTCTGGATGATTTCAATTTCACGACCAACCATGACCTGGCCATCAGCGGCATGAGCGAAAACCGGAAAGCCCGCTATTACCTCTCCGGCGGTTACAACCGGCAGAATAGCCCGCTCACCCTTGCCGATGATTATTATGACCGGTTCAGCCTGCGGACAAAGGTAGACTATGCGTTGACGGACTGGTTTACGCTGGGCAACAATACATCGATGACCAATGCCAAGCGTAAAACCCCAACGCAGCTGGATATTTTTGAAATCTACAACTTTTTCCCCACGGCTTGGGATATCAATCCAGATGGCACATGGGCAAATACGTCCGTCGGCCGCCAAGCGGCCGCCATCACCGATGGCGGTGAATCAACCCGGGCTACAGAGGCTTTCCAAACCCAGTTTACCACCGAACTTTCCTTTTGGGATCGGCTGTTGAGAGTCAATGCGGACTACACCTACCGCCGCACAAATGAAAACTACAATGCCTACAAGACAAGCTACCTTATCGGATTCGGCCCTGATGATGTCAGGGAAGAAGGCGACAATGAAGCCACAAGAGAAGGTCTGTTCGACACGTACCAAGCATTAAACATCTATGGCACGCTAAACAAGGAAATCGGAGAACATCACCTTTCGGCTATCCTCGGTTACAACCAGGAGAGCTACCGCGGTGAACTCTTCAGAGTCAGCCGTACAGGACTTATTTCCAGCGCATTTCCCACACTTGAACTTGCCACGGGCCAAGCCAACGGTACGGAACGCATCGATACCTATGCGCTACGGGGTGCATTTTTCCGTCTCAACTATATATTTGACAACCGCTATATCGTGGAGTTCAATGGCCGGTATGACGGCTCCTCGCGTTTTCCCAAAGATAAGCGCTTCGGTTTTTTCCCTTCGGGATCGGTGGCCTGGCGCCTGGATCAGGAGCCTTTCATGGAGTCCATCCGCGGCACCGTGAGCAACCTGAAGCTGCGCGCCTCTTACGGCTCGTTGGGTAACCAAAACGTATCCAATTATGGTTATATTCCGTCGATGGCAACAGCGCAATCGGACTACCTGATCGGCGGTGCCCGCCCCAACCACATCTCACCGCCTTTACTGGTCTCACCGAACTACACCTGGGAAAAGGTCAATACGCTGAACTTCGGTGTTGATTTTGGAGTAATGAAGGAAAAGCTTACGGCCACATTTGATATGTATACGCGGAATACGCTGAATATGCTGACGCTGGGTAAACGGCTGCCTGGCGTACTGGGTGCCGCTGAACCCCTTGAGAATGCGGCCGACCTGAAGACACGGGGCTGGGAGCTCTCCTTAGGCTACCGCGACAACTACACCGTCGGTGGAAGCCCGTTTAATCTGGAAGCCCGTTTTGTCCTTTCCGACTCAAAGAGCGAGATTACCCGTTTCACCAACCCTTCGAACGACATCCTGCAGTACTACGAAGGCATGCAACTGGGTGAAATCTGGGGCCTGCAGAGCGACGGCTTCTTTACCAACGCGGAAGAGATCGCCCGGCTTGACCAATCGTCAATCATCCCGTGGGATGCCCTGGCCATCGTGCCCGGCTGGCCCAAGTACAAAGACCTGAATGGCGACAACGTCATCAATAAAGGAAACCTGACATTGGGCGACACGGGAGACCTGTCCGTTATCGGCAACACCACACCGCGCTACCAGTTCGGGCTGGATCTCAACATGAATTGGAAAAACATCGATTTCCGCATGTTCTGGCAGGGCGTCGGCAAGCGCGACTATTACCCGCTGGATTACCTGTACTGGGGGCATTACCAGCAGCCTTACGGCAATACGTTCGAACACCTGCTTGACTTTTACCGGGCCGAAAACGAAACTGAGGCCGAGCGGGCACGGCATTCGCAGGCCTATCTGGACCTGGGCCTAGCTGATCAAAACTTGAACGCACGTTTTCCCCACCTGCAGAGCTGGCTGGCCGATGCCAACCTCGGCACCCGCATTGACGGCGCACGGGGGCTGGCCATTCCACAGACCAATTACTTGCTAAACGCCGCTTATCTGCGCCTGAAGAACCTCACCATCGGCTACACCCTTCCTGCGCGGTGGACAAGCAAAGCGGGTATCTCGCGGATCCGGGTGTTCGCAACCGGCGAAAACGTATTCGAGTTTTCAGAGGTAAAAAAATATTTTGACCCTGAAACGACCAATGCCAACATTAATACGGACCCCACCCAAGATATCGGCCGTAGGGGCAACGGGATGACATACCCCTTCCAGCGCAGTTATTCATTTGGCCTCAACCTTATTTTTTAACCCCAGCATATACAAGCCATGAAACGAATTTCAAACTATCATACCTTTGCCGCAGCAGCACTGCTGTTCCTCTCGTCCTGCAATGACGGCTTCCTTGAGAAATACCCTGAAACGGAGATCGGGCAGGAAAGCTTTTTCAATAATGAGCAGGATTTGAATCTGGCGTCTTTAAGGCTTTATGACTTTCCGTCAGTAGGAGGCTATTATATTTCGGACGCCGTTACCGACAATGCCTGGACAACCGGCAGTGCCGAATTGAAGAACATGATGGTTTCCACGCCAAGTGCGGAATCACTAACCAGCGGATGGGATTGGGAAAAGGTACGCAACTGCAATTTCTTTCTGGAGAATTTCCGCAGAGCGGCCGTAAGCGAACAACGGTTGAACCATTATGAAGGTTTAGGCCGTTTCTTCAGAGCCAGGGCATACGTGGAGAAAGTAAAACGCTATTCTGACGTACCCTGGATTGAACAAACCGTATCCACGGATAATGAAGGCATCCTCTTTGCGGCGCGCGACCCCCGCGAGCTGGTCGTCGGTAAGATATTGGAGGATTACGATTTTGCGATTAACAACATCGACGAGACAGCGCCAAACGGCGCGGTCAACCGTTGGGTAGCCAAAGCCGACTATGCCCGTTTCCTGTTGTACGAAGGCACGTTCCGCAAGTACCATCCCGAACTGAACCTGACTTCATCGGCAGATGCGCTGTTGCAGCGCGCAGTGGAAGTAGCGCAGGATATCATCACGAACGGCGGATTTTTCATCCATAACACCGGTAATCCCCGGGAAGATTACGGCAGCTTGTTTTTCAACACCAACCTCTTTGCCGTTGGCGAAATCATCTTTGCCCGTGACTACGCCCATGAACTGTTGAACGGTGATGTATGGGATACCAGCGACGGCGTATTTGGCAACTACGAGGTTTTCCCGGTGAAAGACCTGGTACAGGCTTACCTGATGGAGGACGGCAGCTTCTATAGTGCGCAACCGAACTATGCGCAGAATGAGTTTGTAGACGAGTTTAAAAACCGTGACCCAAGGATGTACCAAACCCTTGCCTACCCGGGCTGGGAACTGGTGCGCTCAGGCACCTATTTGCAAGGATCCGGGTTGTATGTACAGCAATTGGCCAAAAACTTTTCGGGATACCACCAAATCAAAGGCCTGTACAACACGACAAATTTGCAGGAACGAAACAACATCGATTTGCCATTGTACCGGTTTGCGGAAACCCTGCTCATCTATGCGGAGGCAAAGGCCGAGCTCGGGCAGCTTACCCAGGGAGATCTGGATATCTCGGTGAACATGTTGCGGGCCCGGGCGGGAATGCCCGGCATGACGCTCAACCCGCCGGTAGATCCGGTACAGGCCGCTAAATTCCCGAACGTGAGTTCCCCACAGCGGGCGGAGATTCTGGAAATCCGCAGAGAAAGAAGAATCGAATTGGCTTTCGAAGGATTCCGGCATGATGATCTGATGCGGTGGGAAGTCGGGAAACTGCTTGAAAAAGAGCCTCAGGGCATTTACTTTTCCCGTTTAGGGCAGCACGACCTCAACGGCGATGGCGTACCCGACATCATCCTGCTGCCGGCATCCGAATCCATTCCCGCGCAACGCGAAACCAACAGCCTGGGCGTGCCGTTTATCTATTATCGCGTGGGCACGTTTGCCAATCCGGATGTTTCTGTATTTTTGAGCAGCCCCACGTCCGGCAATGTGCAGGTAGTGGAAAATGCAGGAACTTTTGAAACACCGAAATACTATTACAGGCCGATACCCCAATCCCAGATCCAGCTAAATCCTAATTTAGGGGACCAACTATTCGGTTGGTAAATAACTTTGAAAACAATGAAAAAAACAGCAAAATTACTGACATTGGCGCTGGCGGCACTTTGGGTCGCCGCCTGCCAATCGCCTGAAGCGAAGACTCCGCCAGTTCGGAAAGTTTTGTTCGCGATTGTCGATGGAATCCCCGCAGATGTTATCGAGCGGGTAAATACACCGTGGATAGATAGCGTGGCGGCCCAAGGCGGGTATACCCGCGCATACACCGGTGGCGAAAAAGGGAGCTATTCGGAGTCGCCCACCATTTCGGCGGTATGTTACACCCATTTTGTGACCGGCACGTGGACGAATAAGCACAACGTATGGGATAATGGCATTGCCGCCATCAACTACCACTACCCCACCTTTTTTTGGTACCTCAAGCAGCAGTATCCGGAAAAGAAAATCGGAATATTTTCCACATGGGAGGATAACCGCACGAAGCTTGTCGGAGAAGGCAAGTCCGAAACAGGGGGCATCAAAATGGACGTTCATGTAGATGGGTATGAGTTGGACACGGCGGCATTCCCACATGATCCAGCAAGCCATTATATCCACCTGATTGACGAACGCGTATCGGAAGAGGCCGCACAAGCCATCCGGAATGATGCGCCGGACCTCTCATGGGTGTATTTGCAATACACAGATGATATCGGCCACCAGTTTGGCGACAGCCCGCAGATGGACAGCGCGGTGGTCATCGCTGACCATCAGGTGGGGCGATTGTGGCAAGCAGTCCAATACCGTAAGGATAACTTCAATGAGGATTGGCTGGTGTACATCGTCACTGACCATGGCCGCGATGACAAGGGCTACCATCATGGTGGGCAAACACCCCGCGAACGGGGCATCTGGTTGGCCACCAATGATAAAAACCTAAATACTTATTTCCACGAACGTGAGCCTGCATCGGTGGATGTGCTTCCAACGATTTTGCGGTTCTTGGATGTGAAAGCACCACGGGAGTACCAATTTGAGTGGGATGGCATTCCGCTTTCGGGAAATGTTTCACATGTTTTCAAAACAGCAACATTGCAGGGCGATAGCTTATCATTGGCATGGGAAGCATTGAATACCGAGGGAAATCTCACCGTATGGCTGGCCACAACCAACAACCATGCTTCGGGTGGAACCGACGTATACACGTCGTTGATGGAAGTACCCGTAGCTGCTGGCAGAGCTATCATAGACATCAGTGAGTATCCGTCTGATTTTTACAAGGTGGTGTTGGAGTCTGCCGACCATACCGCTAATCGATGGGTAATACGCGAAAGTACCCGGTGATAGCCTAAGGACGGGAGCACGGAACGAACGTTGTAACGACATAATACGGTGATTGGTAACTTTTCGATATACATAATTTACTTATGTATATCGAAAAGTTATATATTTGCACCATGAGCTCGGCAAAATTATTAAAAGGTACACTTCAGACCATCATCCTGAAACTGCTGGATGACCACGAAAAAATGTACGGTTATGAAATCACCCAGAAGGTGAAGGAATTGAGCGGCGGTGAATTCAAACTTACCGAAGGTGCGTTGTATCCGGCACTGCACAAGTTGGAGGCTGATGGCTTACTGGAAACCAGTACCGAGCTGGTGGACGGACGCATACGCAAGTACTATTCACTATCGCGGGAAGGAAAGAGCGAAGTAAAGGAAAAAATGGGCGAAGCCGCCACGTTTATCGAAAAACTGCAACTGGTGTTGAACCTTAAACCAACCGTATCATGAAGACGTTGATGCCCTATGAAAAGCGATGGATTGCAAAACGATTGAAAATTTACAGCATAAAGTATGCTGAAATATACAACGAAGTATACGATCATATGGTATCAGCGTGCGAACACAAACGCCAATCGGGCGACAATCGTCCAATTCTTTCGCTTTTCCAGGAGGCGATGGATCAGGATATCGGCAGCCACAAGGGCATTGCATGGATGACGGAAGATCGTGAAGCGCTATTGAAGGAACATCTGTTGACGGCACTTAAACAGGAATTTAAAAGTTACTTTGATTCGGCAAAAATACTCTGGGCGTGCGCTGCATACGTCGCATATTTTACGGCAATGCAATCCCTGCAGCTTGATTTGCGCTGGCATTTAATCGTATTGGCCGGGGTATTGGCACTTCCGTTTTGCTATCTGCTGGTTGTCGGCACGAAAAATGGATACTTCCGGACGATCACCCATAAGCGAAAAACATCGTTGGTCAATACGCTGATGATACGGCTCACACAACCCGCCGCGTTGGGCTTTTATGCCGGATTTTTCAGCATACCCCAACTGCTTACGCTGTTTACCAGCGACTCAGAAACTGGTACACAGCTGACGAAAGGGTTCGTCCATTTTTTGGGCCATCCGGGGATGTCCGTACTGATAACCGTTGCGTTGATTTATGTGGCGTCGTTCGTCAAAATCGTCAACACAGATTACCGGAGATTGATTGCTCACGTTTAGCCGGTAAGCCCGGTATCGGGCTTAAATCAATCTACTTGCTCGAAATGTACCATCGAACGTATGCTTACCGGACTAATCCGCTGACCATCCCTGAATGTTGCAGCGCGCACGGTCGTATATTCAGCGACTTCAAACGGTCCCTCATAGCGCGGTGAATTGGCCGATGGTTCTGTACCGTCCGTGGTGTAATGTATCAGCGGCCGGTAGCTATCGGTTTTCAGTGTTACGGTCGAAGTATTGCTTGCAACGTTGTCTTCTACCTCAAAATAGACCTGATAGGCACTTTTTGCATAGTTGATACCCGCGCGTTCATAGCGTACGTACTGGGTCTCCATCCGCCGGATAAAATCTTCCCAATTCTTGTTTTCGGGGCTGCTCCAGCCAATTTCCGCTACCGCCGCACCCCGGGGATAGGTCATATAATCCGCCTTGTCCGGCGAATGGATATATTCACCCCACACGTTACCTTGTACACCCAGGATAAATTCGCGTTCCTTACCTTCCAGCTCTTCCGGTATCGGCTCAAACGAGTACACCTTGCGCAGGGGCAAGTGCCCTCCGATAGCATTGGGCTCCAGATAAGGCTCGCCTTGAAAATAGTCAAGATACATGTGGGTGGTGGGGGTCATTACTACGGGATGGTGCATCCGGGCTGCTTCAATCCCTCCTTTCGTACCCCGCCACGACATGACGGCAGCATTGGGCGCCAAGCCACCTTCCAGGATTTCATCCCATCCGATGATGCGTTTGCCCTTACTATTGAGGAATTTTTCGATACGTGTAATGAAATAGCTTTGTAGCTCATGTTCGTCCTTCAACCCTTCGTCCTTTATGCGTTGTTGGCAATGCGGGCAGGCTTTCCAACGGTCTTTCGGGGCCTCGTCACCACCGATATGGATGATTTGGCTGGGAAAAAGTTCAGCAACTTCAGCGAGTACGCCCTCCAGGAAAACAAAAACTTCTTCCTTACCTGCACAATAAATATCCTTTTGGATAGCCCACTGTTCGGGGATTTCGAAAGGCCCTCCTGTACACGAAAGCTCTGGGTAGGCTACCAGCGCCGAAAGCACATGGCCGGGAAGTTCGATTTCAGGAATCACCGTAACGTACCTTTCCTGTGCATAGGCTACCACTTCCTTGACGTCTTCGTGTGTATAAAATCCGCCATGTGGATGATGATTGATATACGGCCCGCGTTGAAAATTGGTACTGGGCCGCCAAGCACTCACATCGGTAAGCCGGGGATACTTTTTTATCTCAATGCGCCATCCATGGTCTTCCACCAGATGCCAGTGGAAAACATTCATTTTATGCATAGCCAGGTAGTCGATGTATTTCTTGATGTAGTCTACCGAATAAAAGTAGCGACCTACGTCAAGCATCAGCCCTCGCCAGCCGAACCGAGGCTTATCAACAATTTCCACGGCAGGGATCAATACGGCCTGGTTAGCGGTTTGCCCGACCGGCAGCAATTGATAGATAGATTGTATGGCATAAAACAGGCCATTGGTTTTTTCGGCACGCACCGTAATGTTATCGTTATCTATAAACAGGCGATAGCCCTCGTCGCCAAGCGTATCAGCAGTTAATTGCAGCCTTATGGCAGTTTCTGCACGCTCCGCATGCGGCGAAGATAAGGAGGCACGTATTCCCGTACGCTCAAACAGCCCCTGTAGCAGTAATTCGCCCAGCGCCCTCAATTCGGGTTGGCTGCCGTCCACTTGAATTACTGTTTTTTCAGTGAATACAAATGTGCCCTGTTTCTGTTCCAGCGCCAGCGGTTTCGGAATAATGGAAAGCTGTTCCTGGGCACACAATCTCGCTGAGGTCAACAATGCGAAGACAATGGAAATTTTGGCAATGCTATTCATAATCGGTATATCTATCCTACAAACATAGCGAACCAAGCGCATAATATCCCGCGCAATCGATTGAGCAATTTTCAGAAAAAATGCACCTTCTTTTTTTAGTGAGTTTTGATTTTGATGATTATTTGCTTTAACATTGCACTTTATTTAAATTAAGTCCAAATAACATGGCTAATAAATTAACCTATCTATTCATATCACTTTTGCTTGCCGGCGTGCATCAAAGTGGTTTCAGCCAAAACTTATCGTTGGCTGGACAAGTCGTTTCGGTTGCCGACCGGCAGCCGATCGCAGGTGTTACCGTTCGTTTATCTAGCATTCCGAATGGCCGGGTCACGGATGAGCGCGGCGTCTTTTCTTTTGAAGGGCTTGCTAATGGCCAATACACCTTGACATTTTCATACCTTGGGTATGAGGCCGCCCGCGTCAGTATTTCGCTCCCTTCTCCAAACAGCGGCAACTTAACGGTCGCCTTGAGTCCCATCGAAAATCAGCTGCAAGCGGTGGAGATCTTGGGACGAAAAGAGCAAACCTATAAAAACACGTCCTCATTTGCCGGCACCAAGACCGAGACGCCTATCAAGTTTGTCCCGCAAGCTATCAGCTATGTGACCAAGGAAGTCATCGAAGACCAACAAGCATTCAAAACCAGCGATGTACTGAAAAACATAAGCGGCGTCAATGTCTTTTCCTATTACAACAATGACTTTACGCTACGCGGCTTCCGGGCCAGCAACGCATTAATCAATGGCCTGCGCGACGCCACCAACAGTTGGGCTCAGTCACTGCTTCCAAACATAGAACGTATTGAGGTAATAAAGGGGCCGGCCTCCGCGTTGTTTGCCAATACGGATCCGGGCGGCACGGTAAATACGGTGACGAAAAAACCGTTGGATGTAGACCGTAAATCAGTGAGTTTCGCCACGGGCAGCTACAATACATACAGGATAACGAGCGACTTTACCGGCCCGATGAACAAAGAAAAGACCTTACTTTACCGGCTGAACCTGGCATATCAAAATGCGCAGTCCTTCCGCGTATTGCAGGGGGGCGAAGACATGGTAATTGCTCCCTCCATCTCCTTCGTTCCTACCGACCGTACGCAAGTAAACGTCGATTTTGTTTACTCCAAAACCAATTCACGGCTGGACCGCGGCCAACCCATCTTTGGCGCCTCAGCCGGGACGGACTTATACTCCACGCCGGTATCATTTGCCATCGGTAAGGAAAACGACTATGAGAACGAGCTGAATTTGTATACCACGGCATCGCTGCAGCACAAACTTACCGACCACATTTCGTTCAATGCTTCCTACATGAAATTTCTGTATGACGAGGACCTGCTCGAGCATCGTACATCTAACCGCTATGCCGTGGATGCCAACGGACAGCAGATTCCTACATTGATGGAAATGCAAACCATTCGCCGTAAGCGCAAAAACTATAACGACAACATTACGCTGTATCTTGTCAACGACTTCCATACCGGCCCCTTGGTGCATAAGCTACTGGTAGGATATGATTATATCCAGAATGTTTCGCCTGTAGGCGGTTCAAACTATAATGCGCTCGGCTATCGCAACGCTGCCAATAATGGGGCTATTAATACGTATGAGCCCGAAAATCGCGACGACTACCTGATTCGCAATGGCCGTCCGGTACCGAATGTACCCCACTTCGATTTGACAAATCCCGATTATTCCATATCCGAGATATCGGGATATTTCAACGTCTCCAGCCCTCAAGCCGTCACCAAATACTATGTCAATGGGTTTTACCTCCAAGACCAGATTACATGGGGACCGATACAGGCTTTGGTGGCCTTCAGGCAAGAATATTATACAGATATCCTGAACTACCAGCGGGATAACGAAGAAACCGTGGAACAGCAAAAGTTCATTCCTCGGTTTGGCCTTGTATACACGCCTGCCGAGCCCGTCAGCGTATATGTCACTTACGCGCAGGGTTATCAACCTCAGGGCGCAGGCACCATTGGTGACCCTGGACGGTTCGGCGGGCCGTTTGACCCGCTTACCAGCACGATGTACGAAGGTGGAGCAAAGATGGAATTTATCAACAAGCAATTAAGCATCAATGCTGCCATCTACCATATCGAGCAAAATAACATCCTCATCAATGCCAATGACCCCGGCAATCCGGATCTGCTTAGGCAGCTCGGCCAGCAACGGTCAAGGGGGATAGAGTTAGATGCCTACGGCCAGATCAGGCCCAACCTCAGCATCACAGCCAACTTCACCATCAACGAAACCATTATCACCGAAAGCGATGATCCGGATGAAATAGGCAATACGCTACCCAACGCACCTAAGCATCAAGGCGGCATATGGGCTAAATACACCTTTACCATCCCCGCCCTGGATGGCATAGGCGTGGGCGCCGGAGCGAACTACGTGAGTTCCCGGGCTACGCTCAGCGATATCCTCACATTGCCATCATATGTCGTTGCCGACGCGGCGCTCTATTATACCATCGACAAGTTCAAGCTTTCGGCCAACTTCAATAACGTATTCAACAAAACACACTGGGTAGGCGGTTACGATTTCAACCGGTTGTTTCCAGGTACGCCCAGGAATTTCCTGATTGGCGTAGGTTACACCTTCTAATTATCCAACTAAGATGTCCAAGCGCGCTGGCAAGGCAGAAAGCAACAAAAAGCTATTTTGGCGTCTCCACCACTGGGTGGGATTGTATACCGGGATACTCATCGGTGTGCTGAGCCTTACGGGGGCAATCGCTGTATTCATTCCGGAAATTGACGAGCTGATTGTCAAACATTACTATCATGCGGCATCAGTGCCTTCACCCTCCGGGATACCGCAATTTGGCAAATCCATCGATTCGCTTATCAAACGGTATCCCGATTACAGCTCATTGACGATCAACCTGCCCGACCAAGACGGTCAAACCGCAAAGGCCGACATGACCATCCGTCCGCCTGACCAAGACGGATTGGTACGCTATGACTTTTTTATCGACGCTGGCATGGACCGTATCGTCGGACAACGCAACCAACAGAATTCGCTGGCCAACTACTTAAGGCAGATGCATGTACGGCTTTATGAAGGCTACTGGGGCAGGCAATTAGTAGGCCTCGGCGGGATAGCCTTAGCCGTGGTCGCCATCACCGGGCTGCTCATCTACGGCAACTTTATGAAAAAACAGGCATGGCCTAACCTGCGGAAGACGCTCGACATGCGCATCATCTTGGCTGATTGGCATAAATTATTAGGTATCAGCGCAATGGCATTCAACCTCGTCATAGCGCTCACGGGTGCGTGGCTGGGGCTACAACCTTGGTTGATGCGGTGGCTGGAGATCGAAACCCCCAACACGTTTAAAGCTCCGATCGTCATGGAAGCCGATGCGGACAAAACGCAGTATATCGATTGGCAAGCGGTCTTAGCCGCAACAAAAACGGAATTCCCCGAATTGATTCCCCGGCACCTGGCCCCCTCGACCAATGGCTCGGCATCCATCACAGTCCGGGGTAATATAGCTGGACAAATCTACGAGCGGAACATCAATACGTTGGTTATTTCAAAAAGTGGTTACACGCCTATTTTCAAATATGATGTCCGCGAACAGTCTTTTGGCCACAAGTTCTACTTTATTCAGGAAGCCGTGCACTTTGGCGATTTTGGCGGGTTACTGCTCAAAGCGGTCTACGCCATACTTGGCCTTACCAGCGGCTTTCTATCCATCAGCGGCTTCGTCATTTTTCTTTTTCGGCGCAACAAGAAAAAAGGCAATTCGACCGCTCCAACCAGCCCCTGGAAAACCACGTTTGTCTACAGCATGCTGGTGCTGCTGTTTTTGATTGTGATCGCACTGATTAGCTTGTTCATTGGCTATACACAAGCAGCCTTGGTGGCAGGCATTGTCATCAATGTATTGTTAATCACGCTAATCGCTTATTCCTTGGTACGCTATGTTATTGTGCGATGCCGGGGAAAGCGACAGGCGGGTATACATTAGTTAAAAATGAAACATACGAAAAAGCACTATCACGCACTTATCGAGCACTATCTTGTGCCCGCTGCGCTCTTTTTGCTCAACATCAATCTTATACATATCATCTATGCATATTTCAATGGCAGCTGGGATCGCCTGTGGCATCTGGTTGCGCTGACGATCGCTTTCGCGGCATTGGGCAGTGCAGTCCTGCTAAAGAATCAGCGTTTGCTATGGTGTTCGATGGGCTATTATTTGTTGCTGCTGGCCTATAGTTAGCGATACCTACCTACCCAATCCATCATTTCGCGGCTTCGTTGCACCAACCAATCGTACCCTATCGCTCCCTCGGGTTTAGCAAACAACTTCGACCCTAAGCCTACCGCACTCACGCCGGCACCGAACCATCCGGCGATACTATCGGCCGTTGGATTTACGCCGCCTGTCGGCATGAACCGCATGGCGGGGAATAACGGTTTAATGGCCTTCAAAAAACCAGTACCCAATGTATCACCAGGAAAAAGTTTAACTAATGGCGCCCCAAGATCTTCAGCGTGGCTAATCTCTGTCGGCGTCATGCAGCCCGGCACCCAGAGGACACCTTGTTCAAGCGTGACCGCCGCGATTTCGGCCTTGACAACCGGACTAACGATAAACGTCGCGCCCATTTCGATATAGGCGGTAGCCATGGCTGCGGTTTTGATGGTACCGATGCCAAGCAACAGATCCGGCCAATGCGCCCGCTGATAGGTGAGGAGCTTAGAAAAATTCTCCGGCGCCTTCTCGCCGCGGTTTACAAATTCAAACACTCGGATGCCGCCCTGGTAGCAGGCGTTTACCACTTCCGTGCAGGTATGAATATCCTCATTATAATATACCGGCAGTACCGGATACTTCAGGATATGGTCAAGTGTGCTTTTCATATACTCAAATCGCTCCATTGCCAAAGTCGCCTTTGACAAACAATTTCTTAAATCCTGCGGCCGTGGCCGCATCAATGATGTCCTGCCCGCCCTTCTCATTCACGAGGGCATAAATTAATCCCGCCATAAAGGCGTCACCGCTGCCAATACGATCGATCACCCCGTTTGTTTCATTAACAGGGGAGATAAAGTCCGCTTCACGTGTATGGTATGTACCATACAGCAGGTTGTGAGTAGCCGAGTCCATGAAACGGAAGGTATAGGCAATGTGCTTGCATCGGGGTAATAAGCCGAATACTTCCCCCGCAGATTCCTTGGCGTGTTCGAAATACACTTCAGGGGGGGTATCCCTCGTCAATGTTTCCAATACAGAACTGCCAACCATTTTGTTTGCGGCCCAAATATTGCCCATGACAACGTCGCAATACTGCAGCAATGCCGGCATGACCTCAATGGGCTGTTTACCATAATTCCACAGCTTGTTGCGGTAGTTGAGATCGACGGATACCGTCAACCCCTTGCGGTGCGCCACCTCCAGTGCTTCCAGGCAAACGTCTGCCAGCGGCGCACTCAAGGCAGGTGTGAGCGCACTCCAATGCAACCACGTAAAGTCTTCCAGTATGGCATCCCAATTGATTGTGCCGGGCTTAAGTTCGCTGAAAGCCGAATAGTTCCTGTCATACACAACCTCGCCTTTGCTAAGGCCATTGGCCGACAAGAGAAAGTACAGGCCCATCCGATCGCCTTCGAGTAAGGTAGGCGAAACGTCCACACCAAGCGTTTTCAAGGTAGAAAGAGCTTGCAGGGCCAGCTCGTTGCCAGGCACACGGCTGAGGTAGCTGCAAGCGATTCCCAGCTGCCCCAGCGATGCCGCCACATTCGCTTCCGAGCCGCCCGGAAAAACCACCACCTGTCCGTCCGCCCCCAAAAACGACTCGCCCGAGGAGCTCAGCCTTAACAGCAATTCTCCAAATGAAAGTATCTTGTGTTTAATCATGGCTGCGCTAAGTTAAGAATTTTGTCTCAAATCCGCCCCAGGGCCTGCTCAAAATCTCCGATCAAATCTTCCTCATGCTCAATGCCCACGGAGATGCGCAACATGCCATCATTGATGCCCGCTTTCAGCTTCTGCTCTGGCGAGTGGTGTAGCCCCCACATGCTTGCCGGATGGACGACCAAGGACTCTACACCACCCAAGCTCGCCGCATTGGCAAAGAGCTGTAAGCTATTCAATACTGTTTGGGCACGCGTAAACTGCTCTTGCTCATCTTTACCGGCTATCTCCACGCAAAGCATGCCCGTGAAACCATTCATTTGCCGCCGGGCCAGCTCATGCTGCGGATGCGAGGGCAAACCGCAATAAAGCACACGCTTGATGAGCGGATGGGTTTCAAACCATTGGGCAAGCGCCAAGGCATTTGCGTTTATTTGCTTGACGCGGAGAGACAGTGTACGTAGTCCACGCAGCAGCAGCCAAGCATCAAATGGGGCTAAGGCCCCGCCCAATGAAAGCATTTTTTTCCATGCTTTATTCACCGCCGCCGACGTACCACAGATGACACCTGCGGTCAAATCGCTGTGGCCGCCCAGGTATTTGGTGGCACTGTGCACAATAATATCAATGCCGAAATCCCCGGGCCGCTGATTGATGGGGCTGGCGAATGTATTATCACAAACCGTGGTAATGCCTTTTTCCCTCGCTAATGCGCCCACGTAGGCCAAATCCGTGATAGCGAGATTAGGGTTCGAAGGTGTTTCGACATAAATTAATGCCGTGTTGGGCCTTATTTCGGCATCAAGCGAAGAATTATCGCTTTGGTCAAAATAAGACACTTCAACGCCGAATTGCGGCAATACCTCTTTCAGCAACACGCTTGCCGCCGAATAATGTGATCGCTGCGCAACCACATGGTCGCCGGCCTTTACGATGGATAGCACCGCGGTACTGACTGCGGCCATCCCCGTAGCCGTCAGAAGCGCGGCTTCGGTACCTTCCAGCCTGGCCACCAACTCCGCCGTCTGACTGCTTACCGGATTGCCGTGCCGGTGGTAAAAATAGGGATGGCGGGCTTCCGTGGCCGCCTTCAGGTATTCCTCCGGATTGGCATCAGCAAAATAGGTCGCCGTTTGGTATATTGGGGGAATAACTGAACGAGTTTCGTTGAAAGCTTTCCCCGAATGGATTAAATCCGTTTCGATATGGCTCATAGTGTGTGTGATTATATCCGGCTAAAATAAGGAGATGCCGTGGCAAAAACAATGTATACCTCAACTTGTCGCATCTCCCCCCTTACATTGTCATACTTTCCCATTTGCTCGTCCATGGCCATGGATTATGTTTGCATTAAAATATGCAAGTGACATGGAACGAAAAAAAACATCGAGTTTCAATTCTGTGGATGCATACCTTGCCACCATTACTGACGACAAACAAAAAGCGACGTTGGCACGCGTACGATCCCTCATTAGACAGGCAGCTCCCGACGCCGAGGAAACCATCAGCTATCAAATGCCGGCTTACAAATATCACGGTACGCTCGTCTACTTTGCCGCATGGAAAAACCATTGGGGGTTGTATCCCGCCAGCGCGACGATCCAGCAGGCATTCAAGGATAAGCTGGCTGACTACAAACAGACAAAAGGCGCCATCCAATTTCCTTGGGAAGAGCCACTTTCCGAAACGCTGATCACGCAGCTCATTAAAAAACGTGTGGAGGAAAACATCCAAGCAACACGGCCGGAGGCCACATCTTCTGAATGATCCATGTTATTTATCATTGACAGGTTAATGCCGCATAGGGCGACTGCCGACACCGAAGGCAGCGATGACGGTCACCAACTCAGGGGCAGCGGCATCATGCTAAAGGTCCTGACAAGTGCCGATGCAGACGCATTCTTCAACTTGCATGTTCGCTCAGCTGATGATACCGGCTGCCGGCGCCAGCTGATTCGCAACGACGACACATCGGAAACCTTTGCACAACGTATTGTTTCCACCTATGAGATGGTATGGACAATCCGCCCGGAAAACTACCCCGATACAATTATCGGCGACTGCGCTATACGTTATCGCGACAAGACCAGCAATAACGAGCTGGCATTTGAAGGCTCCCTTATCCCGGCATACCAGCATCAGGGCATCATGACCACCGCCTTTTCGATAATTGCACGCTTTGTAAAGGAACATTACGCAGGCGGCAACCTTCCTTTTCCATTGTCGCGATAGCCGAAGCTGCTCGCAATGCGTTAAACCTTCCACCACGCCGCCGCAGGCATTATATGAATGTTAATAATTTTAGTAAGAAATTCAATTAAATTTGGAAACTCCCAAATGTTGTTTTATTTTTACTAAAAAAATTAGTCGCAATGAAAGCATACATTCCAAGAGGGTACCGGCTGTGTGAGTATTTGCTCATCATTGAGCCCACGGACCAGGCGAAGAAGCAGATACAAGCGTTCAAGCAGTATTTTATAAAATGCCACCGTTATCAGAATGCCATCGTTTCAAAAGGCCACATCACCCTGGCGAGATTCCTTCAATACGAACACCGTGAGCAGCGCATAGTCCAAAAGCTCCAGCAACTTGCGGATTGCACGCAACCTTTCCAGGTCGAATTACAGAATTTCGGCAGTTTTGGTCACACGCTATTTATTGATATCAAATCGGCGGATCCCATCCTTCAGGTCGTTGCCATGCATAGGCACGAACTTCGCCCCTTGATAAACGGACCTAAGCATGTTGCCCCTTATTTTGCAACGAAGCCACACATTACCATCGCGCGAAATCTCACTCCGTCCCAAAATGAGGCGATATGGCCTATCTGGGAAAGGACACGCTACAACGAAACATTCAGCGCCAAGAACATGGTGTTATTGAAGCGCATCGCCGGCATCCGGTCTCCCTATACCATCGTCCGGAAATTCGATTTCCTGGGCTTACTACCTGCGGTTGTCCAAGGGAAACTATTCGCCTGAGGCTATCCGATTTTCAGCGCGAGCTCCTTGCCATACATCATCTTGCGCAAGTTATTCAGTGCATAGCGCATTCTGCCCAACGCGGTATTGATGCTTACCTGTGTTACATCAGCTATCTCCTTAAAGCTCATTTCGCCATAATGACGCATGATAAGCACTTCCTTTTGGTCATCCGGAAGCAGCTGAATCATTTTCCTCAGGTCCTTGTAGGTCTGCTCGCGGATCATTCGCGTTTCAACGCTTTCGTCCGCAAAATGCAGCACATCAAAAATATCAAATCCCTCGCTGTTGACCACCACAGGTGTACGGCGTTCTTTCCGATAATAATCAATTACCAGGTTGTGCGCGATACGCATCACCCAAGGCAAAAATTTACCTTCTTCGTTATAACGGCCGCCCCTAAGGGTATTGATTACTTTGATAAACGTGTCCTGAAAAATATCTTCTGCCAGGTATTCATCCTTCACCAGCAAGTAAATGGATGTGTATATTTTAGATTTATACCGGTCTATCAAGGTTTCCAGACCCCGCTC
Organism: Parapedobacter sp. ISTM3; assembly: GCF_016533505.1. Taxonomy (NCBI): domain Bacteria; kingdom Pseudomonadati; phylum Bacteroidota; class Sphingobacteriia; order Sphingobacteriales; family Sphingobacteriaceae; genus Parapedobacter; species Parapedobacter sp. ISTM3. The sequence continues at coordinate 534,317 of NZ_JAENGN010000001.1, read as the reverse complement.
ATCACCGGACACATACAGACGGATGAGTTCTTGGTCTGTTCGTTGTTCAAGCTTCATAATACGCTACGCTCACTTTTACTATTTTCAACAAATAAGTAATTCTCTTTTTGTAGTCGTATCTCCTATAGCCGTTCTCCTATCAATGGTTTCGTTAATCAAGCCAAAAAAAAGCAAAATTTTCAGTATTTCAAAGCCTTTGTTGATTTTTCATGAGAATAATTTGTTTATTCATTACTTGTTTGTTTTTAAAGGCATTTATGCTGCCTTCGGCGGTTTTATCGGCAATGAAGCTTGCATGAATTGCCGACACATGTCCGTGAAGGACAATTCATGCAGGTTTTGCCTCCTTCCTGTTTATCAAAGACAGCTTTGCACAAAAAAAGACCCCGTTTAAGACCGAGACCTTTCGAATGCCTGCAGAATGGCTTACTTGTATAGCGGGTACTCAGCCATCAACAGCTTGACCTTATTGTGAATCTTGCCTAACGCCGTATCGTCGTCATGTTTGATCAGCGCCACGTCAATCATTTCGGCAATTTCCAGCATTTGTTCTTCTTTAAGGCCCCGGCTGGTGATAGCTGCGGTACCCAAGCGGATGCCGGAGGTTACAAATGGCGACTTATCGTCGAAGGGCACCATGTTTTTGTTGATAGTGATGCCTGCCTTGCCCAGTGCTGCTTCAGCGGCCTTTCCGCTGATACCTTTGTTGCGGAGATCAATCAGCATGAGGTGATTGTCTGTGCCACCGGAAATGATGCTGTAACCTTTATCTACAAATACCTTCGCTAAAGCGGCCGCATTTTTCTTCACTTGGATGACGTACTCCATGTATTCTTCGCTAAGCGCTTCACCGAATGCAATAGCCTTAGCTGCAATGATGTGCTCCAAAGGCCCACCCTGGGTGCCGGGGAACACCGCCAAATCCAGCAAGGATGTGATGCTACGAACTTCCCCTTTTGGTGTCTTAATGCCCCAGGGGTTTTCAAAATCCTTACCTACCATAATGAGACCTCCACGAGGCCCGCGCAGGGTTTTGTGCGTGGTGGTCGTTACCACATGACAATGCGGAAGCGGATCACTAAGCAGCCCACGAGCGATCAGCCCTGCCGGATGGGAAATATCAGCTACAACCAGCGCGCCGATTTCATCAGCCACCCGGCGGATGAAGGCGTAGTCCCAATCGCGCGAATAAGCAGAAGCTCCGCAAATAATTACTTTCGGTCTTTCTTGCAGTGCGACTTCTTCGAGTTGTTTATAGTCAATCAAGCCGGTCTCTTTATCCACCCCATAGAACAACGGTTGGTAGAGCTTGCCCGAAAAATTGACCGGAGAGCCGTGCGTAAGGTGCCCTCCATGGGATAGATCGAAACCCAAAATCTTGTCTCCAGGCTGCAACAGTGCCAAAAATACGGCAGCGTTGGCCTGGGCGCCGGAATGTGGCTGCACATTTACCCATTCGGCATTAAAAAGCTGCTTCGCACGCTCGATGGCAATAGTCTCGACCTCATCGACTACCTCGCAACCGCCATAGTAACGCTTTCCAGGCAAGCCTTCGGCGTATTTATTGGTCAGCACCGAACCGGCTGCCTCCATCACCTGCTTGCTTACAAAGTTCTCCGAAGCGATAAGTTCAATACCCTCTTCCTGGCGTGTAAGCTCCCGGTTGATTAAATTAAAAATGGTTTCGTCCCTTCTCATTATGATACAAAGAATTGAATGTTAAAAAGTTGCGCAAAGATATAAACTTGCATCCAATATTCAACGTTCGAGCTCACTTTTGATGGCTTTAAGTGCCAGGTCATACGGATTTTCGTCCAGGGTGTTGATGTGTTCAAGGATTACCGTGCTGAGTTCTTTTGCGTCCGCGTTAGCTGGCAGTCCCGCTGCCGCATTGCGGATGAGTGCCACGGTGCGCTCCTTGAGTTGCTTGGTGACCGCCCATGCTGCAGTGCTCACATACAACTGTTGGGTGATATTGTGCTGATATTCGGCACGTATTTCGCTGACCAACAGGTGCTGAAAAGCTTCGGCATCCAGCCCGGGTTCGTGCAGCCGCAGCAACATATTCGCCGGCGCGATGCGTTCGACAAACAGCACCAGCCGCTCATAGGCCTGCAGCCGCAAAGGCTGTAGTTCCTTCCTCGCCGCATGCCCTGCCTCCAACATTTTAAGCCGAAAAACATGACTGTTGTATTTCGTCCAAAACATCCAGTTTGCTACGCCCATCACCAAGCATCCGGCCAAGACGTATTTGGTGAGATCAGTTAAGAATAGTGCAATATCCATGAGTTGTCGTTTGTTTATGGAACGTCAAAATCCACATCATCCCGCAAAAGTGTAGAATTTTATGTATTTTTGTGTGTTTGAATTTAATTAATTGCAACGAAGATGAGCACAGCAACACTTTCACCGACGGCACCATTGACCTTGACACCAGGCGCTATCAAGGAGCTTAAAAAGTTGAAAGAACAACAGGAAATCTCGGATGATTTCGGATTGCGAGTAGGCGTTGAAGGCGGTGGATGTGCCGGAATGAATTATATATTGGGATTTGACCAAAAGAAAGAAGGCGATTCGGAATACAATATCGAAGGGATACGTATTTTCATGAATAAAGCACATGGCCTCTACCTCGCGGGCATGGAGATTGACTTCCGGAGTGGCTTGGATGCCCGTGGCTTTACCTTCAACAATCCGAATGCTTCAAGCACCTGTGGCTGCGGGTCGTCTTTTTCGGCGTAATACCGCCGCTTTAACCATTGAAACTACCACCGCCAATACAGCTTGCATAGCACCTTTTGGCGGTTTTGTCATATAACGGGCTACACGATCGTTAGTTTTTTTTACCCATCTTTTACCGGTTCCTTACCTCTTGTTTATTTCTTCCTTACACTTGGCTTACCCTTTCCTTACCCTTTCCTTACCGTTTCCTTACCCTTTCCTTACCTTTTCCTTACCGTTCCCTTACCTTTTCCTTACCTTTTCCTTACCGTTTCCTTACCCTTTCCTTACCTTTTCCTTACCTTTTCCTTACCAACAGGGTAACGGAAAGGTAGCGCTGCGGTAACCCAACGGTAACCCGGATCCATCGGTTATCCAGGCTAGCACAGACAAACGTTAAGAAAGAGAATAAAGCGAACGATTCCAGCTGGGGAGCAACCGCGCGAATCAAACCTTTCTTTTTCCTTTCATACTAATTCGCTATCTTTGCATCCTCATTTTTCGAATACAAACAATTGATGTACAAGGAATATAAGCAGCTCAATTTACCCGAAATCGGCAAGGAAATATTGGATCGTTGGCGGACGGAACACATCTTTGAAAAAAGCATCACGCAGCGTCCGGCCAACAAGCCCTATACCTTTTACGAAGGCCCGCCTTCAGCGAATGGCATGCCGGGCATCCACCATGTCATGGCAAGGGCCATCAAGGATATTTTTTGCCGCTACAAGACCCTCAAGGGTTATCAGGTAAAGCGCAAAGGAGGCTGGGATACGCATGGCCTGCCCATCGAGCTGGCTGTGGAAAAGACCCTTGGCATTACCAAAGAAGATATCGGCAAGACCATATCCGTAGCCGATTACAACACGGCCTGCCGTCGGGAAGTCATGAAATATACCGATGTGTGGAATGACCTTACCGAAAAAATGGGCTATTGGGTGGATTTGCAAAATCCATACATCACCTACAAGAACGAGTACATCGAGACGCTGTGGTGGATACTAAAAGAGCTGTATAAAAAAGGGCTACTTTACAAGGGCTATACCATACAACCCTACTCACCCGCTGCCGGTTCGGGCCTTAGCTCGCATGAGCTCAATCAACCCGGCACATACAGACCAGTGAAGGACACAACCATTGTAGCCGAATTCCGGGTCAAAAGAGATCAAGTACACCCGGCCATGGCCATGCTCTTTGAGGATGAAAACGAGGATACCGCCATCCTGGCTTGGACCACCACACCGTGGACGTTGCCTGCCAACAGTGCATTGGTTGTGGGCAAGGATATCCGCTATGTCAAAGTGCGCACCTTCAACCCCTATACGTTTGAGCCGGTGAGCGTTGTATTGGCGAAGGAACTGCTAAGCCGGTATTTCAAGCCTGAAGGGCAGGCGATTTCATTGAAAGACTACAATCAAGGAGACAAAATCATTCCTTGGGAAGTCAGGGCCGAGTTTTTAGGAGCCGAACTGCTTAATCTCCGGTACCATCAGCTGCTGCCCTATGTCTCCAGCGAAGAATTGGAGCAAAAGGCCTTTCGGGTCATCGCAGGTGATTTCGTGACCATCGAAGACGGCACGGGCATCGTACACTCATCTGCGACATTTGGCGCAGACGACTTCCGTGTAAGCAAAGAAAACGATGTACCGGGGGTTTTTGTGAAAGACGAGAACGGCAAGGATGTCCCCATCGTAGACAAGCGGGGCCGCTTTGTCAAAGAAATCGGCGAATTTGGCGGACGCTTCGTCAAAGAAGAATATTACAGCGATGAAGAGCGCGCAGCCGAGGGCTTCAAGCCCACCGATGTGCTCATCGCCATCAAACTCAAAGAAGAAAACAAAGCTTTCGAAGTCAAACGATACGAACACAGCTATCCGCATTGTTGGCGTACGGACAAGCCGGTACTTTACTACCCACTGGATAGCTGGTTTATCCGCACGACAGCGGCGAAAGATGAGCTGGTGGCGCTCAACAAAACCATCAATTGGAAGCCTGAAGCCACGGGCACGGGCCGCTTCGGCAACTGGCTGGAGAACCTTGTTGACTGGAACCTTTCGCGTTCGCGGTTCTGGGGGACTCCCCTACCCATTTGGCGCAGTGAAGACGAGAACGAAGAGATCTGCATCGGCTCCATAAGCGAACTGAAGGCCCATATCGAAAAGAGCCTCGCGTCGGGCGTGCTCAACGACGCTGAAAAAACAACGCTACAGGAATACTTGCGCAAATTCGGCACCGATGAGCTGGACCTCCACCGGCCGTATGTGGATGATATCGTGCTCGTCTCTGACGCTGGGCAGAAACTCTACCGCGAACCCGATCTCATCGACGTCTGGTTTGACAGCGGAGCGATGCCCTTTGCGCAGTGGGGGTTGGATCAGGAGAAGCTTGCTGAAGGCGACGATGCGCCTTTCAAAACTGGTTTTGAGGGGGCATACCCGGCAGACTTCATTGCCGAGGGCGTCGATCAAACGCGCGGCTGGTTTTTTACCTTGCATGCCATTTCCACGATGCTCAGGCATTCCGTAGCGTTCAAAAACGTGGTATCCAACGGCCTGGTATTGGACAAAAACGGCAATAAAATGTCCAAGCGGCTGGGCAATGCCGTTGACCCCTTCGCTACCATCGAAAAATACAGCGCCGATGCCACGCGTTGGTATATGATTAGCAATGCATCCCCTTGGGACAACCTTAAGTTCAATGAGGAAGGGCTGGACGAGGTACGGCGCAAGTTTTTCGGCACGTTGTACAATACCTATGCGTTTTTTGCCCTATATGCCAATATCGACAAATTTGCCTACCAAGAGCCTGACCTGCCCATTGCCAGCAGGCCGGAGATAGACCGCTGGATTATCTCGTTGCTCAACAGCCTGACACAGGAAGTAGATGGCTACTATGCGGATTTCGAGCCAACAAAAGCCGCCCGCGCCATACAGACGTTTGTAGATGAGCACCTAAGCAATTGGTACGTTCGCCTCTGCCGCAGGCGCTTCTGGAAAGGGGAATATACTGAAGACAAGATTTCAGCATATCAAACACTCTACACGTGCCTTGATACGATTGCGAAGCTGATGTCGCCCATCGCGCCATTCTTCAGTGATCGGCTGTACCTGGACCTGAACAATGCCACAGGCAAAGAACAGGCCGAATCCGTACATTTAGCTGATTTCCCGGCATACCACGAAGACTTGGTAGATAAAGCACTGGAGGAACGCATGACCCTGGCGCAGGACATATCGTCACTTACCCTTTCATTACGCAAAAAAACCGGCATCAACGTCCGGCAACCGCTTAACAAAATCCTGCTTCCCGTGTTGGACGATGACTTCCGCAGGCAGGTCGAAAAAGTAAAGGACCTTATCCTTTCTGAAACCAATATCAAGGAAATTGAATTTATTACGGATACTTCGGGCATCATCAAAAAAAGAATCAAGCCGAATTTCAAGGCCCTCGGCCCCAAAGTAGGCAAAGACATGAAGTCCGTGGCTGCTACCATCCAGGCGTTCACTGCAGAAGAAATTGCAACGTTGGAGCGTGAAGGAGCAATCGCAATACCCGGCACACCCTATGTCGTGCTGTTAGCCGATGTGGAGATTATTGCCGAGGATGTCGCCGGATGGCAGGTATCCAATTTGGGTAAACTTACGGTAGCTTTGGACGTCCATATCACGCCGGAGCTGAGAAACGAAGGTATCGCCCGTGAGCTGATCAATCGCATCCAGAATCTCCGTAAAGAACGCGGGTTCGAGGTCACCGACCGGATTAGCGTGCGCCTGACCGATATCCCCGATATTACCGAAGCAGCAAAGATTAATTTATCTTATATTCGCACCGAGATATTGGCAGACTCTTTGATGTTTGAGGATACCCTTGCCAACGGTGATACCATAGAAATTGCGGAAAGGGAGTTGAACGTATTAATCGAAAAAGTATAAAAATATGGCAAACAACAGCGAAAAAACACGGTATAGTGACGCAGAATTGCAAGAATTCAAGGAAATTATCTTGGAAAAGCTCCGTGTAGCCAAGGAGGAGCTGTCGGCCCTGACCAAATCGTTGAATGCAAGCAATGCCAACGGAACTGACGATACGGCAGGAACTTTCAAAACCTTGGAAGATGGCTCTGCCACATTGGAAAAGGAACAGACCAACCAATTGGCAGCCCGGCAAAAGAAATTCATAGACAACTTAGAGGCCGCATTGGTGCGTATCGAAAACAAGACGTACGGTATTTGCCGCGAGACAGGAAAACTTATCCAGAAAGAGCGTCTTCGTGCAGTACCGCATACGACCTTGAGCATGGAAGCCAAATTGAAACAATATTAGAACCAGCTATCGGAAATCAGCTATCGGAAATCGGCTTTTTACGCCGGTGAGAAGTCGACAGCTGGCAAGCCGACGGCCGGACAGCTAACAGCATGAAAGGTTATACTAAACCCCTTATACTAATTGTATCAGTGCTTCTGGTAGACCAGCTCTCCAAGCTATGGATAAAGCTCAACATGACGCTTGGACAGGAATATAATATATTAGGCGACTGGTTTATCATTCACTTTACCGAGAATAATGGCATGGCGTTCGGCCTTGAATTCGGTGGCGAATCCGGTAAGTTGGCGCTGTCCCTATTCCGCATCGCGGCAGTGGCCGGTATCGGTTATGGCCTGCATTACATGATCAAGCACAAATACCATCGCGGGTTTATCCTGAATGTGGCGCTGATATTTGCGGGGGCAATGGGCAATATCATTGATTCAACCTTTTATGGCCTTATCTTCAGCGAGAGCACCTGGTTTGAAAAAGCAAGGCTTTTCCCGCCCGAAGGCGGCTATTCCAGTTTGCTGCATGGCAAAGTGGTAGACATGCTCTATTTCCCCATCATCAAGGGAACGTTTCCCTCTTGGCTGCCGATTTGGGGCGGCGAAGATTTTCTATTTTTCCGTCCGGTATTCAACATTGCGGACTCCGCCATTACCGTGGGTGTAGCGCTTATCCTACTGTATCAAAAACGGTATTTCAAGGAAGAAATCGTCGAACCAGAAAGCTATAATAGCGAAGTGGTGGAAGATTGATCAAGGGGAGAGAACGTGGAAGACTAGCCAATAAGGGATCATAACGCGTAAGGACAAACAAGCCGATATAACAAAACAGCAGCGTCAAGTGACTTGGCGCTGCTGTTTTGTTATCGGGGGTATTTATTAATACCCGGCACCTTACACATCATAGGTGGTGGAGGAGGTTTCTCCGCCCCTTCCCGTCCAATTGGTATGGAAAAATTCGCCACGGGGTCTATCCAGCCGCTCATAAGTATGGGCGCCAAAATAATCACGTTGTGCCTGCAACAAGTTGGCGGGCAACCGCTCACACCGGTACCCATCATAGTAAATCAACCCCGCACTGAGACACGGTACGGGTATGCCGTTGGTAATCGCGGCTGCCACGACTTTACGCCATCCGCTTTGGGCGGCTTGTATTTTCTCTTTAAAGAAATCATCCAGTATCAAATTCCGCAAGTCAGGATTTTTATCAAACGCTTCCTTGATTTTCCCCAGGAATGCCGAACGGATGATACACCCCTCGCGCCACATTAAAGCGATGCTACCGTAGTTGAGCTTCCAACCATACTCTTTGGCTGCCACGGCCATCATCTGAAAGCCCTGTGCATAGGAGATTACTTTTGCGGCATACAACGCGTCGCGAAGGTCGTCAATAAAGGCCTGTCTATCGCCGTCAAACGATGGTAAAGGCCCCTGTAGCACTTTGGAAGCCGCCACACGTTCGTCCTTCAACGCTGATAGGCACCGGGCAAAAACGGATTCAGCAATAAGCGTCAGCGGCACCCCCAGCTCCAGGGCCACCGTGCCTGTCCATTTGCCTGTACCCTTTTGGCCTGCGGTATCCAGAATTTTGTCGACCAACGGCAGGCCGTCCTCGTCCTTAAACGCCAAAATATCGCGTGTAATTTCAATGAGGTAGCTGTCAAGCTCCCCTTCATTCCATTCCTTAAATACCTCATGCATCTCATCCGGCGTCATGCCCAACACATCTTTCATCATGTGGTATGTTTCGTTGATGAGCTGCATGTCGCCATATTCGATACCATTGTGCACCATCTTCACGAAATGCCCTGCACCGCCTTCGCCCACCCAATCGCAGCAGGGCGTGCCGTCAGCTACTTTGGCGGCTATGGCTTGGAAAATCGGCTTGATGGCCGGCCACGCGGCAGCTGACCCACCCGGCATGATCGATGGTCCCAAAAGCGCGCCTTCTTCACCTCCGGAGACGCCGGTACCGATATACAGCAATCCTTTACTCTCCACGTATTTGGTGCGGCGCTCCGTGTCGGGGAAATGCGAGTTTCCACCATCAATGATGATGTCGCCAGGTTCCAAATGCGGAATCAGCAGGTCGATAAAGTCGTCCACAGGCTTACCCGCCTTGACCATCAGCATGATTTTCCGGGGCCTTTTAAGCGAACGGATCAAATCCTCGATGGAAGTGGCCCCATAAATGTTTTTGCCTTTTGCCCGGCCATTGACGAAGCGTTCTACTTTATCCACGGTACGGTTGTAGGCCGTTACATGAAAGCCTTTGCTCTCCATATTCAGGATGAGGTTTTCCCCCATCACGGCGATACCAATGACGCCTATATCAGATTTTTCTTGCATACGCATCTCCAATTAGTTTGCTCCCAAAGTTATACTTTAAGCACTACGAAAAAAGACAAAAAAAGAAAAATGTTTTTATTATGATACCGTGCCGGGGCATTCCCGGCCGGCAGCGCGCCAAGGATGATGTATTTTCCCTAATTTTCTACCCAAAATTGCAAATCAAAGTGTATTTTAGCGCAAACAAACCCTTATAGCTGATGAATATTTTTCGTACTTGTTGCATCCTATCGTTTACGTCGCTTTTCATGCTTGGTCTTTCACAACGCCTATCGGCCCAGCAAAACCCTGTTTTCCCCGGTTGGTACGCTGATCCGGAGGGCATTGTCTACGGCGACCGTTTTTGGGTATATCCTACGTATTCGGCTCCTTACGAGGAGCAGGTGTTTTTCGATGCCTTTTCTTCTCCGGACCTTGTCAACTGGACCAAACATCCACGCATCATCGATACAGCCGAAGTCAAATGGGCCAAACGGGCCATGTGGGCTCCCGGCGTGCTGGAGAAAGATGGCCGGTATTACTTCTTTTTCGCGGCCAACGACGTCCACGAAGGTGAGGTGGGCGGCATCGGGGTTGCTGTAGCCGACAAACCCGAAGGTCCGTTCAAAGATTTATTGGGGAAACCACTGATCAACGAAATTGTCAATGGTGCACAACCGATTGACCAATTTGTATTTAAAGATAAAGACGGTTCATACTACATGTACTACGGTGGCTGGAAGCACTGCAACATCGTTAAACTGAACGACGACTTCACCGGCTTGGTACCTTTCGAAGACGGTGAACTTTATAAAGAAGTCACCCCCGAGGGGTACGTAGAAGGGCCGTTTATGTTTATGCGAGACGGCAAGTACTACTTCATGTGGTCCGAAGGCGGATGGGGCGGTCCGCATTACAAGGTAGCTTATGCAATCGCGGACTCCCCCTTTGGCCCATTTGAACGGGTAGCCACCATCTTAGAACAAGATCCCGAAATCGCTACGGGCGCGGGGCACCACTCGGTCATCCAAGTCCCCGGCCAAGACCAGTGGTACATCGTATACCATCGCCGTCCGTTGGATAAAAAAGGTGCAAACGAGCGGGTTACCTGTATCGATGAAATGCACTTCGATGAAGAGGGCTATATCCTGCCGGTCAAGATGACGCACACTGGCGTACGACATCCCTTAGGCAATCAACAGTAGTGGTTGCACAAAAGTATTGCTATCTTTGGGCAAAACGTTTCGACACACGGATCACCATTACATAAAGAACTCAGCAGATGACTAATGGCATATCATTAAACACAAAAAAAATCCTTGTCACGGGAAGTAACGGCCTTTTAGGCCAAAAAATTACGGATTTGGCGCTTGCTGACCCAGCCATTGACCTGATAGCCACTTCCAAGGGGGAAAACCGCCATCCTGTGAAAGAAGGCTATTCATACATTGATCTGGACATCCTCAATGAGCAACGGCTTCGAGAAGTCGTTGCTGAATATCGGCCGGATGCCATCATAAACACCGCTGCAATGACCAATGTGGATGCCTGCGAACAGGATCCTGAAGGCTGCCGGAAGCTGAATGTCGGCGCAGTCGCCGAACTGGCATCCTTAAGCGAAGCGTTTGGCATCCACCTCATCCACCTGTCCACAGATTTTATTTTCGATGGCGCGGAAGGACCTTATGCAGAGGACGCTATCCCCAATCCCTTAAGCCTTTACGGTCAAAGCAAGCTGGATGCTGAGCGTATCATCCAGCAGTCACATAGCAAGTGGGCCATCCTTCGCACCATACTGGTATATGGTGTGGTAGCCGATATGAGCCGCAGCAATATTGTGCTGTGGGCCAAGGGTGCACTGGAAAAAGGGCAACCGCTCAAGGTCGTCAACGACCAATGGCGCATGCCCACCTTAGCCGAGGATTTGGCGCAAGCCTGCCTCCTTGCCGCCACCAAAGAGGCGGAAGGCCTCTATCACATTTCAGGCAAGGACATGTTTTCAATCGATGAACTGGTAGCGGCTGTTGCCGATTTCTGGGGGTTAGACAAGTCCCTGATTAGCCAGGTAAGCTCCGCTACGCTGAACCAGGCGGCACCCAGGCCCAAACGTACAGGTTTCCTATTGGATAAGGCACGTACCGTGCTTGGATATGAGCCGCACAGTTTTTCGGAAGGGCTGGCAGTGGTAGACCGTCAACTGAAAGCGGAAAAATAATTTCATCTTTACAACATGACCCAGAAGTTTGCCCGCGAATCCTATACCATCATGAACGAATTGGTACTCCCCAATGATACCAATACACTCAACAACTTAATGGGAGGACGCCTGCTCCATTGGATGGATATTGCCGCTGCGATCTCCGCCCAAAAGCATTGCAACCGTATCGTAGTAACTGCTTCTGTAGATAATGTGTCCTTCAAACATCCGGTAAAGCTGGGCGACGTCATCAGCATTGAGGCGAAGGTCACCCGCGCGTTCAACACTTCCGTGGAAGTACGCCTCGTGGTGTCGGCGCAGAACATTCCCTCGGGTACCAAGATCCTGTCAAACGAAGCCTTTTATACGTTCGTTGCAATTGATCAGAATGGCCGTACAATTACTGTCCCGCAGCTGATACCCGAAACCGATGAGGAGAAAAAATTGTACAATGAGGCACTGCAGCGGCGAGAGCTCCGGTTGATTCTGGCGGGTAAGCTCAAACCGAAAGACGCGAAAGAACTTCAGAACCTGTTTCGTGAAGTGGTAAAAGAATAGGTCGCCGGCGCGACATCTATCATTATCTCCTTCGCGGAATAACCAGCAGGACCACACCGGCTACCAATATTATCCCGCCAACGTAAGGCGACCAGTTAACCCGTTCTTTCTTGTCAGCGGAAATTTCCACTGAACCGATATCAACGACTTTTTCTTTGCGCGTAAACGAGAAGCCGGTCCAGGCCAGCATGATTGCGCCAACGACAACTAAAATAATTCCTACGGTCCTTGCCATATGGTTGCTTTTTGAAGTAACCAACAAAGTCTGCGGGAAAATGTTTTTATTTTACCGAATCCCGGCTTGCATACCACGGTAATCCATCGCCAAACCTCGTTACGGCTGCGTAACGCTACCGTCCGTGGCCGACGCCGGCAAGTCTGCATCATGCCCATCCACCAAGGCAAGAGGAAGGCTGTAGTAAAAGCTGGCGCCTGCATCGTCGTTGTTCGCCGCCCACAGGTCACCGTCCATTGTTGAAACCATTTCGTGGCAGATTATCAGCGCCAAGCCCGAACCGCGCGATTCGGAAGCCTGCTGGCCAGCGGGCTTATCTTTCTGGAACAAATAAGGCAGTACATCTGCAGGAATACCCCCGCCGTTGTCGGCAATACACACCGTGATCTGATGGTCCGCATCGCGCAGTGTGGCGGTGATGGCCAACTGCCCTTTTTCAGGCGCATGTTTGACGGCATTGTGGATGATATTGCGGTTGACAAAGAGTAGCATTTCCCGCTGCGCTTTTACTTCATACATTTCCGGAACGAACAGCATGACCTCAAGCTATTTCTTCGCTATCACACCGCTGTTGAATGCCAATGCCTCGTCGATGTTGTTCTTAAGGTTCACAACCGAAGGGGAATAAGCCAACCCGATCACCTGCAGCTTCATCCAGTGTAGCAGGCCATCCAATGCTTGCAGCCCCGTATTGGCCGATTGGTAGATTTGGTCAAACACATACAGCAAATCTTCCTTGCTCATATATTCCGTGATGCCTTCTCCCCTCATCATCAGGATGGATGAAAAGGGCTGACGAAGGTCATGCGACAGCATGGAAATGAGCTTTTGGTGGAATTCATTGTTTGTCTCCAACAACCTGTTTTTCTCCTCCAGTTGTTTATTGGTGATTGCGAGGCTCGCCGCCAGCTTACGTTTCAGCCGGTATTGCCTATACACCGCCACGATAAACGCCACCGCCAGCACACATATTGCCAGGAGGAGCATCAGCCATGTGCGGCGCAATTGGTGCTTTGCAGTTGCGATTTCGACTTCCTTTTCCTTGATGGCCAATTCGAGGAAGCTAATGCCTTCCTTTTGGTTGTCCAACTGTTTCTGCCTGGACATTTCCAATAGGATATTCCCATATTCGTTGGCTTTGGCGGGCATGGGCCGTTGGCGTTTCAACGCTTCATAAGCCTGTGTCAGCGTATGGTAGTGCAGCACATCGTACCCCGTGTTTTTCGCAAGCGCTATCGCGGCTTCATAATAATGCAGTGCGCTATCGACATCCAATTGCAGAAACATGTTGCCCATTTCCATGTAGGACATTGCCGTGAGGTACTCATATCCTTTCTCCTGCGTTTCCCGGATCACCTCGTGCTGTTCGGCTATGACCTGCCTGACATCCATCCCCTTGAAGAATTTCATGGCGGTACGCGCTTGCTTGATGGAAAGCATGACACGCTCGTCCTTATTCTTCGCCGCAATGGCATGCGCTTTGTCATACAATTGGTTGAGTTCGGGAAGTGTGGCGTGGAAAGATTTGGGAAACGCCATATTGAGGATGATCGAGGGCTGGATGGAGTCCTGCTTCAACTGCAGGCTCATCTGATAAGCCTTTTCAAACTGCGACAGTGCCTGATCCGGCTTGCCTTCGCGGCCGAGCAGCACACCGATGTTCATCGTTACTTCGCAGACCTTCTCTTCGATGCCCAATTTCTCGAAAATGGCCAAGGACTCGTTGGCATACTTATAGGCAAGATACGGGTTGCCCTTTTCGATGTAGTAAAAGGCCAGGATATTCAACGCTTCCGCTTCGCCTCGCTTATCGTCTATGCGCTTGGCCAACTCCAGGGCGCTTGCACTGAAGTAATAGCAGGAATCCAACGAGCGATTGACATACATCTTGCCCAAACGCACGAACGTCTTCATTCGTTGGACACTGTCCGTCGCCGCGTCAGCTTGTCCCCTTAATGCCGTTATTTCCTTTACCTGTCCTTGCCCCGGCAGTCCCGAGCCCAGGAACAACAGGATCAAAACAAGCTGTATCCGACTCATCGATCTCGCTTTGAATTTGAACCCATACCTGCCGCCGATACCGTCAGCCGCAATTTGTCAACCCGCGCCCAACGCCACAATACGGTCGAATTCTTCCCTCGTAAGAGGCATCACAGAAAGTCGACCTTGGCGTACCAAGGCTATATTTTGAAGTAGGGGATCGGCTTTAATTGTTTCCAACGTGACAGGTTTTTTGAGCGTTTCCACGGGAGCCAAATCTACGACAACCCAACGTTCGTCAGTCGTGGTCGGATCCTGATAGTACTCCTTCACCACCTTAGCAATGCCCACCACTTCCTTGCCTTCATTGCTATGGTAAAACAAAACCAAATCGCCTGTTTTCATCGCCTGCAAACTGTTGCGCGCCTGATAATTGCGCACACCGTCCCAAAAGGTTTGCTTGTCCTTAAGAAACTGCTGCCAGCTGTATTTGAACGGCTCTGATTTTACTAAAAAGTAGTTCATAACTGTTGTGCTTTTGCTTGCTTTGGGGTCTGGGCTTTAGGCTTATCGGTTAATTCTGCTTCTGCGTTACTTCCATTTTCTCCGCAAAATGCTCGCAATAATCGCGCAGGTCGCCGATGACGGCTTTCGCCATGGCGTCATCTCCCGAGGCACGGATAAAGGTATCTCCCAAGGTTTGCAACGTTTCATAGAAAAAACGCTTCATCTCATCCAACGGCATATCTTTGGTCCATAGGTCGATGCGCAAAGAATTTTTATAGTGGTGGTCCCACAAGGCCAGAAACATAGCCTTAGCCGGCAAGGCCTCCGTGCTTTCGCCATCTGTCGATTCCCAGGTAATATTATCCGGAACGTTATTGTCGTCCAGTTCGATGGTTAGTTTTATTTCTGCTTTTTTCATTATCGTTTAGAATAATTTGTTAATCCATAATCGGCTCGCCATTGTAAGGCGCTACCACGCCCTTAAAATCCAAACCAACACCACTACCAGCAGCACGAATACGCCTTCGGCCATCCACACGCGTTTCAGGTTGCGGAGCATCAACCTGAAGAACTGGTCGGCGGCAACCAATACCAACAAAAGTAACAAAAACCACCCGGCTGTACCCATTCCGATTCCTTCGGCGACAATTTGCCACAGCAACCAAGTCATGAGCAACGCCGATGCGATATTCAGTGGAGTAATCCTCAGCTGTCTCATCGCTTCTTCCGGATCGACTTTGGTTTGCCTGCATAGGCTGTATTCCGCTTAGTTTTTTGCGGGGACCGGCCGTTCTTTTTTTGATTGGCTACCTTCTTTTCATGGAACGCACCTTTAAATTCCGGATTATCCTTCCGTTTCTGTGCGTCTATTTCCCGTGCTATGGCCTGCCGTTCTTCAAATCCGGTTTCGGCTATTTCCACCCCTTCGGGGATATCAGCCACCGGAATCTGTTGGCGGATTAGCTTTTCGATTTTACGGATGTAATATTCCTCTGCCGGATTGCAGAAGGTGATGGCATCGCCCGTCTGGAATGCACGGCCCGTACGGCCTATACGGTGCACATAATCCTCGATGACGATGGGCACATTGAAATTGATTACATGGCTCACGTTGCTTACATCCAGGCCACGTGCCGCGACATCCGTGGCCACCAGTATCCGGATATCGCCTTCCTTAAATGCGTTGATGGAATTTATCCGCGTGTTTTGTCCTTTATTGGCGTGGATCACGCGGACGTTTTCCGCACCGTATCTACGTTCGACGAAACTGAATACGTTGTCTGCCACCGCCCTGGTCTTGCAGAACACGATGAGCCGGTGCAGTGTTTCATCGTCCTTAAGCAAGTGCTGCAGCAAATTGATTTTAGTTTTAAGGTTGGGAACGTAATACAATGTTTGTCTTACTGTTTGAGCCGGCGTGGCCTGTTCGGTCACTTCGACGATGGTTGGGAACGCCAGGAAGTCCCCCGCAATTTTGTGCACCAGTTCGCTCATGGTGGCGGAGAAGAGCAGATTCTGCCGCTTTCGGGGCACCACCTCCAATATCCTGTGCAGTTTACCGATGAATCCCATATCCATCATTTTATCTGCCTCATCCATCACGAGCACTTTCAGGGATTTGGTGGCAATATGCCCCGCGAGGTACAAGTCGAGAAACCGACCCGGCGTAGCCACGATGATATCCACGCCCTGTTCAAGCGCCGTAATTTGCGTTTTAGGGCCAAGGCCGCCGTAGAGTACGACCGTTCGCAAGTCTGTGTATTTAGCAAACAAACGGATGTTTTCTTCGATTTGCATGGCCAGTTCGCGTGTCGGCGAGAGGATAAGTGCCCGCGCATCATTGCCTTGGGCATAATTGAGTTTCATCAAAATCGGCAACACGAAAGCCGCAGTTTTACCCGTGCCTGTCTGTGCTATGCCCATGACATCCTGGCCCGACAAGATCGGCGGAATGGCTTTCCGCTGGATGGGCGTTGGTGCCGAATACCCCGCATCCTCGATGGCATTCAGGATTTGTCTGTTGAATTTGAAATCCGAAAAGGTATTCCGCTCCATCCCGCAAAGATAGCAAAAATGAAGGTATTGCTTAGTTCTTTCGTTTCACCAACAGTACTTCATCATTATCCAGCAGCAAATAGCCGTATTCATAACAAAAGCGATATTGGCTGCCGTTGTTGGTTTCATACATGTCGGTGATGTAGTCAAAATTAAAACCGGCACTGACAAGCGTTTTCCACCTTACTTTTACCTTGCCTTCAGGATTAAGGGTTTCGAGAATCTTCCGATTCCGTTTCAGGATACTATTTACTCGACGGAGGTAGCCGTTTTCTTCGGCATTCCGCCTGTTGTTGTAGTTGCTACGGCAGGCGTCATCGCAGAATTTCTTGTCAGCACGGCCAGCCAACGGCTCACCGCAATCTAAACATTTTTTTTTCATAGGCGAGGGTTACGTTTGACAATATGCTTAGATGATGGCTTAAAGATAAGGTTTTTTCCCCAAGGCGCAATAACGGGTGCACGACCGCTGTTTGCAGATTGCTCAAAATCCGAAATTTGCCGTGCGCCCCCCCGATAACGCCTTACATTTCGTAGCTTTGCCTACATTCACGCTATGCGTATACTCATTCTACACAACCACTATCAGGACCCCGGGGGCGAAGATGCGGTTTTCGAGCAGGAACGGATCTTACTCTCCACCACGGAAACGGTGTCATCCCTTACGTTCAAGAACCGAAAGGGGTGGCGGGGAGTGTGGCAGACACTATGGTCGCCATGGAATGTGTGGGCTGCCCAACGGATAAAACAAGCCATCCAGCGCCATCAGCCCGACCTTATCCACATCCATAACCTGCACTATGCCATCGGGCCCATTGCGGTTGTTATTGCCAAACGGATGGGTATCCCCGTCGTGATGACGCTGCATAATTATCGGCTGTTATGCCCATCGGCCACATTGTTCCATCATGGAAAGCTGTTTACATCAAGCCTGCGTGCGCAGTACCCTTGGAAGGCTATCCGGTTAGGCGTACATAGTCATTCCATATTCAAGACGTGCTGGCTGGCCAGCACCACTTGGCTACATAAAAAATTAGGCACCTGGCAACAGGTCGATCGGTACATTACGCTGACGGACTTCGCCAGGCAACTATTTATTGTTTCATCGTTCAATGTCTCGGCGGAAAAATTTGTAGTTAAGCCGAATTTTGTGACCCGAAGCCGGCAATCCGGGCAACCACGGGAAAAACACTTCCTGTTCGTCGGGCGCCTTACGGAAGAAAAGGGCGTAAAGGTATTGCTGGATGCGTTTAGCACTACCGGTCTCCGATTGCGGATTGCGGGCGATGGCCCACTGCGGGAGCTGGTCAAGGAAGCGACAAAAAAGCAACCCCATATCACCTACCTGGGCGCGCTGCGGCCAGCAGCAATCGACGCCGAGTTGGCCAGCTGCACGGCACTCGTTTTTCCGTCAATTTGGTACGAGGGTATGCCCATCACGTTGCTGGAAGCGTTCGCCGCGGGCACGCCGGTCATTGCCAGCGATTTAGGCGCCATGCGGTCGATGATTACCGAAGGGCAAAACGGATGGCGTTTCCCTGCCGGTGATGCAACCATCCTGCGCCAGAAGCTCCAGCAATGGCTTGACCTGGATGAGGCATCCAGGCGGCGGATCGGCAACGGTGCCAGGCTAACGTACGAACAGCACTATACAGCCGAGCGGAACAAAGCGCGCCTGCTCGATATCTATCAATCGGTCACCGCACAACGTCCCCGGGCAACCTGATGCCCCCCAAGAGCCGCCGCAATGCCATGCCATCACCCCTTGTTCAGTTCGGCGGCAACACGCTGGGCCTCCTCCATCACTCGGAAAAAGTTTCCGCTCCAGATTTTTTTGATGTCTTCCTCACTATAACCGCGCTTGACCAACTCATAGGTAATGTTGCCCATCTCGCTCACATCAAACATACCCGTAACACCGCCGCCGCCATCCAAGTCAGGGCCAATGCCTACGTAATCGACACCTACAAGCTTGACGATGTGGTCGATATGGTCCACCACAGTCTGTAGCGTAGCAAGTTCTTCGGGAAATCTTTTATTGATCTCCTGCATTTCCGCAGCCCTCGCCTGCTGCTGCGCCTCGGATAGTTCAGCGCCCCTCGGATACTTTTCGCGGAGGGCCTGCAAGGCTTTAGCACGCCCAGCGTTGCCCGCTTTCAGGTAGCCGCTAAGCATATTCATCTGGACCACGCCGCCTTTGGCCGCTATTGCTTTAATCTGGTCGTCCGTAAGATTGCGTGGATGATTAAACAGCGCCCGCGCCGAGCTATGGGTAGCCACAATGGGTGCAGCGGAAAGCTCCAAACAATCCCACACGGTGCTGTCAGACGTATGCGACACGTCCACAATCATGCCCAGACGGTTCATTTCCTTCACCACTTCAACGCCGAACGGACTAAGTCCGCCATGTTCGGGCCCTTTGGGATCGGTTGACGAGTCACAAATATCATTATTGCTGGTATGGCAGAGCGTCATATACCGGGCACCCAGATCATAATAGGTCTTCAGCAGAGACAAATCGTTGCCAATAGCCCATCCGTTTTCCACTGCGGTAAATACCGCGAACTTGCCCGCTTTTTCCAGTGCCATCGCCTCCTCGGGGGTCGTTGCAAATCCAGCGAAGTCAGGATGGTCATCCGCGATCTGATGAACAATGTCAAAAAGCTCCAGCGCACGTCTCTTGGCATCCGCATTGCCCGCCGGTGTACGGGGTCCCTGCCCGAGGTATACCGCAAAGAACATGGCATCCATACCGCCTTTTTTGATCCGCGGAAAATCTACCTTAGAGCCAGTCGTGCGGGGGTTGTGTTCCTTGGTCACATCAAAGTCCGGCCGTGCGTGCAAAAGCATCGGCAAGTCACAATGCGTATCGAGCGTCAAGGCAGAAGCATGGATAGCATCGGCCTTGGCTTTGATTTGTGGATCATTGTACGTTTGACCGAAAACGGCAACGGTTGACAGCACGATGCTGCCCAATGTGATAGGCATAACAATTTTATTCATAAAAAACGTGTCGATAGTGGTGTTATTTGTGTTTCTGCTTCTAAAACTAAACAAAGATCAGCACTTACGCCCATCTTTTTATAAAAATGTTGCAAAATCACGCCTCGTCAGCAAGTTCCTGCTCGATATGATTCAATACTTGAACATCTTCAAAGTCGATTTGACCGGTTATTTCGTGGCTACGCTCCAAAAGCCACTTCGATCGCCCTAAAAGCGTGCACTTCGCTACATTGGACGACTGCTGCAGGGCATCGTGATACAACAATAACGCCAGCGGACGCAGCTGCAGTTCATGCAATCGGTCAACCGTGTCAAGCAGCGTCTTGTCCGGTAACCGGAGCATATCCACGCGCCTGATGTCAAAGTATTCCTCGTAAAGCAACGCGAGATCATCCTGCATCTCGGGCAAAGCGTCATCCAGGGCTGGACTGCCCTTGCTTTTGATCCGTTCAAGTGCTTCGAAGAAACGCTTAATCAGTCGCTCAATATAATCCTCCCGGCGTGATTGGTACATGGTTCGTTCAACTTTCGGTGACGGTATACCTGGTGCATGGTTAATCCGCAAGCATCTAACCGCTGCCAAGGATAACCAATTTTTCCGTTTATGCGAAATCGTTGATACCATGACCGCCGGATTTCCACGCTTTTGACATTAAAATGTCACACAAACGAGAAATTAATCCTATAATTGTGTCATCATATGTTAGTAGACACCAAACAACGAATCGTAGATACGGCTATCGCTATTTTCAACGACGACCAGTCGGCCTCATTGGAAAGGGTAGCCGAAAAAGCGTCCGTGACGCGGCGGACACTCCATCGTTATTTTAAAGATCGCCGCGAACTGCTGGCTGCCTGTAGCAAAGACATCCGTAAGCGCTGTAGCGAGGCAATAACGGCCGCGCTTGATAATCCGGGCGATCCCGCATGGCAGTTGGAGCAGCTATTATATGCCGCGATAGATTGCGGGGTGAAATACGCTTTTTTCCATAAATTGCATCATAGCGAAGATCACGACCACCGCAGCGCCAATGATGATTGCGCGGCCTATGAAGCCATGCACCGACGCTTTCTTCAATTCATTGTACACTTACAGGAACAGGCAATCATCACCAAGCACCTTACTGCCGAATGGATATACTGCTTTTTCAGCGGCGTAGTGAACACGGCAGTGAGCGCTGACAGCACGGGTGCAGTAGCCCGGTTAAGCCAGAAGCAATTTGCGTGGTTTTCATTTAGCAAAGGAATCGGAATTTAAATTTTTTTGTACCACCATGTCCCATCTTTGAGACATTTAACCCTCTTCGTATGCAACAACAATCAAGTTTTGACGCCGTAATCGTCGGTGGCAGCTATGCAGGCCTCGCTGCCGGTATGGCACTGGGCCGGTCTATACGCCGAGTACTCATCGTTGACAGCGGTAAACCCTGCAACGCGCAAACCCCTCATTCGCATAATTTCCTTACGCAGGACGGCAACACCCCTGCTGCCATTGCGGCGATCGGACGTGAGCAAGTACTTGCCTACCCTACGGTACAAATTGTGCATGACGAGGTCATTGATGTCTCCGGCGAAAACCTAAGTTTCCAACTAAAAACAGCCACGGGAAAGCAGATCGCGGCCAGAAAAATCGTGTTTGCAACCGGCATCAAGGATCAGTTGCCAGCAATCGACGGGTTTTCCGCATGCTGGGGCATATCTGCAATACATTGCCCCTATTGCCACGGCTACGAATACCGCAATCTGTCCACCGGCCTATTGGTCAATGGCGAGATGGCCTTCGAAAAAAGCAGGTTGATACACAACTGGACTAAGCAGCTCACCGTATTTACCAATGGTGAGCCGACAATTGCCGACGATCAGGTCAGGCAACTCACAGCTCTGGGAATTGCCGTGGTGCCTACCCCGGTGCAACGGCTCGTACATACATCAGGCCACATTGAACACATCGTATTGGCAGACGGCAGCTCATACGCGCTAAAAGCGCTGTACGCCGCGCTACCCTTTGTGCAGCACAGCACATTGCTGGAGCAGTTGGGATGCGAATTGCTGGATTCGGGGCACGTCAAGGTGGATGGCTTTCAGCGAACCACAGTGCCGGGCATATACGCAGCAGGTGACAACGCCGTAAAGATGCGCAGTGTAGCGTCAGCAGTCGCAGCAGGAACCACCGCCGGTGCGTTTGTCAACCATGAGCTGATCACTGAAGGACTGTGACCACCTTGTTGGCAAGACGTCGCACTCCTTCTGTATGGGGAGTACTAATGCAGAAGGTAGTAGATAAACTCGCCCATACTTTTACCAAATGCATAAATGGCATAAGCAGAAAGGGCAAACAGACCGATTCGTACCACTTTGTTTTCCAGCAGGCGGCTACTTTTTCGTATGTCTATCATCACAAGTTTACTTAAAACAACCCTATTATCTTTACAAAGGTACATTTTTCTATCGATTATGTGATAGCTAGAACAATTGCACTTATCGCTTATATCAGCACGGTCAACCGGATACTTGACGATTATCGGTACGGACAAGCGAAATGGAAATGGCCGATAAAGCCGCGATTACTGCAATAGCCGCAAAGATGGAAGACGTACTTTGGCTCCAGTCCACGATATAACCCAGCATCGGTTCGCCAACTGCGGCAAAAAAATAAGCCGTAGTGTTCATTACCCCGATACCGGTGCCGGTGTTCGTGCTCCCCAGCAGTTCCGGGCACAACGCCCAGAAATTCGCTTGCGGACCATAGACAAAGAAGCCCGTGAGCAACATCAGCACGCCACTGAGCACAACGTTTTCAATAGGTGCCCAATAGATCAGCATCGCGAGTAAAGCGCTGGCTACCATTCCGAAGCGTATAGACGCTAATTTATTGTGCTTAAACAGCGTATCGGATATAATGCCGAATGCCAATGCCCCGAATGCCATTCCCACCGGCATCAAAAAAGTGACCCACAGATTGGTTGAGTCTTCTTTCCAGCTATGCCCAAGGTAATGGATAGGCACCCAAAAAATCAGGCCGTAGCGGGCCATACTCTGAAAGCCGATGGCTACACAAGCAGTCAAAAAACTACGGTTGGAGAAAACAGCTGCGTACCTTGACTTCAACGTGCCGCGTGGCGCCGGCGCGGGAGAGCCATCGTCTTTTTTTTGGACACTGCCGTACCCTTTGTCTGACGGCTTGTCGCGCGCAATAAAAAAAAAGACCACCGATGCAACAAGCAACAAAAGTACAGGTATGCGGAAAAGCATCTGCCATTCCATGCCTGCTTGCAGGAGGTAGATGGACAGCAGATACGTAACAGCGGAAGAGGAGCCGGCAGCCATGGTATAGAAGCCGAACGCCTTGCCGTGCTCGGCTTCTGACCACCAATTGGTAATCAGTTTACCCCCAGGTGCCCAAGCCATGGATTGGAAGTACCCATTCAGCGCCCATAGCAGGATCACGGTGGTGGGTGACTGAGCATAGCTGACCGCAAAATTGGCGAATACCGACAGGATGGCGCCTAAAGGAATCATCATTCGTGGGCTGAAGCGGTCGGCAAGGTTTCCGTTGATAAACTGACCGATGCCGTATCCGATAAGCATCGAAAAGCTAATCCATCCGATCATGGCGTAAGGGATGTCCAGTGCCGTGGCCATCCCCTGTGCCGCCCACCCAAAGTTATGTCTGCCCGTATAAAAAAACAGGTAGCAGAACATGGTGATGAACAACATCTTCCATTGCTCTTTTCGGAAATTCCCCGCCATCATTCCCCTATTCTAATACCCACACGTAGTGGCTTATGAGAAATCGCATATTCAAACGCCTGCTGGGCCTGCGAAAGCGGGAACTCTTTTTCCACCACGCTTGAAAATGGGTATTTCAGCGTATTGCGTGTCATAAAATCGAGAGCATATTGAATATCTTCATAGTTATAGTTGTGCAGCCCCCGGATCGTTAGCAAACGCCTGACGATGCTTTCAGCATCCATGGCTAACTTACGATCACCAAACACCGCGCCGACCCATATCGCCGTTCCACCGTAGGACAGCGTTTCCAGTCCCATTTCCATCGCCTGCGGCGAACCGCTCATGTCGAAGGCGATGTCGACCGTAGCTGGAGGTATGCGCTCACCTCGACTTAAGTAGACCACTGCGTCTGCACCAAACAACATGGCTTGCGATAAGCGCCGGTCACTGACGTCTGCAGCGATGACCTGGCAAGCCCCCGCATCTTTGCACATAGCAGCGCAAGCAACCCCCAGGAGTCCCATGCCGGTGATCAATACCCGCTTACCCTGAATATCCCTAGCCATGCGCAACGCCCCAGCCACGGTAGCGATGGCGCAGTTGATCGTTGCCGCTACCGGTATGGGAATCCCTTCCGGAACCTTTAAGATAACAGTATAAGGCCGCAGTATGCAGTACTCCGCCAGACCACCATGAAAGGCGTCCTCCTCGGTCAACAACTCGTGACCGTATTTGAACAGGTTATCCCCCTTTTGCGGCATGCCCTGCCGGGATAACTGGCAATTTGCGTCCGATGCGAAAATTGACCAGGTCACGATGTCTCCGACGCTTAAAGGCAGGCCTGCATGGTCCCTGCCGGCGTGCTGCTCATCAATAGCAATGACACGCCCCACAATTTCATGGCCCAATACAGATGGTGTTTTTTCGTTCCGTTTCCCGGAAAAACTATGTAAATCGCTACCGCAAAGTGTCGTATAAAGATTGGCCACCAGCACTTCCCCCGCCTGAAGGCGGGGGACTTGATACGAACGCGCTTCCAGGGGCTGTCCGGCTCCGGAAAACACCATGATTTCCCCGGTGGGGTGTGTGCTTTTTTTCATCCTATTCCGCTTTCTGGCCAATGCCTCAATTTGATGAGCTGATTCCAAATGGATTGGTAAACGTCCGGTAAACGTTATCACCATCTATCCGGATGAGCTCGGCCCTAACGTAGTTTCGGATACCCGGATTGCTGTTTAGATCCAGTGTGCTGCCCTCATGGACAATGTTGCCCAAAGCCCACGGTTCGTTACTCGTCTTATAATCTGCCAACATCTCCAGGGTTTCAGGGACAGATATCCAGTTGATCTTGTCGTAATTGGAAGCCGTTATCGTGATGGTATTGTTGCGTTGGTCGATACCGATATTGTCGATGGTCGGGAATGCATTAAAATCGTATTGCCGGACGTCCGTTCGCCCGGGAGCCTTGCAAAAATAGAATTGGCCCCGCTCCATGGCATCACGGACCGCTTCGGTCGTAAATTCGTCGATGAGGAAAACGGTAAACGTATAATTGACATGGTCAAACGCATGCATGTCATTACCTCCAAAGCCCCAAACCGGACGATCGGGCATAAGTCTGGCCAGCAATTGGTCCCACAATCCGATATCAAACTTCTCACGCTCGTCGTCATTATTGGTTACTTCGATGCCTACCAAACCATCGGCCGGATTATTGGTAAACCGCTCGACATACCATTCCACTGGTCTGCGCAGCCACCAGCTGTGCGTTTCGAGCTCGCCGGGATGGTTTAATACAGTCAGCCCTCCTTTTTCCCGGACTCCCCGGATCATGTCGTCTTCCCAGACTTCTCTTCCTTCGTCGTCGGTGATTCCGCCATACGGTGCTTCGGGACCCGTTTTGTCGTAGTAAACACCGTAATCGGAAAAGTAACTGTTGATGTGATGCCTGAACGTCAGCTCATTGCCCTGAATACCGATCATGCCAAGCTCTTCAGGTGCGGAACTACCGTAGTTTGTCCACGGCCAAGTCGGATTGGCAGGGAAATTTTTCGGTAATCTTCCGATAGGATAAGGGGTTGCTGCTTCCACGGGCAGGTGCTTCCAGCTAATCCGCTCATTGGGCCAGTTCCAGTCATGATCCGTGATGGAAAGGATGGTAAAACCTGCCTGCCTGAAGGTGTCGATGACATCCTTTACTTTATGGAAACCATCGCTCTGCAACGAATGCACGTGCAATGCGGCATGGTGCTTTTCAAAGGTCTGCCAGTTTACGTTGCCATATGGATTGACAACGACGCGGTTCTTGTCTGTACTTGCTTTGCTTGTCGGTTTTTTATCCACTCCTTTGAAGTTTACGAATAAAAACGCAAGTGCTATTCCTAAAGAAATCTTTATATAAGTCATGTTATAGAGCTAAAATCAATTACTTTTTTGATGATTGGATAGCTGGATGCATTTCGAATCCCGCCAGCTTAAAAACAAACGCGTGTCCACCGGCAAGCTCGGTTTGTGTGATATCAGGGACTTTGATAATCAGTTGCCCGTCTCGTTTTACGGTATATGCAATGTTACCGGGGTGTCCCAAAAGCGTTATGCTGCCTGATTTTCATAGATCGCTTCAAAGATTTGCCTGATAGGTTGGTCTTTGGCGGTGAGGGTAATGGTTTGTGACACAGAATGAGCGCTGACATGCAGTGCTCCTAAAAGTAACAAAGCTGTAGTTATTTTCATAACCAAGAATAAAAGACTTAGCTGTTCGTTCGCTTTGGTACGCGAAAGAGGCGTGACTCGCATTAACTTCTTTTTTTATACCGCGCACGCAAACCAAAGAACTTTTCTTAAGTTTGTGTTCGGGTAGGTTTGTGATAAACTGTTAACTCCGGTTTAAAATGACTTATCCAAACGCAACAGGGGGGTGGTTCCGACACTTCCCTGTTTGTTTTTTTCGTCCGTAAGACTAAGTAGGTTTTCTGTTCATAGCTGTTGGTTTACTGATTAACGTATAAATAAAAATTAATAAGTTTCGGATTGGATGATTACTGTACGGCCACGTAAGGTAAACTGAGCCGAGGATTCATTTAAGAATTCGAGTAATGTCTTGAGTGAAACATAGCGGCTCATCAACCCGCTATACGATTCCTGCGGCACGTCACCTACGTACTGAATATCGACATCATACCACCGGCTAACTTGTCGCATCAGTTCGACGAGACTGGTCTCCTCGAAATAAAATATGCCAGACTGCCACGCCAACTCTTTTTTAAGGTTTGCCTTAGCGCTGTTTAGCACGCCTGTGCCCGACAAACTTGCCTGTTCGCCCGGCGCAAGCACCAACGATGTGCGCCTACCAAGGGTAGTGACTACCCGGACACTCCCCTCTACCAACGTGGTCTCAATCATCGGTTCATCCTTATATGACGAAATATTGAACTCAGTACCCAAGACTTCAACGACCTGTCCTGCAGACAACACCTTGAAGGGTATGTTTCGCTTACCCGTCTTTTCCTTTAGCTGTGCCACGGAGAAATAGGCTTCGCCTTCCAGTTCCACGACACGCTCGTCGTCATCAAAACGCTTCGGATATTTTAACGTAGATGCTGAATTGAGCCACACGTTGGACCCGTCGGGCAAGGTGATTTGATACGTTCCGCCTTTGGGAGTGGATAGGGACATGCCGGTGTCCTGCGCCAAACCCGAGACCGCAGAGCCATCTAAATACCTAATTCCGTCTCCAACAACAATTCCCGACTGCGCTTCGCTCAAATCAATCGAACGGCCATCGGCAAGGGTCAATATAGCACGGTTAGCTGCCGGCGGAATATCTTCATTAGAAACAATGACGTGAGCACTGTCTGACGACCAACGGCTATTCATCATTAGCCACCCGACAACAAAGAAGATTACCACAGCCGCGGCATAGGGGAGCCACCAGCGCACGCGTCGACTGCGGTTGGAAGTCGGGGTTGATTGACGGGCCAACCGTTCCTGTAACCGGATGCCCGCACGATCGGCAACTTTTCGGGCTTGGTATGCCAAGGCCCGCGGGGTATCGTCGTCGCTGTCGAGCATACGTGTAATGTACGCTTTCAGCAGCATCTCATTGGCTTCTAAGCCAAAATATGCATATAGACGCGCAATTTCGTCCGCGCTGCACTCGCCCTTAAGGTACCGTTCGAATAGGTGCTTGATATCTTGTTCCATCGCCAACGCCCTCTTTGTTTTGTCCTAATACAAGTGGCACGGAAAAAACAGCTACTCGAACCCAAATATTTTTTATGAAACCGTCATGGTTTTCAAAAATCACACGATGGTATGATTAAACCATGACAGCTTCATCGCCATTGAAGAAAAATTTAGACAGATGAAAATAAATACAACACCAGCAGCAGCGGTAAGCCACCGGATGATTTGAGATAACCCTTCAGGTAGCGTGTGCCTTTCTGCAGGTGATTATTTACGGTATGCGTTGATATCCCAAAGCGCTCGGCGGCTTCGTTGTGACTTAGCCCATCCAGTTTGACGGCGACAAACACCTGTCTACATTGGGCAGATAACCCAGTTAGGATCCGATCGATCAGACGTTGATTTTCCTTCCGGAATAAATCAGCCTCTATGTGATTGTATAATTCAGTAGACGACTGGATAATCTGCGCCAGAATGTCCCGCTCCTTACTGGCCCGTTTCATGAAGTTGAAGGCCGTATTGGTCGTGATGCGGTAGAGGTAAGCCTTGAACGACAGGCCGGGATTAAGTTGCGCACGTCCTTCCCAAATTTTCAGGAACACATCTTGCAGCAGCTCCTCGGCATAGGCCTCGTTGCAAACCAACTGCAATAACCTGGCCGCTAACCGCTCCTTGTATTTGTCATACATCGCCGTAAATGCAGCCTCATCGCCATCTCTTATTAGGTTAACCAGCTGCTCTTCCGTATATCGCGAAAATTTGGACATCTTTGGTTGAAGCGTTATTGTTGACAAACTTAGTTCAAAAGATGTTAATTTTCAATTCTACTTCCGGTAGGGTGGGGCCATGGTTTCCTGCGCTTCCCCACATAGTAAGCTGCGCTGCCTGCTGATTGCCCTTTCAGCACTTTTCCTGAAAAAAGGCACACCAATAGATTACAATTTATTAAGGGAATGATGATGTAAAAATAACAAGCAAAACCTGCACAACAACAAACTTCCAGTGGACGAACGCTGCTTTAAAGCATT
This sequence comes from Parapedobacter sp. ISTM3, assembly GCF_016533505.1. Classification (NCBI taxonomy): domain Bacteria; kingdom Pseudomonadati; phylum Bacteroidota; class Sphingobacteriia; order Sphingobacteriales; family Sphingobacteriaceae; genus Parapedobacter; species Parapedobacter sp. ISTM3. The sequence goes on along the minus strand of NZ_JAENGN010000001.1, from coordinate 505,475 downwards.
TTAAGCGTTGGAGCGAAATAGATGTATGAAATGGTTCAACGTGTCAATCTGAGGGTCAGAAGTACTCGAAGATAATAACCAATAGCAAATAAATAAAAACTAAGGTTGTAAATTAGCTTGTTATCTCCGCCGCCAATCTGTGCCATCTCTCGCACCGTTGGTACATCGCATTCGCCAATGGTGGTACACCAAACGGACAAACAGGGCAACTGCCCGTGACAGCAACACCTCACACCCCTAATCAGCCGCCTTTTGGGTAGGGATAGACCACCCATGCTCCAAGCGACGAAGCCTTGAGAAACGTGGCAGATAGGTGGATCATACGTGGCGCATACGTGGATCATAGGTGGCTAAACCCGGATTCATCCGTATCGTTGCTAAGACAGCAGTAAGCAGCCTATTGACCCCCAGTACTTAAAACCTGTAGTTATACAAAAAATGTAACAACAAGCCTGCTTTTTTCATCCAAGAATGGTAAACTTGCATGACGTTAGTCGACGCAATAAGTTCTTTAACCACATAATCACATATGAAGAAAGCTCTATCAATCACCGCACTTGTCGGCCTGTTGCTGTGCAACGGAGTTGTAGCAGATGCGCAAAACCGCATTGAATTCAAGGAATTCAAGCTTGACAACGGCCTCACCGTGCTCATGCACCGGGACAATACCACACCAATTGTAGCAGTCTCAGTCATGTACCATGTGGGTTCCAAAAATGAAGACCCCCAACGGACCGGATTTGCGCACTTCTTTGAGCATCTGCTCTTTGAAGGCACGGAAAACATCGGACGCGGCGAATACATGAAAAAAATCGAGTCCATTGGTGGTACACTCAACGCCTATACCTCAAACGACATCACGTATTATCATGAAGTTGTACCGGCGAACTACCTCGAAACTGCACTCTACATGGAAAGTGAGCGCATGCTACACGCCAAAATCGACACCGTCGGCGTGGAAACCCAGCGTAGCGTGGTGAAAGAAGAGATGCGGCAGCGTTATGACAACCAGCCATATGGCACCATCCTGCGCGAAACCTTCAAACGTTCGCACCAGGTGCACCCCTATAATTGGCCGGTCATCGGCTCACTTGATCACCTGAATGCCGCTACATTGGACGAATTCATGCAGTTTTACCGGACTTATTATGTACCCAACAATGCGGTGCTTTCTATCGCTGGCGACATCGACTATGCGCAAACCGAAGCTTGGGTGCGGAAGTACTTCTCCGAAATACCGGCCGGTACCGGCACCATCAACCGACCCAATGTGACCGAACCTAAACGCACGCAAGAAATACGCGACATTGTATACGACAATATCCAATTACCTGCGGTCATCCTGGCCTATAACCTACCGCCCAAGAAACACCAGGATTCTTATGCGCTGAGTATGCTCTCGACCTACCTCACCGGAGGTAACAGCTCGCTGCTGACCAAGGAGGTCGTGGATAAACAACAGAAGGCTGTGGGCGTAGCCGCATTTCCGCTCGACCTGGAAGACGGTGGCGTGTTTCTCACCTATGCCATAGCCAATATGGGCGTATCGGCAGACTCGTTGCAGCATGCACTGGATGGGCAGATTGAAAAAGTCATCGCCAATGGCATATCCGAACGCGACTTCCAGAAGTTGCAAGCACAAGTGGAAAACTCCGTAGTAAGCCGTCATGCGTCCGTTGCCGGCATTGCGGAAAGCCTTGCCGAAGCGAAGACCTTTTTCGGCAACGCCGATGAGATAAACCACGAGATGGCAAAATACAATAAGGTGACTCGCGAAGATATCCAACGGGTAGCGCAACAGTACTTGGCCAAATCTGGCCGCGTTGTATTGTATTACCTGCCGAAATCTGAAGAACCAAAACAATAACCGCTTATTTCAACGAATCAACAATATGAAGAAAATCAGCATATATCTATTGGCTTTGGTAGGCGCCTGTACCACAGCCTTCGCTCAGGTAGACCGCAGCAAGTATCCCGAACCTGGCCCCGCCCCGCAAATCAACATCGGCGATCCGGTCACCTTCACACTGGATAACGGCCTGAAAGTGTTTGTCGTGGAAAACCACAAGTTACCACGGGTCACCTATTCGCTCGTGCTGGACCGCGATGCCATCCTCGAAGGTGACAAAGCGGGGCTTACTTCCCTCGCCGGCGACATGCTCATGGGGGGCACCACGACACGTGCCAAAGACGAGCTCGACGAGGCCATCGACCGTATCGGCGCACGCATCAGCGTGTCATCCACCTCAGCAAGTGCCTCGTCGTTAAAAAAGTACAACGACCAACTGCTCGAACTGTTTGCCGATGTACTGTTTAACCCGGCATTCCCGCAATCAGAACTCGATAAGCTCAAAAAGCAGTTAATCTCATCGCTTGCAGCGGCTAAAGATGACCCCAACAGCATCATCGGCGTGGTGCGTAACGCCGCTATGTACGGCAAAGACCATCCCTACGGCGAAATCGAGACAGAAAAGACGGTAGGTAACCTGCAAGTCGATGACTTCAGAGACTATTACAACACCTATTTCAGACCCAATGTTGCCTATCTTGCCATTGTGGGCGACATCACGCCAGCCGAGGCGAAGGAACTCGTGAATAAGTACTTTGCTGGATGGCAACGTGCGGACGTACCCAAGCACGAATGGCCCGCCCCTCAAAAAACGCAGGGTAACAGGGTTGTCGTGGCCAACCGCCCGGTAAGTGCCCAGTCGGTCATCAATATCGGCTATCCCCTTGATCTGAAGCCCAACAACCCGGACGTCATTGCCGTCAACGTGATAAGCCGTATACTGGGCGGTGGCTCGTCTGGGCGCCTGTTCCTTAACCTTCGGGAGGATAAGGGGTATACTTATGGGGCCTACGGCGGTATCACACCAGACAAATTGGTGGCCACACTGAACGCCAGCGCCTCAGTGCGCAATTCGGTAACCGACAGTGCCACGCGCGAATTCATCCATGAATTGAAAAGGCTGCACGAAAAAACCATTACCCAAGAAGAGCTCGATCTGGCAAAGGCAGCACTCGCCGGAAGCTTCGGTCGTTCATTGGAGCAGCCTTCGACCATCGCCAGCTTTGCCATCAATACCGAAATGCATAAGTTGCCGAAAGATTATTATAAAAATTATCTCAAAAACATGGATGGGCTCACCTTGGATCAAATTAATAATATTGCTGCAAACTATGTGCGAAGCGATGACCTGCAAATTACCATCGTTGGAAAAGCGGATGATTTTGCGGACAAGATGAATGCCTTTGGCGAGGTGCAATTCTATACCGTCACCGGCGATCCGGAAGTAAACATGGCCATCACGGATGCCAGCGTTACGGCTGAAGGTGTCATTGAAAAGTATATCGAGGCGATAGGCGGCCGCGAAAAGTTGACGGCCGTCAACAGCATCCGGTTGGTAAGCGAAGCGGAGATACAGGGAATGACTGTCTCCATTGAACAGCTGGTTGACCGAAACAAGGGTGTTGCGGTGCAAAACACCAAGCTCGGCGCACAATTGCTGTCGAGCGTCCGTGTCACCAAGGACGCCGTGACCGTATCGGCCCAGGGGCAGTCACAGCAACTTCCTGCCGATGCTGCCGCCGCCTACCAAGCTCTATTGGATATATTCCCGGAGCTGTCTTATCAAGAAAAAGGTGCTCAGTTGGAGTTGGATGGCATCACCAAAGTCAATGACGAGGATGCCTATAAGGTAAAAGTAACCTCGGGCAGTAATGTCTCTACCGAATATTTCAGCGTGGCAACAGGGCTTAAGCTGAAAACGGAAAGCGAGCTGGCCGGCGAAACCACCATGAACAACTACGCCACTTATGAAGGCATCCAGCTGCCGGAAACCATCACCATCGTGAACCAAATGGTACCGTTGCCGCTAAAGGCTGTCACCAAGGAGGTGGTCATCAACGGGGAAATCAGTGAGGACGAGCTGAATCCCTAATTGGATCGATGTCATAAGGGATGGTTACGGGCCGCAAGGCATCCGTAACCATCTTTTTTTAGTTGTATCAAAAACGTATAAACGCCTCAATCTGTTCATTGGTAAACCGGACAGTATCGTCCTTATACAGGTTGCCCTCGGCATCAAACTCACTGAGAATATAGGGAATATGGATGCGCAGCGGCAACACGTGCAACCGCACATAGTGGCAGACGCCCGTAAAATGATCCACTCCCCGGATATTGCCATACTTGCCACTGGATAATCCCACCAACGCGGCTTTTTTATCAAAAAAACTATCGGGAAACTTGCAGGCGTCCACAAACGTTTTCAGAATCCCCGGAAAACTCCCATTGTACTCCGGGATGACAAAAAGAAATTTCTCCGTCGCGCTGATGCGTTCCTGATAAGGGAGAAATGCATCACTCCGGTTTTTGTACATATCGGCCGATATGAAATCGGCCGACAAATCCGCCAACGACAGGATATGAGCTGCCACCCCCCTTTTCGAAAGCTGGTGCTGATAATAACTGGAAAGCTTAAACGTATTACTATGAGGACGGTTTGTACCGGATATAATGGTAATCATAATGGATTAAATTAAAAAGCGTATCTTAGCCCCTCTGATTCAGCATTGCTGAAATGCCCAAAAGTACAAATTAATGAATACTTTTGGGATGCGAAGCAACGGAGCGTTAATTTTTCATCACCCATGGGTAAAATCATTTCAATAGCCAATCAAAAAGGAGGAGTAGGCAAAACGACCACTTCCATCAACCTTGCAGCGAGCTTAGCTGTACTGGAATATAAAACCTTGCTGGTGGATGCCGACCCGCAGGCTAACTCGACCTCGGGTATCGGATTTGACCCGCGCGCCATTAAGGCCAGCGTCTACGAATGCCTAATCAACGACCTTGACCCGCATGAGGCCATCCAGCACACGGAGACACCGAACCTTGATCTCCTGCCCGCACACATTGACTTGGTCGGTGCAGAAATCGAAATGATTAACTTGCATGAGCGGGAATATAAAATGAGGGGGATACTGAACCAGGTCAAAGATGAATATGATTTCATCGTAATCGACTGTTCGCCTTCCCTGGGCCTCATAACCATCAATGCGCTGTCTGCGTCCAATTCGGTCATCATCCCGGTGCAGTGTGAGTACTTCGCACTTGAAGGGTTGGGCAAATTGCTCAATACCATCAAGATTGTACAGAACAGGCTGAACACGGCCTTGGAAATCGAAGGCATTTTATTGACCATGTATGATGTCCGCCTCCGCCTTTCCAACCAGGTCGTGGAAGAGGTGAAGACGCATTTCAACGAACTGGTCTTTGATACAATCATCCAGCGCAATACCCGGCTCAGCGAAGCACCAAGCTTCGGCATTTCGGTGATTATGCATGATGCCAATAGCAAAGGAGCCATCAACTACCTGAACCTGGCACGCGAAATTCTCGAAAAAAACAACCTCAATAAGGAAGAAAAAGAACAAGTAAGCGTATAAAACAACATGGCAGCACAACAACGGAAAATAGGATTGGGTAAGGGATTGAGTGCATTGCTCGACGACTCAGAAGAGGTAATCAAGCGGCCAGCCGAAAATAACGTCACGGAAGTGCCTTCCCCGCGGAAAGCCCCGGGCACCATCAGTGCGGTACCTATTTCGAAAATAGCCATTAACCCCTTCCAGCCGCGAACGGAGTTTGATGAAGAAGCGCTGCGCGAACTGGCAGACTCCATCAAACTACAAGGCCTGATACAGCCCATTACGGTGAGGCAGGCCAATGGCGACACCTATCAGCTGATCAGTGGTGAGCGGCGGCTTAGGGCAGCCAAACTGGCTGGATTGACCGAAATACCTGCGTATATCCGTACGGCTAATGACCAGCAGATGCTGGAAATGGCCCTGATCGAAAACATCCAGCGTGAAAACCTCAATGCCATCGAGGTGGCGCTGAGTTTCCAACGGATGATCGAGGAATGCAACCTCAAGCAAGAAGAACTTGGCGAACGGGTAAGCAAAAACCGATCTACGGTAACCAACTACCTGCGCCTGTTGAAGCTGCCGCCTGCTATACAGGCCGCGATACGCGATGGGCAGCTAAGCATGGGGCATGCCAGGGCATTGATCAACGTCTCCGAAATCGACAAACAGCTTTATATCTTCCGGGAAATCGTCAAGAAGGGGCTCTCCGTCAGGAAAACCGAGGAGTTGGTGCGGGACGTCCAGCAACACGCCAATAGGCAAGCCGACAAGCGGGAAAAAACACCGGCCTTATCTTTCCAATACCAGAAGGTGGAAGATGACCTTGCTTCCAAATTTGCCACTCGGGTAAAACTGAAAGTTTCAGGCAAGAAAGGAAACGGCGCGATCGAAATTCCGTTTCATTCGGAAGACGACCTCAACAGGATCCTTGAATTACTCGATTGGTGATGAACCGCTGGCTTGTTATCGTCTTGTTGGTTCTGGGGACCGTAGGCGGCCTACATGCCCAGGAGCCTGACAGCCTACGCAGGGACACCATACCCAAGATGGCCGACACCCTTGCCGTGGATACCGCCGGCAGGCAGGCCGACGAAACCCGGCGGGAAAGACGGCAGCGGGAACGGCGCGAAAGGGAAGCGCAGGAACAAAAACAAACGGTGTTTAAAGATTCGGCCAGGCTCGCTTTGGAGGCTATGTCTGTACGGCCATGGAAGCAGTCGCTCATGGTACCGGGCTGGGGGCAAATCACCAACGGCGGCTGGTGGTGGCTCAAGGTACCTGTCATTTACGGCGGGTTCGTGGGTGCGGTGCTTGTATTTGAGTTCAACAACCGATATTACCACGATGTATTGCGGGAAGCGCAATATCGCATCAACAACAACCACGCCATCCCGCCCAACACCAAATTCCCCTACCTTGCCGCCGGTAGCCAAGCCACTGACCGCTTGGTTGCGGCCAAAGACTATTACCGGCGTAACCGCGACCTGACGGTGCTGGTGACCGTCGGCTGGTGGGGTATACAAGCCGTGGAAGCCTATGTCACTTCCATGCTCAAACACCGCTGGGATATCGGCGATGATTTGGGCTTCCGGATCTCACCGACGCTGCTGCAACAGCCGCCTACATCATTGGCCTATCAACATAGCCCTTATGCTATCGGCCTGAAGGTAGGCTTTAGATTTTAAAAAAAATCATGTTCCGCTAAAATTGCTTCGCATTTTATGCTAAGTTTGCGGATTAGCGATTTAGTTACATGAATATTGCATTACTCGGATATGGCAAAATGGGGCAGCTTATCGAAAAATTTGCCCTGCAACGTGGTCATCAAATCCACCTCATCGTGGACGAAAGCAATCGGGAAAGCATCGGTGCCGAAGATTTGGACGGCGCTGACATGGCCATCGATTTCAGCAGGCCTGAAGCTGCGGTGAGCAACATCGACTTATGTTTCGAAGCCGATGTACCCATCGTGGTCGGCACCACGGGCTGGTATAACCAGCTTGACGTGGTAAAAAAAAGGTGCCTGGACGGTAACAAAACGCTGCTTTATGGTTCTAATTTCAGTATCGGGGTAAACGTTTTTTTTTATATCAATAAGCTACTGGCCGCTGCGATGAATCCATACAAGCAATACGATGTGCAGGTAGAGGAAATCCACCATACCCAAAAACTGGACGCCCCCAGCGGCACGGCCATCACCATTGCTGAAGGCATCATCGAACATACGGATGCCAAAACGGAGTGGATAAACAACCTGATCGGTGATGGCGAAGAATCCATTCCAAAACCCAATCAATTACTCATTGAGAGCCACCGCATCGAGGACGTGCCTGGCACACACACGGTGTTATACAGCTCGGAGGTTGACCAAATAGAGTTCAAGCATACCGCTCATAGCCGCGCGGGGTTCGCCTTGGGCGCGGTAATCGCTGCTGAATGGCTCAATGGTAAAACCGGATTTTACCAAGTGACCGAAATGTTTAACTTTGGCGGGCAAGTGTAGTACATCAAACAGACATATTTTTAATAAAAACCTATTATGGGATATATCGTTTTTGCAATCATTCTTGTCCTCGTCCATTTCGGCTTATGGAAGCTTTTCATTAAGGCCGGCCGCGCGGGCTGGGAATCCCTCATACCGGTTTACAGAGAATTCGTTATTGCCAAACACATTACCGGACGCCCGGCATGGTGGATCGCATTGTTGCTTATCCCCATCGTGAATATCTTCATTTTTTTCGGATTGTACCTTGATCTGGTCAAGGCTTTCGGCAAACGCCGGTTCTGGGAATATGCGGCCACAGTGTTATTCCCTTTTGTAGTCCTCCCATGGTGGGGCAACGATCCCAAGGTGGTTTACCTCGGCCAATCTGCCACGCCGGAGTTTAGGGAGAAACATCCATATAAAAAGTCTGTTGCCCGCGAATGGGCAGATGCTATTGTGTTTGCCGTGGTGGCAGCAACGCTCATCCGCGGCTTTCTTATTGAGGCTTACATGATACCGACAGGCTCCATGGAAAAAAGCCTGCTCGTAGGCGACTTCCTGTTTGTCAGCAAGCTGAATTATGGTCCGCGGGTACCCATGACGCCTGTTGCTTTTCCCTTCGCGCATCATACGATGCCGCTGACCGGTGGCAAGGCCTACTGGGAAGGCATCAAACTAGGGTACAAACGGCTACCGGGTTTCCAAGAGATTGAACGAAATGACGTCGTCGTATTCAACTACCCCATGGAAGCTGATCCGCCTTTCAACAGGCCTATCGACAAGCGCGAAAATTATATCAAACGTGCCGTAGGCATCCCCGGTGATACGATTTCGCTGCGCGAAGCGCAGCTCTATGTCAACGGCAAACGGGCTTTTGAGCCACCCAACGGCCAATTGGACTATTACGTATACACCGATGGTACCGGCTTGAACCCGCAGCGCCTGCTGGATATGCGCATCGAATCCAATCCATACGCGCGGGAACCTTACCAACTCTTCCTTACCGACAAGGCTTATGAGGAGGTGAAGGGCTGGGCCAATGTAAGCCGCATCGCACCCAATATCAGGCACCGTGACACGGCTGAGCCCGGCGTATTCCCAAACAATCCGCTGTACCACTGGAATATCGACAACTTCGGGCCGATTATCGTACCCAAAAAAGGGTGGACGATAACACTCGATAGTCTGACGATGCCCCTCTATGAGCGCGCCATCCGCGTATACGAGGGCAACGAACTGGAAAGCCGCGAGGACGGCATATACCTCAATGGCAGCAAAGCGGACAGCTACACCTTTAAGATGGATTACTACTGGATGATGGGCGACAACCGCCATAATTCAGAGGACGCTCGCACGTGGGGGTTTGTACCCGAAGATCATATCGTGGGCAAAGCGTTGTTTGTATGGCTGAGCTGGGACAAACACGGCACTTTCCTGAGCAAAATCCGGTGGAACCGGATTTTCATGGGGATTAAGTAGGGATTGGGGATGGCGATCAGTGATTAGCGGCCAATACCGACCGCTAATCACCGCCTGCCAACTGCTCCAAATACCGCTTAATCGTCGTTTCCAGCCCCAGATACAATGCATCGGCAATCAGGGCATGGCCGATGCTCACCTCCAGCAATCCCGGTATATGCTGGCTGAAATACCGCAAATTGTGCAAATCAAGGTCGTGCCCGGCATTAAGGCCCAGGCCTGCCTGCTGCGCCACCTTAGCCGCCTCAATATAAGGCGCGATGGCGCGCTCCCGGTCTTGATGGTATAACCGTGCATAAGATTCGGTGTATAATTCCACGCGATCGGTGCCGGTCTGTGCCGCAGCTTCTACCAGCTGGGGATCGGCGTCAACAAAGATGGAGACACGGATGCCGGCTTCTTTAAACTGCGCACAGGTCTCTTGAAGATAGGTGCGGTGTTTGATGGTATCCCATCCATGGTTGGACGTAATCTGCCCCGGATCATCCGGCACCAGCGTCACCTGGGCAGGTAGCGTATCCAGCACCAGGCGGACAAACTTCTCCTCCTGGCTATTGCCTTCGATATTGAGCTCGGTCTTGATGGTTGCCTTTAAATCGTAAACGTCCTGATACCGGATATGCCGTTCGTCCGGCCGTGGATGTACGGTGATACCCTGCGCACCAAAGCGCTCACAGGCCAACGCGGCCTGGAGTACATCCGGGTTATTTCCACCCCGGGAATTGCGGAGTGTTGCAATTTTGTTGATATTGACGGAAAGTCTTGCCATGATTTTTTTTACAAAGGTATAAACTTAGTTAAATTGCTGCGCAGTTATCAATCGCTCTTCAGCCATCGAGCGTTTTTTATAGTGGAAATTTCCTAAATTGCGGGAATTATGGAGAGTCTCGACTTTAGTTTTAGGTTACTGGACATCATTGACATCTTTCTCGTAGCTGTCATCCTTTACTATATCTACAGCCTTATCCGGGGAACGATTGCGGTCAATATCCTGATTGGATTGGGACTGATATACATCATCTATATCCTTGTCAAGCAATTCAACATGCACCTGCTTACCAACATCTTCGGCGGGTTCATCAGCGTAGGGTCATTGGCCTTGGTCGTGGTTTTCCAGCAGGAAATCCGGCGTTTCCTCATCCATATCGGCAAAAATATCTCCGTCAAGCGAAAGAACTTCCTTTGGTCGTTCTTTGTGAGCAAAAAGGCCGCCACACAAGATAATCGCCTGCGCCTCAAGCCCATCATCGATGCGTGCAGGAGCCTATCCAAATCTCATACGGGAGCATTGATGGTCTTTGCCAAATACTATGATGAAGAATATTACCAAACCAGCGGCGAATACCTGGACGCTCATTTGTCAAAACGGCTTCTGGAAAGCATCTTTCAAAAAAACAGCCCATTGCATGACGGCGCCGTGGTCATCGTTGATTTTAAAGTCATGACCGCCAGCTGTGTTCTGCCGCTGTCGGACAGTGAAGATTTACCGCTCCATTTTGGGCTGCGCCACCGTGCAGCCATTGGCGTGACGGAGGTGAGCGATGCGATTGCCGTGGTGGTCTCCGAAGAAACGGGGGAAATTTCATTTGCCAAAGACGGCAACGTAAACATGAATATCAGCCATGAAGAGCTGGAGGAGCTGTTGAACGTCAATCTGTAGGCCTCTCTTGTAAGCAAAGGCCCGTGCCGCTTTGCGCAGACCGGGCCTTTACGACAATTTCGGATATATTGGCGCGTGCTTATCGCTGAGCTTCAGCCAGCACCTGGCCGTTCAGCCGCACATATTCGGGATTGTTTTGTTGCTTTGCAATCGCAACACCTTCTGTAGCGGTAGCAGCCGCTCCGGCTTTGTCTCCGGCCTTGAGTTGTATGCGAGCTTTCCAATACTTGATATACGGTGCGGGATTAGGTGCCTTATCGGCTTCGTTGATCCACGCCAAGGCTTTTTGGATATCCTTGTTATTCGTATAATAATATTGTGCGGCTTGCAAATACGGCTTCTTTTCACCTTTCATGGCTTCATCGATGGAGGCCATAATTTCGGCATCTTGATCGACTATCAAATCGAAGCCGATTTGTGTATTTTCCCAGGCGATGTTCAATTTGGCACTTTGCGCGGTCACATCGGAAAATGTCATGATGAAGGTTTCCACCGGTTTGCTCAACTTTTCGGGGTTAACCTTAAAGCGGAATAAATCCTCTTCCTGCTTATAGGAGTAGGCGCCCCATTGTTTGCTGTTTTTTGAAAAAATAACCGTCCATTCGTCCGCCCCCGGTATGGTGAGCAGCCCGTACGTACCGGGCGGCACTTTATTTCCCGCGATGGTCACTTCGGTATCAAACGTGAGCGATGGAATGTTGTTGGCTCCCGTACGCCATATAGCGTCATAAGGTTCCAGCCCGCCAAAAATTTTCCGCCCGTTCAAGTTAGGACGGCTATAGGTAAGTGTCACCGTACCGATACCGAGACCCTGCGTGATGGTCTGCGCGCTACTGGCAGGAGGCAACTTCAATTGAGCGTTTGCTGGCTGCCATCCCATGGCAACCGCAATGGCAAGGATTGCCGATGCAAAAAGTCGTTTCTTCATGTTTCTGTTGTTCGTTTACAATGGTCCGAAATTAAGAAATATCCGGCAACATTACCGAAATATTACAATTCGTGCATAATACACCTTCATTCCACACGTTTTAAAGGTGTTATTTCACAAAGTCCTGTTTTCCTGTGCTGTGCTGACGCATGGCGCAGGAAAATCAGGCACAAGCCCTCCGATAGCCTATTTTTTCCCAGCCGTATGGCCGCTTGCTGCGTAATACAGGATATAGAGGTAGCATACGCCCATCAGCAATAGAAACACCAACTGGAAGTCGTAGCTATCCTTCAATGTGGCGAACAACTGCGGGATAACGGCCCCACCGGCTATGCCCATGACCAACAGCGCGGATCCCTTTTCGGTAAACTTGCCCAAACCGGCGATGGCCAACGGCCAAATCGCTGGCCACATCAACGCATTGGACAAGCCCAGAAGCGCCACAAAGGCAACCGAAACATAACCGGCAGTCAGGTACGCCCCTGCTGTGAAAACAATCCCCAAAACGGCCGATAGCTTCAGCGCCTGCCCTTGGCTCATGACTTTCGGTATCGTAAACAGGCCGATGATATACCCTACCAACATGGCGCCCAACGTAAACGAGGTGTAGACGGTCGTCTCCTCGGGCGGGATATTGAATCCCTGTGCATAGGCACCGATGGCATCCCCGGCCATTACCTCCACGCCGACATACAGGAAAATACACAATGCCCCAAGCAATAAATGCGGGAATTGGAGCACGCTGGTCTTTTCCCTGGCCAACGACGCATCGCCTACCGGTTCAGCGTTTATCTCCGACGCATTGATCTCGGGCAGGGACGACTTGGCCACCCAAATGGCCAGAACGACCAGTATGAGGGCCATCACCATGTAAGGCGCGTATATTTTGGCTGCAAACTCGTTGAGTATGGCTTCGGCAGCTTCATGCGACCCCGCCTCGGCAACACGTTTATCCAGATCACGCACATCTTTAAAAACCAGTGCACTGATGACAATCGGACTCAAAATACCCGCAAGCTTGTTGCATATCCCCATGATGCTGATGCGGCGCGCGGCAGTCTCAATGGGCCCGAGAATACTGATATATGGATTTGACGCTGTTTGCAGCAACGACAAGCCGGAGCCAATGACGAACAGCCCCGCAAGGGAAATGTTGTAATTTCGTTGGGTAGCATAAGTACCGAAAATGAAGGTCCCCACAGCCATGACGAGCAACCCCAGGGCCATGCCTTTCTTCATGCCGGTACGCTCCAATATCCAGGACGACGGCAGCGCCAAAAAGAAATAAGCCATGTAAAACGCTGTCGTGACCATGAATGCTTTGGAATAGGTATCCAAGCTGAAGGCCAACTTCACGAATGTAATCAGCGGACCGTTGATCCAGGTAACGAAACCGAAAATAAAAAAAAGTGCACCGATGATGACCATAGGTCCGACGGTGGATTTAGGAGTAGTAGCATTGACACTCATGTCGGGTTAGTAGTTAAATGTTGTTGTACTTACAAGACTATGAAATTAAATCTACAATTGGAATAAAAAAGATTATGCAAACGGTTGATTAGTTTTCGATGAGCGGTGGCCGGCAAAGATGGCAGATGGTCGACGACCGGCATAAGGTTTTCTAAAATAGGAAACGCCCTGAATTATCAGGGCATTTCCTACACCTAAACCGTATCATAAAACCATGGAAATGGTTTCGTAGATATCTTAATTACAAAAGAGCGTTAAAAAGGTTTTTTTGTTTTTTTATTTTTTATCGCTTGATAAGTGCACGCTGCCGACACCGTCGACCGGCTCCTGTTCCACCGCTGGTCGCTGCCCCCAATTAAACCCGTTCAGGTGGCTGGAATGAAGCCCCGGACGCAGCGATGTGAATCATTCTCCCAGGTACCGTTCGCGGATGATGTTGCGGTGATGATTAAGGTGGCCTGCAATAATGTACATGAAGGCACGAACACTGATAAGCCGCTCGGAAGCAAGCCCCTTGCGCATCAACTCGTGGTCGTTTAAATGCCTGAAAAGCATTACGTTTGATTCCCTGACCAACGCAAACTCATCGGAGAGACTTTTCAATGACCGCTCATTGAACCGCGCATTAGCGACAAAGTCGTCCGGTTCAAAACCAATCAGTTCTTTGGTATCGTTGCGTGCAAACCGCAACGCGCGATAGGCCATAATTCGCTCCGTATCAATGATATGGCCCACCACTTCTTTGATCGTCCACTTTCCTTCGGCGTACGCATATTCGGATTTTTCCTCGGGGATGCCGGCCAGGAACATCGGAAAGGTCTTGACTTGTTCATTGAGCAAGTCCATGATATCTCCCGAGATGGTCTCTATGTAGGCGGTGTAAATTGCCGGATATTCATCAGATTTGAGCGGGTTCATACGTTTGGCTACTTGGTAATACAATTCTAAATGTGGTTCCTTTGTCTATCTCAGACTCTTTTACAAAAATCTGCCCTTTATGATATTCGATCATCCGCTTGGTAAGACTTAATCCCAGTCCCCAACCCCGTTTCCGGGTGGTAAAGCCCGGCTGGAATACCGCATCGAACTTGGCGCGCGGAATCCCTTTTCCGGTATCGCTAATGTCTATAAAAATTTGCTCTTTTGCAATATTCTCTGAAATCACAATATCGATTCGACCTGCGGACTCAATGGCATTTGCCGCATTCTTCAACAGATTTTCGAGTACCCAATCGAATAACGGCACATTAAGCATGGCTTCGACTTTGGTATCGCCTGAAACGTTGAAAATGATCTTGTCGCTCGTCCGTACCTTGAAATAGCTGACAAAATCGACCACCACTTTATATACTGCATGACTTTGTAGCACCGGCGCCGAGCCGATTTTGGAAAACCTGTCGGCAACGATTTCCAGCCGTTTCACATCGCTCTCCATTTCGATGAGTAAGGGATCGTTTTCGGCATCAAACTTGGCACGGACCAATTCCAGCCAAGCCATGAGCGACGATATCGGCGTACCCAATTGATGGGCTGCTTCCTTGGCCATCCCCACCCAGACGAGATTCTGCTCGGATTTACGGATGGAGTTAAATACGGTGTAGGCAATGCCCAGGAAAATCGCAATCAGCGATAGCTGAACGTAGGGGAAAAAACGCAGTTGGTTTAACAGCAGCGAATCTTTGTAATAGACAAACCATTGACCTCCGTTGGGGAGGTTGATGATAATCGGTGGATGGCTTTCCTTCATGATAGCCAGTTGCCGATTGAAATATGCCGGGTCATACTGGAGGTTGTCATCGTTGCTATCTGCTAAAATATTGGTTTTGGTAGAATCCAGATCACGCCAATAGATGATGCTGTCATGAGCATCGGCGATAATGGCCGGAAGCGAAAGGCTATCACGAACGGCATAAATGAATGTAATGGCCTCATCGTCTAAATCGGGCATCGTAATGATGTTTCGCGTGCTCATCGCCCATACCTCGGCCTTGGTCCGCTCAGATTTGGAAAGGTTCCTTACCAGGTAATTTGTGTACAGCAGCGACGCCCCTGCAATGAGCGCCGCAAAGATTAACAAAGCAAATTTCCAACGTTGTTGGTTATATTGGTAAGGAGTGAGATTCATTCTTCTGCCGTAATTTTCACTCGTTTTGTCATCCCATCATCCGCCTGTATGGTCAGGTATGCCTGATTTTCCTCAATATCCAGCAAGCTTTCAAGAATTAAACTACAGGTCTCCCGTTGCGAGATATCAACATCGTTGATCGCCATGATGCGATCGCCCACCCGTACACCCGGATCACCGTTTCCCCAGATAATCCCGACTACCAGTTTATCCCCAGGTATCGTTGGAGAGAGGCTCCAATCTTTTATTGTCTTTTGATAGGTAAGTTTCATGGCCGTCACATCGTGAGGCGCAAAATAAAAATGTTTATTTATACCATCTATGGTCACATTACCGTAACGTAGCAGTCCCGCTCCCAATCTTGTATTCGAACCATCCTGTGTGGTGGTACTGACGTCAGCAAATTCGACGCCACCGATTTTCAATGCCGGTAGCAACACACGATAGCGCGTGCCGCCTACCCCTTCGCCATGCAACCCAATCTGCGCATTCCCAAATCCACGTTCTTTCAAGCGGAATGCTTTGCGCCTTTTTCTGGAAAAAACAGCATAACTGCGCTCGCTTAAACTATAAAAATTGCCGTCGCCGGTATCAAAAAGCACACGCTCTGATGCCTGTTTTGCTGGATGCACCTCCACGAATGGCAGGCTTTGTATGCTATCCAACAGGAGGCCGGTCCGAAAATCTGCATCGACTGCCACGTGCCGGATATCGTCGGTAAGCACAATCACCTGCCGTTGTGCGTCAAAATGGACGATGGAATTTCTGGTCATGTTGCTCCCAATAAGCCCCTCGACATCAAAGCACTTCAATATCAGGTTGTCCTCGCTTGCCACCAGAGCAGGAATTCCATCAAAACGCGTCGCACCGATACTTATTCCATCGATATTGACCACATACATTGAATCGCGTTGCGCATTTACATCAGTTATTCGCTTTTTGGCCAACGTGTCCGCATACAATTCCGCGGCGAGCCGACGAGAAACCAACAAGGGCGCACCGGTATCCCAGATAAATCGCCTCTCCTTATTTTGAATGGCTATGCGCACAATGATTTTATTACGCACCCCTTCATAAGGAATCTCTTCATAGTACCCGGCGTGCTGCGTGCCCCCCCGGTTGAATGCCACGGTATCCTGCGGTCTACAAAAGCCAACAAAACAACCCGGTACAACGAGGAATAACAAAATGGACAAACTGCGCATCATATAAGCGGATCTTAAATCCACCGCCAAAATACATAATTCTGCCTTAAATGGTGGTTTCGGTGCCGCATTTTTTATCTTTGCGACATGGATCAGGACAGGAACGTAAGGGTGCGTTTTGCACCGAGCCCCACGGGAGGGCTGCATTTGGGTGGTGTGCGCACGGCGCTATTCAACTATTTGTTTGCCAAACAGCATGGCGGTACGTTTGTGCTGCGCATTGAAGATACTGACCAGACCCGCTTTGTACCGGGTGCCGAAGCATACATCCAGGATTGCCTCCGCTGGTGCGGCATTGAGCCCGATGAAAGCCCCATCCATGGTGGCGAGCACGGCCCCTATCGCCAGAGCGAACGCAAAGCCAATTACCGGGCATATGCAGAACAACTCGTAGCCAATGGCTATGCCTATTATGCCTTCGACACAGCCGAGCAACTGGATGCCCAACGTGCGGCACATCCCAACTTTAAGTATAGCCATGAAAACCGGCAGCAACTGCGCAATTCACTCAGCCTACCCGCTGACGAAACCGAACGGTTGCTCGCGGAAGGCCATCCGCACGTCATCCGCATCAAGATGCCAGTAGGCGAAACCATAGGTTTCGAAGACCTTATCCGGGGGATGGTAAGCTTCGACTCGTCGTTGGTGGATGACAAGGTGCTGCTCAAGGCTGATGGCATGCCCACTTACCACCTGGCTGTGGTGGTCGATGATTACGTGATGGCCATCACCCATGTCTTCCGCGGCGAAGAATGGCTGCCCTCCGCGCCTGTACACATCCTGCTATGGGAATACCTTGGCTGGCGCCACGCCATGCCCAAGTGGGCTCACCTGCCGCTCATCCTTAAACCCGACGGTAACGGCAAGCTCAGCAAACGCGACGGCGACCGGCTCGGCTTCCCGGTATATGCAATGAACTGGCTTGACCCCCAGACCGGCATTCTCACGAAGGGCTTTCGCGAAATGGGTTTCCTACCCGAAGCGTTTGTGAATATGCTGGCGTTGCTTGGCTGGAACGATGGCACCGACCAGGAGATTTTTACACGCGATGAGCTGGTAAGCAAATTTTCCGTAGAACGCATCAGCAAGGCTGGCGCCAAATTTGATTTCGAAAAAGCCAAGTGGTTTAACCACGAGTGGATAAAGCGGAGCGACGGCGACACCCTGCTTTCCGAGCTTCGCAGCCTGCTGGCGGCCAACGGCGTCATCGATCCCGATGAGCAATACCTCTCAGCAGTGCTGGCGCTGGTAAAAGACCGGCTCACGTTCACCACCGATTTTTGGGAGCAGGCTTCGTATTTCTTCAAACAACCGGAGGGATACGACCTTGCCGCCATACAGCCCAAGTGGAATACGGAAAAGACCGCGTTCTTCGCCGATATGATTGCCAAGCTGGAAAATTTTGCGCCCTGGCATAGCGCCGAGTTAGAGAGCTTTTATAAGTTGGCCATTAATGCTTCAGGCATGAAAATGGGTGAATTAATGCTCCCATTCCGTGTCATGCTGGTGGGCGGCAAATTTGGCCCGCACGTGTTTGACATCGCTGCGCTGCTTGGTCGCGAAGAGACCGTAGCGCGCATGAAGAAAGGCCTGGAAGCGTTTACCCAAGCAACTCCTTGATATCATCCTGCGTGAGCGACTTAATGAAGCTTTCCTCGGTAGTGATAAGTGTGTCGGCAATGGTTTTTTTGCGGTTTTGCAATGCCAATATTTTTTCTTCCACCGTATCTTTTGTAATGAATTTATAGATAAACACATTGCGTGTCTGCCCGATGCGGTGGGTCCTATCTATGGCCTGCTGTTCTACCGCCGGATTCCACCATGGATCAAGGATGAACACATAATCGGCTTCCACCAGGTTGAGCCCCACGCCCCCCGCTTTGATGGAGATAAGGAAAAGCCGGGTATCTTCGTTTTCCCGGAACTGCTTGACTACTTCTTCTCGGTTTTTAGTTGCGCCATCCAGGTACGCGTAGCCGATGCCGTGTTTTTCGAAATATTGCTTAAAAATCACCAGCTGTTTCACGAATTGCGAAAATACCAGCACTTTATTCCCCCGCTGCAATACGCTTTCAAGGGTGTGAATGACGCTCTCGAACTTGCCGGATTCTCCTTTGAACGTGCTATCGACCATACGCGGGTGGTTAGCCAGCTGCCGTAGCCGGGTGAGCCCCTGCAACAACGTGATTTGCGGCGTTTTATGCTTTTCGTCACCCAAATTTTCCAAGATGGCATTGCGGTATTCTGATTTTATCCGCTCATAGCGCTCGGCTTGTTCGTCTCCCATCGCGCAATAAAAAATCTGTTCCGATTTGGGGGGCAGTTCAGTAGCCACCTGGCTCTTGGTACGCCGCAGGACAAACGGTTTGATGATGGCCTGCAAACGCCGGGCCTTTTCTTCGTCCTTCTTTTTTTCGATGGGCTGTACAAACTCCTGTTGGAAATAATGGTAACTGCCCAGCAAGCCCGGATTGAGAAAAGCCATCTGCGACCACAAATCGGCCACGGAATTTTCCACAGGCGTACCGCTAAGCACCAGCCGGTGTTTGCTCTTGAGACTTTTCACGGCCTTGAATGACTTAGACGTCGGATTCTTGATAATCTGGCTTTCGTCGAGGATGATGTAGTTGAAATAAAAGGCACTCAGCAGTTCCTCGTCACTGCGGACAATGCCATAGGTGGTGATGATGAGGTCGTAGTTTTCAAATGCGGCTGCTTCCTTATGCCGGCCTATACCGGTATGCACCAAGATGCGGAGATCGGGCACGAATTTGTCTGCTTCGTTCTGCCAGTTATACACGAGTGAAGTGGGCATGACAATGAGCGACGTCTTGGGGCCTTCCGCCTGGGTCATCCCCTCTTTCTGTTTCTGCAGAAACGCCAACGTCTGGATGGTCTTCCCCAGGCCCATATCGTCTGCCAGGCAGCCTCCAAAGCGGTATTGCTGCAAAAAGTGGAACCAATTGTAGCCTGCCTTTTGATAGGGCCGTAAGGCACCCTTGAATTGCTGGGGCTCTTCAATATCTGCAATCGCTTCAAACCCGGCCAACTGGGCCAGTTTGCGGTCCATCGTCAAGGCCGTATGCTCGGAGATATCACTGAGTAATCCCACATGGTACTTACTCAGTCGAATAGTCTTCTTATCTTCCGAAAAATGGAACAGCTGATTGTAGCGGGCAAACCATTCTTCGGGAATAATGGCGACCTCACCATTTGGCAGGACAAATTCTTTGACACTGTTCAGGATATGGTTGCGCAACTGTGTGAACGGCACTTCGTACTGGCCAAAACGCGCAACAGCCTGCACATCAAACCAATCATTATTTTCATTGATGGATAGATCCAACTCCGTACGGCCAAAGAAAAACCGTTTGTTGGGGTCCTCTTGCACAATTTCATAGCCCAACCGAAGAAGTTCTTCGTTGTGATCCCGCAGCCAGTCCATCGCCGATACCGCCTCGTTGCCCCTGGGCTCAGGCTCGAGGTTGCTGAAAAGCGCACTGGCCTTGTGCAAGCCCATGTGCAGCAGCTCCTGCAAGCGGTTTTCCTCCCAGTGCAGTGAGCGCTTGATACGGTGAAAGGTGTATTGATCTGCCGCCTCATCGTATTGCATCCGCACGGTCACTTTATTCTCGCCGCCCGACGCAAAAAGGTATGGGCCATAGCGGAAATCCAACTGCAGTTGGGAGGTTCCGTTTTCAACATAAAGCAACTTGATGACGGGAACCGCGTTGTGCTGATGTGTTTCGATGGCAAATCCTTCTGCATACACGTGGTGCTTTTCAATCAACCCTCGCACGAATGTTTCAAAATATTTGCGTTCGGTCGACCGCGCTACAGCGATATACCGCTTTTGAAGAAACGGCGACAGCTTTTTTCCTTCCAACGGTTGGTCGAAATGGTACAACACATTTTCGAGCAACAGCCAGGCTTGCTGATTGATGATCACCTGTGCGTCTTTATACATAAACTCGATACGCTGCCCCTCATACTTTATGGTTGGGAAATAGCGTGTTTCTTCGCCGTTGCGGCGAAAGTGGAATAACACCGACGCCGCGTGCGGAGCGATTTCAATCCGCTGCTCCGCGGCATATCCGTCTTTGCTCATCAAAAACAAAGGTTTTTCTTTGAGCAATTCCAATGCCTGCAACAGGCGCCGCTCGATTTTGGGCCGGATGTAGTCGAAAAACTTTTGATCAAATATTTTGGCGAAAAAATCTACCGGCCTGACGGGCTTCTTGTGGTAGCGCTTTATGATATTGGTTTGTTCTATTTCTTCCAGCAGTTTAATGAGCTTGTGGTCGGTCTCGTCCAACACGCCCGCATAGTCTGCTGATGTATTGCTGAAAACCCGTCTATGCGTCAATGAATATCCACCATTGGGATTGAGCTGCACGACGTGCGGTTCGATGAGATAACCCAGATAGGGGTGTTCGCAAAGGGAATAGACCAACTCGTAAGGCTGTGTAGTATCGACTTGCTGCATCTAACAACTGTGGTATCTGAAAAAGGCATCAAAGATACGGAAATCTGCGCAATAATCCCGCTGTCTTCCGTAAGACTTGTGCCATCCGGCATTTTTACTGCGCGATAGCGGCTTGGGCAACGCGGATTTCGTCGTATCCGACGTCAGGCCCCAACATGTTTTTGATGGCTGAAAACGACTTTCCAGGGTGCTTACGCAACGTATCTAAAATGGTCTCCAATTTGGCTGCATCCACCAATTGGGTGGCTTCGACACCGTTGCCGATGAATTCAAGGAGATGGCCGATCACCGTGCCGGCGGTTAACCCCCGCTCTGCTGAAATCTCATCAACGGATTTGCCCGATCGGAACAGCTCAAAGCTGATGCGCTTCGTTTCGCCCTTTTTTGTTTTGCGCGCCGCGGCCATGTCGGGCAATTCCGATGCGTCTATTGCAATGGTTGCCAATCCGTTCGCCTGGGTCATTATCGCTTGCAGATCATCGCCCTTGACCAATGCTCCCGTAATGGAGGCACACTGCCGCAACTGCTCCCGCTTGCGCTTGAAATCAATGAGCGGTTCTTTCAGCGCTTCCACGTACTTCTTCGTCCTTTTTTTAACCGCCCAAGTGCGTATATGCGCTTCCAATGGCACCACCAATTCGTCGTCGATGCGGGGCAAAAACCAATCTACGGCTTTGGCGGTACGCTCGTGGATCTGGGCGTAGTCGGCATGTTCTTGCTTGTTGAGCAAGCCATTCAATTGGTTCCTGAATCGATTGGCCACTTCCCGCAGGTGTTCGCAGGTGTGGCATTGCGCCTGCATAAACTGCATAGCTTCGGTCAGATCGGCGATATTGCGTTTGGCTAAATCGGCTTTCAATGCAGCCAATGCTTCGACAGCGGCGTCCCACCTGAAGGCCTGAAGGAGCATATGCCCGATGTAGTGGCGTTGGGAGGCTTCCAATAAGGCGGGCACCTCCTCATCTGCCAGCGTGTTGCTCGAAAAACGGGCCACCTGCTGGTCTGTACGAATGCTATGCGCGGGGATGCGCGAATACAACACCAACCCCTCTAACGTGCGAAGGCGGCTCAGGGCCACATACACTTGGCCGGCGGCGAAGGAGCCCCCCGCGTCGATGATGGCTTTGTCAAACGTTAGCCCTTGGCTTTTGTGGATGGTAATCGCCCATGCCAACCGCAAGGGGAACTGGGCAAAGGTGCCTAACACCTCCTCCTCAATTTTATCTTCCGCTTTGTCATAACGATACCGGATATTTTCCCAAGCTTCGCGTTTCACCTCCACCGCGTCGCTGCCGTCGGTGAAATCAACGATCAACGCATCCCCCGAAGCGTCGATATGCTTAACATAACCAATTTTGCCGTTGTAATAGCGCCGTTCATCCCCGCTGTCGTTACGGA
The DNA here is from genome assembly GCF_016533505.1 of Parapedobacter sp. ISTM3. Lineage (NCBI taxonomy): Bacteria > Pseudomonadati > Bacteroidota > Sphingobacteriia > Sphingobacteriales > Sphingobacteriaceae > Parapedobacter > Parapedobacter sp. ISTM3. The sequence continues at coordinate 482,806 of NZ_JAENGN010000001.1, read as the reverse complement.
TAAACATGACTTGCGCACCGATTTTCAGTTCCAGCTCCACTTCCGCGGGATACAGGCTTTCGGGAAAATCGTTTGACACCTTAGCCTTCAATGCGATGGGTTTGCCCGGAAGCGCGTCAAGCTCTCTCCGGTTGATGGCATCGGCCCGGTGATTGTGGGTCGTCAGCGTGATGTAAGGCTCATCGCTGGATGGCAGGAAATCGGGGCGGTAATAACGATTGAGCAACTCCAGCTGTGCAGGCGAACAACAGTTGTTGCGGATATCGTTGAGGATATCAATAAAAAGCTGTTCGCTTTGCCGATAAATCTTCTTGAGCTCCAGCAATAGCGGTGGATGCGCTCGCAACACCTTTGCATCGAAGAAAAAGGGAGTCGGATAATACTGGCTCATGATCGCCCACTCCCGCTCTTTCACCACCGGCGGCAGCTGGTACATATCGCCGATAAATAACACTTGTAGACCGCCGAAGGGACGGGCATCACGCCGTACCGATTTCAGGATGGCATCAATGGCATCCAGCGTGTCGGCCCTCAGCATGGATACCTCATCAATCACCAGCAAATCGATTTCCTGGAGGAGGGCTCGCCGCTGCTTGGTCAGCTTCACTTTCCCGAATAGCCGGCGGCGGTTGTATATATGGCTATCATCATCGTTCCACGCGAGCTCATACTCTTCGATATACAGACCGAAGGGCAACCAAAACAACGAATGCAGTGTCGTGCCGCCTGCGTTCATGGCTGCCACGCCCGTTGGCGCGGCAACAGCCATTTTCTTATAACTATGCTGCCGGATATACCTGAGAAACGTTGTTTTCCCCGTGCCGGCTTTACCGGTAAGGAAAATGTTGCGGTTCGTCTGGTTCACAAACGATACGGCTTGCATGAATGCCGTATTTTGCACGTCTAGTTCGGCCATAATGCTGAAGAAGGTTTACTGTCAATGTTAAACAGCAGGTAAACAAACAAAAGTACTATTTTTTTGGATAGTTGCGGCCGGTGTATACGATAAACTTCCGGTTGTCTCCAGCTGCCGTTTATACACCGAAACAATTTCCTGATGTTTAGATTCATTATAATTAGTACCTTTGTACCCTTGTTAGCAAAGTCCATGTAATGTCACAACATCAATCCATTAACCAATTAAGAAAGGGAGAAACAGCAACCATCGTTGGATACCTCGCCGATGAGATACCCATTAAAATCTACGAAATGGGATTATTACCTGGGGTCGTGCTAACCTTGAAACGGCAGGCGCCATTCAATGGACCGGTTTGCATCCATATCCGGGACAACCCCAATGCCATAGCGTTGCGCCGGTCTGAGGCAGCCCTTATTTTAATCGAAACCCTATCATAAAAACATGACCGAGACAAAAATCGCCTTGGTGGGCAACCCCAATGTAGGTAAATCCACGGTATTCAATAAACTGACTGGCCTGCGCCAGAAGGCGGGCAACTATCCGGGCATCACTGTGGAAAAGAAAACGGGAAGCTTTACTTATCAGCATACCAAATATCAGCTGATTGATCTCCCCGGAGCCTATGGCATTCACCCCTCTTCGCTGGACGAGGAAATCGTTTATGAGGTACTCGTTGATAAAAACAATCCGAACCACCCCGAGCTGGTGGTCGTTGTGGGCGACCCGTTCAACCTGAAGCGCTCGGCCCTGCTTTATCAGCAAATACGGGAGATCGGATTACCGGCCATTTTTGTGGTGAATATGATTGATGAGGCCGAACGGGCAGGAATTTCCATTGATGTAGACCGGCTCGAAAAGGTGCTTTCGACCAAGGTTGTGCTTACGGATGCGCGCTCGGGCAAAGGCATTGATTTGCTGAAAGCCGCCCTGCAATACAAACCCAACGGCTACACTCCCGCATTCAGCATTCCGGATGAGTATGCCGCTGTCACCCAACAGGTGAAGGAGCAGCTGGCACCTGCCAACGATTACATCGCATGGTTGTATTTGTCGCAAAAACGCAGCAAACACTTGGATGCCACAGCGTCTTCCGAAATCAGCGCCATCCGGCAAGAAAACCAGATTAATTATCATCGGCTGCAAATACACGAAACGATGGCAAGGCACAGCACGCTGGATCGCCAGCTGGCCAATGTGCTGAAGGATCCAGCCAAAAAGCGTGAAAACCTCACGGCTCGCCTTGACGACTTGCTGATCCACCCGGTTTGGGGGTATGTTGTCTTCTTCGCTTTGCTCATGCTGATTTTCCAGGCCATATACACATGGTCGGGCCCCTTCATGGATGCCATAGATAACGCCTTCGCGTGGCTGGCAGCCAGTGCCGGCGAACGATTGCCGGACGGCCCGCTTAATGGCTTGCTGACGGACGGCATCATCGCCGGTATCGGCGGCATCGTCATTTTCATCCCGCAGATTGCCATCTTATTTGTGTTTATTTCCCTGATGGAGGAATCCGGCTACATGAGCCGGGTAGTCTACCTGATGGACCGGTGGCTACGCCCCTTCGGGCTCAGTGGTAAAAGTGCCGTACCCCTCATGTCGGGCGCAGCCTGCGCCATTCCGGCGGTGATGTCTGCCCGCACCATTGAAAACGATAAAGAGCGATTGATCACGATACTGGTCACACCGTTTATGACTTGCTCCGCGCGGCTGCCCATTTACATCATCATCATCGGCTTGGTCATCCCCCAAGAGCGTTTCTGGGGATTGGACTTACAAGGACTGGTGCTCTTTGGTATGTATGTATTGGGCATATTAGCGGCCTTAGGAAGTGCCTGGGTGCTGAAACAATTGATGAAAACCGACTATAAGAGCTTTCTGATCCTCGAAATGCCCACCTATAAATATCCCGTGGTACGCAACGTACTGCTGAACGTATGGGACAAAACCATGGGCTTTATACTGGGTGCAGGCAAGATCATTTTGGCCATCAGCGTTATCCTGTGGGTATTGGGCTCGTTTGGGGTAGACGATCGGTTTACCAATGCCGAAGATATTGTACGTACCGAGCGTCCGGAGCTCAGTGATGAAGCCCTTGAAAATGAAGTACAGTCGCAGCAGCTGGAATATTCGTTCCTTGGTACAATGGGCCGGTTCATCGAGCCGGCAATAACGCCCTTGGGCTACGACTGGAAGATGGGTATTGGCCTGATATCTTCGTTTGCGGCCCGCGAGGTATTTGTCAGTACCATGGCTACCGTTTACAGCTTGGGTGGCACGGATGATGAGCTGACCATTCGCGAGCGTATGGCGAGTGAAATCAATCCCAACACGGGCCGTCCGGCCTACAATTTTGCCTCGGGTATATCGTTATTATTATTTTATGCGTTTGCCATGCAATGCATGAGTACCATCGCTATTGTCAGAAGAGAGACAAATTCGTGGAAATGGACATTGATACAATTGACATTTATGACCGGATTTGCGTATCTTGCAGCTTTGATGGCATACCAACTTTTGAAATGATCAATGGATGCGATTACGATTCAATACCTAGCCATTAGTGCGCTGTTTTTAGCAGCACTGGTTTACCTGATTCGGCGAACCAGACGCTCCTTCAATGGAAACAAGGGGTGCTCAAAAGGGTGCGGGTGCGAATTTAGTGAGAAAACAAAAGCGCTGAAAACCGAATAGGATATTGAAAACCTGTCGGGTTTCTATTATATTAGCCGCTTCAAATAAAAAAAACCAATGACTTACCAAACGAAGGAAGAACTTTTCAACGAGATAGCAGGGGTCCTTACAGGCCAAGGATTCCAAATCGTACAACAGGACCAGACGCGTCCGTGGGGTGGTTTTTTCGTGATTGAGGAATCCCAAGCCCAGGAATTTGCGAATACCTATTTCAATGGGCTTGACGTGCAGGAGCTCAAGATCTCGGGAAAGCTCAGCCCCAAAATCCTCATCGTAGCCCCCGGAAAGCGCCTTTCCTGGCAGTACCATCACCGCCGCGCCGAAATCTGGCAGGTGGTACGCGGTATCGTCGGCGTGGTGACCAGTGACACCGATGAAGAGCACGAATTGCAAATCCTGAATCCAGGAGACGTCATCCGGCTCGACCAGGGAGAGCGCCATCGCCTCGTAGGACTTGATGAATGGGGGGTACTGGCTGAAATCTGGCAGCATACGGATGCTTCCAATCCGTCGGACGAAGACGATATTGTAAGGGTACAGGACGATTTTGGAAGATAAGGCAGGTTAGTGCGCTTGCTCCACGTATAGTTCGACCTCCTCGTTGACACGGTGGTAGGTCGCGGCTGCCTGCTCGGCCAATCGATCGGTAAAAAGGATACCATAAAGGTGGTCGGTTTCATGCTGGAAAATAACAGCTGTAAAGCCTTCTACCATTTCCTCATGCTCAGCTCCATCGATGTCCTGGTAAGTGAGGCGTATGGCGTAGTTGCGCAATACCTGACCCATGGTATCCGGGATGGAGAGGCACCCTTCCAGCCCCTTTCGCAGCAATTTGGACCGCCACGTGATTTTGGGATTCAGGTAGAGTTCGAATGGCTCGCCTGCCTTGTCGAAGCGCTGCACCCAAATCAGATTTCGGTTTATCCCAACCTGCGGCGCTGCAATGCCCACACCAGGATGCGTCGAATCTCTCACTGCCTGGTACATCCGCTTAGCCAATAACGGCACTAACCCGTCCTGCGGATCGATATCATCCGATAGGGCCTTGAGTATACGCCCCTCATCGGGCACGGTATCCTGAATGACGCGCAACAGTTGGGCGGTGTCTCCGGAGAGAATCAGGTTTCGCTCGGCTTCCGTCAAGGGGTTCGGCGGGCTATCGGGGCGTGGTCGTTGCTTCATGGGGCCAGTGTATTTTTTTTCGCCTGCGGGAATGGGTACCGGCAGGTTGTTCGCTTTGGGAGGTACCGGACAGCGATAGCCGCTGCTATATGCGCAGTAAGGGTTGTAGGCAAGATTAAAGTCGATAATGATATAACCGCCGTCTATATCCGAAACTGACAAATCAAGGTACCGCCCGCCACCATAGGTACCATCGCCATTCGTTGCATCGGTAAAGGGCAAAAACAGCTGATTCCGATAGGCGGGACTGACAAACAGATCGGCACTTCGATACATTGTCAATTCAAGCGGCTCGCCGTTTATCTCAAAGCGGGCCTTACCGTAACGCACATAAGCTTTACTCGTGCCGTCGGATGTAGGCATCCTAAACGGCTGCTCGCTATGGAGAAGCTCTACCGCCGCATGTACGCGATATGCGGCATCCGGTTTGTAATGGTGGAGATGCTGAGCATCCCCTTCGTTTAGCGGTGTGGATGGATCCTTCAGAAAAGCGGCCACGCGGTTTTTCCGCAGCGTAAGGATGCTATCTCCATAGGTCTGCGCCTTGGACAGGCTTATGCAGCCAACAACCAACACCACAGCCCATAACACCTTACGTTGTAAGTACCTGCATTGCATGGCAAAATGAATCGTTGACATCGCTGGATCTATAAGTTTCCCTTTTTCAACTCGTTCACGGCGTGATCAACCGCTCGCGCCGTGAACGCCATATAGGTAAGTGTTGGGTTTTGGGTGGCTGTAGAGGTCATGCAAGCGCCGTCGGTCACGTAGACATTTTTGCACAGATGCAACTGATGCCATTTGTTTAACAGCGAGGTCTTCGGATCGTGACCCATGCGTACCCCACCCATTTCGTGGATGTCGTTGCCGGGCCGGCGATTGTCGTCTGCCGTTTGGATATTAGTAAAGCCGGCCGCTTCATACATCTCACTCATCTGATCGTAGTAGTCTTGGCGGCGCTGCCAATCGCTGTCATCGTAGGCTACCGAGATGTGCAAAAGCGGCACACCCCAGGCGTCTTTCTTATTGTTATCGAGCCACACGCGGTTGCTTTCCTTGGGGATGGTCTCCGCCATCATGTGCGAGTGAATCCGCCAGTTGCTGAGCGTTGGCTGCAACAGACCGTCTTTAAGGTTCGTGCCAACACCGCCGGTATCCCGCAGTTCTTGCCTGCTTGCGCCGAAGGCAGCAGCCCACCCGCGTAAGAAGTCCGTTTCCTGCCGCGTTACATTCCTGAAATTCGGGATGTAACCGCCGCCCGCCGGATTCCGGCCGTCGGTCTTGTATTGCAACAGCCCGTCGTACTCGGCACTGATCCGGGCCGTATAATTGTGAAAGGCAATATACTTGCCCAGCAACCCGTTGTCATTTCCCAACCCGTTGGGGAAACGTTCGGAAACGGAATTCAGCAATATCAAATTGGTGTTTAAGGTTGAAGCATTGACAAAAATGACCTGGGCATAGAACTCCAGTTCGTCCTTGGTATTGGTATCGACTACTTTCACGCCGGTAGCTCTGCCTGTTTCCTTATCATACAGGATGGAATGCACAACCGAAAAGGGCCTCAAGGTAAGGTTACCTGTTTTCTGTGCCCAGGGCAAGGTAGACGAATTGGTGCTGAAATACCCGCCAAAGGGGCACCCGCGCTGGCATAAAGTACGATTTTGGCACTGTACGCGGCCTTGCTGAATATGAATAGGCTGTGGCTGGGACAGGTGGGCGCACCGGGCACTGATAACATGGCGTCCTTTATAGCGGTTATCTACGGTTTTCCGAAAATGGTCTTCTGCAGCATTAAGCGGGTAAGGTGGCAAAAACTCGCCATCGGGCAATGTGGCCACCCCGTCCTTATTGCCCGCTATGCCAACAAACCGCTCGACATAGCTATACCAGGGCGCAATATCGGCGTAACGTATCGGCCAATCGACCGCAAAGCCATCACGGGCCGGCCCCTCGAAGTCATACTCGCTCCATCGTTGCGTCTGGCGCGCCCAGAGCAGCGATTTTCCACCTACTTGATATCCCCGTAGCCAATCAAATTCTTTATCCTGGATATAGGGGTGTTCATCATCCTTCACAAAAAAATGCGCCGAATCTTCACGGTAGGCATAACAACGGTTGGCTATGGGATTCCGTTGCCTATCCTGAAAAGTCATTTCCCCCCGATGCTCAAGCTCATACGGGTAAAGGTTGGTCGTGGGATAATCCTTGACATGCACGACGTCACGCCCCCGCTCCAACACTAAGGTCTTCAAGCCTTTCTCAGTAAATTCCTTGGCGGCCCATCCGCCGCTGGCTCCGGATCCGATGACGATGGCATCAAATGTCCGGTCCTTCACACTATCTATCGCTATATTAGCCATGTGTTATTTCAGTTGTTTAGTTTGGTTTGGTGTCACACCGGGAAATATCCATTATACCTACCGGGGATCAGCTCGTATTTTACCAGATTGGTCATGACGTATTGGGAGTTCATATATCCTTGGATGGTTCTGCGTTTGACCATGCCATAAAAAGATGTGAGCTCGTCGTCGCCACTATCAGCCACCTTGCTTAACAGCGCCGTACGTTGTTCAAGATCGGCCTCGGCAAAAGGCTTCCCCAATTCTTTTTGCGACCAATTTCTAAATGCCGCTAAGCCCTTGGTAAACGCCTGCTGATCGTCGGGACTGTGGCAATCGTCGACCATCTTGAGGACAAAAAAGTGCAATAACAGGTCTTTCCCTCCCGGATTGTCCGTGGCCGGAACCAATGTTTCCACCAATTCCTCCAACAGCCCTTCATCGGCTTCACTGATCGAAAGGTTAGCCAATGCTATGCTGGCCTTGCGCGATTCACGGAAGCACGCTGGAAGGACCATCGTGCCTCCGGCAATATATAACAATGTACGAACTGCCGCTCTACGATTCATAATAGCTGATCACTTTATTTTAGCCTTCAATAATACAAAATTTATTCGACATTATCCGCCAGGCCGTGGCGCAGACACATTTCGGTTTTCGCCGTGGTGTTTCCGGTTCACGGCGGTCTTGTTCTACGTATTCGCCCATAAAAAAAGCTGCCTTGAGGGGCAGCTTCAACGAAAACCAATCGAATTGATTTGCTGGAATTTCCGTTAGATAAGCCTGACATTCACTGCGTTGGGGCCTTTTTTGCCTTTAGCGATCTCAAAAGACACATCGTCTTTCTCGCGGATCTTGTCAATCAGACCAGATACATGAACGAAAACATCCTCACCTCCACCTATGGGAGTGATAAATCCGAAACCTTTGGTCTCATTGAAGAATTTTACTACACCTTCTTGCATGGGTAATCTAAAAATAAAATTAAATAATGGCGAATGTATGCATTATTTGTGCCAAATATTGAATCTTATGCAATTCATTTTTTTTCGCCGCCAAATTACCGGCGCAGACCGGCGCGAAAAGACTTATGGATTTGGCATGCTTGTAGCATCTGTGTATCACAACGCGTCATTACAACATATCACACGTTATCGCTAAGTTTGCAAAGCAATGAGGGACTCTAATTCCAGTATCATGATTCGTAGCATATTCTTGTCATTCCTACTTTTTTCTACCATGGCCAGCATGGCACAACGCCCCCCCGAAACCACGTCAATCCAGCAAAAATGGCAACAAATCGATAGCCTTGTGCAAAAAGGCCGGCCGGAATCGGCAGCGGCAATTGCGCGGAAAATCTTGACCGAAGCACAAAAGGAAGGCCTCGCCCCTCATGCCATTAAAGCACAGCTCTTCTTGATGGGCGCGGATGAGCGTATTCAGGAAAATTCCACCATTCGTAATATCCAGCGTATTGATTCTATCATCCGGATCAGCGAGGGCGCCGAAAAAGCAATCTGGCAAAGCATCAATGCCGAATTGTATTGGCAATATTATCAACGCAACCGCTGGACCATTCTTGGCCGCACACCCATTGCCGGAGCTCCGCCGGCAGATATCTCCGTATGGGATGCAGGTACATTTATCGCCAAAGCGAGCGACTTGTACCAAGCGTCGATCCTGGACAGCGAACCACTGAAAGCTATACCGATAGCGCAATATGTGCCGCTCATTGCCGAAGGCGAAAATACACGGCATCTGCGGCCGACGCTGTATGATTTCCTCGCGTTCCGCGCGATCGCTTTTTTTGAAAACGAAGAAAAAGACATTACTCAACCGGCATATCAATTCCAGATTGACGGCACACTGTGGTTCGAACCGGTTGACCGCTTTGCCGAGGTCAAAGTAAACCCCGCGCAACCAGCTTCCTTGCATTTCCGCGCATTACACACTTATCAACAAGTGCTCGATTTTCATCGGCATGACGAACAGCCCGATGCACTCATCGACGCCGACCTTCATCGGCTGGCTTTTGTGCACCGATATTCCGTACATCCTCAAAAAGACAGCTTATACTTACGCGCGCTGACGTTGTTGGAACAGCGCTATCCGAACAACCCTGCGGCCGCGCAAGCGTCCTTTTCAATCATACAATGGCTGTACAACAACCGGCTTCGCCATACTGAAGAAACAACGGATTTGCGCGTACTCAACAGAAGATTAGGCACGCTGATTGCTCGTTTCCCCGGCTCGGAGGGCGCCGTGAACGCGACCAGGCTACGCCATGAACTGACCACGCCTTCCCTAAGTCTACAAACCGAAGAAGTGGTATTGCCCGCAGAAAATAGTAAAGCGTTGATAACCTATCGGAACCTCGATAAGGTCTACTTTAATCTGTATAGCATCACCCCACCGATAGACGCGAACCAGCGCCAGTTGAGTGATGCCGAACAAGCCGAAATACGCCAGAAACAGCCATTACGATCATGGGAGCAAGCCTTGCCAGCAGCAGCCGACCACGATGAACATCGCGCGGAGTTGAAAATCGAACCCCTGCCCGCCGGCTCGTATGTGTTGGTAGCTTCGGCCACACCGATATCGCAAACCTCGAAAAACATCGTACATGCGGCTCCATTCCAGGTGTCGTCACTAAGTGCGGTCACCAACACCGGTGCGGACGGCAATTGGTTGTTTGCCCTACACCGCAAATCGGGCATGCCGCTGCATGGTGCCAAGGTAGTCTATTGGACAAGCAACTGGAACAACGAGCGCAAAGCTTACCAACATACGAAGCTGGGGGAAACCACGACGGACGATACCGGCAAAGCTGCGATACCCGATGCGGGGACAAAGCAAGCTGCACCATACGGCGCAAGCCATACACGGGTGACGGGGATTTCACTCATCCATCACGCAGACTCGCTCCAGCTGCCAGGCTATTATCACTTCACCAGAGACAACAACAAACAGCCTGAAAACCGTGAACATGCGTTTTTCTTCACCGACCGATCAATATACCGCCCAGGACAGTCCATTTACTTCAAAGGAATTTTGGTAGCATATAATACCGCAAAGAAGATTTCTAATGTCTTACCCAATAAGCAAGCCAAGGTGACCCTTTACGATGTAAACGGGCAGGAAGTAACAACATTGGATGTAACGACGAATGACTACGGCTCTTTTTCAGGCCATTTCACCGCGCCTGAACATGGCCTCACCGGCCAGATGCGTCTGGGAAACGATCAGGGCTCGGCCTATTTTGCCGTTGAAGAATACAAACGGCCAAGATTTAAAGTCTCATTCGATACATTGAAGACCGGTATAGCCCTTAATCAGGAGGTTATGGTGAGCGGCAAGGCTCAGGCATATGCCGGGAACGCCGTAAGCGGGGCCGAAGTCCGCTATCGGGTGGTGCGGCGCGCCCGCTTCCCTTACTTCTGGACATTTTACCGTTGGGGGCAACCACATTCGCCTGATATGGAGATTGCCAGCGGGACATCGACTACCGATGCAGAAGGAACTTTTGACGTGGCTTTCACCACGATACCCGATAAGCAGCTTAATCCGGAGACATTCCCGGTATTTACCTACACGGTATATGCCGATGTGACGGATATCAACGGCGAGACACAGCGCAGCTCCATCGGTGTGAACGCGGGCTACCGATCCCTGCAATTGACGGCTTCGATCGATGAGCAGCTGGACCTGCATCAGCAGCAGCAACTGCACATTCATACCCAAAACCTCAATGGGATTCCTGCTCCGGCAGAAGTGGCCATCGCCGTCCGGCCGCTGCGCTTTCCGGGGAAGCTGTATCGCAAACGGCTCTGGGAAAAACCAGACCAGCACCTCATGAGCGAAGCGGAATTTCGCGCTGCCTTTCCCGATGATGAATATAACGATGAAGCCGACTACCTGCAATGGGCGCCCGGTGATACGTTGTGGTCGGCTTCGTTAAATACCGAAAAGACGAATATGGTGGAATTGCCCGCCAAGATTTGGAAACAGGAGGGTTGGCATGTCATTGAACTGACAACGTCTGATCCCCTGGGCAATGCCATCACCGAAAAGAAGTACATCTACGCGGTCGACACCGGCAAGCAAGCTCGGACACAGGCCAACCTGTTGGTGTTTAGCAATAAGACGTCGCTGAAACCTGGAGAGTCATTGCGGATAGCCGTAAAGACAGGTAGCGACAGCACTTACGTGTTGGAGACCGGTACGGACACTGCCCCGGCGATTACGGCTTTCTCCACTTCAAGGCTCATCGACCGCCGGATTTCGGAAAAAGATCGGGGCGGCATAGCATTCTCCTGGCTCTATGTATACAATAACCGCGTATACACGGCGTCTCAGCAGATTATGGTGCCCTGGTCCGATCGCGACCTCCACCTGGAATGGGCCACCCACCGGGACAAGCTGCTGCCCGGTGAAGCGGAAGAATGGCACCTGACGATTAAGGGCGATAAAAAGGAACAGGTAGCAGCGGAACTGCTGGCCGGACTTTATGACGCCTCACTTGATGCATTAAATCACCATCAATGGCATTGGAACACACTGAGGGAAACGACGTTTTTAACCAGCTATTGGAATACCAGTTCAGGATTCGGCCAATCGTTGGGTTCCAGCTGGCAGAACGACCTGCAAGCCCCCCTTCCCGACGGATATACCAAGCGCTATGATGAGCTTGACGGCCTGGCACGCTCCATTTATCCTGGTGGACGAATGGCCTTGCGCGGTATGGCCGGCGCCTTTGAAATGGCGGCGGCGCCTGCACTGCAGTCAAAAGCGGCTGACGGCGTAGCTGTCGAAGAAGTAGCAGCAGCCGGCCAAGAGCACACCATCGGCTATAGCGACAGCATTCCTGGCGAAGCTTCTCCCTCTCCGCAGGCTGAAGCGATTCCACTGCGCGCGAACCTCCAGGAAACTGCCTTCTTTTTCCCGCACTTGCAGACCGATGCTGAAGGTAATGTGTCCTTCAAATTCACCATGCCCGAGGCACTCACCGAATGGAAACTGATGGCTTTTGCCCATACCGCCGATTGGAAAACCGGTTACCTCGAAGGAAAGGTAAAAACCCAGAAAGATTTAATGGTGATGCCCAATTTACCTCGCTTCGTCCGGCAGGGCGATGCCGTCCGCATCAGCGCAAAAATAAGCAATGTCAGCGCTGCGGACCTCAAAGGCACAGCCAGCCTCGTGCTCCTGGACGCCACGACCTTTGAGCCGATAACGGGCTTGAGCGATACTATCCCGCCAAAGGACTTCGTTGTGAACGCCAATCAAAGCAGTACAGCAGATTGGATGCTGCACATCCCGGCAGACCTTTTCAACCCGATAGTCGTACGCGTCACCGCGAAGGCGGGCAATTTCACGGACGGCGAGGAACATACCTTACCGGTCCTTACGAATCGCATGTTGGTAACCGAAACATTGCCGTTGCCCATCCGAGGCAATGAAAGCCGGACTTTTGAACTGGAAAAGCTGCAACAGCCTGCAAGCGACACGCACACAAACCATGCGTTGACCGTGGAATTTACGGGCAACCCCGCTTGGTATGCCATACAGGCGCTCCCCTACTTGATGGATTATCCGCTGGAATGTGCCGAGCAGGTCTTCAACCGGCTCTATGCAAATGCGCTGGCGGCCCACATCGTGGCCCAGGCACCGCGGGTGAAGGCTATCTTTGACCAATGGAAAGGAAGCGATACGACTGCCCTGCTTTCCAACCTGGAGAAAAACCAGGAGCTGAAATCGGCATTGCTTGAGGAGACACCGTGGGTCATGGAGGCGAAGGACGAAGGCGAACAAAAGCGGCGCATCGCACAGTTATTCGACAGCCACCAATTGGCGCAGGGGCTGCAGCAAAATGCCGTTAAGCTGGCCGACATGCAGCTGCCCGATGGCAGCTTCCCATGGTTCCGCGGTATGCAGAGCGACCGCTACATCACGCAGTACATCGCCACGGGAATTGCCCGCCTTCGGCACCTCGGTATAGCTGCTGCGCAATCGGAGGTGGTTGATGGAATACTTACCCGCGCGGTAGGTTTCCTTGATCGGCAACTCAAGGCTAACTACGACACGTTGCTGGCAAAAAAAGCCAACCTGGAAAGCCAGCACATTGCCCCTATCCACATTCAGCAGCTCTATTTACGGAGCCTGCTCAGCGACCTTGCGATCCCTACCGAAAGCCAGGCGGCATACGGCTACTATGCGTCACAGGCCGTGACGTACTGGCCGCAGTTCAATCCCTACTTAAAAGGCCAAGTGGCCCTTGTGCTGAGCCGTCGTGACAACGCTGGAGCCGCAGCCGAGATCATCACGTCCCTCCGCGAAACAGCGATAAACCACCCCGAACTCGGCATGTACTGGAAATCCATGCCTCGCGGATACTGGTGGCATGAAGCTCCGATAGAAGCACAGGCGTTGCTTATCGAAGCTTTTGGGGAGGTAGACCGTGACACGAAAACCGTGGACGACCTGAAGGTGTGGCTGCTCAAGCAAAAACAAACACAGCACTGGAATACCACCAAGGCAACCGCTGACGCCATCTATGCCTTATTGCTCCAAGGCAGCGATTGGCTGGTGAATGAGCCAGCGGTGACCATCGCCCTTGGCAAAGAGACTATCCGTACCGCTGATGTCAACACCGAGACCGGCACGGGCTATTTCAAAAAACGCTTCGATGGCGATGCCATAACGCCGGATATGGGCAAAATAACCGCAACGGTAAACAAGGCAACGAACGAAGGCGTGGCATGGGGTGCGGTGTACTGGCAATATTTCGAAGATCTCGATAAAATAAGCGCCACTGCCAACGCTCAGGAGGCGGGGACGCCACTAAGTCTCCGTAAACAGCTTTTCATTGAACGGAATACGGCCCATGGCCCGGTGTTGGAGGAAATAAACGAAACCAATATGTTGCGCGTAGGCGACAAGGTCAACGTGCGCATTGAGCTTCGTGTAGACCGGGACATGGCTTATGTGCACCTGAAAGATATGCGGGCTGCTTGTTTTGAGCCCGCCAATGTGCTGAGCGGACACCGATACCAAGCTGGATTGGGGTACTACGAAAGCACGCGCGATGTGGCAACCAACTTTTTCTTCGACTACCTCCGGAAAGGCACTTATGTGTTTGAATACCCGGTGGTGGTATCACAAGCCGGTGATTTTTCCAACGGCGTCAGCACGATACAATGCTTATATGCACCGGAATTCGGCAGTCACAGTGCGGGGATACGGGTACAGGTGACCGGTGAGTGACAGGTGGCGGGATAAACAAAAATTGCGTAATATTGCAATGCGTAATCAACATGATTAATGGCTACGTAGGAAGTACTCACTTATGACAGCATACAACGAAGACAGCATACGCTCGCTAGACTGGAAGGAACACATCCGGCTGCGGCCCGGCATGTATATCGGTAAACTGGGCGACGGCTCAGCATATGATGATGGCATCTACGTACTGCTCAAGGAGGTAGTAGATAACTCCATTGACGAATTTGTGATGGGTGCGGGAAGGACGATCGAAATTTCCGTCAATGAACACAAAGTGGCTGTGCGCGACTATGGCCGGGGTATCCCACTGGGATCCGTGGTGGATGTGGTCTCGAAGATCAACACCGGCGGCAAATATGACAGCAAAGCTTTCCAAAAATCAGTGGGCCTCAACGGTGTAGGCACGAAGGCAGTGAATGCCCTGTCTACGTCATTCACGGTCCAATCTTACCGGGACGGAAAAACACGCATTGCCGAATTCAGCAAGGGCGAGCTTCTTAAGGACGAGGAAAAAACCACTACCCAACGCAATGGTACGGCAGTGACTTTCTATCCGGACGATAGCATCTTCAGGCATTACCACTACCGGCTGGAGTTTGTAGAAAACATGATCTGGAATTATGTTTTCCTTAATTCGGGGTTGACCATCAACTTCAACGGCAAAAAATTCGTCTCGGAAAATGGCCTTAAGGATCTCCTTGAACGTAATATCGATGCCGAATCGATGCGCTATCCCATCATCCACCTCCGGGGAGACGACATCGAAATAGCACTCACACACGGCCAGCAGTATGGAGAGGAATATTATTCCTTTGTCAATGGACAGCACACGACGCAAGGCGGCACCCACCAGGCGGCATTCCGGGAGGCGGTCGTGAAGACCGTGCGCGAGTTTTATAAAAAGGATTTCGACGCATCCGACATCCGCGCATCCATCATCGGTGCCATCGCGATTAAAGTGCAGGAGCCTGTTTTTGAATCGCAAACGAAGACCAAACTCGGTTCGCAGAATATCGGACCTGAAGGTCCGAGCGTACGGACATTCATCAACGACTTTGTCAAGAAGGCGCTTGACGATTACTTGCATAAATCGCCCGACACCGCTGATGCGCTGCTGAAACGTATCCTGCAATCTGAGCGCGAACGCAAAGACATCGCCGGTATCAAAAAGCTGGCTAATGAACGGGCAAAGAAAGCATCCTTGCACAATCGCAAACTACGGGACTGCAAAATCCATTACGGCGACAAACACGAACTCGCACAGGAAACGACCTTATTCATCACCGAGGGTGATTCAGCCAGTGGATCCATTACCAAATCGCGTGATGTGCTCACCCAGGCGGTATTCAGTCTCAAGGGCAAACCCTTAAACGCCTTTGGCCTCACCAAGAAGGTTGTGTATGAAAACGAAGAGTTCAACCTGCTGCAACATGCGCTTAACATCGAAGATGGACTGGATGGCCTGCGGTATAACAACATCGTCATTGCGACCGATGCCGATGTAGATGGTATGCATATCCGCTTGCTGCTGATGACCTTCTTCTTGCAGTTTTTCCCTGATTTGGTTAAGTCAGGGCATGTATCCATTTTGCAGACACCGCTATTCCGGGTGCGCAACAAGAAGGAAACCATCTATTGCTACAGCGATGAAGAACGCCAGCGTGCTATCTTAAAATTGGGCGGCAAGCCGGAAATCACCCGTTTCAAAGGATTAGGGGAAATTTCACCGGTGGAGTTTGGGCTGTTTATCGGCAAGGATATGCGGCTCGATCCCGTCATCCTTTCGAAAGACCAGAAGATAATCCAGTTGCTTGAATACTACATGGGCAAAAACACGCCGGACAGGCAGCGCCATATTGTAGACAACCTGCGCATCGAGATAGATATTGCCGAAGAGCAGAAAACAGCTGCAGCGGAATTGGTGGCCTGAAACGGAAATGACAAATCAAACCCTCATCCTCATTCAATGCCGTGATGCTGTTGGGCTGGTGGCACTCATTGCCAATACGGTAGCGGAGCATCAGCTCAATATCGTAACCATGCGCGAATACGTGGACGAGGCAGCCAATCGTTTTTACGTGCGCATTGTATGCGCTGGAAAAGCCAATGATAATGAGCAACTGGCGTACGACTTAACGGCCGCGTTGCCACAAGGGGCCACCGTGACCGTAAACCCTCCGCAACAAAAACGGCTGGCCGTACTGGTCACCAAAGAACACCATTGCCTTGGCGATATCATTGTCCGGCATTTCTTCGGCACCCTGGGCGCCGAAGTCTGCTGCGTGGCAGGCAATTACAACGACCTCAGCACATTTACCGAACGCTTTGGCATCCCTTTCCATCATGTAAGCCATGAAGGGAAAAGCAAAGAACAGTTTGAAGCTGAAATCGCCCATACGCTTGAGCGTTATCAGCCCGACTATGTCGTACTCGCGAAATTCATGCGTATCCTCTCGCCGGAATTTGTGGCCCGGTACCCCGGCCGGATCATCAACATCCACCACTCTTTCCTGCCTGCATTCATCGGAGCTAATCCCTACAAGCAAGCGCACGCACGCGGCGTCAAACTTATCGGGGCAACAGCCCACTTCGTTACAAATGACTTGGATGAAGGCCCCATCATCGCGCAGGACATCAAGCCTGTCAATCACAGCCATACCGTAAAGGATATGGTAAGGGCGGGGAAAGAAGTGGAAAAATCAGTATTAAGCAAAGCGCTTGCACTGGTCATCGAAGATCGCGTGATCATCACGGGCAATAAAACAGTGGTATTCGAATAAATCCGTGTAAGCTCCCCCAAAAAAATAATAGCAGTCACTTTTTTCTATTACGCTAATTACGAAAAGGCAACCAGAATATCGTGTACTTTGCCGCTGTATAGGTAACACTCATGACGCATTCCTTCCATATTCCCGTACTGGGACTGGCTTTTTCCATCGACACCCCACTTAAGGTGGCCCATTATGGTATTTCTTCCGTGGTTTCCATCGTTGACGACGAACTTATCGAACGGATGCGGCGGTTCCACTGCCAACAATCCGGAATACCCTATCTCGCCATCAATAAAAAGACGCCTGATTCGCGGGCGCTACGTATTACGGCATACCTTGACTTAATCGACGACTTGGTTACTCGCCGTACGAATTTAGTAAAACAGCAATCTTTCGAAGACGGCACGGATATCCAGCGGTATTTCACGTGGCTGCCGAATCACTCCAAACTTAAAACGGTCTACCGTGCCATGCTTCGGGAACAAGATGAGCGGCAGAAAAAACAGCTGCAGGAGGTGCTGCGCGCGTACGTGAAGCCGGGTGCCGTGGACGTCAACATCATGGCCAAGGTCGACAAATTAAACTTCGCAGATAATGGCTACCCCTTGGATGAAAAATATACGGATGCGATGGCAGCCTTACGGGGAGCGGCCAACAGCAAACTGTGCACCTCGGTGGTACTTTCGGCGGGAATGAATCCAAAGCTCTATACATACTTGAGCGAATTTCCCGATTTCATGCCCGACAAGACGGGAAAATTGAAAAAGCGGATTATCCTTAAAGTAAGTGACTATCGATCGGCACTGATACAGGCCAAATTTCTTGCCAAGAAAGGCCTGTGGGTCTCGGAGTTTCGTATTGAGTCTGGGCTCAACTGCGGCGGACATGCCTTTGCGACCGAAGGTTTTCTCTTAGGTCCGATACTGGAAGAGTTTAAAGCGAAAAAAGAACAGCTCCTCGCCGAACTGGCTGAACTGTATACCGAGCGTATCTCCGCCCTCGGCAAACAGCACCAAGGGGTTCCCCCAACACGTTTTACGGTACAGGGGGGCATTGGCACGGCGGCAGAACACCATTTCCTGTTGCACTATTACGAACTGGATGGCGCTGGATGGGGGAGCCCCTTCCTGCTGGTACCTGAAGCTACAACCGTCGATGACGACACGCTGGCTAAACTGGTGCAGGCAGACCATGAAGATTTTTACGTCAGCGGGGCTTCCCCGTTAGGTGTCCCCTTCAATAATTTCAGGAAAAGCCCAGCCGAACAGCTGCGCATGGAGCGCATAGCGGTCAATCGTCCGGGTAGCCCCTGCACGAAAAAGTACCTGGTATCCAATACCGAATTTACCGACAGGCCCATCTGCACCGCATCGAGGCAATATCAAAGCAGAAAAATAAAACAATTGAAGGCGATGGACCTCCCACCTGGCGAATACATCCGCCAATTAGATGCCGTGATGGAAAAAACCTGCCTCTGTGACGGTCTTGCCGCCAGTGCATACGTCAAAAACAACCTGCTTAAACCCAGGGAAAACAGTGCCGTTGCGATCTGCCCTGGGCCAAACCTTGCCTGGTTCAACCGCACGTATACGCTGGAGGAAATGATTAACCACATTTATGGGCGTACAAATCTGCTCGAACATGCGCCGCAGCGCCCCAACCTCTTCATCAATGAACTGAATCTCTATATCCAGCATATTAAAAAATTCATTGAAGACAACTGCCATGACATAACTGGCAAAAAAGAACAATATGTGGCAAGATTCAAAGCTCGGCTAAACGAAGGGATTGCTTATTATGAAAAGCTGTTTGACTATGCCGGAAACATCACCGCTGTCTTTTCACCAGCTATGCACCGCCATCTGGAACAGGCTAAACTGCAATGCGCATTCATCCAATCGAAAGAAACCACATGCCCTTGAAACCGCGCCGGTATCGTTAGCCCACGGTCCGGAATTTACCAAAAACACCCAAGGGCAGCTTACTGCCGGCGGTCGCTTGTAAATACAGTTCGCCGGTTTCTAGATTTTGTACAGTCGGCATCGCCGATTTGATCAGATTTTCTACGATTACGGAGGAGAAGCCCAACGAGTAGGTGTTTAAAATCAGGAAGTGCTCATTCGGATCCAAAAGGCCAACCACATCGCGCATCATCTCGGCAATGTGATCTTCCAGTTTCCACTTTTCTCCTTTCGGGCCATGGCCATAAGCCGGGGGGTCAAGGATGATACCATGATAGCGGTTGCCCCGTTTCAGTTCCCGCTTCACAAATTTCAGCGCATCCTCTACGACCCAGCGGATATTTGACAGCCCCGACAGTTCCTGGTTTTCATTTGCCCAGGTAACCACTTGCTTGATGGAATCTACGTGCGTTGTATCAGCTCCCGCGGCACGGGCTACCAGCGAGGCACCGCCGGTATAGGCAAACAGGTTGAGCACTTTGGGCTGCTTGGTCTGGAATGCCCTGATGGTATCAGCGACGTAGTCCCAGTTGACCGCCTGCTCGGGAAAAATCCCTACGTGCTTGAATGAGGTAAGCCCCAGCCGAAACTTGACGGCCACATCGTTATTCCGATAGCTGACATGCCAGCGGTCGGGCAATCCGGGGCGTTTCTTATGCCAGTCGCCGCTCGTGGCGGACCGACCCTTGAAACGGATGTCGTGTCGCCGAGTCCATTCCGCTTCCGGCAGCCCCTTGGGCCATACGGCCTGGGGCTCCGGCCTAATCAATATCATATTGCCAAAACGTTCGAGCTTTTCAAAATCGCCGCAATCAATAAGCTCGTAGTCTTCCCAATGTTGCGGGGTCAGGAGTTGGATGCTGTTTACAGACAAGGTAAAAATTTTTGCTGCAAAGATAACGATTAAAACCGCTCTTTGGCCACCTTCATAAATGGGCTAGCGAAAACAAAATTATTTAGTTCTTCCACGTCCGAATGGGCAATTTCCTTATTTGACCCCTCCCACCATTTTTGGCCTTTATACAAGAAGAGGATATAATCTCCAATGCCCATCACGGAGTTCATGTCATGCGTAACCACGACGGTTGTGCATTGATATTCCTCCGTAAGTTCAGCTATCAGCTCATCAATGAGAATGGCTGTTTCGGGATCAAGCCCTGAGTTGGGTTCGTCCACAAAAAGATATTTCGGACTCATACTGATGGCACGGGCAATCCCCACACGTTTTTTCATCCCTCCGGACAGCTCCGCAGGGTACAGCTTGTTGCGGCCGGCAAGGTTGACGCGCTCCAAGCAAAAATTTGCCCGCTCGATCTTCTCCGCCCGGCTCATATCGGTAAACATCTCCAACGGGAAGATGATGTTCTGCTCGACGGTCATAGAATCAAACAAGGCAGAATTCTGAAACAGCATGCCGATTTCTTTTCGAATCGGTATGCGATCTTCGAAATTCATCCGTGTAAAATCCTGGTCTTGATAAAGCACCTTCCCCTGTTCGGGGCTGTGCAACCCCACCATACATTTCAACAGTGTACTTTTGCCTGAGCCGGACCCCCCGATGATCAGGCTGATTTTTCCTGCTTCGAATTTGGCATCTATCCCCCTCAGGACGTGGTTGTCGCCGAACGACTTGTGGATATTCTGAACTTCAATCATATAACATAACTGGATAATTGGTTAAAGCATCAAGGCCGTAACGATATAGTCCATCACCAAAATAGCGATACAACTGATGACTACCCCCCGGGTGCTGGCTTGCCCCACTTCCAACGCGCCTCCGCGCACATAAAACCCTTTAAATGCGGATACCGAGGTGATGACAAATCCGAACACAAATGCCTTAACCAGGGCCACGGCTACCGTATAACCGATAAATCCGTCTGTGATCCCACTGATATAATCGGCCGGCGTGACTGCGCCGGACAACGCGCCCCCTACCAAACCGCCCGTCAACGCGAGAAAAATAGATATAATAACCAACACCGGAATCATGGTGATACCAGCCAAAATTTTAGGCAGAATCAGGTATCCCGGTGCATTGATACCCATGATTTCCAGTGCATCGATTTGCTCGGTCACGCGCATGGATCCGATTTGCGATGAGATGGACGAACCGACCTTCCCTGCAAGCACCAACGCCGTGATCGTAGGGCTCAGTTCCAATATGCTCGAATCACGATTGATCTGCCCGATGACCGAGTTCGGAATCAAGTCCGAGACCAGCTGGAAGGCAATCTGCATGGTCATTACAGCGCCCACGAACGTAGAAATAATGGCTATTAATCCAAGTGACCCCACCCCTATTTCATTCATTTCATGAATAATCTCCTTCCAGTAAATCCGCCATTTTTCGGGCCGCCTGAAGACCGATTTTAATAGCAAGAGGTATTGTCCAAAGTAAGTAAAAAACATAAAAACAACTTTATGTATACCGAATATACGCGTAAAACTCCGGTTAAAGATACCCATTTTACGCGTATCAACGAAACTGCGCAAGCCACTGCTCAAAATGAGGCCTATGAACAGACATGTTGCTGCCGCCAACCAATGAACTTCCTCGCCGCTAAATCAGCCCGATGCAATGAAACCTGCTTGAGCTACCACTCAAAAATTAAGCCTGCCGTTGTTGGCCTTCTCGTGGATAAACTTCTTAACTTTGACGTTAGATACACAGCGATATGGCTACACTCATCAATCAAAAGGCTTTAATTACCGGGGCTACAAAAGGCATGGGCCTTGCTATTGCGGAAAAACTCGCCAGCCTGGGCTGCCATTTACTGCTCGCTGCGCGTGACCGCCGGGCACTCGATGCGCTCAAAACAGCGCTGGAACAAGAACATCCCACCATTCAGGTGCAGTGCTTGGCCTGTGACTTTTCCGATAGTGCCCAACTCAAGCGGCTTATACAATGGATGGAGCATACCGCACCGGATCTGGATATCCTTATCAACAATGTCGGTATATTCCGCCCCGTATCGTTATTCGAGGAATCGGAGGAAGACTTCGAATTGCAGATGCTTATCAACTATCACACGCCCCACCTGTTGTCACGCGCAGCAGGGCGGAATATGCAAAAAAACCATAAAGGCCATATCTTTAATATCAGCTCTATCGCCAGCAGGAAGCCCGTTGCTTCTGCCGCCACCTATACTGTAACAAAATATGCGGTAATGGGTCTAACTCATGTGTTGCGGGAAGCGCTGAGGCCGTACGGCGTGAAGGTAACCGAGATTATTCCCGGTTCGACGTTGACATCCTCCTGGGAGGGCACCACGGTTGCTGCGGATCGGTTTGTGCTGCCAACGGACATCGCTGACGCGATCGCCTCCTGTCTCCAGATGAGTGATGGAGCCAACGTGGATGAAATCGTGGTAACACCAAAATTTGGTAACATTTAAAATGACATGACGATGGAAAAGAGACTTCAACGGATACCGCACGAGGGCGCTATTGCCGGTGTTTGTGCAGGCTTGGGTGCCTACTTTGCTGTTGATAAGACATGGTTTAGGCTTGCCTTTGTCATCAGTGTTTTCTTTTCGGGATATATTGGCCTGGGGCTACTGGGACCAATCGTCTACATCGTCCTGTGGATTGTCCTTCCAGTAAAAGTATTTTCGTTGCCCAAAGATCCATTTGATGTGGACTATCGGGCGCCTCAAAATCCTGAAACGGCCGGTGACGCTTACAACTACACCAGCGGATACGGCTGGAACCCGATGGATAAGCCAGCCGGGAGACTACCAAAGGACAGGTATATCGCCGGCTTGATCCTCTTGTCTGTCGGTTTGTTTTTTCTCCTGCATCAACTCGGTGTGTTCCGGTGGCATGACTTTGCGCGCTATTGGCCCGTATTGCTCATTATTATGGGAATAGGCAGCATCGTCAGTGCATTCAACGATAAAAAACCTACCGTTCCTCATGAACAGGAACATGGACATCAGCAGCAGCCCGAATCGCCTTCGGACGACGACTCTGCACATTCTTACACCAAATAAGCACAGGTCATGAATAAAGAAAAATTGAGTTGGGGACTCATCCTATTGTTTGTAGGAAGCGTCTTGTTACTGGATAACCTGAATGTTATCAACTTCTATTGGCGATCTGTCTTTAGCATGTGGCCGGTTATCCTGATCATCATCGGCGTCAACCTGCTGGTGCCGAAGCAGGGCATCGGCAATGCCATTTCCATCGTTGTAACCGTTGCCGCATTAACGTTCCTCGCTTATCGTGGCACGTTCCACCCGCGTCATGATTGGTGGGCATTCAACAATCAGGATTGGCGCATCGAACGGGAATCGCCGGCTAACAAAAATAAAACACGCCGCGAGAAATCAAGCGGCACGTTTACGCACGAATATGACAGCGCCATTACAACAGCCCGTCTTCATATCCGCGGTGGCGCGGTCGAATACGAGATCGACGGCTCCACCGACAAGCTCTTCAGCGCAGAGGCCACCAGTACGATAGGAGCACATCAGCTGGAAACATCCACCACAGGCTCAAACGCCGATCTAATCTTCAGAATGCAAGACAGCCGGAAAGGCTCCTGGAATCTCAACGGCGATGAAAACTGGGCAAAAATAAGCCTCAATCGCAATCCGGTATGGGACATCGATCTGGAGATGGGCGCCGGTTCGGCCGAATTTGATCTGACGGAATACAAGGTGGCCAATCTTAAGTTTAAAGGCGGCGCCGCATCCATCGAGGCCAAACTGGGCATGCCGTTGAGAGAAACGACAATCGCTACGGAATCGGGCGTATCCAGCATCGAAATCGAAATACCGAAGGCGGCGGCATGCCGAATCGTCACGAAATCTGGACTTTCTTCCCGGGATTTCCCGGGCTTTATCAAACAAAGCGACGGTTCTTACATCACGGAAGGCTATGAGCAAGCCGAAAACAAGTTTCAGATAAATCTACAAGGGGGGCTAAGTTCCTTCACGGTAAAACGCTACGACTAACCTTTGGATACATTGTCAGGCCAATATGAAGTTGTCATCCACGGGAAACCACAAGGGCCATTTACCCTGGATGAATTGCGGGGCATGAACCTCCGCCCTACCGACTTTGTGAAACCCGCAGGTCACCCGGAATTTAAGGAACTCCGCGAATTTGCCGAGCTATCCAAATTACTTGGCGTGAAACATCAGACCACACAACCGCAATATTTCGCATCGCTGGATATGCGGTTGCTTTCTACCGCCATTGATTATTTTATCGCTTTCTGTATTTATGCTGTGCTCGCCGCGATATATCTTGGCGGCACGGCCAATGCAAAGGAAAGTGTCCCGACATTGCTGGTCGGGCTTATCCTGGTTCCCGTTTTCAAGTTCGTGCTCTGCGTCATCACAGAAGGCTCTCAAAAGCACGCTTCCATTGGCAAAATGCTTATCGGCATCAAAGTCACGGATGAGCAAGGGCGACCGATTGGTTATGGGAAAGCCCTCTTGCGAAACCTGGCCAAAATAGTTGGCGTAGTGACGCTTGGCATTGGTTTTTTCACAGGCTTCCTGGATCGCAGGCAGCAATGCCTGCATGACAAGATCGCCGGCACGTTGGTCATCAAGGACAGGCTGATTTGAGCTGGATTGCGTTCCGTAATTGTTGCAATTTATCCCTAACTTTGTAATCCGAAGATGGATATGAAAATTGGAAATACGCTACCCGGGGGCTATTGCAACTCGCTGACGGAATATTCAAGATGGCGCACACGTGAGGTGACCATTGGTGACGTGCCTATGGGTGGAGACAATCCCATCCGCATCCAGAGCATGACCACGGTGGATACCATGGATACCATCGGATCGGTGGAGCAAACCATCCGCATGGTAGATGCAGGCTGCGAGTATGTCCGCATCACCGCGCCGAGCATTAAGGAGGCCCATAACCTTGCCGAAATCAAAAAAGAATTGCGCAGGCGGGGTTACCATGTACCTTTGGTGGCCGACATTCATTTTACGCCGAATGCCGCCGAGGTGGCGGCCCGCATCGTAGAAAAAGTTCGCATCAATCCCGGCAACTATGCGGACAAGAAGAAATTTGACCAACTGAGCTATACGCAAACCGCTTATCAAGCCGAATTGGAACGGATATATGCCAAATTCGCGCCATTGGTAAAGATCTGCAAGGAATACGGCACCGCCATGCGCATTGGTACCAACCATGGTTCGCTATCAGACCGCATCATGAGCCATTATGGCGATACGCCGGAAGGCATGGTGGAATCCGCCATGGAATTTATACGAATCTGCGAGGATTTGCACTATTACAACCTCGTCATCTCCATGAAGTCCAGCAATCCTCAGGTCATGGTGCGTGCATATCGGCTATTGGTAGAGAAAATGGTAGCAGAGGGGATGAACTACCCGCTACACCTCGGTGTCACCGAAGCAGGAGATGGAGAAGATGGGCGTATTAAATCTGCGGTAGGTATCGGCACATTGCTTGAAGATGGATTAGGAGACACCGTCCGGGTGTCACTTACCGAGGAGCCTGAATTTGAAGCCCCCGTGGCAATCGCATTGGTCAATCGGTACGAAGCTCGGCAAACAACATCGAGCGTTCAGAAATCACTGGATATCGGACAGCGCCCCCACCCATCCCCTTTACCCGCGCCCTATGTGGCGGCTGAGGTCAATGCGTTTATCGGCGGTTCAATCGTGCCTCGGGTGGTTGTCGATATTTCACGCAAAAACCTGAAAGACCCTACCATCCTCTCCGACGTCGGATACAAATACGATATACTGCTCGATAAGTACCACATGGGAGAACAGTCGGTTGACTTTGTGTACCTGGCCGATAACCTACCCTCTTTTAGCATGCCAGGCAACCTTAAGCAGCTGTATGATTACCAAACATGGCTGACCATCAAGAACAAGGCGAATATCCACCCGGTATATACGTTGGGCGAATTTATTGAGGCCGATCTGCGAGACGCAAACCTCAATTTGGTACGGATAAGCCGCCGTGATCTAAGCACCCCCCTATTTGAGGCGCTGCCTTTGGATAAGACGGTTGTCTTCGTGCTGGAAACCGACGAACCACATGGTATGGCTGATCAACGTTTATTTTTCTCGATGCTATCTGAGTTGGGCCTTGAAAATCCCATCATCATCCGGCGCCAATATCCAGCACCGGAATTTTCCGGCCCGCAAAACAACCTCATGGATCCGGAAGAGCCCTTATCTAAGCTACAACTTTATGCAGCCACTGATATCGGCGGACTACTGGTTG
Source organism: Parapedobacter sp. ISTM3 (assembly GCF_016533505.1). Classification (NCBI taxonomy): domain Bacteria; kingdom Pseudomonadati; phylum Bacteroidota; class Sphingobacteriia; order Sphingobacteriales; family Sphingobacteriaceae; genus Parapedobacter; species Parapedobacter sp. ISTM3. Next base: position 456,423 of record NZ_JAENGN010000001.1, on the reverse strand, counting down.
ACGGCATGGGCAACGGTGTGTGGATAGATGCCCCTACCATCCCGACGGATAAACTGGTATCCGCATCTTTTGCTATCTTGCAAGCGACACGATCCCGTATTTCCAAAACGGAATATATCTCCTGTCCAAGTTGCGGCCGCACGCTGTTTGACCTGCAAGAAACCACCCAAATGATACGGAGCCGCACAAACCACCTCAAAGGTCTGAAGATTGGCATTATGGGATGTATCGTGAACGGACCCGGCGAAATGGCCGATGCCGACTACGGTTATGTAGGCGCTGGACCAGGAAAAGTCACCCTGTACCGGGGCAAAGAGGTCGTCAAACGCAACGTCAGCTCGGCCGATGCACTTGATGAGCTGATCGAAATCATACGCGAAGACGGCCGCTGGATAGACCCTGAAATAAAATAAGGAAGGCGGGTGCAAGCGGAGGTGTAGCGGAGACGCTAGATTGCTACGATTATTTCACAACAAAGCTATACTTACAATACCGAAATACGCTTCACAACGGTTTCAGCCCCTGCAGACACGCGGATAAAATAGAATCCGTTTGTCAATTTGTTATTGGTTTCGAAAACGTGGTTTTGCGGCCCGGCATCCAGTTCTTGGTTAAGCAATGTCATGACCTCATTGCCCAATGCGTCCATGACCTTGATCGATACGGAACTTTGCTTACCCAGCCTATAAGAGAGGCTGATCTGGTCCACAACAGGATTGGGAAATACCTTTACCCCACTAAGCAGCTTTTCATCCTGCGCGTTGTTGGTCCGAAAGGGAAAAAAACTCTTAAACGATGAAAAAAACGACCGTTGTACACGTCTTTCCGCTGAAGCCTCCAGTGCAGCCATCCGCGCCCCACTATTTTTTACGCGGCTACTATCAACCGCAGCAATAGCCGAAGGCGCTTGTGCAGCGTCCGAACGCTCAACGAGTGCCGTAGTGCTTACTGTTAATATGACAATTATGTAGTGTAAATACTTCCTCATATGGTATCTGGTTCAAAAAAGGTGTTGCGCTCAAATTTAAGTTTAAATCATCCCCACCCTTTCAAGTAATACAAAGGTAGAAGAAAGTGCCCAATACACACAGGCCAATGTATAACTTTTTCATTAATTTAACAATTTTTAACACGTTAGGACGTTAAGGCCGCGACTTCGATAATCGCTTGTCATTGGGTGTAACAACGTAAAACAAATTTAGTTTTATAAAAAACAAAAAAATCGTTGGACCGCCGCATCAGGGTGTCGCATTCTCCATCTTGTTGAGTTTGGAATGCTTATAACCATAGCCAAAATACACCAACAACCCAACGCCCAACCACGCGATGAAAATGATCCAATTGCTCGCGCCAAGTTGAGCCATGAGGTATAGGTTTACGAGGATTCCTGCGACAGGCAATAATGAGAACCGATAGATATAGCCCATGACACACAAAACTACCCAAACCAGCCAGAACACAATCGTAAGCATCTTGTGTTCAAGCATATCTCGCCATGATAATTGACGCCATTCTGCAATGGTATCTTGGCCAAAGTTATAAACACCATAGACAGCCAGCAACAACCCGATCGTAATGAGGTAGCGTCCGTTGATATAAGGCACCTTGAATTTGGATTGCTTTGAAATGCCGGAATAGTCCATATACAAAACACCCGCACACACCAAGATGAAGGCAAAAAATGTACCTACGCTTGTCAAATCGACAAAGAAGTCCATTTTAAAGAATAACGCCGGTATCGCGACCATAAGCCCAGTAATAATGGTCGCGAAAGATGGTGTTTTATATTTGGGATGTATTTGCGCAAATCGCTTCCAGAGCAAGCCATCGCGGCTCATTGTCATCCATATCCGCGGCTGCGCAAGTTGGAAAACCAACAGCGCGCTGGTGATGGCCACCACAGAAGTGACCGATACGATGCCGGCCATATAATCCATCCCCACATATTCAAATACATAGGCCAACGGATCCTTTACGTTCAATTCGGTATAGTTTACCATACCCGTCAATACCAGCGTAATCAAAATATACAGCACAGCACAGATCAGCAGGCACAGAATCATTGCCCTGGGCAAATCGCGCTGGGGGTTCTTGCATTCTTCGGCTGTGGTGGATATGGAGTCAAACCCGATAAAGGCAAAAAATACGGCAGCAACCCCACTTAATACCCCCCCCACGCCATTGGGAGCGAAAGGCGTCCAGTTCTCAGGCCTCACAAAAAACACACCGCCGAAAATTACAAACAAAATCACGCCGATCTTGATAGCCACCATGATGTTGCTGGCGGTCCTGGATTCTTTTATACCAATGTAAACCAACCAGGTAACCAAAAAAGTAATGAGTCCGGCCGGCAAGTCAAATATGATCGGAATGTCCCCTATTCGTGGAGCATGCTCATAAGCTAATGCTGCAGTCTGTTCTATTTTAGAGAGTGATTCTATCCCTTGTTCCTGCACTTTTGCATAGGCCTCCGAAGCATAAGCCGGCGCCATCGTAAGCCATCCCGGCAGGCGGATGCCAAAGCCGGCCAACATGCTTACAAAATATTGCGACCAGGAAATGGCTACCACCATATTGGACACCGCATACTCCAGAATAAGCGCCCAACCGATAATCCAGGCAAACAGCTCGCCAAATGCCACATACGCGTAGGTATACGCGCTCCCGGATACGGGAACCGTACTAGCAAACTGCGCATAAGCCAATGCTGTGAACACACAGGCTACGGCTACGAAAACAAACAGTAGCGAAACAGCAGGTCCGCCATTGAAGCTCGCTAATCCTATCGTGCTAAAAATTCCCGCTCCCACGATGGCCGCTATCCCCAATGACACCAAGTCACGAACGCCCAGCACCTTGGCCAACTCACCGGACTTTGCGGACTGGGCGGAGGCTAAAATATGTTCTACTGTTTTTTTGCGGAAAAGTCTGTTTGCCATACACGGGTAACTCCTTGGGTTTGGTTGATCGCCAACCGGCCAAACTTATGAAAAAATTTTAGGATAGGCAGTTTTTATCCGATTATTTTACAAATAAACGGGCCCTATGTAAGTTTAGACCGGATTTCATCAAAAATGATATGGAAGTTTCCATCCAATGTCGCTGCATAATCTGTAATGACATCAATTATCCCTTCCAAATGCACATCGTTAATTCCTACGTCCCATAAACGGCGGCATATATTGATCATGGCCGAGGCGATTTGCTCAATTTCCCAGTAACCCTGTACATATTGAGCGTGCATAAAGCTGTTGAAATACACAAAAAAAAATGCGGTATCCTTTATCTCACATAATCGTAGAAACCGATCGGTCATCTCATAGTCGATAGCGCCCAAGTATGCGTAAAAATCCGATTCATGGACCCAATTATTTCGAAGCAGCAGGTGGTCGAGCAGCAGCTCAAGGGCAATGTGCGACAAGAAGGACGGCCTAATCAGCGTATCACTGACGGTCGGTGTGAGCAAAATTTTCAACGCATGGGTATGACTATAAAAAAAAGCGGAGTTATGAAAATAACGATCCGTTTCCATATGCCGTGTCCATCCGTGGTAGATGCTATGCAGTTTGGGGTTGTTACCAAAGCGACCTTCGTACCTTTGCGGCCACATGGTGACGTTTCTGTCGGCATTTTTGATCAAATCGGGCAGTATACTACCCAACACCAATTCGGGGTTATGACTATACCGCTCGAAATAATAATGAGAGAGGAAATTCATCCTGCCGCTTTCCGAAATGTTGAACACTTATTGTGCCAAGATAACGAATTCGAGCGACAATTCCGGCATATTCTACTATCTTTGCGCTCATCATTAATTACGCATTATTACAGTTAAGACGATGAGTTTTGTTGAGGAATTACGTTGGCGGGGCATGTTACATGATATTATGCCTGGAACCGAGGAGCAATTACTCAAAGAGAAAACGGCCGGATATATCGGCTTCGATCCCACGGGTGATTCGTTGCATGTCGGCCACCTTACGCAGATCATGACCTTGATCCATTTTCAGCAGGCAGGTCATAAACCGGTAGCGCTGGTTGGAGGTGCAACAGGTATGGTAGGCGACCCCTCAGGGAAGTCAGCAGAGCGCAACCTGCTGGACGAAGAAACCCTAAACCACAATATATCCTGCCTAAAGAATCAGCTTGCCAAATTTTTGGATTTCTCGGGTTCGCCGCACAGTGCTGTCATGGTCAACAACTATGACTGGTTTAAAGACTTTCGTTTTCTGGACTTTATCCGCGATGTCGGCAAACATATTACGGTCAATTACATGATGGCAAAGGACTCCGTCAAGAAAAGACTCGAAGGAGAAAACGGGTTATCCTTTACCGAATTCACTTATCAGCTGATACAAGGCTATGATTTTTACTACTTATGGAAAAACCATGGCTGCGTCCTGCAAATGGGGGGCTCGGATCAATGGGGGAATATCGTCACCGGCACGGAACTTATCCGCCGCAAAGATGGCGGTACTGCCTACGCCCTAACCACCCAACTTATAAAAAAGGCCGACGGCAATAAATTTGGGAAGACGGAAAGCGGAGCGGTTTGGCTCGATGCCAATAAAACATCGCCCTACAAATACTACCAGTTCTGGCTTAATGCAAGTGACGAAGACGCAAAAAACTGGATTAAAATTTTCACGTTAAAATCCAAGGATGAAATCGCGGCCATTATCGCCGAACATGATGCCGCACCACACCATCGTATTGTGCAAAAGGAGCTGGCCAAAGACATCACCATCCGTACACATTCGATGTCAGATTATGAAACTGCATTGAAGACCTCTGAATTTCTATTTGGCAATGGGTCCCTGGAATTTCTGAAAGCAATACCCCATTCAACGCTATTGGATATCTTTGACGGCGTACCTCAGTTTCGAATTGCGAGGGAATCATTGGCCAGTGGCATCAATGTACTGGATCTTCTGGCCGTCGCCTCCTCGGTTTTTCCGTCAAAAGGGGAAGCCCGCAAAATGATTCAAGGCGGCGGCGTGTCGATAAATCGGATAAAAATCACCGATATCGAACAGGATTTCCGTGTAGATGACTTGATCAATGACAACTACCTGATTGTCCAACGAGGGAAAAAGAACTATTACCTACTAATCGCCGAATAGGCTATGCATAGGCAAAAAAAAACCGCTCCCGGGGAGGGAGCGGCATCCGCCTATCGACGGATTTCAATCAACCTAAACTTATGGAGAAATACGTGCTGTCCTAATGGACAATAATACCGTGTCCCAGATCCAAGGATTCATCGCCTGTACTTTCGAATAACCCCTTGACCCATATGGTATAGATCATATTCGTCTTCGGGGTAAACTCAAACGTATGCACAACATTGCCGCTGCTGTGCTCGCCGATGTAGAACGTATAGGTTTCTTCCGCCTCAATTTGGGAAAATTCTTCTACCTCCTTAAATACCTTATCATTAGCGATTAACGTGTCTGCGCCCTGCACACCGAAGTCCAGCGAAGGGGCATCCGGACTCAAATGTATAAATCGAATTTTTGCTTTCCCCGCCTCCGGCGCAGACAGATCATCCATCGTCGCCATCAGTTCGATTTCCTCGTATCCTACCACGTACAACGAATAAAACCGTCCCGGAATGAAGTTGACTGTCCGCTGAGCCAATGGCTGTGCATTGGGATAATCCGCCGGATCAAAGACCGTCACCCATCGGTTTCCCGGCCAAGCATTTTTATAGGCCAAGGTATCCCCGAAGGCAAAGTCTTCATCCTGGCGAGTTGCGTTGTCGTAATTAAGTTTATTTTGATTCAATCCAATGTCCAGCGATGCCGACCCGGGCACCGCATTTAACGCTCGCACAGCCGAGATTTGATAGCTGCCCTGCTCATCATCTTTAAGACAGCCAGACAACGTTGCCATAACCGTTACAACAAACCCTGCCAAAAGAAACAATCGGCTGCTCGTCAATTTTTCAAATCGTCTCATTCAATTTTTGTGTAATTCCGACTATCAGTTTATTCAAGACGCTCCCTTATCGCCTGTTGTCGTGAAAACGGATGCATCAAGCAGAATGCTACATCCCGCCCGAAAATATTGGAAATCCTATCCGTTATTCGCCGCAATCGATTATCTATAAAAAATCCGTAAGTTTGTCTCAAACAAATTGCGTGTTTTAAATGGCTGGAAAAGGGAATTCATTCAGAAAGAATATACAGCACGATACGGAAGGCAAACCCTCCCTACGCAAAAAAAATGAGCGAAAATCAACGATTCTTTATGGTCAGGCATTAGGCAGTAAAGCGAGAAAGATCGCTGGCTTGTTTCTGCTCATACTGTCTGTGTATTTCCTCATCGCGTTCATATCCTACTTATTTACTTGGAAAGAGGATCAAAGCTACGTTTCTGCTGCCAACGGAGGATGGCATACGTTATTTAAAACCCGGGAAGAGCTTGCCCTTGCTGGCATTGAACCTCCCGTCGTGCAAAACTGGATGGGCAAATTCGGTGCGTTGCTTGCTCATCAGTTCATTTACAAATGGTTCGGGATAGCCTCTTTCCTTTTTATTGCCGTCCTGTTCGTCATTGGATACAGGCTATTACTCAGAATAAAGATTATTGCCACCTGGAAAATTTTAGTATATACTTTTTTCGCTTTGGTATTTATCTCGGTAACATTAGGCTTCATCCATGGATTCATCAACGATTATCCCCATTTCCTTGAAGGCGAATTCGGGTTCTGGAGCAACCGATTGCTTGAAGCCCAAATCGGTACTCCGGGAGTGGCTGGATTGTTACTTTTCACGATATTGACCATTTTAATCGTCTTCTTTAATTTCGATTTTAAATTCAGCAGTGGCCGAAGGGTAGCTGTGGGCGGCGATCAGGAACGCGATCCGGCCGACCACCAACGTGGCGAAAAGTATGCCCATGAATCCGAATACCGGGTAGAACCGGTGGAATTCAGCCTCAATAAGCATAAGGAAGCTGCCGCGGCAAACGAGGCATCCGCAAACCGGCTAAAAACTGTTCCCGACCGGCAAGAAACTTCCGAAAAGCTCCAACAGCAGCTGACCGTTCCTCCAAAGGCTCCCGCACAAGAGCCCGAAGCGGCTTTGGATTTTGCTGTCGAACGGCCACAGGAAAAACCCAAAAATGAACTTATAACGCCCCCTTTGACAGTTTCCGCCATTAAGGAAGAGAAGCCAAATACCGCTGATGAACTGGTTGAACGGGTAGGCCAGTACGACCCCAAGTTGGATCTGTCGGGCTACCAATACCCCTCCCTTGATCTGCTTCGAGACTACGGATCCGGCAAAATTACGGTCAATAACCACGAGCTTGAAGCGAACAAGGATAAGATAGTAGAGACATTAGGCAACTACAATATCGAAATAGCAAAAATAAAGGCGACCATCGGCCCCACGGTCACGCTTTATGAAATTATTCCCAAACCGGGCGTGCGTATCTCCAAGATTAAAAACCTGGAAGACGACATTGCGCTCAGCTTGGCTGCGTTGGGCATCCGTATCATTGCTCCTATGCCCGGAAAAGGGACTATTGGCATCGAAGTACCGAACAGCCACCCCGAAATGGTCTCCATGCGCTCAGTGCTGGCTACCGAAAAATTCCAGCATACGGATATGGACCTGCCCATTGCGCTGGGCCGTACCATCTCCAACGAAGTGTACATCGCTGACTTGGCCAAAATGCCTCACCTATTGGTGGCAGGGGCCACCGGGCAAGGAAAATCAGTAGGCATCAACGCCATCCTCACTTCGCTGCTTTACAAAAAGCACCCTGCCGAACTTAAGTTTGTGTTGGTGGACCCAAAGAAAGTGGAACTGTCGCTATTCAAAAAAATTGAGCGGCATTTCCTTGCTAAACTCCCCGGCGAGGAAGATGCGATCATCACCGATACGAAAAAGGTTATCAACACGCTTAATTCGTTGTGTATCGAAATGGATGCGCGGTATGACTTGTTGAAAAATGCGCAAGTGCGCAACCTCAAGGAGTACAATGCCAAGTTTATTAACCGTCGGCTTAACCCCGAGGAAGGGCATCGCTACCTGCCATTTATCGTGCTCGTCATTGACGAGTTTGCCGACCTCATGATGACGGCGGGCAAGGAAGTAGAAACCCCCATTGCGCGGCTGGCTCAGTTAGCCCGTGCTGTGGGCATCCACTTGGTAATCGCTACGCAGCGACCATCGGTAAACATCATCACCGGCACTATAAAAGCCAACTTCCCTGCCAGATTGGCATTCCGCGTGCTCTCCAAAGTCGATTCGCGGACTATCCTCGATTCCGGAGGAGCTGACCAACTTATCGGGCGGGGGGATATGTTGCTGGCTACCGGCAGTGACCTCATTCGGATACAATGTGCTTTCGTAGACACCCCTGAGGTGGAAGAAATATCCGACTATATCGGCAACCAACGCGGTTATCCGTCAGCCTTGCTCCTACCTGAATATGTAGGCGAAGACGGTGACAGTGGCGTTGAAGATTTTGACATGCAAGACCGCGACTCAATGTTTGAGGATGCGGCCCGTTTAGTCGTGTTGCATCAACAGGGCTCTACCTCACTCATTCAGCGCAAGCTGAAACTCGGTTATAACCGAGCCGGAAGGATTATTGACCAGTTGGAGGCCGCAGGTATCGTCGGCCCGTTTGAAGGCAGCAAGGCCCGGGAAGTGCTCTTTCCCGACGAATACTCATTGGAACAGTTTTTGGATGGGTTAAAGAAAGATTAGGAAAATGAATAGCGCAATTTATCGTGCCAGTCTGTGGTTAGTTTTCTTGGTGATGATTAACGCACCAAGCCACGCACAGACCGATGCCGCGGCTAAGACCTTACTCAATAAAGTAAGCAAAACATATGAAGGATATAAATCCATTCAGGCAGATTTTACCCTTACCGTACAGCAACCCCAACAAACGGACAGCTATACCGAGTCCGGCACCATATATATGGAGGGCGCTGCAGGTAAGTACCACATTATGACGTCCGGCCAAGACATTATCAGCGATGGCAAAACGCAATGGATGGTACTTAAAGAAGAGCAGGAAGTCCAGGTGACGGATGTCGATCAATCGGGAGGCTCCATCTCTCCAATCAATATCTTTTCGTTCTATAACAGCGGATATAAATATGTTTCTGCACCTGACGAACGATCGGGAAATATACCATTGCAGGTAGTCGAACTTTCGCCTGAGGACACCAGTGCACCTTATTTCAAAATCAAACTACGGATCAATAAGACAACCAACCTGATACATGACGCCACTATTTTTGACAAGAGTGGAATCAAATATCATTACGCCATCAAAAACACCAAGGCCAACGCCCCCATCCCTGCCAATAAATTTACATTTAAACAAAGCGACTATCCGGGAATGGAAATCGTCGATCTCAGATAGCCGGGCTGCGGGTAACCTTATAGCTTATTCTGTTGCTGGGACTCTTCATTCGTTGCATCGGCTAGCAAGTGGTTTTTCCTGTAGCCGTGTGCAGCGGGATTTTCGATGATCTCTTTGACCGAGATCAGTTTATACACATAACTGCCCGTCTCCCTGTTGAGCTTCAACCTGAAGTAATTATCCTCACGTTGCCTGTCGATAATCCTTCGGAGGTTCCCTTCGCCAATATTGAAAGCCGCAGCGACCAGCGTCCAGCTGTTAAACTCATTATACAACGCCTTAATATACCTTGCTGCGGCCGCGGTAGACTTTTCAATATGCTGCCGCTCGTCCACCTCGCTATCTACACGCAGCCCAAAAGCCCGCGCTGTACCGGGCATGAACTGCCAGTAGCCTGACGCCCCGCGATGTGAAGTAGTACCGCTCACCAATCCGCTTTCGACCAAAGGGATATATTTAAAATCCTCGGGAATCCCATGTTGACGTAAGATAGCGGCGACTTTCGGCAATGCATGCAATGCCTTGTGATGCAATACATGCGAACGGCGTTTTGTGTAGGAATACTCTTTAAGGTAACGCATCATTTTACGCTCGATTTGCTTATCACCCAACGGAAGGTTTTCATCAGCAAAATTCAATGATGCAAAGTACGGAGTGTTGCGGATATCAGCGATATCGTCTTGCAATATTTCTCCTTGAGATAAGGAGTCATGCGGTAGTGCGGATGTCTCGGTATTTGTCGCTACGCGATAAGCGTATAGCTTAGAAAGTAATACCAGTAATAAAACCGCGCTACAACAGAGCAGTTGTTTTTTTATCATTTATAACCTTTCTGTAATCCAGCGACGCATAAAATAATCGCACCACAGAATTACTTGATCCAAAAAGCTGGCGACAAAAGTAAAAATTATATTGTTAATTCACAAACAGTTACCATAAGCCCCCTTGGTGTTTAACATAATTTAACGTATTTTGACAGGTCTTGCTCTTATAAAAAAGCCAAGCGTACAGGCGATTAAACATATAATTTTACCTATCTTTGTAGCCTACATTTTTATATAAAAATCATGCCCTTTAGTAACAAAAGGAACAGTCGTGACGACAAATCCAAGCGCTTCGGTAAATCAACCCCGAACCCTTCCCATACGCGTAGCCGGAAATACGACGACCGAAGCACACCAGACAACGACAAACGATATACAGACGAGCGGTCTGGAGAAAATCGGGAGAGAAAATACCCAAGCGATCGGCCACGGCCTCGTGCAGGCGGCGGGTCGACAGCAGGTCGAAATACATCAAACAACGAGCAGAGATTCAGCGACAAACGGTCAAGTGATTATCGGGACCGGGAAAAAAAATACGGGAACGGACAAAAGCCGCCCTATAACACAGATAGGCGCTCAACGGAAAACAGACCGTACAATCCTTCGCGAAAATTGCGTGAGCGAACCGACCCAACGCCGAAGCCATTCAAAAGTACACCGGAAGATGACGGACTGATCCGGCTAAACCGGTATATCGCCAATTCGGGCATCTGCTCGAGACGTAAAGCAGATGAGCTGATCCAAGCCGGTGTCGTCTCTGTAAATGGCCATGTTGTCACCGAGCTCGGTGTCAAAGTAGATCCATCCAAAGATGAAGTGCGCTATAATGGCGAACGCCTAAAGCGCGAAAAAATGGTTTACGTGTTGCTTAACAAACCCAAAGACTACATCACCACAACGGATGATCCCCAGGAACGCCGCACGGTGATGCAACTGGTGTCCAAGGCTTCCAAAGAACGGATATACCCTGTTGGCCGTCTTGATCGTAACACCACCGGGCTGCTTTTGCTGACGAATGATGGTAACCTTGCCGAAAAGCTTTCGCACCCGCGCAACAATGTTGTCAAGATTTATAACGTCGAACTCAATAAGAGTCTCGCTCAAGGTGACCTTAATAAAATTGCGTTTGGCCTCGAATTAGAGGACGGCTTTGTCAAACCTGACACGATAAGTTACGTACAGGGCGGAAGCAAAAGGGAAGTAGGCATTCAGATTCACAGTGGAAAAAACCGCATTGTGAGGCGTATTTTTGAGCATTTAGGTTATGAGGTGATTAAGCTGGACAGGGTCGTTTACGCTAACTTAACGAAAAAAGATCTACCCCGTGGACGCTGGCGCTACCTCGAAGAAAAGGAAATCATCCAACTCAAGCACTTTATTAAGTGACTTTCAGCTTGCCTGCTTACGAATTTGATTGACAACCCACAACTTTTGACAGACGACTACAGACATGACCGATCCAAAAACATTGACGGCCGTTGCCGAATTTCACAAGACATTTAAGCATCCCGTATTACCCAAGCCTACTGTTCCGGACGAGCAGCGGTGCCGGTTGCGGGTCGCGTTACTGGCAGAAGAACTCAAAGAACTTGAAGAAGCCATCGCGGACAACGACATCACGGAGATTGCCGACGCGTTATGCGATCTTCAATATGTATTGTCAGGAGCAGTACTCGAGTTTGGCTTAGCCAGCAAGTTCGCGCAACTTTTTGATGAAGTACAGCGATCAAACATGAGTAAAGCTTGTAAGACCGTCCAGGAGGCCGAGGATACAGTGGCACATTACACGGAGAAAGGTGTGGAATGTTTTTATGAGGAGGCGGATGGCCATTACCTGGTATACCGGACGGCAGACCGGAAAACGCTGAAATCCGTGTACTATTCGCCTGCTGACCTCGCTAAAATTCTGGAAGGATAGTATTCTTTTCGTTCTCCTATATGCTGTATTTACTCCCTTGGTAAGCCGCCCTACGCTCCAGCTCTTTATCGATATAGGTTTGAATGGCTGACTTGCCCAAGCCCCAATTTGGCGCTATCAGCAATTCCTGATCGGCCAGTCCAAATAGGCGCTGAATCACGATGTCAGGGCGCAGCAAAGGGATAAACTCACAGAGGAAATCCGTATATTCCTCCAAGCTAAATACATGAAAAGGCTGTCGTTTGTACTGCACGCCCATAATAGAGCCTTCCACAATATGGAGGTGGTGGAGTTTCACAAACTTGATTTGCGGAAACCGGTTGATTTCTTCCGCATAGCGCAGCATCATCGCCCTGGTTTCCCAAGGGAATCCAAAGATGGTATGCACGCAGATATCCAAGGAACTGTTTTGTACCAAGGCGAGTGCCTTTTCAAGCTCTTCATGCGTGCACCCTCTGTTTATCCGGTTTAACGTACTGTCGTAGATGGATTCCATGCCCATCTCCAGATCCACATCATATCGATCGGTATAGCTTTCGAGCAGGGCCACTTTTTCAAAATCTATGCAATCCGGCCGCGTACCCACCGAAAGCCCTACCACATGTTCGGGTGCTACGCTCAAGGCCTCATCATACAAGGATTTAAGGTAATGCGCCGGTGCGTAAGTATTGGTATTGGGCTGGAAATAAATCACGAATTTTTCAGCTCCATAACCGTTTACTGCACGCTGGATCCCCTCTTCCACCTGTTCACGGATAGTCGGCAGTTTACGTGCCGAATCCGGCGTAAACGAATCCACGTTGCAATAAGCACAGCCACCGTACCCCTTACTTCCATCGCGGTTCGGACAAGTAAAATTACCATCCACAATAATCTTAAACACACGCTTGCCGTCGTATTTGGCCCGCAAATATGCCCCGTAGTGATTGTACGGTTTTTTTCCAATGTCCAACAGGGTACCCATAGTCGTGCAAAGATACGAGATAAGTTTGAGACATGCGCTATAAGGCGCTAAGCGTCAACCACGGTGTTAGCTGGCTAGCAGCGCCGAATTCCAAAAAAAACCGTCAGGCGTACACCTGACGGTCTGAATTGTTTTTTATCGTTCACTGACCCCGCGGGTCACCGACAGCGGATTAATCTTCCTCCTTCGATGCCAGCAGCTGGTCATATTCCTCTTGCGAGCCTACGATAATGCGTTCATAATCGCGCAGGCCAGTTCCGGAAGGAATCAAGTGGCCGACGATGACGTTCTCTTTCAAACCCAAGAGGTCGTCACGCTTACCGGCAATGGCAGCCTCGTTGAGTACCTTCGTAGTTTCCTGGAACGATGCCGCAGAAATGAATGACTTGGTACCCAATGACGCGCGGGTAATACCCTGCAGTAACGGGCTTGAAGTCGCCGGTATGGCGTCGCGTACTTCCACCAGCTTCAGGTCACGCCGTTTGAGGCTTGAATTAACGTCCCGTAGCTTACGCAGCGAGACAATCTGCCCCGGCTTCAACTCGTTGGAATCTCCCGCATCCACCACCACTTTTTTGTCATAGATAGCATCATTCTCCTCAACGAAGTCCCACTTGTTGACCGCCTCTTTTTCCAAGAAACGGGTATCGCCCGGGTCTTCAATTTCCACCTTTTGCATCATTTGGTGTACGATGGTCTCAAAGTGCTTGTCATTGATCTTCACCCCTTGGAGGCGGTAAACTTCCTGGATACCATTTACCAAATACTCCTGCACGGCCGACGGGCCTTTAATAGCCAAAATATCGGCAGGCGAGATAGAACCATCTGACAACGGCATACCCGCTTTCACGAAGTCATTATCCTGTACAAGAATATGTTTAGACAGCGGCACCAAGTACTTCTTGATCTGTCCGTCCCGTGACTCAATTGAGATTTCACGGTTACCCCGTTTTACGCCACCCAGGGTCACCACACCATCTATTTCGGTGACGACCGCAGGGTTGGATGGATTACGAGCTTCGAACAGTTCCGTCACACGTGGCAGACCACCTGTAATGTCACGGGTCTTACCGGTAGAGCGCGGAATCTTAGCTAATACAACACCCTCTTTTACCACGGTGCCGTCATTGACAGAGACGTGCGCACCCACCGGGATGTTGTAAGTGCGGATAACCGCGCCTTTGCTATCCAATATTTTGATGGCCGGGTTTTTGGTCTTGTCGCGCGTATCAATGATGACTTTTTCCCGGTGTCCCGTTTGTTCGTCGGACTCCTCACGGAATGTTACCCCTTCAATGATCGACTCGAACTCAACTTTCCCACCAAATTCGGAAATAATCACCGCATTGTACGGATCCCAAGAACAGATACGTTGCCCTTTTGTCACCTTATCGCCAGCATTCACATAGAGATAAGAACCGTAAGGGATATTGTTCGTCATCAACACTTTTCTCGATTCCGGGTCGACAATCCGAAACTCACCGGAACGCCCGATAACGACTTGATCTGGTCCTTCTTCCCCTTCGTGGGGTACCGAACGGATATTTTCCAGCTCGATGATGCCATCGAACTTAGCGAATATTTGAGATTCCGCCGCAATATTTGACGCGGTACCACCCACGTGGAAGGTACGGAGTGTAAGCTGCGTTCCAGGCTCACCGATAGACTGTGCTGCAATCACGCCCACTGCCTCACCTTTCTGCACCCGTTTACCCGTAGCCAAGTTGCGTCCATAACAAAGTGCACACACACCCCGTTTACTTTCACAGGTCAATACCGAACGAATCTCGAGCCCTTCAACCGCAGATGCCTCAATCTTAGCGGCGATTTCCTCATCGATATCCTGATCGGCCGCTACCAGCAATTCTTCAGTTACAGGGTCATACACATCGTGTAGGGAAACCCGGCCAAGAATACGGTCGTATAGCGGCTCAATGATATCCTCGTTATCTTTCAGCGCTGTTGTATATACCCCCCTCAAACCACCGCAATCTTCATCCACCACAATCATATCTTGGGCTACGTCATGCAGACGACGGGTCAAATAACCGGCATCAGCCGTCTTCAACGCGGTATCCGCAAGACCTTTACGGGCACCGTGTGTAGAAATAAAGTACTCCAATACCGACAACCCTTCCTTAAAGTTGGAGAGGATAGGGTTTTCGATGATTTCACCGCCTGAAGAACCAGATTTCTGCGGTTTGGCCATCAGTCCCCGCATGCCACAGAGCTGACGAATTTGCTCTTTCGAACCACGGGCGCCCGAATCAAGCATCATGTATACGGAATTGAATCCTTGGTTGTCTGTCGAAAGGATTTCCATCACATTCGCGGTCAACCGGTTGTTGATGCGTGTCCAGATGTCGATGATTTGGTTATAGCGTTCGTTGTTGGTGATGAAGCCCATGTTGTAATTGTTCATCACCTCCTCCACTTCTTTCGTTGCCTGTTCGATCAGATCGGCCTTGGCATCCGGAATGTTCAAATCCTGTAGGTTGAACGAAAGCCCACCTTTGAACGCCATCTGGAATCCTAATTCCTTGATATCATCCAAAAACTTCGCTGCCCGGGCCATACCCGTAATTTTCACGACCTCGCCAATGATATCCCGCAAAGACTTTTTGGTCAACAGCTCGTTGACGTATCCGATTTCCTCGGGAACGACCTGGTTGAACAACACACGCCCTACGGTAGTCTCGATGAGCCTTTCTTCGATATTGCCATCCTTGCTCCTTACTTTGGTTTTCACCTTAATAAAGGCATGCAAATCGATTTTCTTTTCATTCAGCGCTATAATGACTTCCTCAGCAGAATAGAAGGTCATGCCTTCCCCTTTCATCACCCGGCTTTCATCGGTCTTACGGCCTTTGGTCATGTAATAGAGTCCCAGTACCATGTCCTGCGAAGGAACGGTAATGGGTGTGCCATTAGCCGGGTTGAGGATATTATGCGAAGCCAGCATAAGGATTTGAGCTTCCAATATGGCAGCATTGCCTAAGGGCAAGTGCACAGCCATCTGGTCACCGTCAAAGTCGGCGTTAAATGCCGTACACACCAACGGGTGCAACTGGATTGCCTTGCCTTCTACCAAAGTCGGTTGAAATGCCTGAATACCCAAGCGGTGCAGCGTAGGTGCCCGGTTGAGTAATACGGGGTGTCCTTTCAATACGTTCTCCAAGATATCCCATACGACCGGATCCTTGCGATCAACGATTTTCTTGGCCGACTTCACCGTCTTCACGATACCACGCTCTATCATTTTGCGAATGATGAACGGCTTATACAGCTCGGCAGCCATGTCTTTTGGCAATCCGCACTCATGCAACTTCAGGTTTGGTCCAACCACGATGACCGAACGTGCGGAGTAATCTACCCGCTTACCCAACAGGTTCTGGCGGAAACGGCCTTGTTTACCTTTCAGGATATCAGAGAGTGATTTCAATGCACGGTTGCCTTCCGTCTTGACAGCGTTCACCTTACGTGAATTGTCGAATAGCGAGTCTACAGCTTCCTGTAACATCCGCTTTTCATTACGCAAAATGACCTCGGGCGCCTTGATTTCCATCAAACGCTTCAACCGATTGTTACGGATAATCACCCTCCGGTACAAGTCGTTTAGGTCGGAAGTAGCAAAACGCCCACCTTCCAACGGCACCAACGGACGCAGCTCAGGCGGAATAATCGGTACAATTTTGACGATCATCCATTCCGGCCGGTTTTCAATCCGATCCCTCGACCCGCGGAATGCCTCCACAACCTGCAGGCGTTTTAGCGCCTCATTTTTACGTTGTTGGGAAGTTTCATTAGCTGCCTGGTGGCGCAAATCATACGAAAGCTGATCCAGATCCAGCCGTTTCAACAACTCTTCCAACGCTTCCGCACCCATTTTGGCAATGAACTTCTGCGGATCGGTATCATCCAGGAACTGGTTTTCCTTCGGCAGGGTATCCAAGATGTCGAGGTATTCCTCTTCTGTAAGGAAATCCATGTACTGGATACCATCCTCCTCCTTTACCCCGGCTTGGATAACCACATAACGCTCGTAGTAGATAATCATATCGAGCTTTTTGGTGGGCAGGCCCAACAAATAGCCAATTTTGTTCGGCAATGAGCGGAAATACCAGATATGCGCTACAGGCACCACCAAGCTGATATGGCCCATACGCTCACGACGTACCTTTTTCTCGGTCACCTCCACACCGCAACGGTCACAAACGATGCCCTTATAGCGAATGCGCTTGTATTTACCGCAATGGCATTCGTAATCCTTTACCGGACCGAAAATGCGTTCGCAAAACAAACCGTCACGCTCCGGCTTATACGTCCGATAGTTGATGGTTTCCGGTTTCACGACTTCACCACTTGAGCGCTCCAGAATCGTCTCTGGAGAGGCCAAACTAATGGTAATCGAGGTGAAGTTGCTTTTTATTTTATTATCCTTTTTGTAAGACATACTTTCGTTTCTAAAAGTTAAAGCGCCATGCTTAATTAATCCAACGTGATATCCAGTCCTAAGCCACGCAGCTCGTGTACGAGTACGTTAAAGGACTCGGGCACAGACGGTGTCGGTAGATTATTGCCTTTGACGATGGATTCGTATGTTTTAGCCCTACCAACCACATCATCAGACTTGACCGTGAGGATTTCCTGCAGAATGTTCGAAGCTCCGAATGCTTCCAATGCCCACACCTCCATTTCACCGAAGCGTTGCCCACCGAATTGCGCCTTACCACCAAGCGGCTGTTGCGTAATGAGTGAGTACGGTCCGATAGAACGGGCGTGCATCTTGTCATCCACCATATGGCCCAGCTTCAGCATATAAATCACACCTACGGTTGTCGGCTGGTCGAAACGCTCGCCGGTCAAGCCGTTGTAAAGGTAGGTACGGCCGGATGCAGGCAACCCTGCTTTCGCTACCCACTCTTCTACCTCTTCGGTAGACGCACCGTCGAAAATTGGCGTCGCAAACTTGACACCCAACTTTTGTCCGGCCCACCCCAACACGGTCTCGTAGATTTGGCCAAGGTTCATCCGTGAAGGTACCCCCAATGGGTTCAGCACGATGTCAACCGGTGTGCCATCTTCCAAGAAAGGCATATCCTCATCGCGCACGATGCGCGCAACGATACCTTTGTTGCCGTGGCGGCCGGCCATCTTATCCCCTACCTTAAGCTTACGCTTCTTGGCAATGAATACCTTAGCCATTTGCACGATGCCTGAAGGCAATTCGTCACCGACGCTGATAGCAAATTTGTCGCGCTTATAGGCACCGAGCTCTTCATTCAGCTTAATGTTATAGAAATGGAGCGCCTGCTTAATCAGTTCGTTTTTGTCGTCGTCGGTAGTCCATCCTGCCGGATTGATATTGTTGTAATCCAAATCCGCCAGAATCTTCTGGGTAAACTTAGCTCCTTTAGGCACCAACAGTTCTTTATAGACGTTGTAGACACCCTGCGAGGTTTTACCATTGACGATGGCAAACAGCTTGTCTACCAATTTATCTTTTAACGCCTTCAATGCCTTAGCATGCTGGGCATCCAGTTGGTCGAGCGCCTTCTTTTCTTCTTCCTTAGCCATTTTCTTGGCACGGGAGAACAATTTGGTATCAATAACCACACCGTTGATAGACGGAGGGGTTTTCAAAGAGGCATCTTTCACATCTCCGGCCTTATCGCCGAAAATCGCACGAAGCAGTTTTTCTTCCGGAGAGGGGTCAGACTCGCCCTTAGGCGTAATCTTACCAATCAGGATATCACCTTCACGTACTTCGGCCCCCACACGGATGATACCGTTTTCATCAAGGTCTTTCGTTGCTTCCTCAGATACGTTTGGAATATCGGCTGTCAGCTCCTCTTCACCGCGCTTTGTATCGCGTACTTCCAGTTCAAACTCCTCGATATGAAGGGAGGTAAAAATATCCTGGCTGACCACGCGTTCTGAAATCACGATAGCATCTTCGAAGTTGAAGCCCTGCCATGGCATGAAGGCCACCTTCAGGTTACGACCTAATGCCAACTCGCCATTTTGGGTAGCATAGCCTTCACAAAGCACTTGTCCTTTCTCTACCTTTTGCCCTTTTTTTACAATAGGCTTTAAGTTAATGCAAGTACTTTGGTTTGTCTTCTTGAACTTAATCAACTTATAGGTCTTCACGTCGTCGTCAAACGACACAAGCCTTTCGTCCTCATTCCGTTCATACCGGATCTTGATTTCATTCGCATCGACATATTCCACTACACCATCAGCCTCCGCATTGATCAAGGTACGCGAGTCGCGCGCTACGCGCCCCTCCAATCCCGTACCCACGACGGGTGCTTCGGGGCGCAGCAACGGCACAGCCTGGCGCTGCATGTTAGAGCCCATGAGCGCACGGTTTGCGTCATCGTGCTCAAGGAATGGGATTAAGGATGCCGCGATAGATGTAATCTGGTTCGGGGCCACGTCCATCAAGTCCAATTTTTCGGGTTCAATGACCGGAAAATCCCCTTCAAACCTGGCCTTTACTTTCGGGGTAATAAAGTTGCCCTTGTCATCGTATTCGGCATTAGCCTGTGCGATGGTTTTGCCATCTTCGTCTTCAGCCGAAAGGTAAATGACCGGCTCTTCAACGACAACCCGCCCCTCTTCTACCCGCCGATATGGCGTTTCGATGAAACCTAAGTTATTAATTTTGGCGTGTACGCAAAGCGACGAAATCAAACCAATATTCGGTCCTTCCGGCGTTTCAATCGTACATAACCTTCCATAGTGCGTATAATGCACGTCACGCACTTCGAAGCCCGCGCGTTCGCGAGACAGTCCACCAGGGCCGAGCGCAGACAGCCTACGCTTATGCGTAATCTCAGCCAACGGATTGGTTTGGTCCATGAACTGCGACAGCTGGTTCGTACCAAAGAACGAATTAATGACCGACGATAATGTACGTGCATTGATCAAATCCGTCGGAGTAAACACCTCATTATCCCGGATATTCATCCGCTCACGGATTGTGCGTGCCATACGCGAGAGGCCTACACCGAACTGCGAATACAATTGTTCGCCGACCGTACGCACCCGGCGGTTAGACAGGTGGTCAATATCATCAACCTCAGCTTTAGAGTTGATCAGGTTAATGAGATATTTTACAATAGCAATGATATCCTCACGAGTAAGCACTTTAATCTCATCGGGAGTATCCAATTGCAACTTACGGTTGATGCGGTAGCGGCCTACGTCGCCAAGGTCATACCGTTTATCCGAAAAGAAGAGCCGTTCAATAATCCCACGGGCCGTTTCTTCATCGGGTGGTTCGGCATTACGCAGTTGGCGATAGATGTGCTCTACAGCCTCCTTCTCCGAGTTTGACGTATCTTTTTGTAAGGTATTATATATGATGGAATAATCGGCGGCGTTTGCGGTGTCTTCTTTGGTCAAGATGATAGACTTCACGCCTGCGTCGATAATCAAATCAATATGCTCGTCTTCCAGTATAGTTTCGCGCTCCAGCACTACTTCGTTGCGGTCAATGGATACGACCTCACCCGTATCTTCGTCTACGAAGTCTTCTATCCACTTCTTCAATACCCGCGCTGCCAATTTACGGCCTACGTATTTCTTCAGCCCGGATTTGCTTACTTTCACTTCGTCAGCCAGCTCGAACAGTTCCAAAATGTCCTTGTCAGAATCGTAGCCAATGGCGCGCAGTAGTGTAGTTACCGGAAATTTCTTTTTACGATCGATGTATGCATACATCACGTTATTGACGTCTGTAGCGAATTCGATCCACGACCCCTTAAATGGAATGACGCGGGCCGAATACAGTTTCGTACCGTTGGTGTGGCGGCTTTGGCCGAAAAACACCCCCGGCGAACGATGCAGTTGCGATACAATGACACGCTCGGCACCGTTGATGACAAAGGTTCCTTTAGGAGTCATGTAGGGAATGGTTCCCAAATAAACGTCCTGTACAATGGTCTCGAAATCTTCATGTTCCTCGTCATTGCACGACAGACGTAGCTTTGCCTTGAGCGGGACACTATAAGTCAATCCACGTTCGATACATTCCTGAATACCATAACGTGGTGGATCAATAAAATAATCCAAGAACTCAAGTACAAAAATGTTCCTTGAATCAGAGATCGGGAAATTCTCGGAAAACACCTTGAATAGCCCTTCCTGGTGGCGGTTGTCTGAAGTTGTTTCAAGCTGAAAAAACTCCTTGAAAGATTCCAATTGCACATCCAGAAAATCAGGGTAATCAATTACCTTTTTACTGCTTGCAAAATTTACTCTTTCGCTGTGAATACTTTTGTTTGCCAAGGGAATAAGAATTTAGTTTAACTATTTAAACTGCGTTTTTTGCTGTTCTTTGCCGCGTGTGCGGCATCCGTGTACAGCGTGGATATGACTATAAAGGAAAAGTCATAAACAGGAATAGACTCTGACGAAATACACGTCAGAGTCTAACCCATTCAGGTACGTTGTATGATCAGCGTTACTTAATCTCAACAACAGCTCCTGCTTCTTCAAGTTGCTTTTTCAAAGCTTCAGCTTCGTCCTTAGCAACTCCTGCTTTGAGTTCTTTTGGTGCGCCATCAACCAGGTCTTTTGCCTCTTTCAAGCCAAGACCGGTCAAATCTTTAACAAGCTTAACAACAGCCAGTTTCTGACCGCCAGCTTCTTTCAAGATGACGTCAAAGGAAGTCTTTTCCTCAACAGCAGCAGGCGCATCACCACCTGCAGCAGGACCAGCAACAGCAACTGCCGCAGCAGCTGGCTCGATGCCATACTCATCCTTCAAGATTTGAGCTAACTCGTTAACTTCTTTTACTGTTAAGTTTACCAACTGCTCAGCAAACGCTTTTAAATCTGCCATTTTATTTTTAATTTTTGAATTTACTGTTTAATACCTTTTATTAACAATCCATTGGGCTTTTTGATTGGGAGTATTGCCCTATTCTCCTCGTTCCTGTAAAGTTTTAACCAACCCGGCCAACGTGTTGCCTCCAGATTGAAGAGCAGAAACCACGTTCTTGGCAGGGGACTGCAGCAATCCAATGATATCGCCAATAAGCTCGTTTTTCGATTTAAGCTTGGTCAACGCATCAATTTGGTCATCGCCGATAAATACCGCGGCATCGATGTAAGCACCCTTTAATACGGGCTTATCGCCCTCCTTCCGGAGCTCTTTGATCAGCTTAGCCGGTGCGTTACCCGTCTCAGAAAACAACATTGTTGATGACCCTTTCAGCACACCGAATAACTCTTCGGCATCCACTCCCGCCTCGATGAGGGCTTTCTTAATCAACGTGTTTTTTACCACTTGCATGGTAATGCCTTTATCATAGCATTTCCGGCGGATACCATTTACGGTGGCCACGGTCAAATCAGCAGTATCGGTAATATAAAAATTGCCGTAAGATTTAATCTGCTCAGCTAAAGCCTTAACAATCTCTTGTTTTTCTTCTCTTTTCATGATTAAATTCCTGCTACTGATTTAGTTTCTACTTGAATACCGGGGCTCATCGTAGAGGAGAGGTAAATGCTCTTGAAATACGTCCCTTTTGCCGCCGAAGGCTTCAACTTGGAAATTGTCTGCAACACTTCCAGGGCATTTTCATAAATCTTTTCCGGTGGAAAAGAAACCTTGCCAATAGATGTGTGAATAATTCCTGTTTTATCTACCTTGAAATCAATTTTACCCGCCTTCACGTCAGCAACCGCCTTACCGATGTCGGTTGTTACGGTACCCGTCTTAGGGTTAGGCATCAGGTTGCGAGGACCGAGGATACGGCCAAGCTTACCTACCTTCGCCATGACGCTGGGCATAGTAATGATGATATCAATGTCGGTCCATCCGCCTTCGATTTTGCTGATATAGTCGTCCAATCCCACATGGTCTGCTCCGGCAGCTTTTGCTTCTTCTTCCTTATCAGGCGTACAAAGCACCAATACACGGACGGTCTTACCCGTACCATGTGGCAATGTGGCGATACCACGTACCATTTGATTTGCTTTACGGGGATCCACGCCGAGGCGTACATCAATATCCACCGAAGCATCAAATTTGGTCGTAGTGACATCCTTGACCAAGGCAGCCGCCTCTTGCAAAGAATACGCTTTACCAACTTCAATTTTGGATAGTGCCGCTTTTTGATTTTTTGTTAATCTTGCCACTTTCTTAAAACTGATTTCGTTAATTAATTGTTCCAGGGCGCATTACCATTCACGGTAATTCCCATACTGCGTGCCGTCCCTGCTACCATTTTCATGGCAGACTCCAGTGTAAACGCATTCAAATCAGGCATCTTATCTTTGGCAATGGCTTCCACCTGTTCCCAGGTAACCGATCCGACCTTTTTACGGTTCGGTTCGCCAGACCCGCCTTTCAAGCCGGAAGCTTCAATAAGCTGGATAGCAACAGGAGGGGTTTTAATGATAAAATCGAACGATTTGTCGCTGTACACCGTAATGACAACGGGCAGTACTTTACCGGGCTTATCCTGCGTACGTGCATTGAATTGCTTGCAGAACTCCATGATATTCACCCCTTTGGCACCCAATGCGGGACCTACCGGAGGTGATGGATTCGCAGCGCCACCCTTCACTTGTAATTTTACTAACGCACTGACTTCTTTTGCCATTTTAACGATGTTGATTTAATTAATAAATGTTTGTTAGTAAGTTGGAAGCATTTAACGTAACATTTAGATTTTGAAGCGCCAAGCGCTAAATTGCCTTTGCACCCCAAAATGGAGTGCAAAGGTACGAAAAAAATCTTTATTACAATATTTAATGAAAAAAAATAAACCTATCGGTTCTGTTATTCTTTTTCTACTTGTATATAATTTAATTCCAACGGTGTCTTCCGGCCAAAGACTTTTACCATTACCTTCAGCTTTTTCTTTTCTTCGTTTACCTCTTCAATTTCGCCAGTAAATCCGTTGAATGGACCATCATTCACTTTGACCAATTCGCCAACGTAGAACGGTACGCTCATCAGTTCGCCCTGCTCTGACATCTCGTCTACTTTTCCCAAAATACGATTGATCTCCGCTGGACGCAACGGGATAGGGGTACCGTCTTTATCGCCCAAAAAGCCGACAACGCTGTTGATATTCTTAATCACATGTTCCAGCTCGCCATCCAACGCTGCTTCTAACAACACATAGCCGGGATAGAAATTACGCTCTTTCGCGACCTTCTTTCCGTCGCGCATTTGATAATATTTCTCCATTGGGATCAACACCTGAGGTACAAGGTGATTGATACCGAGACGATTTATTTCGGCTTCGATATATTGTTTTACTTTCTTTTCCTTACCACTTACGGCCCGTACAACATACCATTTCAGTCCTTGATCTGCCATTTCTTCTTCCCCAACAATTAAGACCCAATATTATAGAACAACTCCAACACGTTGCTCGACGCTTTATCCATCGCAAAGATGACCAATGCAATGATAATCGAGGCTACCAACACCACCACGGCAGAACTTTGCAGCTGTGACCAAGTGGGCCAAGTGACCTTTTGGCTCATCTCTGTATAAGAGTCTTTTATAAATTCAAGTACGTTTGCCATGTCCTGTTAAGAGTTAGCACGGGCACCAGGATTCGAACCCAGATCAAAGGTTTTGGAGACCTCTATTCTACCATTGAACTATGCCCGTTTATATTTTTTAGACACGATTAGCTAATCAGCACATATACTGATTAGCTAATCGGTGGAACATTAAATTCCAAAGGGACTTAATTACTTAATAATTTCAGTCACCTGTCCGGCGCCTACGGTCCGACCACCCTCACGGATAGCGAAACGGAGACCTTTTTCCATCGCGATGGCGTTGATCAATTTCACGGTGATGGTCACGTTATCACCAGGCATAACCATTTCAACGCCGTCAGGAAGCGCAATCTCTCCGGTCACGTCAGTGGTACGGAAATAGAACTGCGGACGATATTTGTTAAAGAACGGCGTATGACGGCCCCCCTCTGCTTTTGACAGTACGTAAACCTCAGCCTTGAACTCCGTGTGAGGCGTAACAGAACCGGGTTTGCAGATAACCATACCCCGACGGATATCGGTTTTTTCGATACCACGCAGCAACAAGCCTACGTTATCGCCAGCTTCGCCGTAATCCAAAATCTTGCGGAACATTTCCACACCTGTAACCGTTGATTTCAGGTTCTCAGCACCCATACCCAGGATTTCCACAGGGTCACCGGTATTGATCACACCACGCTCAATACGGCCGGTTGCTACTGTACCACGGCCCGTGATAGAGAATACGTCTTCGATTGGCATCAAGAACGGCAGATCGGTCAACCGCGGAGGAATCGGGATGTAGTTGTCTACAGCGTCCATCAATTCCATGATCTTGTCTACCCACTGAGGCTCGCCATTCAAACCTCCCAAAGCAGAACCACGGATTACCGGAATATCGTCACCTGGATATTCGTAGAACGATAACAACTCACGGATTTCCATTTCCACCAAATCCAACAATTCCGGGTCATCCACCAAGTCCACCTTGTTCATGAATACAACCAACGCAGGTACACCTACCTGACGAGCCAACAGGATGTGCTCGCGAGTTTGTGGCATCGGACCGTCAGTTGCAGCAACTACGATAATCGCACCGTCCATTTGCGCAGCACCAGTAACCATGTTTTTCACATAGTCAGCGTGACCCGGACAGTCAACGTGCGCATAGTGACGGTTGGCTGTTTGATATTCAACGTGTGCTGTATTAATGGTAATACCGCGCTCTTTTTCTTCAGGAGCAGAGTCGATCGAATCAAAAGAACGGGCTTCAGAAAGTCCTTTATCTGCTAGTACTTTTGTGATCGCGGCGGTAGTAGTCGTCTTACCGTGGTCAACGTGACCGATCGTACCAATGTTTAAGTGCGGCTTACTGCGGTCAAATTTCTCTTTTGCCATTGTTATGCGAATTAGTAATTTAAAATTTTATGTATGAATATAGTTACTCTTACGAGCCAATGATGGGACTTGAACCCATGACCTCTTCCTTACCAAGGAAGTGCTCTACCGCTGAGCTACATCGGCTTTTTGTGTTTACAATCCAAATCCCCGCCAATTCACCGTTTTAATGGTTTGACAGAGCATTCGTTAACACATTACGAGCGGAAGACGGGTCTCGAACCCGCAACCTATAGCTTGGAAGGCTATCGCTCTACCAATTGAGCTACTTCCGCTTATTATGGTGGGGGGAGAAGGATTCGAACCTTCGAAGCCGAAGCAACGGATTTACAGTCCGTCCCATTTGACCGCTCTGGAATCCCCCCAACTTTGAGCCCCCTGCCGGGATCGAACCAGCGACCTACTGATTACAAGTCAGTTGCTCTACCAGCTGAGCTAAGGAGGCAAAAACCTTCAAAAAACGTAGGAAATCCACTTTCCCTCTTTACCCTACTCGGCGTGCCTCGCTTAGTTTAGTTACTAAATATAAACGTTGAAAAACACCCCTTTTCCTTAGGGACTGCAAAGATATACAAACTTGTTTTAATACAAAAATTATTTACAAAAATCTGATATCCCCCTGCCGGCGTGCGTGATATCGCATCAATTTCCGCTTCTTATCCTTATCTTCGCTCCGCAAAATGATTATAAGATTTGTTCTACGCTATTTGATCGGCCTATGTTTGGGGTGTGCCATCGTGCCTGCCCTTGCACAGGAAAGAAGGGGACTTTGGGAGCATCCCCTGGTGAAACGGTTTATTTCCCCCGAAAAAGACAGCACGCGGTCAGCCGGCTTTATCGTCGTCCCCGCGTTGGGATATGCCCAGGAAACCGGCTTGGAATTTGGTCTGGCGGGGGTTTATAATTTTTATGTAAACAAGGCAGACCACGCAATCCGTACTTCCAATCTCACATTTATTGGCACATTCACTACCGAGCGGCAAACCAACCTTAAGTTGGAGTCAGATATCTGGACGACAGACAATCTGTACCATTACACCAGTGAATTACGTTTCCGCAACTTCCCTTTCAACTTTTACGGGCTGGGCAACCAGACGTTAGAACAAAATCAAGACGTTTTAACCCAACGTATGGTAAGGATACGGCTGGAGGGCGAGCGCAAGTTGGCCCCCAACTATTACGCAGGACTCAACTTGGCTTACGAGCATCTGACTTTTTTTGACAAAGAGGAAGATGGAATATTTGATCGGACGCCGCCCTATGGCCAAACGGGCGGGCAGCATCTCCTCATCGGCGTCTCCCAGCTGTTTGACACACGCAATAGGAACACATACACCACTAAAGGCTATTATGCACGCGCGAAGTATGCCTATTCGCCCGGTATCGGCGGTGGCCACCATTTCAAAGGAAGCACGGTGGATATCGATCTACGAGCTTTCTTTCCATTGACTAACCAGCTTACACTGGGGCTAAACAGCCACTTTGAGACTACCTTGGGCCCACGAGTACCCTTTTACGTATACCGGGAATTAGGTGGCGACATGATGATGCGTGGCTATTACCTGGGCCGTTACCGGGACCGCAGTTTACTTGCCGCACAAGGCGAGCTACGTTACCGCTTCCATCCGCGTGTCGGTGTTGCTGCCTTCGCAGGCACGGGTTCCACATACCATGACGGCCTTAAAAATGCCCGGTTTATCCCGTCCTATGGTGGAGGGCTGCGCTACTTTTTTGATTTGGAACACAACAGCAGCGTCCGATTAGAATACGGCGTGGGCGAACAGCGCCCGGGAGAAAAACGCCAGGGCGGATTCTACCTATCCTTGAGTGAAGCGTTTTAATCAAAACTTGCTTTCCACCCTATCGTGCCATTCCGTATCAAGTTCCACGTTAAATCCGTTGATACTGCCCAACGTCCCCAGCAATCGGCCACTGAATTTCAATTGGACACTGTTCAGAATATGCTCATCCACGCTGAACTTGTTCAACAATTCGTCATCCTCATCGTATGCCGTCACTTCATAACGCACATGGCGAGTGTCGGTGGGCATTCCCAAAAATTGATGAAAAGCAATCCGATAATCTTCCGCATCCGTAAACCCGTCGAACACCATGGTGTGCGCGTCGGTAATCGGCAAGGCTATCGGCGCACCGAACGGCGTATACAGGTAATTATCATGCAGCCGTGTTACGGCTATTTTTTTTACCGTAAGCAGGTCACGTACCCTATCCGTAAAGTCGAATTCCACCAGGCTATAGCACCTACCCAGTGTCACCGTTGCCTCTTCATCGGCATCGGTTACCTCAACCCTATTGACAAGCGAAGCATAAGTAATGGCTTGATCGTCTGTAAAGTGCTGGCCAAAATAAAACGCATTGGCATCAGCAAGTTCGTCGGGCAACAGTATTCCATCATTAGACCGATAGGCCAGGAACACGATATCATAAGTACCTCCGGCCAACATCACCTCCACCATACCATCGCCTTGCAATTCGCCCAATGATAGCCGCTGCTGTTTGGCTATACCGCCATTGTCAGCGTCGAATATGAAATAATGCAGGATATCCGGTAACGAAGGATTGCCAACAGGCTCACCGTTGTACACGCCAGCAATACGGATGTTGTCGAGTTTCACCACCCCGGTATTTTCATTGTAATTGCCTGCACCTTCACGGTCGCCCGGCAGAAACTCCATCCTAATTTTCAGTACGCCGGTAAAATCCGACAAGGTGCCCAAATCAAACGAATAGGAATTGCGAACCTGGGCTCCCATATTTTCGAATTGGTTGGTCGGACTAAGCGTTTCATAGCTGGTTCCTCCGTCTATGGAATAGGTAAGTATAAAATCCTTTGGCCCTGTATTAGAACTACTGATGTCAAAGGCAAAGGCAGTCAGCGATTCAACACCATATAGCGGCAAGCTTATTTCAGCCATTTGCGGACCGCGGATGCTCCAGGCCTGCCCTGCCTCAAAGGGGGCCAGCGCAAAGCCGCTCCCAAAATCCAACGCCCCGGCCCCATCAAATGCAATCCCTGCTCCCGCCCCGTCTATCGCGATATCCGGTTCCAACGTTTCATTGTTAAAAGACCAATAGTATAAATACTGCGGCTCTATACCGGGTTCGATATTCCGCAGCGCCAACCCACGCGCGCGTAGATCGCCAAAAGCCAGACGTGCCGCCGCCCCCCGCATGGGCACGACATCAGCTTCAAAACCGGTTAATCTAAAGGTGACGGTATGTAACGTTTCTGGAGAGGGCAAAGGAACGGGAATATTCCGTTTACAGCTCAATAAAGTACCGGCAACGAACATACAGCAGACAAAACGGTGCAAGAAGTGTTGTAGCGATTTCATAAGTAAGATATGATAAGGTGAAACAATAATCTCAGCTTATGCTCCGATTAGGTAGAGGCCGGACATGCGTTTACGTGTCAAACCAAAAATAAGCGATTTGGCAAAAAACTACCAGTCAGCCCCTGCAATGTAAGCCAATCTTTACAAAGTCATAAAATTGAGTAACGATTAGGATATTGACAGCTTCTTAGCGCTGACAAAAAGGAATAAAAATTAACAACTAATAAATGATGAGCGAAACATAATTCACTGTCCGGTTGTTATGTATTCGGATCAAGTTGCTTTATTCACATTAAAACCCGCGAACCATGACTTACCTAAAAAGGGTTACGTTGGCAATGGTCTTTTTGCTCAGCGTATCGTTCACTGCCTTCCACCATGGATGGGCCAATTATGACCAAACGAAAGTATTGGATTTCCAGTCAGCGATCGAGCATTCTATCTACGAAAACCCCCATGCACTGGCTGAAGTAAAATACAACGGAGCACGCTGGACAGTTTACCTGGCGCCCGCAAGCCGGATGAAAACCCGTGGTGTCTCTGCGGATATGATTAAAAAAGGCACATCATTGCGGATAGTCGCCTATCCCCATAAAACCAAAAAGACGGAAATGCGTGCCGAACGGATATTCATCGGTGGCGAGAAATACGAGCTACGTTAACCAATGCGCGCTGACACATCGCCGCATTTCTTTGAGTGGCTGGAAAGCACGCCGTTGGCATCCGGTATCCGGCAGTCCCTGTGGGCTTACCCGGTTCTGGAAATTACACATATTGTGGGTATCATTATGCTTGTAGGGGGTGCGTTTTTGATTGACCTGCATCTGCTGGGGTTCTCCAGGAATTTACCGTTTCCGGCGCTATCACGTTACCTACTGGCTTGGTCGGCAAAAGGGTTGTTGCTTATTATTCCGTCGGGAATACTGTTATTTATGACCAACGCTGCATCATTGGCTTCCGATCCGACATTCCGCCTCAAATTGGCCCTATTGGGCATCGCGGGTCTCAATGCCTGGGTATTCCATAAGCTGATCTCCCGCCGAATCGAATCGACAATTCAGCCAAACCTGCCTTCTGCGGCCAAAATCTCCGCCTTCTTTTCCGTCATCGTTTGGCTGGCCATTATCGCTTGCGGGCGCTTATTGGCTTATTAAAGCTTGGGTTAAAAAGCCCCCTCTTGGATGGACGTGAATCAAGAGGGGGCTTGTACCTTGTTATCTTGTCACCCGCATGACGCCCTGCATGATACGCCAATGGCCGGGGAACGTACACACATAGGGATAATCCCCGGGTGTGGTAGGCACCGTAAACGTTAGTTCATAACGTTCCTCCGGATTAACCAGCGGTGTACTGAATAATACATCCGGCGTATTGGGAATATACTGCAATTCCACGCCATTAGGCTGCTTGGCCAAATCATCCGCTGCTTGCCCCACCCGGTCGAGTGTTCCCGGTTTCAGTACCAACAAATTATGTTGCATATGGTCCGGATTTTCGAAGATGATTTTCAACGTCTGTCCGGCCTTGGCGGTAAAATTCGTTACATCGTATTTCATTTCGCCGATGACAGCTTTAATGGTGATGGATTCATCGGCTGCAACAGCCTCCCCCTCTCCAACGTCGTGCGTGTTTACAATGACAAGGCGCGTATTCTCCAGGCGACCGGTGAAGTGAAAGTCGTCGGGGTAGTCGCCAACATTCGCAATGCGGGGGGAATCATCACCCCAACGGCGTTGACGGTTATGCCCTATGCGGATAAACCCGCCCGGCATTTCGGCAAATAAACCGGTTGCCTTTCCTTCGGCTACTTGTTTGTCATCCACGGTCAGGGTCATCTTTCCGCCTGCAAGCAGCGAAGCTTTTACCTTAAACTGCCCGGGTAACGAATCCGCGGAATGGATGATGGCTTTTCTTCCCTTTTGATTGACCTGGAAATAGATTTTGCCATCTTTAAGGAACACAGCATACCCGTCGCGGTTGTCGCCATGGGATATGAGCACTCCCTCCAGTAAAACACGGCGCATTTCACCCGGCAGGACATCGGCCACAAAGCTTATCTCCTGATTAACAAAGTCAGGGATTTGCCGCCCGCCGATTGTGCCCCCCCGTTCGGTGGTCAAAGGAAGTACCGTCATGCGCTTGCCTGCGACAATACGTTCGCCCAGCGATCCGTCGGTGTTGGAAAGATCCGGGTGTCCCAATTTCTGGTGGTATTCATCCATAAAGGCCTGCCGATGTACTGTTCCTGCGATAAGCAGTGCATGGGATACCCATTTGTCTCCAATATTTTCCGGTTGCTGCGCAGCCTCAAACACGGCGCTGCCGATCTCCGCTGTTGGTGCCGCATCTGACAAGGCTAAGAAAGCCGCCAGGCGCACGCGCAAGTCGGGGTCCTGCGTTACACCGGACGCAAGAAGTTGCTGCACCACATCGGGCTCAGTTGCCGGAAGCGTTTGAATAGCGGCCCGGCGCACGCCAGGTGCGGGATGTTTCAACGCTTCAATGACCACCGAAATGCTGCTTTCATCAGACCCATCCAATAATCCCAACCCATGCAACGCCCAAATAGCATGAGTTGCCGCACCATTGACGGCCACCTCATCCACAGACCTATCCCGAATAAGCTTATGCAGGTCGCCAGCGGCTTCCTTACCGCCAGACTCTACCAGCAGCCGCTGTGCGGTAAGCCGCCAAAACATATTATCGCTTTTCAGCCCATTCACCAAGGTGCTTGTACGCTCAGGATTCAGCTTAAGCGGCTTATAGCGTTTGGCGTCTTCATGAACCAGCCGATAGATGCGCCCTTTTGTATTATCGCGGAGCGGATCGATATAGGCGTTACCTTCCCCGGTTTCAAAACCCTCAGGTGTCGGATTGTGCTGGATGATGAAGTTATACCAATCCAGTACCCACAACGCACCATCCGGGCCTACTTTAGCCTCTACCGGTCCAAACCAGTTATCAGCGCTGGCAATCATGTTCCAGCCATCGCCTTTCTCCTTGAAACCGGCACCGACCTGCTCCAAGATGTGGCGATGCACCAGCCGCCCCGTGGGTTCTGAAATGAATGCTACCCTATTCCAGTATTCCTGCGGAAAGGCACGGGCGGTATACAAGCTGTGGCCGGCCGCTGCAGTAAAGCCGCCATGCACATCCACTTGCCGGAGGTCTTTGGTCAGTACATGCATGTTGTAATGCGCATCAATTTTCTCGATACCCCGTTCATGCAGGTTGGCCTTTTCATAATAGCGTGCCGGAATAGCAAAAAAATCGCTGTGCTCGTTGTTGGCCGTAGAGATAAAAACGTCGAACTCCTCGGAAAACCCGAGCCCCCACGTATTGTTGGAGGTGTTGCCCAAATACTCAAATTGTTTGGCTTCACCGTCAAATTGGTACACGCCTGCGCCGAACTTGAATGGCTGGCCTCCTATCGTACCTTCGAAACCTGAGTAACCCACCGTACCCCAGATTTTGTTATCCATGCCATACCGCAAATTGGACGGTCCGGCATGGGTGTCGTACGTACCCCAGCCGTCTATCAGCACTTCGCGCACATCGGCCTTGCCGTCTCCATCGGTATCTTTCAAGAAAAGGAAATGAGGTGCCTGCGCCACTACGATCCCGCCGTTGACAAACGTAAATGCCGTCGGGATGTTCAATCCCTCTGCAAACACCGTAAACTTATCTGCTTTGCCATCACCATCGGTATCTTCACAAATGGTGATGCGGTCATCGCCCTGTCCCTTGTCATTCCGTACGGTATTGGGGTAGTCAACGGTTTCAATCACCCATAATCTTCCCTTTTCGTCCCAATCCATCGCGATGGGTTTTTTAATATCCGGTTCACTGGCAAACAATTCCAGTCTGAAGCCCACTGGCACTTGTATCAGGGTCTGCGACTCTTCGGGGCTCAATGGGTGCTGGTATCTCGGTGGCGGATCGCGGCGCTCATAGTTCGGCATCCTCCCCGCTTCATAGGTAGGTTGCGCAATGGTATATTCTTCCATTTTTTTGACCGCTTCTTCCCCAACGGCCCATCGGATACCGCTTCTTACCAACTGAAGGAATCCCGGATTACGGAATGTCCGCTCATCATGGCCAAATGCCGTATAGAATACCCTGCCGTTTCCATATTCCTTCACCCAGGTATACGGCTCACGATGCGTACTATCCACACGCTCCATCAACACCACGATGTCATCGGCAATTTTATCATGCACATAAGTTTCGTCCCATTCGGTTTCAAAAGGCTCCACACCTTCCACCGCCGGGTGGTCTGGCATCACGATTTCAGCAGAAAATGCGCCGCCGCCATGGCTTTTGAACTGCCCACCGATGAGCGCCACCACCTCTGGCGAATTGCGAAAACAGAATGAAGCCGAGTGTAAAGGAATGAACCCTTTACCGGAAGCCACATAATCCAGTAAGGCCTTTTCCTGCGCGGGGCTGATGGAATCGTGGTTAGCGTACACAATTAATCCATCGTACCGGTACAAATCCTCACGTGTAAGATCATCGGGGTCTACAGAATACGTGATATTGATCCCTTCGGGGAAATACGCTTGGGCTAAGATGTCGGCCAATAATTCCGAATCATGATGTTTACTGGCGTGGCCCAGAAAGAACAACTCAAGCCGCCGGGGACCATCGTCCTTGTTTTTTTGGCCACCGCAGTTCAAAAAGAACAAGGGGGTCAGTAACAATAGCCCGATTCTAATTAACTTATTCATTTTATTGTTTGATTGACATTTATTGACATTAAAAGACGACCTCATGCGGATACGCCATTACTTTGATAAGGTAAACTCCGGTAACCGGATGATTTCGCCGCCCTTCAAAGCAGACTCATGTGCCAAAATCCCCACACAAGTGATATTAGCGGATTGCCGCACATTTGGGAACGGCTGTCGGCCTTCCACCAACGCACTGACAAACTCGTGTACCAAATGCGGGTGAGATCCACCATGACCTGCGCCCTGAATAAAAGACAAATGTTGGTTCTCACCTTCATCATACACACCTCCGGTGGTAAAGTGCTGGATCGGCTCAGGCAGCAAATGTGCAAAATCAGGGCATATCACTTCTTCAGGGATTTCGGGTTCGGGCTTCTTAGCCGTATGCACGACCAAAGGCTCCCCCTCTATAAGCGGCCATTCCACCGCTTTCTTCGAGCCGTACACCTCAAAGCTCTCGCGGTACTGACGGGCAGTATCAAACAGCGAACGGTATACATGCGCGCTCAAATCCGAATTTCTGAACTTAATGTGAGCCGTTTCTACAGCAAAAGGCGAATTGTAGTAGTGATGCAACGCTTCCCTGATGGTCCCCGAACCGAAGCATGATACATACTCAGCCTCACTACGTGTAAGCCCCAGTACAGGCCCTACGCAATGGGTGGCATAATGCATCGGGGGCAGCCCCGGCCAATAGTCCGGCCACCCGTCCATATCCTGCTGATGGCTGGCCTTTAGAAACTGGAGCTTGCCCAGCTCACCTTTTTCATATAGCTCCTTCATAAAAAGAAATTCCCTGGCATAAACAACCGTTTCCATCATCATGTAGGTCAAGCCGGTTTCTTCAACGGCCTCCACCAATTGCCGGCATTCATCCACCGTGGTGGCCATTGGCACGGTACAAGCCACATGTTTGCCTGCCCGGAGTGCCTTTAATGACTGCTCGGCATGGTTGGGAATGGGGGTATTGATGTGTACTGCGTCAATCTGGTCATCCTTTAGCAATTCGTCGTAATCGCGATATCGTTTTGCTATACCAAAGGCATCGCCCACCTTATTCAGACTTTCCTCATTCCGTTGGCAGATGGCATACATATTCGCATCCGGATGTTGCTGGTAAATGGGGATGAACTCTGCCCCGAAACCTAAGCCGACAATCGCTACATTAATTGGCTTTTTGCTGATCATAATCTATTTCTTTTATTTAATTGTAAAAACCTGTTATCCATTTACTTAAATGCGCATATCCATCACGGGCAAAAGCATCCTGGCTATCCGCCAAACTACGCCAAATACACACGGCTGCTGCCAGCTCTTTATTCTCCGGCGTAAAGCTCTCAATGGATACGGTCCCCCGATAATCAATTGCTGCCAGCCCACGGTAATAAGCATCCCAATTGGCATTTCCTGTACCAGGTGTACCCCGGTAATTTTCGGATACCTGCATGTGAATCAGCTTGTCACCGGCTTTGCGGATAGCGGCCTCCGGATCAGGCTCTTCGATGTTCATGTGGAACATATCCAAGCACACCTTTGCGGCAGGGTGGCCAATATCGTCAATAAGGCGCAGCACATCGTCCACATTGTTGATCAAGTCCGACTCAAAGCGGTTCAACGGTTCCAAGGCTATCTGCAGCCCTTTTGCCGCAGCACGCTCGCATACCGTCCGCAGGTTCGTTACCGCCCGTTCCCACTCGATAGCCCGCTGTTCAGCGGGCACCATCCGGGCCTTTCCTACGGCAGCGTACATCGGACCGGCAACAAACCGGGCTCCCAAGTCATCCGCTATATTCAAACATTCTTCGATATAAGCGAGTCCGGTTTGCTGCAAACGCTCATCATCATTGGTCAAGTCGCGCGTTGGGCCAAATGCCCCGCAGATAACCGCCTCCAGGTTATTCCTAAACAGCATTTCCTTCACAGCTTGGGTATCAACCAATTGTGGATCTTCCACAGCGATTTCCACAGCATCATAGCCGAGCGCCGCTATCTTTTCAAATAACGACCCGGCCTCTTTTGTGGTAAATGGGGATACCCATAACCAAGTACTTACACCTCGTTTAACATGTAAAGCCATAAAAAAATAATTTATTTTATTTTGCCACCATAGGTGAATGTATAATTACGCATGTCATAATCGAATAATTGTTTACGTTATTGGTTATTATGTATGTGCTAAGATAGGGGCTTACAACGCATTGACACACCTATTAATTAACAAATACTGACTGTATTTTATCCATTCTACAATACTTACGTAGCGTTATTGGATAATTAGCTAACATTTTCATTACAATAATCGGGATAAGCTTCCGTTTATTAGATTTGGATATATACGCTCTACACCATGACGATGTGAAGAATAGTGTGGCGTAAACGTATCGAACAATCGCTGCTGTATGCAGCAACCAAAGATAAACCATCATGAACGTCACCTTAAAAAAAACCGCCATACAAAAGACGCGGATACCCGAGTCCAATGTGTTTTTTGTGCGCGAACTCCACGACAGGCATTTTGATGCGACCTGGCATGCCCATATGGAGTACCAGCTCTTTTTAGTGCTCGAAGGCACGGGCACCAAATTCGTCGGCAACACGGTCAAACCGTTTGATAGTGGCGACCTCACATTTCTTGGCCCCAATATTCCGCATCTTTGGCGAAGCGATGAGTGTTACTTTGACCCCTGCAGCGAAAAGAACAGCCGAGGCTTGGTGATTTACTTCAATGCAACAGCACTTAGCCCGCTGATTGATAAAGAAGAATTTGCGCAATTGAAACTATTGCTTGAAAAGGTAAGGCGTGGAATGGAGCTTTATGGAAAAACCGCGCAAACGACCATCCAATTGATGGTCGAGCTTGTCCACCTGCACGGTTTGGAAAGTATCATCCAGTTATTCAGGATACTCGACCTGCTTTCCAAAAGCAAAGAATATCGACTGCTCCATGATGATGCCGTTTATTACCAGTTAAAGGACGTAGAGACAAACCGCATCAATACGGTATACAACTATGCCGCCAGACGTTTCAAGCACAAAATCACGTTGGAAGAAGTATCTTCGCTGTTGAATATGACCCCCACCTCATTCAGCAGGTATTTTACCATGAAAACGAGTAAATCATTTTCGTACTTTCTCACAGAGCTCCGCATCCGGCATGCGTGCAAACTGCTCGCCACGGAGGAGGCCAGGAGCATCGCACAAATTTGTTATGAATCAGGCTTCAACACACTCTCAAATTTCAATAAACAGTTTAAAACATTTGTCGGCATGACCCCCACCGAATATCGGCAGAAGTTTATGACGCTCTGAACTAAAGCCCGAACCGTTTCCGGAGCGTCAGGCCATAAGTAGCCGGCCTGCCCATGTGCACGGCAGCAAAACCGAAGTCGTAAGCGTAGTCGATGTAGCGTTTATTCGCGAGGTTCTGACCCCAGCATATCAGTTCATAACCCATCAGGGAATAACCGATATTGACATTGAGCAGACTGTAAGCCCCCTGTCCCAGGGTATTTTCCACGGTAAAATACTGTTGACCGAAAAATTTTGCATAGGCGCCCAGTTGCAACTGTTGCCGTTTGGTCCTATCGACGGGAACCACATACTGCGCTCCCAAAAAGGCAGTCCAATCTGGCGTAAATACCGGCCGGTTACCCTTTAGCTGCACATTGCCTCCATTGCCCGCCGTGTTCAAGTCGAGGTAGCGCGCACGGGTAAATGCGACGTTGCCCCATAAACTTAGGTGACGCACCACGCGGGCAGTCGCCTCCAGCTCGCCGCCCATACTTTCCATGCGGCCCGTATTTTGCGTTACCGTAACCGCATCCGGCAAAACTAATGTAGGGACTTGAGCGTCATTGACCCGTGAATAAAACACCGCCAGATTCAGCTCCAAACGCCGGTCCCATAATAAATTCTTGGTGCCGATTTCGACATTATTGCTATACTCCGGAGCAAACGATCGCAAAGAAGCCTCGCCTGGGTCGGACGATAATTGCGAAATCCCTCCAGCCCGAAAGCCACGGGCATAACTACCATAGAGGTGATGTGCTTCGTCAAATGCATATTTAATACTCACGCTCGGCGTAAAAGCATTGAAATTAGCCGATGCCGCCGTATCCGGTTGCACGACCACCAACTCTCCGCCATCGGGCTGGAATTCTCCTCGGGCATCCAATTGTGCGTGCTCGTAATCATAGCGAAGCCCCGCTTGGAGCTCCACCCCACTTTCAAACCGGAAGCCAATCTGGCCGAAAACTGCAGCTCCCCGATTGATCGCCGAGTTCGTCAATACGCTTGTAGCGTGGGTCGGCGTACCTTCTCCCATCATTCCGGCATCCGCACCAAAATACGTTCCTTGCTTCGTGGGAGCATCCTGATGAAACAAAAATGCACCCGCCGTCCAGCTCATCAAGGCATGTTTTGACGGCGACGAAGAGACTTTGACTTCCTGCGTAAATACACGTACATTATTCCAATCTTTGCCGT
The DNA here is from genome assembly GCF_016533505.1 of Parapedobacter sp. ISTM3. Taxonomy (NCBI): domain Bacteria; kingdom Pseudomonadati; phylum Bacteroidota; class Sphingobacteriia; order Sphingobacteriales; family Sphingobacteriaceae; genus Parapedobacter; species Parapedobacter sp. ISTM3. The sequence goes on along the minus strand of NZ_JAENGN010000001.1, from coordinate 417,832 downwards.
AATCATTGATTATCGAAACGGCATCCAGGGGCGAAAAATCGCCATCGATAGGATCTCGATAATACCGGTAGTTAGACTGGAAGGCCGTTTGTGCGCTAACGTTGAGCGCCTGGCCGAAATGGTTGATAGCCAGCGACACATTGCGCGACTCGTCAACCATCGTGGTCTTGGCGTTTTGATTCAGGCGAAATGGATGTTCAAAAGCATCGTCAAGCCCCATGATCAGTGAGAAAGCCCCATTGTTTCGGTTCGAAACGTGTTTTACATTTAATGTCATCGCCCATTGTGTGTTGGGCAAATATTTTAGGTAATAATTACCAAAGACGGTATGTTGTTTGTCATAGTGCGAACCGTCGAAATCATTGGTGTAGAAACCGTCCAACCCGTTAAACATACCCGAAGCCCCAAAGAACAATTTGTCCTTCAAGACCGGCATGCGTATTCCCAGAAGGTATCGCTGCTGTCCATAATTCCCCAGATTTACCTCCGCTAATCCACTCACGTTATTCGTTGGCTGCTTCGTAACGATATTAATGACCCCAGCCATTGCATTACGACCATACAGCGTGCCCTGCGGACCACGCAGCACTTCTATACGCTCCACATCTTGCAGGTACGGTATATAAGTATCGAGCCCGAATTGATTTACGCCATCCACATAAGTAGCCACGGCAGGATTGTAGGACGTCGTGGTGATGCCGCGGATGGATGCAACATTCCGGTTGTCGCCAGGATTGGCGATATTCAGGTTTGGTACCACCGCCGCCACATCCATGATGTTCCAAATATACTGCTGCTCAACTTCCTTCGCACCAACCACCGATAAACTCGCAGGAATATCATGGGGGTCATGTTCCATTTTATGTGCCGTCACGATCGCTTCATCCAGCCGGTTTTCGACGCTGGCCAATTGAATATCGACAATGACGTCTCCATTGACCGTTACAGTGCGGTTTTCTGCGGCATAGCCCAAGGCGCTTACCCGCAATAGGTGCCTGCCTGACGGAACACCTTCAAGGGCAAAGTCCCCGTTTTCATCCGTCGAAGCAGCCAAATTTGAATTTAGCAACTGTACACTGGCTCGGGGGATTCCGCCGCTATCTGCGGTTATTCTGCCTTTAATCGCATATTGAGCGGTGGCAGCATAAAAAAGCGACAAGCATACAAAAAACAGGTAATAGCGAAGCATAGTGCTTTTGATGTTTATAGTAAGTATCTTCTGGTATTATTTCGAGATGCCGAAATTACTAATATTCCTCCGGATAACAAGTCTGATCGACAAGCATCTGCCCCACGCACGATCGTCGAAGCAAAGGCGGACACTGGCCACCGACGTCATAAAAAGGGCCATGCGGCGGATGTGCTGCATGGCTCTTTATGAATCATCCTATACTTTATTAATATCCCGGATTCTGTGTAAGATTCGGATTTTTTGTCAGCTCAGCAAACGGAATAGGGAAAAGCGTACGGGTTTGAGCCTGTGGATGGGGCCGGTGATTAAACCATGTTTTCGTTTGGAAAACGCCGAAACGGATTAAATCCTGCCGGCGATGTGCTTCGGCGGCAAACTCCCAGCCGAGCTCGTCGAGGAATCGGCCGTACTCGATATCAGTGCCACCGTTTACAGCATCCACAGAACCGTCCGTATCCTGCCAGCCGTAGTTGTAGCTACTTCCCTGTCCGAGCTGCGCCCCCGTAACGGTAGCTTTATCGGGATTATCCTTGAAAGCACGCTGCCTTACCTGCGTGACGAGTGCTGCCGCACCATTCGCGTCACCCGTGCGCAGCAAAGCCTCTGCTTTCATCATGAGGATATCGGCATAACGGAACATGGGATAATCGTTATCCAAGCTGCCCGTAGCTCCTTTTTTTATTTCATACTTCCCGATGCGGTAACCGGCGTTACTTGGCGCAACGGTGCCATCACCACCGATACCCGGCACGTGCTTGACATAGTTGATCACTTCCTCGCCTGTGGTAGCGTGGTATTGGGGGCCCTGTATCCACGTATCGTATAAGCGGCTATCTTCGGGATCATACGTGTCGATAAATTGAGGTACCGCACAGTTACCACCCCAAGGGCCCGCAGCCATCGCATACACCAACCGGCTCAACGGATCGAGGGTTTTCATATGGATTTGGTTGCCTGTGCCATAAATCTCATCGTAGGGTACCGCAAAAATGATTTCGCCCGAGTTCTCATTGGTGTAGGTGAACACATCGGAGTAATTCATATCCAATGAATAGGCTTCGCTTGTGATGATTTCATCTGTTTCTTCAATGACCTTATTCCATTGTGGGGTACCGATGTATACTTCCGCATTCAGGTAAATCTTAGCAAGCAGTGCCTTGGCTGCCCACCGGTTCATGCGTCCGTACATCGGGGCGACTTCTTCCGACAGCAGCGGCAATGCCTCGGTCAGTTCTGTGATCACAAAATCGTAAACTTCCTGCCGCGTGCTTTGTTCGGGCAACGAGTCATCCCGGTAGTCGGTTACAATGGGCACATTGCCATGGTTGTCCAACAACAAGTAGTAAGCCAGTGCACGAGCGGCCCGCAATTCGGCGATAGCGTCCCTGCCCACGTCTTCCGGCAATGGCAATGCACCGTCTTCGATCTGCATAATGACCCGGTTTGCCCGGCTGATTGCCGAATACGCTTGATTCCACGTATTGGTTGGTTGCCACTGTTCGGACGTCCAGTTGTGCTGATGCATCCGGCGATAGGTACCCGCATCATCCCATCCATTTGGCCTCACAGGAGTAATAATAATGTCGGCAGACTCTTCTTGCAGGTCAAAATATCCCTGCCAACCAAACATCAGGGTCCGGAACGGTGCGTAAACGGGAGCCAGAATGTAGGGCAGATCACGCTCCGTTGGCTGAAAATTCCGCTCAAGCACTTCAGAATATACCTCCTCATCCAAATTCGTGCACGAGTTGAAGCCCCCAGCAAGCAGCAGGGCGATGAGCGCGCCGATTTTTACTATTTTCGTGTTCATGAGTATATCAGTCTTAATTCAGTAATCATTAAAAAGTAACATTTAATCCGAGGGTAAACGTCCGCGTATTGGGGTATTTATCGCGATGGTCTATGCCCGGCGAAAACGTGAAGTTTTGAGGAGCCCCGCCCATGCCGTCCTCAACAATGCCCATGTTCACCGCTTCGGGATCAATTCCGGTATACCCGGTGAAGGTATAGAGATTGAGCCCGGAAACGTATAGGCGCAGGTTGCTTATCCCCCTGATCGCATCCGGTTTGAAGGTATAACCCAGCGTGACGTTATCGATTTTCAGGTAATCGGCATCTTCGATATAGTGGGATACGTACACCAGATCGTTGTTCAATTGCTTGCCATATACCGGGTCGTAAGCCGTTTTCAGCACGTTGTACGCCTTGTTTACGGGGTTTTCATAGTATAGGCGCTGCATATTCAGCAATTGATGGCCAAACGCACCGCGGAAATTCACTGCAATATCGAAGCGCTGAATATTAAACGTATTGTTCCATCCCAGGTTATATTTAGGTATTCCGTTTCCATAATATTGCCGGTCTTCCGGCGTGGCATCGCCAATCGGGATGGTCTCGCCTTCCCGGCTTTCGACCAGCCACTTCCCGTCGTCATCCAATCCGACACTCTTCAGCACGAAGAATTGGCCGATCGGCCCGCCGACCCTTACCCGGTGGGTGGACACCTGTATAGGCTCTCCAGTATGTCCCCAATCGAAAAACTCCGTGGTCACGTTGAACTGGTCATTGGAAAGGTTGACGAGTTTGTTCCTATTGGTCGAAAAGGCGACATTCGTATTCCATTTGAAGCTCCCATTGTCCACCGCCCGTACATTCACCAGGGCCTCGAAGCCTGAATTCTGCATTTCCCCGGCATTCAGCATCATGCTGCTGTACAAGAACGGCGGGGTAGGCACCCCAAAATTGTACAGCAGATCCTTTACATTGCGCGTATAGTAGTCCAGCGCACCGGTCACGCGATTATTGAATAGCCCGAACTCCAGGCCAACGTTCCACTCCTCCTTTTTTTCCCAGCGCAGGTCAGGGTTGAAATTCCGCGCAGGCACAAATCCCTGTACCCATTCGCCGTTGATGAATGCACCTTGGGTCCAGTCGAAATTATAGCTGGTTTGTGACTGGTAAGGTGAGGAAGCGATGGTCCCCGTCACCCCAAAGCCAGCACGCAACTTAAGGTCCGATATAAATCCGACAGGCTGCATGAAGTCTTCATTACCCACATTCCAAGCTGCGGAGAATGCTGGGAACGTACCCCATTGGTTGTTTTCGCCGAACGTGGTTGAACCTTCCCGCCTCACGCTTGCTGTAACAATGTACCGCTCCTTCCAGGAATAATTGACCCGACCAAAGAAACCGATCAGCTTCCACATGTCCTTGTTGCTGGCCATGGTCGCCTGGCCACGCCGCAGTGCGGCTCCGGCTTCCAGTTCGTTATACGAATAGTCATCGTTTGGGAAGTCGAAATTATATACGTTGAAAAACTCGCCCACGTTGTGCTGATAGCTATAACCGCCCAAGAGGGTCAAACGGTGATCGCCGAACGTCTTGTTGTAGTTGGCCGTCAGTTCCAGCAGGTCTTCGGTATTCGAGATGGTCGAGCGATTGGCCGTTCCATTCAGGTTATTTTTAGTCGTATTGACGTGCTGGAAGGTCGTCGAGTTACCGGTAAGGTTGTTGTTTACCACCCGCGACAGCAGCATCTTCAAACTCAGGTCACCGATGGGCCGGTAATCCAACGAACCGCTGAAACGGGTTTCACGGAAAATGCGGTCGTTGATTGTTTCGTGAGTAATCCCCAACGGGTTGTCGTACATATACGCGTCTCCTTCTTTCCAGGTTCCATCAGCATTCCTGATTTCGTCCGTCGGATTCCGAATCATAGCTTGCCGCCAAGCCCAGCCGCCTGCGCCACCTTGCTTGGCCGAAAGGCTTTGATTGATGACTTGGATATTTGTCCGCAGCTTGCCATCGTACATCTCATGGTTGAGGTCGGCCCTCACGGTTAGCCGTTCTTGATTGGTCTTCAGCAATATCCCCTCCCAGCCCCGATAGTTCAGCGAACCGGTAAAATTTGTCCGCGAGCTGCCGCCGAAAAACGTGAGGTTGTGATTGTGGCTGACCGGATTCTGCAACATCTCGTCAAGCCAATTGGTATTGCCACCATAATCGTCATAATCATATCCTTCCGCAATCAACCGCCGGTAGTCATTGGCATCCATCATTTCCGGTTTCCGAAAGATGGTCTGTACATTGGCATAGCTATTGTATTCAATCGAAGAACGCGGCTCGGCGCTCCTGTTTTTGCGCGTGGTAATCAATACAACGCCGCCGGTAGCACGCGTACCATAGATAGCCGCTGCCGAACCGTCTTTCAGCACGTCGATAGACTCGATGTCTTCAGGTGCGACGGTTGCAATGTTTCCGGGCACGCCATCAATCAGCACCAAGGGATTCTGCGAACCATTAATTGAATTGAGCCCGCGCAAGTTGATCTGCGTTGTCGCGTTCGGATCGCCATTAGGCGTGGTGATTCGAAGCCCCGCTACCTTTCCTTGAATTAGTTGAGCGGCATCGCGTACGGTGCCTTTGACAAAATCTTCAGATTTTACGCTGGCGATGGCGCTGGTCACTTCTCCCTTTCGCTGCGTGCCGTACCCCACGACCACCACTTCCTCCAAAGCTTCTTCTGTCACGACCAGCTGAATGGTTAAGGTTGTTTGATCGGTGAGGCTAAACTCTTGACTCACAAACCCCAAAGCGGTCACCTGCAAGATAGCCGGCGAAACGTACTGGACGACGAAATCTCCCGATTCATCAGTTGAAGTAGCGGTCTGCGTACCTTTCAAATTGACTGAAGCCCCCACAACCGGCACGCCCGATTCATCCAGGACTTTCCCCCTTAAGGTGGTTTGCTGTTGCGCTAATCCTAATTGGGTGACGAATACACATAGGAAAGCAAAGAAAATGGATAGCTTTTTCATACATTAGTTAATTGCTTGGTTATTAAAATCATAATTCACGTTATTTTAACACTTAATATGGTAATCATTAGGCCTATTTTTGATATGTTAGCAGCTAATGATGGCCCCAATTACAATTGGGTACAATTGGTTATGAAAGAAACGTCAATATGACATCTTATATGACAAAGATAAGCCGTCGCCTATCGCCAGACTAACAACATATTCGCAGATGCAAACCGAAAATTAACTAGGCGAAATAGGTAAAAATTTGTCCACGGACTTCCGTTATCCCGAAAAAGGCATTACAGCTCCTAAATTAGGCCTATTTTTGTTTCTGGCTAAGATATAAGTACAATCAAGCAAATATCGCCAAGAATTTTAAAAATGTCATACTTACATTTGTTATGAAGTATACACCATGATGAAAAGACAAAAAGATTTATTGAAACACCTGGGTAGTGGAAGTTTCCTGTTACTTGCCTCTTTACTTATTGGATCTCAAAGCTTGGCACAGTCGCCATGGGAGCGCATTGCCGATCTTCCATCAACCTTGGGCCTTGAACAAGGCGTTTCCGAATTTGACATAGCGCCATTGAAATTGAAGCTCGTCAAAGCTTCCCAGACCGTGGCAGGACTTACACCATTGGCCGATACAGCGTTTGATTACACACCGGACGAGCGATTGGAAGTCCGCGCAAAAGACGGATTATACCAATTAGGCGACATCAATTTCCGAGTCCGCACCGGTGCCAGTGGCGACTGGCAATCGTTTTCGAGTGCTGCTAAACGAGCGCCCGTCATTCCCCTGTCTGCAAGTGGCAGTATACTTGCTGCGGCAGATCTGGCTCCTACACTCCCAAACGATGTACCCTTAGCCGTAAAGCGTTTTTGGCAAAACGATGATGGCCATTTGATATTGCGTTTCGAACTGACCAACAAGACGACACATGACATTGAAATCGGCGCATTGGGTATACCCTTGATTTTTAATAATATTCTGGAAGGGAAGCACCTCGATGAAGCGCATGCAGACAATGTGTTTTTTGATCCTTACATCGGTATGGATGCGGGCTATCTACAAGTAAACAGGCTTCATGGCAAAGGGCCTGTATTGCTTGTTCTTCCCCATGAAAATGCACCATTTGAAGCGTACCACCCGCTGAATGACGATCCAACGCCGCGCGGCATCGTTTTCGAGGGCTTCCACGAATGGATGATCCATAGTAAGGCGTATGCAGCCGACGAATGGAAAGGCGTAGCGCAGTGGAACGAGCCGACTTCTACGCTGCTCAAGGCGGGACAAAGCAAATCATTCGCACTGAAATTCGCCCTGGCGCCAAGTGTTCGCCAAATCGAAGACGAGCTGATTAACCAAAAACGCCCTGTCGCTGTCGGCGTGCCTGGCTATGTCGTCCCGAAAGACATAACGGCCAAGCTATTCCTGAATTACGGCAGCAAGGTGAAATCGGTTGCAGCCTATCCTGCCGGCTCCCTAACCATCAAACGCGGCAAGAAAACCAAACATGGATGGGAAACCTATGAGATTGCGGGCAATACCTGGGGCCGTTCCCGGCTCACGGTCACGTATGCCGATGGGTTGACGCAAACCATCAACTACAAGGTCATTAGCCCCGAAAAGGAAACGGTAGATAAGCTCGGACATTTCCTTACCACTGAGCAATGGTTTGACGACCAACGCGACCCCTTTGGACGCGCCCCTTCGATCATCAACTACGACTATGACGTCAAACGGAAGCTTACGCAGGAAAATCGCGCCTGGTTTGTCGGACTGAGCGACGAGGCCGGTGCAGGCAGCTGGTTGGCTGCGATGATGAAGCAAGTGTTGCGGCCGAACAAGGCGGAAGTCGAAAAACTGAAGCGCTTTGTTAATGAGACGCTTTGGGGCGGCATCCAGTACAAGGATGGGCCACTAAAATATGCGGTAAAGAAAAGCATGTTCTATTATGAGCCCGACTCCATGCCGAAAGGCACCTACGTAGACAGCATCCCCTTCCGTGGGTGGTCGGCCTGGAAGAAAAAGGAAGCCGACGATCCGGGCCGATCGTATAACTATCCGCACGTGGTTGCGGCTTACTGGACGATGTATCGCCTGGGCAGATACCATGTGGGCTACGCCGATGATATCCCCTGGAAGCAATCGCTTGAAAACGCGTTCCACACCACTATGGCGATGATGAAGCATGCGCCCTATTACACGCGGTTTGGTCTCATGGAAGGCTCGGTTTTTTTACTGGTACTCAACGACCTGAAGGCCGAAGGGCTTACCGAAATGGCCAGTGAAATGGAAGCAGCCATGCGCAAGCGGGCCGACCGTTGGGAGCAGCAGGCGTACCCTTTCGGCAGCGAGATGCCATGGGACTCCACCGGCCAGGAAGAAGTATACCTATGGTCGCGCTACTTCGGCATGGATGAAAAATCGATGGTCACGCTTAATGCCATCCTCGCCTATATGCCCACCGTTCCCCATTGGGGGTACAACGGCAGCGCGCGGCGGTATTGGGATTTCGTATATGGCGGGAAGCTTTCCCGCATTGAGCGTCAGCTGCACCACTATGGTTCTGGACTGAACGCCATCCCCGTGCTTACCCATTACCGCGACCATCCGGACGACTTTTACCTGCTTCGCGTAGGTCACGCCGGTGCCATGGGGGCGTTAGCCAATATTACCGAAGACGGTTTTGGGCCGGCAGCCTTTCACTCCTATCCCTCCACGCTGGCCATCGATGGCTACGCCGGTGACTATGGCTGTGGGTTTTATGGCTATGCCGTCAACTCAGGCACCTACATCGTAAATCATCCCGAATTCGGCTGGTTGGCATTCAGTGGAAGCCTCTCCGAAAAAGGCGATTTGGTCAGCACAAAAATCACCTCGGCTGCACGGTCGCGGGTCTATCTGGCTCCCATTGGCCTTTGGATAAATGCCGATGCGGGCAAAATTGACGAAGTGTCCTATAACACCAAGACCGGCGAGGTCACACTCACGCTGGCGGGAGCAGATGAGCATACACCGAATACGTTACTTCGGATAACCAAGCAAGGCACGGAGACCGGTGGCGACGTTGCGCTTGCCGGGTTTGAAAAGAACGGGCAGGGGCAATACGTGGTACCGAACGGATCCGGTGCTCGCACCGTCCGGGTACGAGGCAAATAGGTTTCTTTTTACCATTCGCAACATATCCCCGTCGATAGTACGGCGGGGATACTGTTGATTAAGCTAATTAATATACTTCCCGGTTCTTTTTAATTCATCAATGAACAAATTCCATTCGGATTCTATTTTCTGAAAATTCTCCCATTGTTCATCATCAGTTATGGTTTCGGAGCCTATTACTTTGCCATACGGATAACCACTTAGCATATACCACCTATTTTTCTTTGTGGTAAGGCCCGGTATATCGCTGTTGTCCAGTAACGAATAATACAGGACAGGCTCGTTATACAGGTGACTGAAAAAAGAATTTGAATAAGTCAGCGTAAATAAATGGGTATCGTTATTTGCGTACACATTTACATGATATCGGTTATTTTGCCAGTCGCCTATATTATTCGGCAGTTTATTGTAAAAAATCACCTCTCCGGTTTTAGCATTATAGGATTTTATATCCAGAACAGCGATGACGCGATTATCATCTGATTCATCGCCCTGCGCTGTCGTACCGGCTATGGTTATCAATTTTAATTTTAAATCGCTTGAACCTGCATTGACATTCTCTTTATTGCACGATAGGCAAATTACAAGTGATAACATAGCTAAGAAAATAATAGCTTTCATGTCTTGTTATTTAATTTTGAAGCTATGATAATGTCTTATAACGTGGCTAAGAACTCTTTAAACAACAGCCTTGCTATTTGCCAAGCCTCAAAAGAAGAAGTGCCATACTCTTTGATCACCTCGTCATAAATTGTCTGGTATTCTTCCTGCATCACGGAGCTAATCAATAGGATAGCCAAGCTGTTTTCATATTGTTGTTGCGTGGTAGGCTCCGGTTTTTTGCCGTCATCAAACAAGTAACTTACAATAATCGGGGCGATGACAGCTTTATTCTCACGGGCATATTGCAACAGTTGTATATACTCCGGCCAAGTTTTCATCACATTCGGATTGCTCTGTACTATCAGGTCTACTTGTTTTGCTTTTTCCAATGCTGCTTCCCATAGATCTTTGAACCGGATTGCGGCATCGGACTGTCCAGAGGCTTGCAATGCGGCTATTTTTTGCCTTTCCGCAGCAGTAAGCTGCACGGAGTCAGTCGTTCCATCGATGTCCTCCTTGTTTTTATTACAGGAAAAAAGTGCTCCTATGATAAATAATAATAACAGTCTTTTCATGTTGTATAATTCCTTTATAATTGTTTTAAAATAGCTTTTGAAAAGCGTTTAGAATTAAACAAACAAACAAACAAATATGACATTACCATGACGAAATTCCAAGCCGATGTAGATTCTTGGCCAGCTTGTGCTCGCATTTCTTTGAAATCTTTTCCTGCCCTTTACATGAGTCTTTTTGATGGATAGAAGAAAAGAGGGATATATTATTCATGCGGCCTTAATATGAGACCATCAAGAAAAGCTGAATTGTTTATTTTAGCGTCAACAACTATGGATGCAAAGTTAAGATAAGGCATAACGCTCAGTTTCTGGGTACTGCTTGCCGTATCCAACTCAGCTACATCGGCCTCCATATCGAACTACTCGAACAGATACCGTAACTTCGGCATTTCGAGGCAACTTGCTCCGCCTATTATTACCATGATTTATCTTCCCTCCACGGCGGAGATATAATACAAGTATTCCAGTTGCTTAACTGTCACCAATTCCTTTTGCGCATCGGTCAGCACAACCGACTGCCATGTTGCCGTCGGAAACAATTTAAATGATGCCGATCCGTAGTCAGTCAAAGCAATAGGCAGGTTGAAGCCGTCAATGCAATGCTGCCATTTATAAAATAGCCGATTATCTTCAAAATAAAATCGAAATTCGGGAATCTGTACCGTAGTGAGGTACTGGGCAAAAACATTCCGATAGTCGTAGCCAGTCTTGTCGCAAAAATACGCGATTAGCTGCTCCCCGTCGATCGTTTGGTGCGCGTGCTCCCGTTGCAATCCCCGCAATATTTCCCGGAACAACGTATCATCAGCCATACTGTGGCGAATGGTGTGCAACATATTCCCGCCTTTGGGATACATATCACCGCTACCCTGCGCATTCACGCCAAATGGTGGTACGATGGGCTTGTCATTCCGGATCCCCCTACGCACGCCATACACATAATCATTCCCCGCGCCAATGCCCCAATGATATTCTACATACAATGCTTCAGCATAATTCGCAAAACTTTCATGCACCCACATATCCGCCAAGTCATTGGTGGTGATGCTATTACCCCACCATTCATGTGCACTCTCATGAACGATGATGAAATCCGACAGCAAACCGTAGCCCGTACCGGAGGCGTCCCGTCCCCGGTAACCAAACGCATAAAAATTACCGTACCCGATGTTGCTTTGATGTTCCATTCCGGTATTATCGGCTTCCACCAGTTTATAGCTATCTTCGTAAAATGGATAAGGCCCAAACCAATACTCAAAAGCACGCAACACTTTTTTTGCTTGCTCAGGAAAATACCTTTCGGCCTGCGCCTTGTGAAGTTGCAACGGCCAAAATTGCAGATCCAGTTTTCCCTTTTCGCCAATATACGTATCGTTAATGGAAGCGTATTTGCCGATATAGGGTATCATGCAGTAATTATTAATCGGATTGGTAACTTCCCAGGTATAAGCCATCGTCCCATCATGGTTATCGATCCGTTCGACCAACCTGCCATTGCCAACCGCCTGCAGCGTATCCGGCACGACCATGGTCAATGAAGCGCCGTCATCCGGTTCATCGCTTTGGTGATCCTTGCAGGGAAACCATACAGACGCACCTAACCCCTGACAGCATACGGTCATCCAGGGGTTGTCCAGGGAGTCTCTTGAAAACGTCCATCCCCCATCCCAAGGTGGTCTGATCGCAATGTGCGGATTGCCCGAAAAATAGACATTGACCCGGTCTGTCGTTCCTGCTTGCTGCAGGGGCAGATCAACGTACCAAATGTCGCCCCCTGCATATTCAACAGGCCGCTTACTGCCGTCACTGGCCAGTACAACGCTATCGATTTTAAGCGGCGGCTTCAGATCAAGTTGCATCCTTCCGGTCCCACTATCCACTACCTGATAAGTCATTCTGTTCGTGCCCGCGGTATACTTATCCTCAAAATCCGGCACGATGGTCAGATCATACCGCCGCACATCCCACCAAGCCCGTTCAGGGGTGTTGCTTCCGCGGAGGGTATCCGCCCGCGAAAACCGTTCCTGTCGGCTCACCAGCTCCTGAGCGGTCACCGCCAGCGACAACATGATGATACCTACAGCTAATGCACATCCATTAAATAATTTCATCGCGATTTCCGGTTAATTACTATCACGAAAGTAGTGGATGCGTTTCCACAAGACCCCTTATATTTTTGCAAATGTAAACCATAAATTGACATGCTTCCACAATCCAATTAAGCTGCCACCTATAGAATCGGTTCCTGCCGATTATCAAAGAAAACGATAAGCTGAACCTCATCACCCACGACACAGTACAAAAACGAAATGGTGCGATGCACGATAGCACGCCTTACATACACATCCTCTTATAGTCTGAAAAGCAAATGGGTATTTGGCAACGACACCCAGTACCCGCCGGGTATCTTTCTGAAACTGTTTGGCAGTTTTAACGCCCCAACGTTTCTTCACTTGCTCCAACAAGGCTTCAAAACTGTCTTTCGCTTCTTGGGAGAAATACAGGTTATAGTCCGCCATTACGGAATTAGGGGTTGCGGGTCAGTATTTCTTCAAACTCGCTAAATGGGATTTTCCGCCCATTGTCCAAGTCTTCGATTCCGCGTTTCATTCCTTTGATGGCATGGTGGGGCAGGGGAGCGGACACCTGCGGCTCAAAGTTGATCTTAAGCGCCTTCAACACAGCCTTCAATGCGGAGAGTTGTTCTTTATTTTCAGGATATACTACGTACGCTTCCATGAAAACAAATATAGCGTATTTCTTTTTTCATTTCAATTTTCACGGCTATTAAATCTTATATTCTTACCTAAATGTTGATCTCAAGACCTATTTCAACGTCACGTCCAAGTACACAGAATGACGCCCGTATGTTTCATAGAACGGTTTAAAAACCACCCCGTCAATCTCAAATTGCAACTGCTGCGGGTCCCCTTTGATTGATCTGCTGATATCGTTCGCATCCAGGGTTACCTTACGCCACTCATTTCTTGCTTCAGGCTCCTGGGCAGCCAGCAATATCGGTCCGTAAAACAGGCTGGCGATGTTCTGCTGATCCATGACCGGATCCAGGCGAAATTGAAAAGGCATTTTCAATTCGATGACATCGCCATCTTTCCAGTTGCGGCGTAATGGCAGATAGCTGCCCGGCTTCGCCTCTACCTTTTGTGCTTTACCATTGATCGTCACAAAAAATCCCTTGGTTGCCCAGCTCGGCACACGCACGTGGATGGCAAACTTTCCGCTGCCTTGAATCATCAGCCGCGTATGGTCTTCCCTGGGAAAATCTGTGACCTGTTTCACCGTTATTCCGCGCTCAGTCCAATTTAATGTTGAGGGGATGTACAGGTTGACATAAAGCGCCTGATCATCCTTGCTTTTAAAGTAGATGGAATTCTGCAGCTTGGTACTGCTCTCTATTGCGGTGCCGTTGCAGCACGTAAAACCCGTCATGTTCGGGTTGCCGAAGCGCTTGATAGACCCCGGCCGGAGCGGCACATGATAGGTATTGGCCGGGCTGTCTTCGGCTACCGAAGCCAGAATATGGTTGTACAGCCCGCGCTCATAATAGTCCATCAACTCCGCCCGCTGATCGAAGAGAAACAGGTTACCAGTCAGTTTCAGCATATTGTAGGTGGCGCAGGTTTCGTTTTGCCCGCCAGCAGCAAAGCCGTTTTCATACAACGTTGCCGGCTGGGCAATAAAACACTCCGCATTGGCGGGATTGCGTGCACCGGCAACGCCACCAATGCTATACATATAATCATTAACCGCCTTATACCAGAAGTTATCAGCCACTTTGTAATATTCCGGATTATTGGAAACCCGGTACATTTCGATACTTCCCACGATTTGCGGAATATGCTGGTTGGCATGCAATCCGCGGAAGGTATCGACATTTTTAGCGAGCCCATGCGAGCGTTTGGCATCGCCAAAAAACATGTCGATATTGTCAAACAACTGTGCGGTCTTCAGGTAATTCGCCTCCCCTGTGATCCGGTACAGGCGCGCCATTGCCTCATTCATGCCCCCAAATTCACCGGCAATGTATGTATTCCACATTTTTATAAGTGTCTCCGTCGGCAGCTTGCTCAAACGAGCATATACCCAATCGCTCATGCCCTTCGCTATTTCCAGCGCTTTTTCATTGCCACTCACCTCATACACATCCATTAAGCCGGCCAGAATTTTATGCAACGTGTAATAAGGCGCCCAAACCTGATTTTTCTGGCCTCCGTACGTCGCTCCGTTTTCCAGCATGATAAATTGATCCGGGGGATAAGCACTGATGAAACCTTCTCCCCAGTTCCAATAATCCGTACGGATGCCCGTCTCGCTAAGATCAGAATCATAGTCTGACTTTCCCGGGCCTGGCGGTACCGCCGTGGGGTCGGACACAGCGGTACCCTTTGCTTCTTTCGGTCTTCCGGATAATTGGGACAAGTCATATAGGGTATTGACCATATATGCCATTTTTTCGGCGAAATTGGCCTGAAGTGCTTTGTCATATCCCGTACTGGCGTAGGCCTGAGCAATTGCCGTGAGGTAATGTCCCGTGGCATGCCCCCTTAATTTGGTATCCTGGCTGTCCCAGACCCCCAGGGGTTTTGCTCCTTCGGGCTGCGGTTGGCCGAACGCATGGCGGAACATATAAAGAAAGGAGTTCGGATCAGTCTTGGCCAACGTGGTGATAAACTTATCACGATTTTCAATAAATTTAGTTTCGTGCTCATACGTATCGGTTTCCAACGAAACCCGATCCAAATCAAACGCTTCCAGCTTTAGATCCGGTGCAGTTGATTTTTTATCCCCGCTGATGGTAACGAAAGCCCTGGGCTGAAAATCCGTTCCTGGTACGCGCCCCGTAACGGTATAGCGGCCGGCACTCATCACGTCGCTGTTGTCTGTCGGAGCAGGCCACAATACGCGTACTTTCGGGCCGTTCATCCCGTCCTTGTAAGTTCCCTGTACATAACTCGGCAATCGGGGCAAATGCCCTACTTCCGTCTCCACTTCTACATCGGAGACATCCACCAGATACGCATGATAAAGCTGTGACTGGGACAACAGGAAAGTCGGCAGATCTTCCTCCGGCTTACCCTCGTTTACCGCGCGCCGATTGGCTCCCCGCTGTGAATTGTTATAGATTCTATTAACCTGACTTCCACTTAAGGGAATACGATAAATACGAAAATCATGTATCATGGCATCAAGATAAGGATCCTCAGGCAGCAGCGATTTTCCGATATAAAGCTGATTCTTCCCTCCAGATTGCGGATCGAATACTGCTGTCAACTCCAGTGGAACCTCCTTAGCTTCGCCCACCGGCATGCCATCAACGTAAGTCATGACAGATTTGGAGGGAACATCAATTACGACGGCAAGATGAATCCACTTATCCGTTTCTATAGCCGGAGAAACCGCCCCCTTGGCATTGTTTCCTTCCGCCGTTATCAGCGCCTGGAAGCCCGCCTGGGCTTTTGTCCCTACCGGGGCTGCAAAGAAATGCTTGGCGGTATCCTTTCCAAAATCAAAAAAACGCTGGCCGGGCTGGGCCGAACGCAGGTATATCCATCCCGATATACTAAGCGACTCCAGGTCGGCCAATGCCTCTTCGGGTATCGCAACAAACGCGCTGCTATCGCCAATGAGCGACAAGACCTTCCCAAACCGGTTGTCATTGACAAATTTGACCCCAGCGCCTTGAATTTGGGCGTGCAAATTATTCCGGGACCAGTCTTTGGTGTCGCCATCAAACACATAACGGGCAATCATTCCGGTTTCACCAATCCCATCCAATATCTGGTCCCCGTTTTGTGCGTGAGCGGTGTTAACACCCTGAACAAAAACAGCAACGAAAAAGACGGCATACAAGAATACGTTATACATGTTCATTCGAATATTGTTTAAAGATTGCAGCTTGCGTTACGCTACTATTCTATTTCTTTTTAAAGACAGCCTATGCAGGATTTTCAATAAACCCTGTTAATTTAATACATTAAACAAGCGATACACGATGGATAATTCTGTCTAAAACTATAAAGAATCCGTGTTAAGCGATAATTCTATTTTAGTTAATCATAACCTGATATTAACAGGTATCCAAAAACTGTAACCCGTAATCAAGTTCAGCGCCGGTCGGTGCCCGGTAGCACCCTCACCTGTGCTTCTCCCGTGCTTCTCCCGTGTGATATCCTATAGATATCCAATAATACTTCGGTAAAAAGGCCATTTGACCGTATTTCATCGGATACCTATCGGGATCGTATAGGGAAAAGGGATGGGTAGAAAGAGGTCGGGCAGACAAAATTAGACCGATATTGCAAAAATGCGGCAACAGGCCGGAGCAAAAAAGGCCGCACCACAAATGATGCGGCCCTGACTGCCTATTGGATGTTCACGTTAAAGACAAAAGTCGCCTGAACGGTTCGCCCCGGCTCGTACTCATATACCAGGGCCTGTCTGATGGTATACGTGGCACCTGCCGTCGTCTGCCCGGGATACTGTCCGATCGTAAACACGAAGGTCGACTCATTAAACTCTGAAAACACACGGGCATCAACACCCCATGGGACGACATTACCGCCCGCACCAAACCAGTGTCCATAGCCGTTCGCAGTAGTCGTTGAGTTTAACGAGCCTGTCGGTTCTACCGCATGGAAGGTGACCGTTCCACTGGACAGCCGGGCAGCGATATCACTTGGCTGGAGGACAAATGCCAAACCAAGCTGCCCTTGGTCAACGCTCACGGTTGTCCCCGAATAATTTTGGGGGTCATATGGAAAACTGATATTATAGGTAAAGGTGATATCTTCCGGCTCATCGTCATCATCGAACGTCAAGTATCCGACGACATCTGTATTTGTAACTTTTATCTCGTACGGCCACTGTTCGTCATTGGACTCATCTTCGTCCCAGGCATGTGGCGCATACGAGGCAGGAGCCCCGGTTACAACGAAAAACAGCCGCTCAGTTCCGGACGGGACGGTAAACGCTGCCGTCCCACTGGCCGCGCTGTGCATTTCCCCATATACGCGGCTACCATTTTCCAGCAATGCAACGTAGCCATACCGCCAGCCGGCACGGGAAGGATCGGCGACGGGGTTGTACCCCGTCTCATTGATCAATCCGGTAAAGGCAATGGACACCTCGGTACCGGAAGCGGGCACCTCCAGCGGGATGACATTGTAGCCCGTGGTGCCGGGCGTCCGATCATAGGTGACACGCAGCGTCCCGTCGCTCAGCATCGTAAATTTATAGGTCAACGCACCAATATGATTTGTACCCAAATCGCGTAATGCCCCAATATCCCACGTAGCAAACTTCGTGGCCATGTCATAGATCTCGTCATTCAGCTGCGCATCGGTGATACCGGTGATGCGCTTATAAGCTTGTATTGGGTCTTCCGGTTGGATAGCCTCCCGCCAAATCCGCCCGACGATGTCCAATCCGTGCTTATCAGCCCAATAGTGGTGAATGAAATAGTTGGCATAACGGTACCACTCGTGGATCTGATGCCGGTGATAGTTTTCGGCGTATACCGAAAAATGATGTGATCCAAAATTCTGGTCGGGATAGCTCTGGTGTGCCTGCCACTGAGCCGTCTGCTCCCAGAAGCCGTTGCCACCATTGCCGCCAAATCCGTACCGGAAGCCGTGGGCAGCACCCAAATCACAACGTACCTGATATTGGAAACTGTGCCCGATTTCATGCGCGATGGTCGCCCCTACGGGTTGTGCTGTACCTGGACTGATCCATAGGGCACCGATGACGTCGTCATACCCGCCACCATACGCCATCCACTCGGTGGTGTAGTGCAGGAAAATCATCATTTTATATTGGTCCAGGTTAGACTGGCCGATGCCGCGTTCCGCGAATTTCAGCGTATCAACATTTAAGGCGTAGTACTCTTCAGCCTTCTCCAAGAGGTCGTCAATATCGACACGGTGCGTTGCCGGAACGGCGGCGTCATTCGGGTCATTGGCGCCATAGCCCGCCCCCCAGAATACAATGAAGTGAGCCGACTGCCTGCTGCGGTGATAGCTCCAGGTACTGGTGCTGTCTTCGAAACCAATGTCTCTGAATTCGTTGGGCACATAAATCGCCAGTTCCGTTTCTTCTGCACCGTTTCCTTGGTCGTCATCAATCAAGCCGACCAGTTTCTTACATGAAACCATCGAAAAAACGAATAAAGCAATTAACAGGCAGTGACCGGTTATTCGCTTGGTATAGTTTATCCATTTCATAAATCAATTTGCTATGAGTTTCAAAAACCTACAGACTGGCCCTTAAACCAAGCGACAGTCTATTCTTACCATAGAAAATGGAAGATTCTCAGGGTTACAATCTCCCCCATAATATCTTCTTCTTTGGTTACAATACGAACTAAATTACCGCTATTCTACCTTTATATTAAACACGAAAATTACTTGTGCAATGCCCGCTCCACTGTCATACATCAACGCTTGCTTTAAGGTAAAGGTGTCACCGGCAACATTCCGATCAGGGAATTGGCCAATATGAAATTCCATTACGCCGATTTTCAGCTCAGAAAACAGTCGAGCGCCATCCCCCCAACTGATGGTTGAACCATCAGCAGCAAACCAGTGTCCGGGTGCCGCAGCAGTACTGTTGGGATTAAGCGTGCCATCGGGCTCTATAGCGTAGTACGTTAGACTGTGGCCCAATAATCCCGCAATATTACCGGCATCAACGCCCAGCGCCTCGGCAAGCTCCGATTGATCCAAAGACACGACAGTGGCCGCATAACCAGCACCTTCTGGCAATGTCACATCTTTGGTTATTGTCGTGATTCGAGGGCCGGTCTTTTCAATCGTATTCAACCTAAACCGGACAATGTGAGTACCCGGCTTATAAAAACGGGCGGTTGTGGCCGTGTTGACGTTCCGCCCGATACTCGTAAAATCCCCCACCACCCGATAATTCGAAGCCAGGTTCGTATATTCTGCACCATTGATGCGTGCTATCCGCTTAATTGGATAATAAACACCTTTGTAATAGGGGTATGCATACACTATGGCGGTATCCGTCAGCTCTTCTGCGTAAAATGGGGACCAATCTGCAAAACTTGGTAAAGATGCTCGGCGCACAACTTCTCCCTCACGGGGATTGAACACTTCGCCATTTCTATCCAACCACATAAAAATGATTTTATCTTCTCCATTATCCAAGTGTTCGATCGAAACTTGATAATCGTTTACGTCCAATGGTGTAGACTCCGATTCTGAGCCAATAGGCGTCGTATTAGCTCCGCTGGCAAATACGGAATCCGGCTTCATTTCAATCAAATTGATGTCCAAAACTTCATTGTACACTTTAGTTCCAGAGATATTGCTCACCTGCAAGTCTATGGTATATAACCCAGGCGGTACTTCTTCGGTAGCAGGTGAAAACACAACCTTTCCTCCAATGTCATTAACGGCTATAGGCGGAGCCGTACTCAGCCCTATTTTTACATCCAATTGCTCGATCGTGTTGTCATCGACCCCTACCTGTGCCAAAAACACATGAAAGTCCTGTGGGACCAAAAACTCGGGTACCGCTGCGCCGGTAGTTTTGTTGCGTATGGACAGCAATTGTACCTCCATCGGTGTGGAGCTTCCATTGGCGATCAATGGATTCGTACTTACAGCGGTTCCCTGCTCTACCTGTATTTCGGCAATGTTATACCGAAGGTGGTCATTAAGAAACCCAATTTGATCGGGTTTACACCCGTTTATTAGTACAAAAGGCATCAAGCACAGTCGCCATATATTTTTCCAGTTCATCATGCTATGATTAAATTTCCCTAATTGATAGTAATGTTAAATACAAATTCAGCTCTGATCTGCTGGTTATTCCGATTGGTATATACCAATGCCTGCCTTATCGTATACCGGTCGCCCACGGCCAGTCTGCTTGGATACTGCCCGATACTGAACGTAAATGTCGACGCATCATATTCGGAAAACAGGCGTGCATCAGTTCCCCAGGCGACCACATTTCCGCTTCCATCAAACCAGTGTCCGGGAACATTTGCCGTATAATTGTTAGTCAACCCTCCGTTAGCTTCAATGGCATAAAAAATGACAGAACTACCCATTAATGAACTTATTTCATCGGCTTCTATACCAAAAGCATCCGCTATCCAAGCACTAGACGCAGTCACCGTTGTCCCAGTATAGGCATCGGAAACTCTAAAAGACAGGTCGTACGTAAAGCGAATACCGTTATCTAAATCCTCGATAAAGGGGCCGTCGTCTGACAACGAGGCAAAATCCAAAACAAAGGTATGTGTACTGGCCAACACATTCAGGGTGGTTCCGGACGCTGTTTTTATGCCCGCGGTTTGGCACAAGATCCGCATATCCGGCAGATCGTTGCGGTCCACACGTATGCTTCCATCCGGAGCCGTCTGATCTGGCTCTCCTCTCACTTTTACATAATACAAATAATAGATATCTTGGTAAGACCATTGCCCTTGCGGCTGCCGCTGCTTTTGGTAAGCAAAACCATCAATAGCGGCATTATTGTTGATAAACGTATATGTCGTGTTTGCCGAGGCCAACGAATGTTCCCCGTCATTGTAAATGTAGGCGCGCACCGAATCAACGTCAAGTTCATCTAAAAACTCCGCGAATGCATACGTCGCATTTTCGTCAGCATTTAATACTGAATCCCGTTTATACTTGTAAAACCTGGATACCGAATAGTCTGACGGTACCCAAAACGTCTTAGCGTTATTAATTTCCTCCTGTAAACCAAAATGATCAATAATCATCAGTAAACTATCAAACATATGGTTTGGATGCGAAGCGAGGTAGTCGTAGGTATTTTGACTAACCTGAGCGTTATGCAATCCGTCATCGGTCAAGTATGATGCTTTCTGGCAGGCAGAAAATGCAATCAAAAGACCAATGCATGCTATAATTATGGTTTTCATAACCGTATTCTTTTTTAATTATAAATTCACTGTAGCCCAATAAGGCGTCTGGCGCAATAGCGGATTTTGATTCAACAGCGTTGGATCGAACGGCCAATAATATTTACCCTGATTAAAGTGGGCCGGCGTCATCTTGGCTTGTGGAAATTCAAAAATTCCGAAATGCTTGTACAAGCGGATCATGTCATAGTACCGGTGTCCTTCTAAAAACAATTCGCGAGCACGCTCATCAAAAATCGCTTTAATCAACGATCCTTGTCCGCTCCATGCGGGCAAATTGGCTTGCAACCGGACTTCATTCAATATCGCCTCTGCATCTGCGGTCTGCCCAATAGCCGCGAGTGCTTCTGCGCGAAGCAGCTTGATGTCCGAAAACCGAAACACCACGATATTATTTTTAAAAATAGGTATCGCGTTATTAGTCTCATCGCTGTAGGTTAGGTTTGCATATTTATGACAAATAACATACGTAGAGTTAATCGTCGTGTCAAAGGCAAATTTCAAGCGTTTATCTTCCGGCTCTGTAAACAAGCTTCTTATACGCGCTGGCGGTATGGTCAGCCTAGGAACGGTGATTAACCGATGATAAGGGTATACCAGCGTATAATCGCCAATTCCGACCCGAGTCCCTTCATTTGCCGCATTATGTGATATCTCAAATATCCCTTCAGCGGATCCCCCTTGATAAATATTGCGATATACGATGCTGTCTCTTGACACATAATAATATAAGCCACTCTGAATCAATGAGTCGGCAGCCGATGCTGCTTCTTGATAGTTTCCAACCCACGCCTGCATATGGGCTTCCAACGCAAAAGCGGCGCCTTTATTTGCCCGAACACCAAACTGACTAGAGACAGGATTGCGCCAATCTAACAGCCGCTTGGCCGTCTCCAAGTCGCTGCTACTCTGTGCGAGCACCTCTTCAGGCGTGGCAGCAGCATGGTTTTCCGCGTATATGGGTGGCACAGCTTCGGTGATGATGGGTACTCCCCCCCACACCCGGCCCATATAGAAATAGGTGAATGCCCTCATGAAGTACGCTTCTCCAAGGATATAGTCTCGTCTTGCCGGACTATCGAATAGCGCAGGATCCATGGTTTGCACGAACTCAATCACACGATTGGTCTGATCAATCACCCGATAAAAGCGGCTATAATTTCGCAGTCGGTACATAGCATTGTCCACATCGGATGGTGCGACAAACAAATTCCATTGGATATTTAATACTTGGCTAAACGGAAAGGTATTCGACGCCGAAAATTCATCTGAGGGTAAATCGCCGTATGCATAAAACGATATGCCACCAGCAAAATTAAACGCGGCCCTCAACAAGGCATACGTACCTGCCACCGCAGCCTCGGCATCATCCTGGGTTTTCCAGAAGTTTTCGTCGGTTGCCGCGCTTTTCGGTTCTAAATCTAAAAAGTCCTTGCATGATGACATGGCCATCATCGTACTTATGAGGTAGATAAACAAGTGTTTCGTTTTCATTTCTCTGCTAACTATAATGTGAAGTCAATACCAAATGTCCACTTCTTAGGGATGGGATAACCATTCCCTGTTGAATAACCATTAGGCTCAACGGCCTCTGGGTCGGGCACGGTAGACCAGGAAATAATGGCTATATTATCCATGACTGCGTATAAGCGAAGTGAGCTTAAGCCGAATCGTTTGGAGAAGGCCTGCGGAACATTATAACCAACTCGCACATTTTTCAAACGGATGAAACTCGCGTTTTCCACAAATGTACTGTTAGCAATGTGCCAGTTATCTACCGTATTACGGAATAAGGTAGGAAACTTGGCCTGATCGCCAGGTTGCATCCAAAAATCGGTCAGGTTGAAATCGCCGGAAATCGCCGAGTTAGGTCCCCAGGTGCTGAACAACGTCGCAGCGCCTGCATCCTGTAATCGATCTGATAAGTAACCGTTCCACAGCGTCCGGCCAAACACAAAGGTCGTCAAGGCCGAAAGTGACCAATTTTTATACGAAAACGTATGCGTCATGCCACCGATAAAGTCCGGATTGGGATCGCCCATATCTACCTTATCATTATCGTCTATCACATAGTCGCCATTCATATCCAGTCGCCGCGGATCCCCGGCTTGGTACTGCGTGCCTGTGCTTGACCCATGCCTGATGCGGTCGCCTGTCAACGGATTGACCGGTACATCCTCATTGGTCGAATACACCCCCTCTACTTTCCAGACCTTAAACGGATACAGGGGTTGACCAACATTGAGGGCGCGTTCCATCCATGGCGGACCAACTTTGATCTCCCTTCCACCATAAGGCAACCGGGTCACATAATTCCTGTTGTACGAAATATTAAAATTTGTGCTCCATTGGAAGGGCGAACGTGGAGACATATTACGGGAATTTATGGTAAACTCTACCCCCGAATTGCGCACACTGATAAAATTGGTGGAAATTGTCGAAAAGCCCGATGTTATGGGCATCTGCAGACCATAAACCAGATTTTCGGAATCCCGGATATAGTAATCAGCATTAATAGCAATACGGTCATTCAGCATATTGAAATCCACCCCAAGGTTTAGCTGAGGTGAACGTTCCCATTTAATACCTGCCGATGTTGCGGGATCGTTATAATTCGGATAGACGACATTAGTGCCATTATATGTAAATTGGTTACCTGTCAAACCATTATCCAACACCGAACCTTGATATGACCCGTTATAGGTCAACATGGTGTAATGCGCATACTCCGACCCCGGATCCCGGCCGGTCAGACCGTAGCTGCCCCTAATCTTAAAGTAAGAGACAAAACTGCCTAAATCCTTAAAGAAATCTTCTTCGCTCAGTGCCCAGCCCGCCGATATGGAGGGAAAAATCCCCCAGCGATTATCTGCACTATAGCGAGATGAGGCATCCATCCGGTAACTCGCGGAAATCAGATACTTGTCCTTATAATCGTAACCGAAACGACCGAAAATCGACATCCGGGAGCGTTCAGCAATCATGGAATTGCCGGATAGATTAGGACCGGAAGCAATACCGGTTATGGTTTTAATAGCCTCATTATTGTTGTTTCTGCCCCATAGGTAATTGGTGTTAGCAACATTTCTCTCCATACCGAAGCCCAACACTCCGCTCATAGTGTGGGCTTCGTTGAGCGTCTTAGCGTAATTAAAATAACTTTCCCATTCCCAGCGCCGGTTTTGGTTAACCCAATTCTCGGCGACATTTTGGTTACCAGTCAGCAAAGCCGGACGGTAAAGATCGCGTGTATTATTGTTTACGTTGAAAGAAAATTGCGATCGTAACGATAGTTCGGGAATAAAAAACTTCTGTATCGTACCAGCAACATTACCATTGATACTTGTTGCCCGGTCTTCATCCAGCAGGCCATCATACCGTCCGGTGTAGATCTGCCGTTCCAAATCCGCTATCTCCCAAAAAGAAGACGGGAAACCCCATGTCGAGAACGGGTATTTCGAGCCATCCCCCGAGCCATGCTTAGATTGGGTGAAACCAGCAAAAATATTTGTCTCAAATTGCAGGTTTTCAATGGGATTCATTTGCAAAAGGAGACGAGGGGTGAGACTTTGGTTAGCATAACCCATCATGACCCCTTCCTCGTAATAGTGCTGAGCCGAAAGGCGATACAAAAACTTTTCCGTAGCCGACCCAATACTGACGTTGACATTTGTAATGGGTGCTGACTGCAAAAACAACCCTTGCCAATCCGTAGCATTATTGAAAGATGGATTTAAACTATCAGTCAGCATTTGATGAATCTGACCGTTATAAAACCATTCATAATCACCACCGGCATACAACAGCGACATCTTCATTCGTCGATCCGCAGCACCAACCATAATCGGCTTCATTGCTGGGCGACTAGAGATGCCCGCATAAGCCGCGACACGCACTTCAGGGGTACCAAATGCAGGACGTTTAGTTTTGACGATGATAACACCATTTGCTGCACGGGCACCATATATGGAGGCGGCAGAAGCGTCCTTTAGAATATCCACAGACTCAATGTCATTCGGGTTGATGGCCTGCAACGGGCTAGCATCGCCATAGGCTGCGCGAATATCACTTACATCGTAAATGATCCCATCAATTACATACAATGGTGCCTGCAACTGATTGTCAGACAACCCAAGATTACTGGAGCCTCGTATATTAACGATGTTGTTGGTGCCCGGTTCACCCGAAGTGCTCAACACGGTCAACCCGGCGACACGTCCTTGAAGCATTTCGTCAAAAGTGGCATAAGGCGTGTTTTCAAAATCGCGCCCTTTCACACTGGAAACAGCTCCGGTCATTTTACGGCGCTGTACATCCTGGTAACCAACTATGACCACTTCGTCCAACGCGGCGGCATCTTCCTCCAGGATAACGTCCAAGTTTTTTGTATCGCTTGATACAGCATGCTCTTGCGGGTGAAACCCCACATACGAATAAACCAACGTCTTGCCCGATCCGGTTACACTAATGGTGTACCGCCCGTTCTCGCCGGTCACTACCGTATTTGAACTGCCTTTTTCTTTGACAGTCACACCCGCCAACAGTGTACCCTGCTGGTTTCTCACCACACCTGAGATCGGCACATTTTGTGCATAAACCTGTGCTCCGCACAAGTGACAGCACAACATGAATAGCATGCATGGAATCTTAATTGGATGCAGACTTTTCATAATTCGAAGATTTAGTAAACAAATAAAACATAGAATATAACTTAGTGTTAATAAGCAAATTGTTTTATCAGCCGTCATAAACAACGGCCAGCACCGCCTTCAATTGAATTGATTATAAATTGGTTATAAAACGTCTTTTTGACGCTTATTTATTAATCAAAAGTAAGTAACAACCCCCTTCAAAAGCAGCTGTATTTTAACCAATAAACATTTAAATTTAATCGGTTTCTGTCTTCAAGGCTTAAACTTGCCGTAGCCCCGCTTATTTTCGTTTAGGATCGGCAAAATAACCAAGTATGACTAGGATTGCCATGTCTAGCTACTAATGTCGCAACAGTGACCGCCCCTTTGCCATCGAGACTATGCCAAACGACAATATTGTCAAAAAGACAATTAAAAAAGTATACCAATCCCTATGCATCTCACTAAACGAATAATTTATAATACAGTAGTCCCCACCAATTTAATCTGATAAGGCCATTGCTCCTCCTTAGCGGTTTCGGCCTGCTGCCCACGCCTTCGCATCGGTATTGACCAATGCTCCTCAGGTGCGCCCATGACCACGAGCCATAGGTGTTTGGTTCCTTCTGGAACCTTGAATTTCGCTTTACCATCGGCAGCGGTCTGGATTTTACCATACACACGCTCACCGTTTTCCTTGTAAGCGACAAATCCGTAGCGCCACCCCGCATGCGCTACACGGTGTACGCTATACCCAGTGCTTCCAGCCAATTCTTTAAACTGCAGTTTAACAGTTGTTCCGGATTTGGGCACAGCTAACTCGATACCATTATATCCATAGTTTTGCGGACACTTGGCACTATCAATGCGGTACCAGCCATTGCCCACGTCAACCAATGATGTATGATGCTGATTTGCATATGGAGAAGCAACCTCCCGGATCCGGTCCATATCCCACGTAATAAACCGGCGACAGGCGTCGAATAGTTCATCGTTGAATGCTTGCTGTCCAATTCCCGTCAGCCGCTTGTACGTCATCACGGCGTCCTCTCCTTCACGGGATTCGCGCCATAGCCTTGCCACCATGTCCTTACCGTGGATACTGGACCAATATTCCAGCACATACGGTGAATGGTACATATTTGTCGGGTGTAGAAACGCATAATGCGTTTTTTCCATAAAACTTTTCAAGTGGTAGTTTTCAAAAGTCATCCATTCGGGATATACCTGCCACAGCATATACTGCGAGGTCATTTCGGCCATCGATCCCCCGGCTCCGTTGGCGCCATCAGCACGCACTAAAAACTGAAAGGAATGCCCCAATTCATGGGCAAACGTACCATATGGAGATTGGTTGATTCGCGCTGGAGGTGCCCAAAAAATCCCTACATGTTCAGATCCACCGCCAAAGGCCGTGCCCCCGCCATCTTCGCTGCCGATCACATATATCAGTATCTTATATTTATCCGACCACGACCTCCCCCGATCGGCAAATTTGAGCGTATCAATGAAATAGTTATAAAACCGTTCGCCTTCTGCCAACGCAGCGGCCAAATCAAACCGTTTTGCCGTATCAGGATTAGCCATGGGATCATCGCCATATTCTTTTGCCCAGAAGGCGGCAAAATTGGGGGTCTCTATCATCCGCTTGTAGCTGAATTCACTGCTGTCATTGCTATAGTCATTGCCTTCGGGTACACGGTATACCGTCTGGGGTATGTAGCGTTCCTTCTTTTGGATTGATTGACTATATGCGCTGTAGCTTAATAGCAATACAACCAAGACAGCGGTCGGCCCTTTCAATAAATAATTGCTACGTTTCATTTTCATACAGCTGCTCCGATATATTAAGGCGGCGTAAAGACCTCCTCGATTAGCTAAGGCGTAAACTGGTCAAAAACTAGCTAGGGAGCCTATCTTTTACAAAAGTAATATTGACACTTAACTATGACTAACCGGATATTAGCGGATATCACCAAAAATTTAACGGGTGGCAATTGCCTTTTGTCCTTCCCAAACCGGTGGTTCTACGTCGAGCAGGTGTTTTACAAAGAAATCCCGGCGCTTGCGCTCACCATACGGCCCACCCGATGTATGCCCCGCACCGGGTAGCACCACCAATTCATGTTCCTTGTTGGCTTTAATCAAAGCGTCTACAACCTGCATGGTAGATGCCGGATCGACATTGTCGTCCACCTCGCCCACGATAAGCATCAATTTGCCTTCTAATTTGTGGGCGTTCTCCACGTTGGAGCATTCAGCGTATTGCGGACCGATGGGGTAGCCCATCCATTGTTCATTCCACCACATCTTATCCATCCGGTTGTCATGGCAGCCGCAGGAAGAGACCGCTACTTTATAGAATTCAGGGTGGAACAGCACTGCGCCCGCAGCGTTTTGCCCACCTGCCGATGTGCCATAAATCCCTACCCGGCTAAGATCCATATACGAATACTTGGCTGCTGCTGCCTTCATCCACAGGATACGATCGGGGAATCCCGCATCCTTCAAATTTTTCCAACATACGTCATGGAAAGCCTTCGAGCGGTTTGATGTACCCATACCGTCGATCTGGACGACAATAAAACCCAGTTCTGCCAATGCGGCCATGCCTTGCTGTGTGCCGAAAGTCTTGGGCACAAATGAGCCCTGCGGCCCGGCATAAATATTCTCTATAACAGGATATGACTTTTTCGGGTCGAAATTCGACGGCCGAATGATCACGCCCCAGATATCCGTGGCCCCATCGCGCCCTTTCGCATGAAACACTTCGGGATACCTCCACCCGGTAGCCAACAATGCACTGGCATCGGCTTTCTCCAGCTCAAGCAGTATGTCGCCGTCTGTAGCGCTGCGAAGCAGCGATACAGGTGGTGCATCAACCCGTGAATAGGTATCTACAAAGGTCGAATAATCAGAAGAAAAAGTTGCCCGGTGATTTCCATCTTCCTTGGTCAACGGCATCATGTTGCTACCGTCAAAATTTATACGGTAATAATGGGTAAAATAGGGATCTTGCCCCGCCTCCCGGCCGCTTCCCGCAAAAATAACGAATCGCTTTTTCTCATCTACATGCACCACCTCTCTAACCACCCATTCTCCTTTGGTAATCTGATTTTTCACCGACCCCGTTTCTCCATCGTATAAATAGAGGTGATTCCAACCATCCCGTTCGGACGCCCATATGATTTCCTTGCCATCGTTGATATCCATCCGGTATCGCTTGCCACTATATTCAACAAACGTCTTGCTGGTCTCTGTGATCAATGGCTTCACCGAACCGTTGCCGGCATCCATGGCAAACACTTCATACCGTTGATGTCCCCGCTGGTTGTATTCAAACGTGAATGCCCTGCTGTCCTTGCGCCACTCCAACCGGGAGATACTGTACTGGTTGGGAATCAATGACGGATCTACCGCAAAAGACTGTTTACTTTCTATCAGGAAAAGTACAGGTTGGTTTTGCGGCAACGCATCGCCAGGTTTTAGGTAATTGCGCTCTTGCAAAATAGGTTGCAATTGCGTGCTTGGCGAAGATTCAACAAAATAAATTTTCCGCTGCGTATTGGGCCTTACTTTATTTACGGCCAGTTTTTTTGAATCCGGCGACCAGGCAATCATTGGCGAATAGTGGTGGCCGAGCGCCCCGTCATAGCTCAACTGTATCTCTTCTCCTTTGTCGTTTCTGCGGCGGATATATACGTTGTAATTTTTGATGTACGCCACCCAGTTGCTGTCAGGCGAAGGGGTTTCCCGGACACTGCCATCATCGGAATCGCCCCAATAACGGCCGCTGCCTCGGCCCCACCGCGGCGGCTCGGGCTTCCTCCCCGTGTCCAAAACCTTGTAGTCCGCCAAGCTTGCACTCCATATTTTCCCAAATGCATCAAATTCAATCTGATTAGCCGATTTGAAGACGATGTTGTCGAACGGAAGGCTGTCAGCGTCAATCTTTTCGCCGCTAACCGCCTGCAACGCGGCAGCGATCCGCCCATGGTCAAAGGCTTCGCGCTTTTGCCGTTTGGATGCATCCACCAACATGAACCGCTTGCCTTCGGGCGTATTGTTTGCATACCAGAATTGTTGCTGGTTTTCCAGCCACGAAAAACGGGTCGGCGAATAAAAAACTTTGTCTTTTGTCGTTTCGCCAAACGCCGCGGCCCGGCGGTAATCTTCGGCGGTTCCTTGAGCATGGAGCTGTGTACAAACAGCAGCGCTACTTATGAGGAGTAAAGAAAATATACAATGGCG
Organism: Parapedobacter sp. ISTM3; assembly: GCF_016533505.1. Taxonomy (NCBI): domain Bacteria; kingdom Pseudomonadati; phylum Bacteroidota; class Sphingobacteriia; order Sphingobacteriales; family Sphingobacteriaceae; genus Parapedobacter; species Parapedobacter sp. ISTM3. The sequence goes on along the minus strand of NZ_JAENGN010000001.1, from coordinate 387,670 downwards.
GAGTATGTTCATAACTGTCAAAAAGATTTACGAAGTAGGCCTTTGCAGGCAATCCAAAGGGAAGTCACAAATATAAAAATGGCGTTAACAAAACGACTAACAGCATATTGCTGGATTTGAAGCAAAAATTAACCAAAAAATCATGGCAACCACCGATTATACACCGCTCAATATAGCGCTGCGTCCAACAATTGTATGCTCCCGCTTCCATCTGTGCTTTCCTTGAAATACAGCCGCCCTTTTAGTTCTACTGGAAAATCCGAATACGGTACCGCTTCTTCCTTCATGACTACCTCAATCATCGGCGGAATCCCGTCCTGCCCGCAAAACATACATTGCATGATCGGCAATACCGACAACATAAACCACTTGTGGGTTCTGCCGCTTTCAATGGGGATAACGTAACCAGCCAAATTGACTACCTTGTTATTCAACGCGCGGATTTCAGCCGATAGGTTGGTGCTAAATGTTCCATTGCCGTTGCCACTATTGGTTGCATTGTTAATGGCTCGCCAAGTTGCATTCATCATCCCCTCATGGAGGATCTGTCCGTCATGTGACGACTGGGCCAATCCTTGCTGAAGCGATAGTCCACAAATAAATAGCAGAAATAGCTTTTTCATTTTTTCTGCATTTATTCCCAAAACGGTGCCTGTTCGTAATAGCGCCAGCTGGTTTTGAAATCTTTACTAAGCTTTTGGTCGGTAAGGATGGCGCGTACCATTTCCACCGGCATTGCATTTAGCCGCAACACCTTATCGTGGAATTCCTTTAATCCCATTTTGCCACTATCCACAAGCTCCTGTTTAAGCCCTGAAAACTGCAGTCCGCCCATCATATAAGCCAGCTGATAAAGCGGTGTGATGCGTAGACCAAAAGACCTTCTCACTTCGGCCTCAGCGTTAGCCCGTTCGAACACCACCCGGTCCACAAGGAAATCAATGCATTCCTGGGGTGTCCATTTGCCCAGGTGGTAGTTGAGGGAGAAGATCACGCGGGCACACCGGTGCATCCGCCAGAACAACATGCCCAGCCTGTCTTCCGGGGACTGCGGAAAGTCCATGCTATAAAGCAAAAACTCCCAGTACAACGCCCATCCCTCCGTCCAGAACGGGGTGCCAAACGACCGGTAACTGCGATAGCGATTATTCATCATCCGCTGGTAATGGTGCCCTACTATCGATTCATGGTGTACCGTTGCCCTGGAAAAATGCGGGTTGTTCCCGCGCATGCTCATCATCCGGTCTTCCACTTCCATCGTGTTGGTAGGATAGGATATACTGATCGACGTACCGCCCGTGAAAAACGGGTTGACCAGCTGCCGTTCGGGCGACATCATCCGCAAGCCCCAGACTTCTTCGGCCAGGGGATCAATCGTCACCATGTCATGCCCTTTGATGAAATCCATGGACTCATTAAACAAACGGCGGATGAGCGCAGGCTTTCCGCCCGCTGGTACATACGTTTGTTTGACCTTCTCTTGCGCGGCCTTCCAATCGTCTCCGAAGCCCATCTCCCGCGAAGCTTTGAGCGCTTCTGCATCGCACCATTCAAATTCCTTCATCGCGATTTCGATGAGCTCCTCGGGCGTATAGGGAATGAAATTGTACCGCAAAAGACTGATTAATTCATCCCGGCCAACGGGTTTCCCTACGATACCGCTGTCATCCATCTGCAAACGGCCCGCAGTCAGCTTCTCCCGGAAATCATTGGCGTAGCCGGTCAGCGCTTTAGTCAGATTTTCATAGGGCATCGGCATCCACCAGGTGTACAGCGGATCGTAGCCATTATAAAACTCATACGAACTCCGCAACGCGCTTTTCAACCCGGTAATGATGTTGTCTGCCGTGTATACATTAAGCACGCCGAGGCTTTCATCTGCACGCAGCCGCGCGCGAAGCGACTGTATTTCTTTCGTAAAAGCAGCGTAAAGCAGCGCCAACGCCTCCGAATCGGGAACCTGGCTCCCGTCCCGCCGAAACCGCTCAACGTCGTATATCTTCTCCGCAAATGGAAACCACTCCGATACCTTCGCCACTTCATCAGCTTCCATTTTCGACAGCCGGAGATTCTCCTCGCGATCGCGTTTGAACAGAATATAGTCTACCTTACACTCTTGTGGAAGACTTTCAAAATCGATTTTGGCCAGTTTTGCCAAATAATCCTTATCCAACTGCTCAAACCGTGCACGGCGTTCCGGGGAATACTCCACCACATAGGCAATCCGCAGTGATGCCAGATCTTCATTGTAATTTGTAATGAGGTTGGGCATGACCTGGCAAGGCACGTATTCGTCACCTTCCTGCCCTTGCACCACATGGGATAGGCATGACACCAGCAAAATAATCAGCATCCATTTCGTCTTGTTTCTCTTCATATCAATTTGTTTATGATGATCGTAAAAATTGACAACCGCCTATTTGACGCTATCGTAAAACCGCCAATTCGTCCTAAATTCCTTCGCCAAAGGTTGGTCGGTAAGGATCGCACGTATCATTTCCATCGGCATGGCGTTCAGTTTAATGATGCGGTCATGGAAATCACGGTAATTTAGCTGCCCGCTGTCTACCAGCTCATTTTTCATATGCATCATCTGGATACCCCCCAGCAGGTATGCTATCTGATAGAGTGGTGCACCCCGCGTCCCGGCACTCAACGGTCCCCTGATTTCACTTTCCGCATTGGCCCGCTCATGGCCGACATGATCGACCAGATAATCGATACATTGTTGAGGTGTCCATTTCCCCAGGTGAAAGTTTAGCGAGAAGATAATGCGTGCACAACGGTGCCTTCGCCAAAATAGCATGCCTATTTTGTCTTCCGGCGTTTGAGGAAACTTTAAATCCCACAACAACAGTTCCCAGTACAATGCCCACCCTTCCATCCAGAATGGCGTGGAAAATTCCGCGCGGTATGTCCGATATCGGTCGCGCATGAAATACTGCAAGTTATGTCCCGGAATGAGTTCATGATGAACCGTAGCTCGCGAAAAGTGCGGATTATTGCCACGCATGCTCATCAACCGCTGATCGATATCCATGGTATTGGTGGGATACGATATACTAATCTCCCAACCTCCGGTAAAAAACGCCGTATACCGCTGCCGCTCGGGCGTCATCATGATCATCCCCCAGGTCTCTTCCGCCAACGGCGGAATGGTTATCAAATCGTGCGCTTTAAGAAAATCGATGGATTCATTATAGAGCCGCAATATCACCTCAGGCTGTTTTCCCGGATCGACGTACCGGTCCTTTACATATTCATTGGCCTTTCTCCAATCGTCACCAAAACCCAACTGCCGTGAGGCCTTGATGAGTTCCTGATCACACCATGCCATTTCCTTTTCGGCAATTTCATAAATCTCCTCGGGCGTGTACGGTATCATTTCATAGGTGAATAGTTTGACCAACTCATCGCGCCCCACAGGCTCCCGGGAGACAATCCCATTGCTATCTGGCGGTGGCAATTTCGACTCAAACTGGACTGAAAACCGGTTAAACATGCTATCCAGTTGTTTGAAAGGGCGCTCCGCCCACCAGGTGAAAGATGGGTCATAACCGTTGTAAAACTCATACACATTGGTCAACGCTGTCCGGAAACCTGCAATGGCCTGTTTTGCGGTCAGTATTTCGCCAGTAGTAAACCGGGCATCGCTTTCGACCAGCTGGCTGCTAAGCTGCTTGACTTCTTTGGTCAGGTTGTTCCAATACAGCGCAACACGCTTGGCATCCACGCTTGCACCTCTTCGCCGTGTTTTCTCCATCGCATAAACCGAATCGGCAAATGGAAACCAAGTACTCACTTTTGTGAACTCGTCCTCCTCTTTTTGGGCAAACCGGAGGTATTCATTCAAATTCCGCTGAAAAAGGATGTAATCCACTTTGCATTCCTGATTCAATGCATCGAAATCCAATTGTGCCAAAAACTTTAAATAATCGTTATACAAAGCGACCAACCGCGCTCGCCGCTCGGGCGACATCGTCACCACATAAAATCGGTTAATGGCCCGCCGATCGGCGGCAAATTGCTGGATAAGATGGGGGACTTCCTGGCATGGCACGGCGGAAAGCTCTTGCCGGGCATTCGCCGGAAAGCTGGTCATGAGGAGCAGAACCGCTACCAGTTTTTCTTTCATTTTCATGGTATTCATCATCTTTCGCCATTCCTATTTACGGCTGATCCCACCATACGCGATCAGTCAACATTGCACTATGCTGCGGCTGTGGATTGGTAGACACTTCATTGAGCGGGTAAAGAAATCGCCTGGGAATAGCTGACAGCGCATTTTCAACGGGCTCCATACGGGGGAAACCGGTCCTCCGCCAGTCATTGAAATTCTCGGCAGAAAGAAAGTTGGCGATTTTTTTGTCCTCCATGATACGCGCTAACGCATTTGCAGCGGTAAGGGGAAGCCTTGTCTCCAGGTAAGCGTGTACATCAGTATCATCTCGGGACAGCCCCATCTGTTCCATATTGACGATGATAGCCTCGCGGAAAAGCGGCTCGGCAGCCTCATGTCCCGAGACAATAAGTGTGGCTTCGGCGCGGATAAATAACGCTTCCGAATAGGTTAGCAAATGGACACTTGCATGCTGGCTACCATAATAACTACCCAATATGGAATACGACTCCAGGTTACCGATACCTTGTTGCCCCAGGGGCCTTCCGCGGTATTGGCCATCACTTCTTGCTGGTGCAACCAATAGTGGAAGGCGGGGATCCGCACGCGATACAAGTGTATCGACGGCATTGGCCGAAAGTACAATCGTCTCAATGGGCAACATACGAGTAAACCACCGGCTTTGCGTACCCGCGCCACCCGGATAGCTGAACGCCATATTTTCATCGTTGCTCCCATAACCTTGTTCAAGTGCCTGTAAAGCTTGGGTAGCCTGTTGTGACGGTGTATAACCAGGAGCCTTGGTAAGGTGCATATAGAATCGCGCTTTTAGTGTATATGCCGCCTTCACCCAGTAGCCCATGTTTCCTCCGAAGAAAAAATCATCATTACCTGGTGTCAGCCCGGTAGTCCTATTGATGTCAGCAATCCCTTCGTCCAGCAACTGCTGGATGGATTGATAAATGGATTCTTGCGAATCATAGGCAGGATTAAAGTTATTTTCCCCTTGCAGACTCTGCGAATACGGCATGTCGCCCCATACGGCTGTACCCAACCCGAGACAATAGGCCGTCAGTATCTTGGCGATGCCCGAATAATTGAAGTTTTGACGTTCTTCAGCTTGTTGCCTTAAAAGCGCTAAATTTTTCAGACAGGTCGCATACAACGCCGTCCAGGTCGCATTGAACTCATTGGGCACCAGCAGATACGTTCCATGATTCGGCACAGGTTGATTTAAGGCAACATTTTGCATGAAGTAGTTGACAAACAATGTGCCGTCGCCTGCGGTCAAATTATGCGCGATTTGATAACATAATGGCGCAAGCAGGAGCTTCTCATCCACAGCGGTAGGCGCATTCGGGTTTTCGTTGACATCTATAAAGTTTTCACATCCAGCGCACAGCACTGCGGCGAAAATGAAAGAAAATATATACGTTTTCATGATAATGAATTTAAAATGGAAACCATCCGTTAAAAGGTTACGGAAAGCGTAAAATTATATGATCTGGACGTGGGCACCGAGTAGGCATAGACCCCTTGCGAACCGTTGGAAGACCCGTAGCTGCTTACTTCCGGATCAGATCCGGTAAAATTCGGCGCATAAATCCAAAGGTTCCGTCCAGTAGCGCTGACCGACACCGAACTGAAGGGCGTTTTATCCATCCATTTGCCAGGAAGCTGATAACGGATGGAAGCATTACGTAGCTTCAGGTACGTGCCATCTTGGATGACCGACTCATAGATCAGGTTCAATCGTTGATAATAGTCCTGTGCCTGCACCTCGACCGTATTTTCCTGATTGTCCACCACGCTAATCCCCGGAATTACCCGCGGCTCCCGGTTTTCGGTTACTTTGGGAGTGCCATAGAAATATCCATAGCGGTCATCCGAATTGAAAATGTCGCCCCCCTTCTTAAAATCAAAGAAAAAATCGAAGGAAAGGTTGCGATACCTAAAGGTGTTCGTAATACCCGCCAGCCACTTGGGCTGTATATTACCAATGATTTGAAGTACGTTGCTCACCACCGGCAAACCGCTGGCATCGATCATGATCTGATTTGCTTCATTGCGTTGATAGCCGTAATTGTAGAACACACCGTACGGCTGATCCAAAAATGCCCAAGTCTGGCCAATCTGCAACCGATCTTGATCACCGTATATTCTGGTCACCTTATTCCTTATCCGTGAAAAGTTGATGGTCATATCCCATGAAAAGTTGGCATTTCTTACCGGCGCGCCATTGACAATCAGTTCCACGCCTTTATTGGTCATGTCTCCGGCATTGAGGGTGGTAGAACTGTATCCTGTTGCCGGAGAAATCGGAATATTCGAGGTCAACAACTCAATGTGATTTCGATCGAAGTAACTGAATTCAAACCCGAGCCTATTTTGCATGAATTGCATCTCAAGCCCCAGTTCATATTCCTTTGTCTTTTCGTTGACCAAATTGCGATTACCCAGTGTGTTGCCCATTAAGAAGCCACTTCGGTTGTCGAAAGGGAAATTGCCTGCAATCTGGAACGGTGTCTGCAAACTATATGGACCGATGTTGTCGTTACCCACAACGGAATAGGAGGCTCTTAGCTTACCAAAGGTGATAGCAGGCATATTCAACAGCTCTGAAAAGACGAACGATGACGAAATCGACCCATAGGGGTAATAGCGGTTGCCCACATCAAGTACTGAACTGCCATCATAGCGGCCCGTAAGGGAAAGATTCAAAAACCGCCTGAACTCGATATTTGCTTGGCTATAAAAACCGACCTTACGTTGAAGATAGTGGTTTTCTGTACTTACCTGTCGTTCCGAATTGCTTACATTCCTGAAATTTTCAATCGTAACTCCCGTCCCTTCGATTTGAAAATTCTGGCTATAGGTTGATAAGATGTTGTTGCCCAGCATAAGGCTGACATCCCAGTCTTCTCCGAATTGCTTCCGGGCTTCGACAATCAAGTCATGGTTAAACTGCCGGAAGTTATTGTTCCGGTCGCGTATCACCCCCTGGGTCTGCAAAGTATTGCTCCTTGCTTCATAATACTTCGTTTGTTCGGCAAAGACGTCGGCGCCGATGCGCTCAGTCACCGTCAGCCACGTAAACGGCGTATAGCTGAAGGTAGCCACAGGAAGAAACCGATGTATGGTGGAAGTATTATTGATATTATCCAACACCCAATACGGATTATTGCGGGAAAAACGGAACATCCGTTGGTTGCCATTCTCGTCTACATACGGCAGTGGATTCCAAGTCCTTGGTGCCGTATATATCGTCCACAGCGGACTTTCCAACCCATAGCCTTCTGGCACACGGTCGGAAGAAGAAGTGGTGTAATTCAACTGAATGGTACTTGAAAATTTATCCGAAATCTCCGTGGTATACTTGGCAAACATGGAATGCCTGTCATAAGACGATTTCGGCACCACACCTCCTTGGTCGACAAACGAATAAGAAAGGAAGTAATTTGACCGCGCACTTCCGCCGTCGATGCTCAACGAATTGGTTGCCGTTTTGCCTGTTTGGAAGAACTCCTCCATTGGATTTCTATTATAAGTTACTTGGCCCCTAGCCAACAGTTCGGCTATCGGAGGTCCCCAGACATTACTTGTTTTACGTTCGTCTCCGTCATAGTACTCCCCGCGGTCGCCCAGCGCATAGCGCTCCTGCATTTCAGGAAGTATCGGACTTTCGAGTGAATATTGCGACGTAAACGAAACCGTTGGCCGTCTATCTTTCGCCCCATTCTTTGTCGTAATCATCACCACCCCCCTCGCAGCTTTAGAACCATACAATGCAGCAGCGGCCGATCCTTTTAGTACGTTGACCGATTCTATGATAGCCGGGTCGATATCCGAAATCCGGCTGATGCCTGCACCAGGCCCAGCGTTTCCACCCTCGTCGTTGTTGATAGGCACACCGTCCAGCACAATCAATGCTTCATTGTCGCCCAGCAGCGAACTTGTCCCCCGAATAACAATACGCGATGAGCTGCCCGGTTGCCCGGTCGATGACGTAATCTGGACGCCCGAAACTCTTCCAGTAAGTGCATTCAGCACATTCGGCTCTTTCGTATTGCCGATTACTTCGCCGCCTACTTGCTGCGTGCTATAAGTAAGCTGTCGGCGTTCTCTTTTGATACCCAATGCCGTCACCACTACTTCATCCAAATCCGTCGATTCACTCAGCAACCTAATTTCATAATAATCCCTGTTGTCAACAGTAAATCGATAAGGCTCATAGCCTATCGCCGTTATCAGCATATTCGTGCCCAAGCTCGAAGTGAGGGAAAACGATCCGTCTTCGCCGGTCTGGGTTGTCGTAGTGGCACCTTCCACTTTGACCGTGACGGCCGGAATCGGCGTTCCTTCCGTTGAAACCACCTTGCCCGTGATGGTTTTTTGTTGGCCGCGGGCGACCAAACCCTGCGCGGCGCATAAAAAAATCAGTAAAATAATTCTTTTCATCATGTTTCGATTTTCATTTGACATCGTATATACCACCGAAAAAGTCAACACGTACCGCCACAAGGCGAACATGTTGCGCGATTACTTCCCTGCCTCGTTTAAATGGGTTGTGTATAATTGGTTATCATGTCAATAAGACACCCGTCTTACAAATATAATAGCGGGCGAAGGGTCAAACTAACCGCATATTGGCCAATACAAGCTAAAATTTCACCGCATCTAACAAACTGACCCATAAGCACAAACACAAAAAAAAGGCTGACGGGAACCGCCAGCCTAACACAATATCAAAAAACATCCACCTCAAGGATTTACAGGCAATGCACGCTTGCGAATCAGGTAATACACCGGGATGCCCAGGAGGGCAATAATAATCCCCGGCCACGTATAGTTAGGTTTATAAATTACCATCAGTATGATAAAGGCAGTTCCCATCATGATGTAAATCATCGGCAAAACGGGATAACCAAATGCCTTGTACGGTCTCGGTGCCTCTGGCCTTGACTTACGCAGCCTAAAGATACCGATGATACAGAGCACATAGAATATCACCACGACGCTGGAAATCATATCGAGTAAGTCGCCGTACTTGCCGCTCAGGCACCATAACGATGCAATGATACATTGCAACCATAACGCAACACCCGGTACGGCAGACTTGTTTAGTTCACCCACCTTCTTGAAGAAAAGCCCATCCTGAGCCATCGAATAGTATACCCTGGCCCCCGCCATGATAAGCCCATTATTGCAGCCGAATGTTGAAACCATAATCATGATGGCGATAATGGTGATGCCCACGGGACCGAAAATTTCCTGGGCGGCCGTCATCGCTACACGGTCTTTATCTGATGCGGCCATCTGTTCCATCGTGAGCACACCCGTGTACATCAAGTTGGTCAACAAGTAGACCACGGTAACGATGATGGTACCCAACGCCAGACTCAGGCCTACATTGCGCCCGGGATTTTTTATTTCCCCGGCCACGGAGGATGAAGCATGCCAGGAATCACTGCTGAAGATGGCACCCACCATGCCTGCCGCAATAGCTCCCAGCGCCGCAAATGTCGTATAATCGGCCAATGAGCCGTCTGCGTTCAGTCGCTGTAAATTCCACGCATTCCCTGACAACCAGTTAGCTTGCCACACGTCACCGTTGAACGCAAACAAACCGAAAAGGACCAAACCCAACAGACTGACAATTTTGACGACCGTGATGGACGTTTGTACGGCCTTACCACTGTTTACTCCGCGGGTATTGACCATGGTGAGCAATAGAATCACCACAATGGAAACCAGCTGAGCCGACGAAATTTGCAGAAAACCGAAGTCCATCAAAATGACGTCTTCATCCAGCGCGGGAATCAGGTATGCCGTGAATTTGGCAAATGCCACCCCCACCGCGGCAATCGTTGCGGTTTGTATCACGGTGAAGAATGTCCAGCCGAAGACAAAACTCACCAGCGGATTATAGGCCTCGCGTAAATAGATGTACTGCCCACCCGCTTTGGGAAACATCGCGCTCAGTTCGCCGTAGCTCAGTGCGGCGGTGAGCGTCATGAATCCAGTGATGAGCCAGACCGCCATTAACCACCCCGCGCTGCCGGTATTGCGGGCAATATCGGCACTGACAATAAATATACCTGAGCCGATCATGCTTCCGGCCACCAGCATCGTGGCATCCATCAGTCCTAATGACGACTTAAAGCCTTTATCCGTTGTTGTATTCATCCTTTCGTTTTGGGTTGATTGTCCGATCAATTACTAAAATCGTAAAATTTCCAGCTACTTTTAAAATCGCGGCTCAGCTTCTGATCCGTGAGCGTCGCACGGAGCATTTCGATGGGCAGATAATTTTCTTTGATAACACGGTCATGAAACGCTTTATAGGTCATTTTGCCTGAATCAACCAACTCCTTCTTCAAGCTCCACATTTGCAGTCCGCCCGTAAGGTAGGCCAGTTGATAGAGCGGGCCATAGTTGGCCTCGAAGGACCGTTTCACTTCGCCGTGGGCGGTGGAGGGCTCATGCCCTACGCGCTCCACAAGGTAATCCACGCACTGCTGCGGTGTCCATTCACCCAAGTGATATTTGATGGAAAAGGTAATACGCGCACAGCGGTGCATGCGCCAAAATAACATACCAATGCGTTCCTCGGGCGTCTTGGCGAAACCAAGGTCGTACAACAGCAGCTCCCAATAGAGTGTCCAGCCTTCCGTCCAAAACGGCGTCCGGAATGCCTCCGCACGATAGGGTTTGTACCGGCTATTCATGAAATATTGGAGATGGTGCCCAGGTACCAGCTCGTGTTGTACGGTGCCACGTGAGAAATAGGGGTTATTTCCCCGCATGCTCATCAGCTTGCGGTCGTGGCTCATGGTATTGGTTGGATAAGACACCATGATGTTGCGCCCGCCCAGAAAAAACGGACTGACCAGCTGCTGCTCGGGCGTCATCATGATCATCCCCCATGTCTCCTCCGAAAGCGGTGGCATGGTCACCAGATCGTTTGCCTTGATGAAATCATTGGCATCTTTATACAATTTGATAATCAGCTCGGGCTGCTTTCCCGGAGCTACATAACTGTTCTTTACCTTTTCCTGCGCCGCTTTCCAGTTGTCGCCAAAGCCCATTTCGCGCGACGCTTTCAGCAATTCCGCTTCGCACCAGGCAAATTCTTTATCCGCCAGCTTAAGCAATTCCTCCGGCGTGTAAGGAATCATGTCATCAAGCAACGCCTTCGCAAACGCTTCCCGGCCAATGGGCTTACCGCCGATATTACTACCATCATCAAACGGCTTGGCGTTGCTCTTGCTGCCGATCCGTTTGGCATACTCCTGCAATGCGGTATCCAACGCTTTATAGGGTTCAGGCACCCACCAGGTAAACAACGGATCATAGCCGTTATAAAAATCGAACGCGTTTTTCAGTCGTGCCTTTAAATCTTGCACTACACCAACCGCATAATCCGCCAGTTCGGCATCTATCGGCTCTTCCTTTTCCAGTGCGCCATGCACCTGCTGAAGTTGCTGCAATGCGCCGTGCAACGAACCAGCTATTGCCTCGCCATCTACTGTCGTACCCCGGCGCCGAAGCTGCTCAAACACATAAATGGAATCTGCAAACGGTATACGTCGGACAATTTTCTGGTAATTACTTTTTTCCGCCGCCAATGCCTCTTGGCTTCGCTCGATTTTGCGTTTCAATAAAATATAGTCTACTTGGCCATAAATACTGAACGCATTGAAGTCAAGCGCCTGCAATTGGTCCAAATATTCCTTGTTCAATGCCTCCAGCCGGGCCAGCTGCTCAGGCGAATGCACGGACACACCACCGCCCCGTCCGAAAGACGAAGCCATCGGCCCGTAAAAATACTCGATGGCACGCACATCTTGGCCATATTGCGTTACAAGACCGGATACTTCCGTGGCTTGTTCGTATAAACTGGATAATCGGTCGTTCAGCTGCGACAAGGCAGCCAAAGGAAGACCGGTGGCAAGCAACGCCACGAAAAAACAGTTAAGTAGTCGGTACCTCATAGCAAAAGTCAGTTACAAAAAACGCCCGCTCCGAGTCAATTAGCGACAGGTATATAATCAATTATTCGGTTAGCAGTCGGCAAATATAAGTGTTGGCAAGCAAATATGTATAGCAGCATATTAACCTTTCTTACCCTAATTTGCGCCGGGCGTGTAACATCCTTATGGCAAATGCCAGACCTGCCTTCAGCCCTTCACTGATTGATAGACCAGCAGGGCGGCAGCCAAGTCTTCAACAGCCAATCCCGCCGATTTAAAAAGTGTTATTTCCTCAGGCAGCGTTCTACCGGGGTGTATTCCCTTGCACAGCTCCGCGATATCGGCCCGCACATCGCCAGGCGCCAGTACACCACGGGCAATGGGGATGGCCAGCTCCCCGGTTTCGTGAAGCGCCCCTTCGCGGGAATCGACAAAAACACTACTCCTTTGAATTGCTTGGTCATCCGCCTCCCTCGTTTTCGGCGTATGTGAGCCGATAAGATCGAGATGCGTACCGGGCTTCAGCCATGCTCCTTTGATAAGTGGCAAGGGCGATAAGGTCGCGCATGAGATCACATCGGCTTCGCGGACAGCCTCCTCCAAATCATAAGCAATTTCAACGCGATACCCCCGGCCGGCCAGGTGGTCTGCAAGCGCGCGCGATTGCTCAGGATTTCGCGCCCAAACAGCCATACGTTGATAGGCCCGCACTACGGCATGGGCCTGCACAAGATGCTGAGCCACTTTTCCCCCGCCAACGACCAACAAGGACTCCGCATCGGCGCGAGCCAGAAAGGAAGCGGCAAGCGCCGACGTACAAGCCGTACGCCGTGCGGTGAGCGCAGCGGCATCCAGCTGCGCCAGCGGTACACCTGTGCCGGCATCCATCAACATATAGCTCGCATGTATCGCCGGCAGCGCTTTACCGCCGTTTGCCGGGGCGACCACCACCTGCTTAACTCCCAGGTAGCGGTCATTCCAAACCGGCATCAAGATAAGCGTATTTTCAACACCTTCTTCCGTCTGATAAAAATGGTGATGCCGTACCGGCATCGTATAGCTGGATTGGAAGATGGCATGCAGGGCGTCGATCAACGCCGGATAGTTCAAGGCCGCCGTAACTTGATCCTTGGTAATTTGTATCATACCGGACAAAGGTAAATGCATTGCCCATCTATGGGCTAACGGAAATTAACCGTTGTTGAATCGATTTTAACTTCAATCCTTGAGTACTTCCCTTGTGATGACCATCCGTTGGATTTCCGAGGTACCTTCATAGATTTGGGTAATCTTGGCGTCGCGCATCAGGCGTTCGACGTGGTATTCTTTTACGTAGCCGTAGCCCCCATGAATCTGCACCGCTTCGACGGTAGTTTTCATCGCCACCTCGGAGGCGTAGAGTTTGGCCATGGAAGCAGCCTGCGCATAGGGCTGGTCCTGATCTTTCAACCAGGCAGCCTTTAGGCAAAGCAACCTTGCCGCTTCTATCTGAGTGGCCATATCAGCCAACTTGAACTGGATAGCTTGGTGCTGGGCGATGGGTTTGCCAAAGGTCTGACGCTCCTTGGCATAGTTCAGTGCCAGCTCATACGCGCCGGAAGCAATACCCAGTGCCTGCGCCGCAATGCCGATACGCCCGCCTTCGAGTGTCTTCATGGCAAACTTAAATCCGAAACCGTCCTCCCCGATGCGATTTTCCTTGGGCACTTTTACATCGCTGAAATGGAGCGAGTGCGTATCTGACCCGCGGATGCCCAGCTTATTTTCCTTGGGCCCAACCGTGAATCCCTCCATTCCTTTTTCCACGATGAACGCGTTGATGCCCCGGTGCCCCTTTTCGGGATGGGTTTGGGCCATCACCAGGTACGTGGAGGCGGTGCTGCCGTTGGTAATCCAGTTTTTGGTGCCATTAAGCAGGTAATAATCGCCCATATCCGCAGCCATGGTACGCTGTGAGGTGGCGTCTGACCCCGCTTCGGGTTCCGAGAGGCAGAATGCGCCGATGTGCTCCCCCACAGCCAATGGCTTTAGGTACTTCTCTTTCTGCTCCTCTGTGCCGTATTGTTCGAGGCCGTAGCACACCAACGAATTGTTGACCGACACCACCACCGATGCAGACGCGTCAATCTTCGAAAGCTCTTCCATCACCAATACGTACGATACCGCATCAAGCCCTGCGCCGTTGTATTGGGGGGCGACCATCATCCCTAAAAAGCCCAGTTCGCCCAGCTTCTTGACCTGTTCGGCAGGAAAGCGCTGTTGCTCATCGCGCTCGATGACGCCGGGTTTCAACTCGTTTTGTGCAAAGTCCCGAGCGATATCCCGGATCATTCGTTGTTCTTCGGTGAGTTCGAAAATCATAATTGACAGGCTCCTTACGAAGCAAATATAACAAAAATGCTATGCTCGCATAGCAAAACCATGTTGGATTTTCGGGCCCGGCACCGGGAGTATATCCATTTTGCAGCCAAATTGTGTACTTTTGCCTACCCATAGCGGACTCACAATAACCAACGAATGAAATCACTGTCATTACGCATCCCCTGGACATTTGTTTTATTATACCTATTATGCATAGCCTGTAATCCGCCTGCCGATAAGCATACCCGACGCCCTAATATCATTTACATCATGAGCGATGACCACGCCTACCAAGCCGTCAGCGCCTATGGCCACGGGCTGAATAAAACACCCAATATCGATCGGATCGCCCACGAGGGTGCACTTTTCACCCGCGCCACCGTGACCAATTCGCTGTGCGCGCCAAGCCGCGCGGTACTGCTGACCGGCAAGCACAGCTTCGTGAACGGCAAGGTGGACAACGAGCAACCGTTCGATTGGAATCAAAACAATTTTGCGAAGCTGCTGCAGCAAGCGGGGTACCAGACCGCGATGGTTGGCAAGATTCACATGGATGGCCTGCCGCAGGGATTCGACTATTCGGCCGTACTTCCCGGACAAGGGCATTATTACAATCCTGACTTCATTATCAACGGCGAAAAAAGGCAGTTGCATGGCTATGTCACAGACATCACCACCGACCTCGCGCTTGACTGGCTGGATCAACGAAACCCCGATCAACCGTTCTGCCTGTTGTATCACCAAAAAGCGCCACACCGCGAGTGGCTTCCTGCTGAGCGACACTATCCGGAATATACCCAAATGGAATTTCCCCGAGCCGTCAAGCCTGTTTGATGATTTTCAGGGCCGCGGTACCGCCGCAAAAACAGCGGAAATGAACATCCTGAAAGACATGAATTGGGCAGGCGATTCCAAGCTAAGGCCGGATGTGGTGGATGAACTGGGACTCATCAGCCCGATTGAATGGGATAAAGCGGCCTACAACAATAATCTCGGGCGCATGGATTCCGCCCAGCGTGCGGCCTGGGATGCGGTCTATGATCCCATCAATGATGCGTTCAGAAGAGATTTCCGCCTGCTATCGGACACCCAATTGATGCGCTGGCGCTACCAACGCTATATGCAGGATTACCTCGGATGCATCGCCTCCATCGATGATGGTGTCGGGAGACTGCTCGAATACCTTGAAGCTAATGGACTGGCGGAGAACACGATCGTGGTATATACTTCCGACCAGGGGTTCTACCTCGGTGAACATGGTTGGTTCGACAAGCGATTCATGTATGAAGAGTCGCTCCGCACCCCACTGCTGATCCGGTATCCCAAAGAAATCAAACCGGGAACGAAAATCGACGCACTGGTACAAAACCTTGATTTTGCTCCGACATTCCTGGACTATGCAGGGGCATCCATCCCGCCGGATATGCAGGGCGAATCATTCCGGGAGTTAGCCGCCGGACGCAGCCACGACTGGCGCGATGCCATCTACTACACGTATTACGAATATCCAGCCATCCATGCCGTCAAGCGGCACTACGGCATCCGGACCGACCGCTATAAACTGATCCACTTTTATTACGATATCGATGAGTGGGAACTGTATGATTTGCAAGAGGATCCCGGGGAAATGAAAAATGTATATGATGATCCCGCTTATAAAGAGGTACGGGACAGCATGCATAAGCGGCTAACCGCTGTCCGGACGCAATATGGGGATTCGGATGAAAACAATCATAAATACCTGCGATCCTATCTGGAAAAGGGGACCCCTTGACAACGCATACTCCGATGTCCGCGGGACAAAAAGGGTTTATTCCGTTGCCGAATACGTAACAATATCGACCCCGACGCCGTTGGGATCGACAATGGCGAAATGCCTGTCACCCCACGGTTCGTCCCTGAGGTCAATTGCTACCGGGACCCCTTTCGCTTTTACCGCTTCGTATAATTCATCCACATCCTCCACTTCGATGGTAAGATAGATTCCCTGGCCGCCAAATGCAGGCTGGAATAAGGGTTGCTGCGAAGGGTGATCAGGCAACAGAAAGCTGATTTCGGCGGTGTGGCCCGGGGTGTGCAACAGGAGATAAAACTCGTTTTCGAATGTTACCCCAAACCCCAGTGTTTCGGTGTAAAAGGCCTTGCTTTCGGCCAGTTTTTCGGTGATGATTCCTGCATTTAACTTCATTTTGTCTTGATTTTTGTGTTGCCTGCTACTTGCGTGCACGCAATAATTCTTTTGTTTTGCCTATGCAAAAATGCACCGAGATGGCGACCTAAAATTGTAAAAATCGGACGAGTTACCTTCCAAATGCGCGACTCGGTGTCACGCCATACAAGCTTTTGAACTCTTTGATAAAGTGGGCTTGATCGTAATAGCCTGCATCATAAAACAGCTTATTTTCCCGAAGATTTTGGGTTGAAGGTTTGGCGCGGAGGATATTTTGGAAACGCACCACTTTGGAAAACGTCTTTGCCGTGTCGCCAATATAGTATTCGAAAAGCCTCCGCAGCTGTCTCGGGCTGATTCCGCTATCGATGTCTTTTTCCAGGTTCAGCACACCCGATTTCTGCATGATCGTGGCAATGGCGCCGTATAAGCGCGGGTCCTGATTAAAATCGATATCGGCCAGATGCTGAAGAAAATAATCATCCAGCCGTTGCCAGACAGCAGGGGTGGGCAGGTCCGGGGCAAACCGATCCGCAACGAAACGGGCCATGGACGGAATGACAGCGCCCAAGTCCTCGGTACGGTTGCTCAACGAGGATGCGTCGACGCTGAACAACTGCGGAAACATCGTAGGCAGAAACCGGACACCGACGTAGTTAAACGCATTATCCAGTTCAAACTCCGTATACCGCTTACAAAAGCCCATCACGAAGCTCGCCTCAGGTCGGTCTAACTCGAAGAAGACATCGATGCATCCATCGGCCACTACCCGGTAAGTAAACGGCGCCCGTAGGGGAGCCTTCGTTTTGAGCTGCCAATAACAATAAATATACGGGCGCAGCCTATGATCCGGCAATATTTCTTCGTATGTCACCGACTCGCCCGCCGGTGTTATGGTAGGTTGTATGGGCTTATATCCCGCCCGTATGATGGTCAGCGTATCCAATGTTTAGCTTATTCGTCCTTCTCCAATATCCGCATCCGATAACAGTTCATCGCTGCCGTCCCCAATTGTTGCACCAGACGATAATTGACCACAGCACCTACAGCCGCACCAATCAAGGGGATCAGTTGCGCCATTTTCGCGAGATCGATATAATCGCGGTATTCCAATTGGAACGTCCGCCAGTCGAAGCTGTCAACGTCGTCGGGCAATTCCGCTGCGTAAGCTTCCCAACGGAGCAGACGGCTATATATTTCGCCGCGGTGCTTATGGCTCGAAAAAGCCAGCTGAAACACCGTGAGCAGGAAAAGCCGTTCTTTATACGTCTTTACATCAAAACCATATATCACTGCGATATCGAACAGCATTTTCATTTTAATGGCCAGCAGGGCCGGAAAATCAGCAATCCCCATTAAGATGCCGCCAGCTCCGGTAACAGCACCTTCGACGGAGGCCGTCTTTTTGTAGGTCTCAATAAGTCGCAATGCATACGCCTCGCGCAGTTGAAAACTACTGTACGTCCTCGGCGAAGCCATCGTATACTGCGCACCGAAAAGCACTCCCTTTACCATCTTCTCGATGGTGTAGGTAATCGCCTGATGCACCTTTTCGGGAATGAGGTTGTTGAGCTTGCTTTGTATGTTTTTCGCCCACACACTGCCGACCGGCTGCTTTTTGGTCATCTTAAGCTGCCAGAAAGCTAATTCGATCAATACCCTTTTGCGGTACTCCGGTGATATTTCTCCAAACGATTCGCCTTCCATCGTGTTTTTTAGATGGAACAAAGTGATATATTGTTACATCGCTTTGTATTGTTATAAAATCTATTAACTTTGTAGACTACAACATAAGGAGGAACGCAACATGAGCTTACGATTGGGTGACACCGCACCAAACTTCAAGGCGGTGACGACAATAGGAGAAATCGATTTTTACGACTACACCGAGGGCAGCTGGGTCGTATTATTTTCACATCCGGCCGACTATACGCCGGTGTGCACAACGGAGCTTGGACGTACAGCCAAGCTGAAAGCGGAGTTTGACAAACGGAATGTGAAGGTGCTGGCCGTAAGTGTGGACCCATTGGATAAGCATACCGGCTGGATAAACGACATTAATGAAACGCAAAACTGCGAAGTCGATTTTCCGCTGATTGCTGATGAAGACCGGAAGGTCTCCGAATTGTACGACATGATACATCCCAACGCGTCGGCAACCGCCACAGTTCGTTCGGTATTCATTATCGGACCGGATCGAAAAATCAAACTTACGCTGACCTACCCTGCTTCGACCGGGCGGAATTTCCTGGAAATTCTCCGCGTGATTGATTCACTGCAGCTCACTGCTGATTACAGTGTAGCCACACCGGCAGATTGGCAGCACGGTGAAGATGTCATTGTGGTACCGGCTGTCCCGACAGAAGAGATTCCGGAGCGGTTTCCCAAAGGGCACACCATCATCAAGCCCTACCTGCGTACGACGCCGCAGCCGAATATTTAGTCCGCTTGGGAAGGCAAGATACAAAGCAAGCAATAAAAAAGCGGTTGGACATCAGTACCAACCGCTTTCGTTATTTCACAAAGCCCACTAAAAGACTTTTATTAAATACACATAGTCCTGTATGCGTTTTATTTGTTCCGTTCGCCGCAGGCCATGAAGTGTATTCCTTTTGTTGATGGTTGGCCTGTTATCCAATGAATCCACCGGGACAGCCGAGATGGATTTCAACAAGGCCTCGGTTTTGATAGCAAATGAAGCTCCATCGATACCGGTTTGCTTCCCACTAATAATACCGATAACATTACCTTTACTGTCAAGGACCGGCCCTCCGCTGTTCCCGGGATTGACAGGAATGGACAATTGATAAGCCGTGGTATCCCCTGCATATCCTGTACGCGAGCTGAGGTAGCCTTGCCCGTAAACCACTTCATCCCGCGGGAACCCAATGGTGTACACATCCTCCCCAAGCTCCGACGGCGTCTCCTTAAACGTGTAAGGCGTAGCTTTCAATGCTTTGAACGTACTGTCCCGGATATATAACAAGGCCACATCATGACTGGGATCTTCATAAATCACCTCCGCTCTATAAACTTCTCCTTTGGTGTTTTGGAGATGTACCGAGTCAGCTCCTTTCACCACGTGGTAATTGGTCACGACATACCCGTTGGCTGACAAGAGGAAGCCCGTAGCGCCAAAGTGACTTTCGGCCTGCCCGTCTTTTAGCTTCTCGCTGTTGATGTTGCGTATCACCGCATTTTGCGCATTGACGTTTTTCTTTACGGTATTCATATCCCGCTTCAACTCACTGTAGTTGGTCGTGGTCTTTTGGATGGTTTTATAATACCCCGACAGCCATAATGTTGAAAATACGGCGACCACGGCAACACTCGCCGCAATCAATGAATTGATTTTATATTTATTCCATAGCGTCACCAGTATCGGTTCACGCCGGGCAGCATTCACCGGGCTTGCCTGATAGTTGGCCGCTACCGCCGACAGCGTGCGTTTAAATGCTACCCGGTCTGCATGTTCCTTCAGTTGCTGTAAAAATAACCGATGGGTGGCCAGCTGCTCAGCCGCCTCCGGATGCGTTTCACAATACTGTTCAAAAGCGATTCGCTCGCCGTTGTCCATTGCGCCGTTCAAATAGCGCTCCGCCCGTGTTATAAATTCCTGCTCGTTCATCATCTCCGTTTCACTTAACCGCTGTAAAAAATATTTTCTTTAACCGCTGCAAGCATTTGTATTTTTGGTTTTTCGCATTATCCGCGTTCGTATATCCGAATTTTTCGCAAATTTCCTGCATCGACAAATTCGATATATAGAAATCATGGATAATGGTTCGACAAGGTTCCCCCAGCTTGTCCAACGCCCGCTCCATCATCGACAGCTGTAAATCACGTTCATGATGCATCGCTAAATCCTCCTCCACCGGAATGATTTCCTCATAACTGTCTACATCATGATATACCCGCCCTTGACTGGCCAGTTGCTTAAGCCACAGCCGGCGGCACACCGAGTAAAGATAAGTTTTTAACTTACTGCTCAACGTAAAATTACCCTGCCTAATTTTATCGTACAGCACAATAATTGCCTCTTGAAAGATATCCTTCGCCTCCTCCTCCGTACCGTTATTTCGCAGCACCATGTTTAACACCATGGGGAAATAATCGCTATATAATCCGGCCAAAACGGTGGCATTGCCATGGGCAATACCGTCAACGGTTTTCTGATCAGCTTCCGGTATGGCAGTCTTATTCAATTTACTCACTTATTAATACGCTTTTACCCCGAATAGTAACCCATATCCCTTGCCAAACGTAATACTTTTTTTTGATTATTTGGCTGGTGATCCGTGATGGGTAATCGGCGACCGTTCATTAAAATAATCCCTATCTTAGCCGCAAAATTAAGAGTCATGCACAATACTGCCCAATTGCAGCAACGGATAATAGAAGGGCTGAAGGAAATTGATATGCCCGAATTTCCCCAAAACCTCTATGAACCCATCAAATACCTCTTGCAAATTGGCGGCAAGCGTATCCGTCCATTGCTTACCTTGCTGGCGGCCGACCTATTTTCCGTTGACGACACGGATAACGCACTGCCAGCTGCACTGGCGGTCGAACTGTTCCACAATTTCTCGTTGATGCATGACGATATCATGGACAATGCCCCGTTGCGGCGGGGGCAGCAAACTGTCCATGAAAAATGGAATCCCAACGTGGCCATTCTTTCGGGCGACAACCTGCTTATCATGGCTTACCGGCAACTGGCAAAATGCCCACCTGAAAAATTGCCGCAGCTTTTGGAGGCGTTCAACACCATGGCAACCGAAGTGTGCGAAGGGCAGCAACTGGATATGGATTTCGAAAACATGGCATCGGTGGGTATTGATGATTACCTCCGGATGATCCGGCTAAAAACCTCTGTCTTGCTTGGCACCGCCCTGAAGATGGGTGCAATTCTGGGCAATGCGGATGACAATGACGCGCAACACCTATATGACTTCGGCGTGAATGTCGGTCTGGCTTTCCAGTTGCAGGATGACATCCTTGATGTATATGGCGACCCCGCACAGTTCGGCAAGCAAAGGGGGGGCGACATCCTGGCCAATAAGAAGACGTACCTGTTGATTAAGGCCCTTGAAACGGCAGGCACGGACATCCGGCCGGAACTGGACCGGTGGCTGGCCACCGATGGTCCGGCGGAAGCGAAGGTAAACGCCGTAACGGTGCTATACGACCGGCTCGGTGTCAGGCAGGCGGCTGAGTTGGCCAAACAGCGATACATCGAGCAGGCTTATGCGGCATTGGATGCCATCGGCGTTCATACAACCCGTAAAACGCCTTTGCGGACATTGGCACAGACTTTACTCAACCGGACGAGCTGACGTTCCCGGAGCAGCGGCTCAACGCGCCGTTTTCACCCGTAACACCAGCGCTGCGGCAACAAGCAGCAATACGCCTGCCATCATAATCGAATAAATTGGTTGCCCACCGAAAGCGTATTTCACGAGGTAGCCGCCGAAGAAGCCATTCACGATCTGCGGAAAGGTGATAAAGAAATTGAAAATCCCCATATACACCCCCATCTTGCGCGCCGGGATGCTGCCGGACAGGATGGCGTAAGGCATCGCCAGTATACTGCCCCAAGCCATCCCGACCCCAACCATCGGCAACAAAAGAAACCGGGGGTCCGGAATGAAGTAAATAGCAATTAGGGCGATACCGCCGGCTACCAAGGACACGGCGTGCGCTCCTTTTGTGCCCATCCGCCGGGCAATCAGCGGCAGCGCCAGGGCGTAAACCGCAGCGACCCCGTTGTACACACCGAATAAAATGCCAACCCAGTTTCCGGCGTCTGCGTATCGCAGGGAGAACGTATCGCCCGCACGCACGCCGTATACATGCTGCGCGATAGCCGGCGTCGTGAACACCCACATGGAAAACAAGGCAAACCACGAAAAAAACTGAACCCATCCCAGCTGCTTCATCACTTGCGGCATCTCACGGAAATCCCGCCATATCGCCCATAACCCGCTGCGCTTGCCGGCCGGCTGCTCAGCTCCGCTTGCCGCCTCAAAACGTTCCAGCGCTTCGGGTGGATATTCCCGCGTGGTCACCACCGTCCACAGTACTGCGCCCAGCAGCACTGCGCCGCCGATATAGAACGAAAACAGCACGTTGTCCGGTATATATCCCGTCTCCGCGGTTTTGGGTACCCCCACCCATTCCGCCAGGATATAGGGCAACCAAGAGCCGGCCACCGCCCCTAACCCGATGAGAAAAGACTGTACCGAATACCCGACACTCCGTTGCTCATCGGGCAGCTTATCGGCCACCAGCGCCCGGAACGGCTCCATCGCGACATTGAATGACGCGTCCATAATCATCAGCATACCCGCCCCAATCCACAACGATGGCAGCAGTGCGGTCAGCGCGGCCGCATTAGGCATCAGCACGAGCGCGACGGCAGAGCACAACGCACCTGCCAGGAAATAGGGCCGCCTGCGCCCCAGCCTCGTCCACGTCCGATCACTATAGTGCCCCACAATGGGCTGGATGACCATGCCCGTGAGCGGTGCTGCGAGCCAAAACAGCGACAACTGCTCAATATCGGCCCCGAATGTCTGCAAGATGCGGGAGGCGTTGCCGTTCTGCAATGCAAAGCCGAACTGGATACCCAAAAACCCAACGCTCATACTTACAATCTGGCCAAGGCGCAGGCGCGGCTTTTTCACAACATTCATATCCGATGCCCTCCCGCCAGTTCAACGCTCGCTTCACGTGGCACACGGTACGGATGACCAAAGACAAAAACCGTGAGCGGATCGCTGCCACTATGAGCCAATAACACTCCTGAACGGCTTACCTTAACCGTCAGCACCGTACCGCGGAACCGGATACTGAATTCGTACGATTGCCACTTCACCGGCAACATGGGGCTGAAATGCAGCCGTCCATCCCGAACGCGCATACCCGCAAAGCCTTCCACGATGCTCATCCATGTGCCCGCCATGGATGTGATGTGAAGCCCATCTTCCGTATCGTTGTTATAATCGTCAAGGTCAAGCCTTGCCGTGCGCAGATAAAATTGGTAAGCCCGCTCTTCATCGCCCAGCTTGGCCGCCAGGATAGCATGCACGCACGGTGACAGCGAGCTTTCATGTACGGTAAGCGGCTCGTAAAAGTCAACATTCCGCCGTATGGTCTCCAGATCAAAGCGATCTTCAAGCAAATATATGCCCTGCAGTACGTCGGCTTGCTTGATGTAGCACGATCGCAGAATGCGATCCCAGCTCCAATGCTGGTTCAGCGGCCGCTGTTCAGCCGGCAGTGATTCGGCCGGCACCAGTTCTTTATCCAGAAAACCGTCTTGTTGCAGGAAAATACCCCTCTCGCCATCTACCGGATAGTACATTTTTTCGACAATCGTTTCCCATGTGCCGGTTTCATGCCGCTCGTCGAAAGCCGTCCTGGTGATAACAGCCTCATACTTGGCAGGCCAGGCATGCCGGACGGCAGGAAGGGCCTCGAGCGCATACGTTAAGCACCATACCGCCATCGTATTGGTATACCAGTTGTTGTTGACGTTGTTTTCATACTCATTCGGCCCCGTTACACCCAGTATCACATAGCGCTGCCGGTATTCGCTCCAGTTGACGCGCTGTGCCCAGAAACGCGCAATACCGATGAGCACCTCCAGCCCATAGTCTGCGAGGTACTCATCGTCCCCTGTGTACCGGACATAATTGTAGATGGCAAACGCGATGGCGCCGTTGCGGTGGATCTCTTCAAATGTGATTTCCCATTCGTTATGACACTCTTCGCCATTCATCGTAACCATCGGGAAAAGCGCCGCTCCGCCATCAAAGCCCAGTTTGCGGGCGTTTTCAATCGCCTTGGGCAAATGCCTGTAGCGATACAGCAGCAGGTTTTTAGCCACGGCCGGCGGCGCCGTGGCCAGGTAAAACGGCAGGCAATACGCTTCGGTATCCCAGTAGGTAGCCCCACCGTACTTTTCGCCGGTAAAGCCCTTGGGACCGATATTGAGCCGCTCATCTTCACCGGAGTAGGTCTGATGCAGCTGGAAGATGTTGAACCGTATGGCCTGCTGGGCAGCAATGTCTCCCCCGATGCGGATATCACTTTCTTCCCATTTTTGGCCCCAAGCTTCAGATTGTTCAGCCATCATGCGATCAAAACCTTTGGCCACCACCCGGTCCAGCATGGCCGATGCCCGTGCCTCCATGTCCGCTTTGGGATGGTTTTCAGACGAAAGGACGACGGCATATTTCCGTACGGCGATGCTCTGGCCGGCAGCCAGATCGAATGTTACGGACTTGCCGATGTAATCATCCCGTCTGACATCCTGTTCACTGCACTGAATGCGCCCTTCATCAGCCAGCAGCTCATAGTGCATGCCCGTGGTCACCCAAAAGTCCGTTTTTTTGGTGCGCATGGTCAATACCGACCGGTTCGGGGCGGTGCTGGCAGCGACGTACTCCCAGAACGTCTCATCATAATTCGAATCCATATTGCGGACACCACCGTCAAGATAAGGAATCACGACAAAGCGCCCGTCGAAATTCCGGGCACTTATCCGGTAGCTAAGGGCCCCGCATTCGTCATCCACCAAGCTGCAAAACCGGGTGGCTTCCACGGCTACTTCCCTGCCGTCCTCGAAACGCGCAGTAAAACTCCGGCTCAGGTAGCCATCCTTCATGCAAAGCTGCCGCCTGAAACGGAGGATTTCCAACCGATGGAGATCCAACGGTTCACCGTCAACGAAAACGTCGATACCGATCCAGCTGGGGGCGTTCAGCACCTTGGCGAAATACTCCGGGTATCCGTTTTTCCACCACCCCACGCGAGTTTTGTCGGGATAATAAACCCCGGCAACATATGACCCTTGGAGGCTTTCGCCGCCGTAACGCTCTTCAAAGTTGGCCCGCTGTCCCATACGTCCGTTGCCGATGCTGAAAATACTTTCCGAAACTTTGTTCAGCGCAGGATTAAATCCTTCTTCGATAATGTTCCATTCGTCATGTTTGATATAGTTCTTCATCCAACGTTCATTTTATGTGCTTTCGTCAATCTATCTTCAAGTCCGCCAACCCTGCAACCACAAGGTCTGCCCGTTGCAGCGCTGTCCCGCTGCCAATGCCCACCGCGGACATGCCGGCAGCCTTTGCCGCATCGATGCCCGCCTGGGCATCTTCAAAAACCAGGCACGCATCCGGCGCAGCGCCCAGCGCTTCGGCCGCACGGAGAAACACTTCGGGGTGCGGCTTGGACAGCACTACCGCGTTGCCGTCAATAACCGCGTCGAAATACCCTTGCAGGCCCGTGCGATCCAGGATGAGCCGGGCATTTTTGCTGGCCGACCCCAACGCCGTGCGGATGCCAGTTGCCTTCGCCGCACGCAGAAAGGCCAGCACACCGGGCAGCACATCGTCAGGCCCCATACGTTCCACAAGTTCCAGATACCATGCATTCTTCTTTTCGGCGAGGTGCTCCTTGTCCAAACCGGCCTGCTGCATCCGTCCCCAGGTGAGCACTTGCTCCAGCGACTGCATGCGGCTTACGCCTTTGAGCAGTTCATTCTGCTGCATGGAAAAGTCAAAGCCCAGCTCATTGGCCAGCCGCCTCCACGCCCGGTAGTGAAACGTAGCTGTGTCTACCAGCACCCCATCCAAATCAAAGATGAAAGCTTCTTTGCCAGCAGCGAGCTGTTTCCAGTTGTTCCTGTCGCCTGTCATAGTAATTCCAGCACCGCCGTGGATTTGGCGTTCAACCTGAGGGGAGCGGTAAGGTTTACAGTATTCCCGTTGATGATATCCTTGGCACGCGTGGCTGACCGGATGCGCTCTTCAAAGCGGGAGACATCAATTTCAGCTTCATCCTCTCCGGTATTCATCACCACCATCACCGTCTTTTCATCGTTGTAACGGAAATAAACGTACACGGCATCTTCCGGCACATACTGCATCATCCGGCCCGTTTGCAGCACCGGATTGCTTTTGCGGTAGTTAGCCAGCGTGCGGATGTACTGGAAAATGTCGTTTTCCATTGCCGACCGTCCGGCCCCGGTAAACTTATCCACGGTATCTACCGGCCAGCCGCCGGGAAAATCCTCCCGTACCAGGCCATCCGGATTGGCAAAATTCTTCATGGCTATTTCCGCACCATAATAAAGCTGCGGGATGCCTCTTGTCGTCATCAGCCAAGCCAGGCCGGACTTATACTTATCCACATTTTCGCCCACTTCTGAAAAGAAGCGGCTCTTGTCATGATTATCCAGGAACACCACGTTGCGGTACGCATCTTCATAGACGAAGTCGTTGGCCAGGACGCTGTACAGCCTATTCACACCGTCGGTCCAGCCGAACGACCCATTGAGCGCTTCGATGATGGCAAAGTGCGTCTGAAAGTCCGTCACCCCGGGCATATGCGTATCAAACCGCTGGTTAATGGTGCTGCCCTGGGTATATACCGCCTGGTTGGGCACACCATGCACCCAGGTTTCGCCGAAGAACGTCAGCTCCGGATATTCCGCCTTGATGAGCCTACCCCAATCGGCCATGAAATCCAGATCGTTATACGGATACGTATCCAGGCGGAAGCCATCAACTCCGGCATACTCCACCCACCAGATGTGGCTTTGCGTAATGTATTTGCGCACATACGGATTACGGTGATTCATGTCTGGCATGGTGGGTACAAACCACCCATCGGTCATCCGTTTCCGGTCAGCCTCGGCGGCATAGGGATCAAAAATCACCTGATCTTTATACGTCGTATTGGTATAGGTGGGCCATTGGTTCAGCCAGTCCGGAGCAGGCGGGTCAAGAACGGTCCAGTGCCGCAGCCCGACGTGGTTGTGCACTAAATCTTTTATCAGCTTCATACCCCTTCGGTGGAGTTCATCTGCCAGTTTCCGGTACAGCTCATTGTCACCGAATCTGGGGTCCACTTGATAGTTTTCTGTCGCCGCATAGCCGTGGTAAGAAGCCTGTTCCATATCATTCGTCAACACCGGATTAAGCCAAAGGGCCGTCACCCCAAGGTCATGGAGGTAGTCCAGCTTGTTGATAATGCCCTGAAGGTCGCCCCCGTGGCGGTAATACATCGAGTCGCGGTTTAATGCCGTTTCACGCATGCCCGGCACGATGTCATTGCTCGTGCCGCCGTTGGCAAAGCGATCCGGCATGATCAGGTAAATCACATCGTCGCTACGGACACCCTGTGCCTTAGTCCTGTCGGCTTCGCGGGCCTTCAGTTCATACTCCCAACTGAAGGTCCGGCCATCGGATCCATTGAACACAATGGGCACATTACCCGGTGTGGTACTGGGCGCAATATGCAGGTCCAGAAACAGGTAATTCGGGTTTTCCACCCGGTGCACTTGGGTGAGCTGTACGCCCGGAAACACGATTTCCGGCTCATAAGCCGCAATATTTTCGCCATATACCAGCAATTGCAATTCAGGGTTGTGCATGCCTACCCACCAGTGGAGCGGCTCTACGCGCGCTACGGACTGGCCGGACGCGCCTGCCGGCATCCCCAGGCTCAGCGCCAGGAGACATGCCGGTATCCATCTGAAAAATACATTCATCTCGTAAAAACTGATTTTTTATTGTTTCACCATGGTGTACACTTTGGCTACCGGATCAAACGTAATGACATACGTACCGCTTTCGGTATGCGCGATATCCGGCCCACCTTCCACCAGTTCACCGTCCTGCACGCCGAAGTTGACCGACCAGTCGTGGTTTTTCCTGAACTTAAATGCTCCGGGATTCAACGTTACGGTCACCTTCCACACGGCATTGGCGTTGTCATACACCATGTCTGTATCGGTATCCCATCCCCCGGGTGTAGCGCTGCCGATTAGCCCCCACGAGTGGTCGGTATAGCCAATGGTATTATCGTTGGTATTGACGGTGACCTCAAGGTTTCCAGCTCGCGGCGCTTTGATATTGGCACCTCCATTCAGCACAATGGAGCCAGGTTCATCCTCACCGTAGGAATCATCCCAATTGCGGGCCGGGGTGAGTTTAAACTCCGAACCTGCCTCGGGGAACCGGATAATACCCGTATAGATGCCGTTGCTCGTTGGCGACACCAGGCTTTCGGCCGTAGCCGGATCCCACCCCTGGTAAGCCCCGGGGACATACAGGTAACTGATAGCAGCATAAGGCGTCACCGTCAGTTGCACCACGTTTGAGTAAAGCGGTTCCACTGCTTCGTTTATCCTTGCACGTGTCCGCACTTCCACTTCACTCGCCTCTCCCACCGGGAGTTCAAGGGCCAGCAGGAGGCTGTTGAAGTCATAGGTCGTGAAGCCTGCGCTGTTTTCACCGGCCGTAACAATGCGCTCCCTTGGTTGTTCGAAGTTCGTCCCCTTGCGGGCCACCTGGAGGGTGTTGGTCACTGCCGCAGCATAGCCGAAGTCAGCAGGCGTCCAGGAAAAACGGATAGCCTCCTCATCGGCATGCTCGCGTTCCAGAACAAGTGTGTTTTCAGATGCCTGCAGTGCCGGACCATCGCCCGGTTGCAGCACCAGCCGTGATTCGTCTTTATCGCAGGCGGTAATCATCAACATTCCGATAGCCGCAAAAAACAAGCTGCTTAAATATGATCTGTTCATGGCAATAGTCTAATTGTTAATAACCGGTATTTTGTGTCAGATTCGGGTTGGCAATCAAATCAGCCGCCGGAATAGGGAAAAGCGTCCGGTAACTTTCAACGCCCGCGCCATTAGCCACGCCCCCCTTAAACGGCCAAAGATAATCACCGGATGTAAACCTGCCGTAACGGATCAGGTCGGTGCGTCTGAAAGCCTCCCAATACAGTTCGCGGCTCCGCTCATTTAAAATGCCATCCAGCGAGATGCTGGTTACATTGCCGGAAGTATTGCCATAAGCCCTTTCACGGAGCCTGTTGATGTAGGCTATCGCCTGGGCAGTACTGCCGCCATTGCCCCCACGCAGCACGGCTTCCGCATAAATCAGGTATTGCTCAGCAAGCCGGAACAGGGGGAAATCCGTGGAACAGAACACCCCGTTGACCGACCGGCCATTTTCGCCCGAAGACGTGACGTTCCTGAACTTGGCCACCGCCAATCCCTGGGTAAACAAACTGGGATCTTCAATATCCGGCTGATCGCCCATAAACATGGCCCGTGTATCTGTAGCACCACTATGGTCGTCGAATGCCAGCGGCAGTGTGCTCCGGCTGCGGTTGCCACCCCATCCGCCGTTCGGTATGCCAAAAGACGCAGGCCCCATTGACGAATGCACCGACGAATTAATCAGGAAGGTCGTTCCCCCATTGTTCTGGGTCTGAATGCCATCGTAATTGATGGATAGGATGACCTCCGGATTGTTCTGGTCATTATCTGCCAGAAACAGGTGCCGGTAGTTTTCCATCAACGAATATCCGGCATCGATCACCTTCGTTGCATAGGTGATGGCTTCGGTGTACTTTCCATTGCCTGTGCCCAGATAGGTTTCGGCATTCAAGTACATGCGGGCCAGCAGGGCCCATGCAGCCGCCTTATCTGCCCGTCCGTACTCATTCTGGTGGGGATCGGTCAGCTGTGTCTCCAGATCCAGCAATTCTGATTCTACATATCCAAACAGCTCCGCCCGAGTTATCTGCCGCGGGGGAACCTTGCCTATCCCATCCGTCTCGGTGATAAACGGCGGATTCCCGAAAAGATCCATCAGCACCCAATACTGGAATGCCCGAAGAAAACGAGCTTCCAGACGGTAATGGGCAATTTCCTGTGCTTCTGAGCCGGAAATCCCCCGTTGGTTCAGCTTTTCGTCCGTGCTTTCCCGTAGGAACTCATTCGCTACGGTAATCTGGTAAATGCTCCGAGTATAAAGCCCCCGCAGCATAATATGGCTGGAATTCCAGCTCATGTAATTCAGGTCGGGAATCCCGGGGTCACCAAGCCATGCACATATAGCCTCATCCGTTGTCAGCTCCTGCGCATTCCAGTACAGCCGCAAAAAGTCAGACGTACCAGCGTCGATCCCGCCGAGGTCACTTTCTCCCGGCCCTCTGCCGCTGGTTGTAGCAAAACTGCCATAGACTTTAGCCAGCGCGCTTTTATACCCCTCAGGTGTACTAAAAGCCATGTCTGCTGTGATATCGTTAGTCGGCACCAGGTCCAGATTCTGGCTACACGCGGCAAACATCCAAGCTGCCAGCAAGCCCGTTTTCATTAATATCGTTGTTCTCTTCATCGCCGTTGATTTTTAGAAGCCCAGATTAAGCCCAAGGGTGAAGGTCCTGGGCCGCGGGTAAAACTGATTGTCTATTCCGTTGCTTATTTCAGGGTCTACCCCCTTATATTTCGTCACCGTGAACACATTCTGCACATTGGCGGAAACCGTCAGACTGGATCCACTGCCCCGCAGCAGGTTGTCTATCCTGTAGCTCAACGAAAGGTTGTCCATCTTCAGGAACGATGCATTGTGGATATAATAATCGCTGGTGTACTGTTTTTGCACAAAGCCCGTGTTCAGGAAATCCACGGGAGCATTGTTGATGGGCCCATTGGGGTCCAGCACGTTGTACCGGCTTCCGAAGTTGGACGACACGTTGTCATACACGTAATTCCCGATATTGGCACGGAGTACCGTGGTGAGCGTAAACTGCCTGTATTCGAGCTGAGAGGTAAAACCCAGCAGATACCGCGGTAGTGGCGACTTATAGAAATAACGATCGTCATCGTTGATCGTACCGTCGCCGTTCAGGTCGGCGTACACGCCCTCCAATGGTCTGCCGTTCTGGTCGTACACCTGCTTATGCACACGGAAGCTATAAGGCGCATAGTTGACGACGTGCGCCTGAATGTGGTTGCCAGTGCTTCCGGTGATCCCGCCTTGTTCAATCAGGTAATTCGGGTCATCCACGTTGGTCAGGTTGGTTACTTTGTTGGTATTGAAGGTAAAGTTGAACCCCACATCCCAGGTAAACGCTTCGCCCCTTACCGGCGTGGTGTTGATACTCCACTCGACGCCGCGGTTTTCCATATTCCCTACGTTGGTGAGCAGCAGGTTACTGAAGTTGGTACCTACGGGGATGGGGATTACGCTCAGGAGGTCTTTCGTTTTCTTGAAATAAACGTCTACGCTGCCATGTATACGGCCGTCCAAGAAACCATAGTCGATCCCGGCATTGTAGGTGGCCGTGCTTTCCCACCGGATGTCACGGTCATAGGCCAAAGGGGTATGCATGTAATAGAAGGTATCGCCGAACTGGTACATGGACTCATTGGCACTGCTGACATAGTTGGGGAGGTACGAGTAGTTGGCAATACCGTCCTGTTGGCCGGTAACCCCGTAACTCAGCCGCAGTTTCAGATCCGAAAACACCCGGTTATCCCGCAGGAAGGGTTCATCCCTGATGCGCCAGGTAAGGCCCACAGAAGGGAACACCCCCCAGCGGTTTTCGCTGGCAAACCGCGAGGAACCATCGGTACGGATCGTCGCCGAGAGGATATAACGGTCTGCATGCGTATAGATCAGGCGCCCATAATATGAGATCAGGCGGTTCTGCGGTTCATCAAACGGAAACGCAGGCTCGCTCAATACAGTGCCGTCCTCGCTGGTACGGTTATAGTTATTTATCCTTGATTTGTTGTCGTAATAACCGTAACCCGCCGTGGCATTGATATGGCCGTTTATTCCGGCGAGCTGCCTGGTGTAATTGAGGTAAAACTCACCTACCCGGTTGAATATATCTGTCTGATAGCGGGTGACTTCGCCGGCGGTGCTGAACCGCTGCGCCGCAATAGCCGGAATGAAAACACCGCCCTTTCCCCTGGACACATCGTAGCCGAGGTTCAGGTTGGCATGCAGCCCTTCCACAAACGGCAGGGCATAATCGAGCTGTATGTTCCCGAAGCTGCGGTACGCATCGCCTTGATCGTCCTTAAGCTCAATGAGGCCAACCGGGTTTCGGGGCGCATTCGGATTAGGCACATGCCGGTCGTTGTCCGCATCGTATTGCAGCCACTCCCAGTAACCGCCGAACGCATTGTCGGTGCGTACCGGCTGGGTGGGGTCAAACTGGATTGAGGCCCCGATGCCGTCCTGGTTGGCAAACCTGGAACGGGTGTGCGAGCCTTTGAGGTTTATATCTACCTTCAGCGTATTGTTGAATAACATCGGGCTGGCACTGATAGCCGCAGAGGTACGCTGCAGGCGGTCGCTCATAAGCACGCCATCCTGATTCAGGAAACCGGCCGAAACACGGTAGGGCAGATCTCCAGCCCTTCCGGCAATGCTGAGGTTGTTATCGGTCGTATACGCCGGCCGGTAGATTTCGTTTTGCCAGTCGGTATTCGCGCTGCCCAGTAGCTGCTTTTGCGCCTCGCTGCCATTCGCATTCACATAGTCGCGAATCTGATCCGCCGAAAGCACATCGACCTTCCGGTCCACCGCCGCCAGCGCATGCTGCGTACTGAAGTTGATGGCTGTCCGGCTGCCCGTTCCCTTTTTCGTCGTAATGAGGATTACGCCGTTAGACGCCCGCGAACCGTAAATCGCGGTCGCATTGGCGTCCTTGAGCACGGTAAATGTTTCAATGTCATTTGGATTGATGAGGCTCAGCGGGTTGCTAACCCCCGGCACTTCGCCCACGGCAAGAGGCACCCCGTCCACGACGATGAGCGGGTCGTTGCTGGCATTCAATGACGCCCCGGCGCGCACGCGGATGGTGCTGCCCGCACCCGGCCGACCACCGGACGACGTTATCTGCACGCCGGCTACCTTGCCCGCTATCAGCTGCTCCGGCGTGGTAATCGTGCCCGACTGAAACTCGCGTGAACTTACGGTAGCCACCGACCCCGTTAAATCACGCCGTTGCTGTGTGCCGTAGCCGATCACCACCACTTCGCTCAGGAACTGTTCATCCGGTTGCAAATCGAAGTCTGCCACCTGCTCTGCACCACTCACCGACACACGCTTTTCCGCAGGCAGATACCCCACATACGTTACCGCTACCGTATACGTGCCATTGGCAATATCCGGAAGCGCAAACCGCCCGTCTTCATCGGTCGATGCCGTTCGGCGCAGTTCTTTCACCTGCACCGAAGCGCCCAGCAGTGGCTGGCCCTGTTCATCAACCACCCGGCCGGTGATGGCCCCGCCTTGTCCGTGGGCCAGGAATGTTGTGCCCGCCAGCAGCAGGCACAACATCAGCATTCGCTTTGTGTGTTTGATTATCATATTCAGTCATTTTGGTTTCCATGCTTTTGTTTCGTCCCGCAACGCTCTTTTTTATCGGCTTGCCAATGCCGCTTTGCTGTACACATAATATTCACCGGGGGCGAGCGACCTGGCGTACCCCTCGTCCAGCCGTATCACCTGCCCGCCCATATTATCGTACCAATCTCCTGCTGAAATCTCTTCGACATCAGCCCTGCGCGGCACCACGTCAAAATTGCCCACCACAACCACCTGCTGGCCTGCATGCATCAGACTGATATATTTGACGGCTCCGGCCAGCTGGTAAGTAAATGTGCCGTGACGGAAAATCTCATTGTGTGTTTTAAACCCGATTAAACGGCCGAAAGCCTCGTAAAGTTCGCGGCGCGGCCCCTTGTTGTATTCCCATAGCACCGGCTTCTCTCCGGTGCGCCCATTCTCGTCAATGGAGACATCATACCCAAGCTCCCCAAACTGCCACATCATTTTCGGCCCCGGCGCCGCCAGCAGAAAGGCCGCGGCCATTTCTACGCGCTTCAATGCCGTATTGAGTTGACGCACGTCATAACCACCCGATCGGTTGCCATACGCCAGGTTTTTGAACATGATACGCTCCTCATCATGGCTTTCCATATAGCTCACCAAATTGGGCGCGGAAAAACCATGTTCGGTATGAAACAACCTCCTGAAATCCGACTGATCCAGCCAGCCCATTGTAGCCTCGTTGAACGGGTAGTTCAGGTTATTCCACAGTAGCATACCCTCGGCTGCCAGCTCGCTTTCCTCGCTATCGTCGGCAAAATGCTCCAATATGACGAAAAAGTCCGCATCAATGGATCGGATAAACGCATGGTATGCTTTCCAGATAGCAACGCGCGATGCATCATACGCGCTCCAGGCGGCGACCCCACTTTCAGACGTGCCTGTATTTTTTTGCGTAAAACCTTTAGACAAGTCAAAACGGAAGCCATCCACACGGTATTCTTCCATCCAAAACCGCAACACATCGCTCACAAAAGCTTTCGTGTATTCACTTTCATGGTTGAAGTCGTATCCCACGTTGAACGGATGGCGGGCTTCTGTGTTGAGCCAAGGATTGTCCGCCGAAGGCCTTCCGTTCTCGGCGTAAAGCCGCACCAAGGGCGACTGGCCGAACGTATGGTTCAGCACCACATCAAGGATGACAGCAATCCCCCTTGCATGGCATTCATCGATTAATTGCTTGAGATCGTTTTTAGTGCCATAGTATTTATCCGGCGCGAAGTAAAACGACGGATTATACCCCCAGCTGGAATTACCCTCGAATTCGTTGACAGGCATCAGCTGTAACGCGTTGACTCCCAAGTTAGTCAAATAGTTAAGCGTGTCAACCAGCGTCTTATAGTTTCTGGCCGCGATAAAATCCCTTACATGCAATTCATAAATCACCAAATCGTGCGGATGCGGCCGCCGGAACCCTTGCGTACGCCACGCATACCGATGCTCGTTGGCCGTCGTCACAGCGACTATCCCGCTGGTTTTTCCGTGCGGGTAGGATTTCAGGTTGGGGTAGGTATGCCCCGGAATGTACTGGTCGTGGTCAGGGTCAAGCACCAGCTCCGCATACGGGTCAGCCACACGGATAGTGCCATCTATCACAAACTGGTACGCATAGGCGGCCTGCGGGTCCAAGCCGTCTACGGCCACCCACCAATGCTTGCCGTCAGGCGTGCGCTTCATCAGGCTTTCCGGCTGAAATGACCAGTCATTGAAGTCGCCCAGCAGATAGGCCGACGTTTTGCCCGGCGCGGTCAGCGCGAATACCGCTGCGGATCCGCCGCTCATGAAGGTGACACCGTTGGGCGCTGCCCCGGCGGGAAGCTCCGCTATTTCCGGATCGCCCAGCACCAACACGGAAAAGCCAGCTTCACCGGATTTTCCGCTTTCCGTAGCCACTGCTGTAAAGGTGTGCTCGCCCGACTGGGTAAAGGTATAGGTAGCGCGCAACGTCGTCCCGCGGTCCGTCCCGATGAGATTTCCGTTGACATGAATCGCCAGCTCGACGGACGTGGAAGCCAGCGCCGTCAGCTCAATGGTCTCACCGGGCGCATAAACAAGTTTTGAAGGCTGCGGGGAAAACAGCGGCTGCATTTCAGGACCAGAAAAACGGACATGCAAGCCACCCTGTTCAAACAACGGCACGTACAGATCGCTGCCATCGCTGTTTCTGCCCACTTTCGAACCGTCCGCACTGCGCAAAACCAACGCAATTTTAAGCAGTTTTTCGCCCGTAGGCACCCCAAAATACACACGCGGCTTCAATTTAAGCTCGTATACCCCGTTTCCAATATCCACCAACCGCGTGGCGGCGGTGTTTTCCCCCCATTCCGTCTTGACGTACCGCCAATCCGTTGCACCGCCGCTCAGGGACGTAATCACGCCGATATGTGCATACACATCGCCGGCATATCCATGTAGTTCCCGGTTACCTTTGCCGCTATCGAACCGCAGCGTTATTTCCTCATTGGCTGTGGGAAAAGCGGGCATAAATGTGAGTAGGCCCGTTTCGGCTTCCGGGACCACCGGATCAGGCCCGGGCGAATCGTTTCCTGACGGCTTCTTACAGCCTGTCAATACGGCCAGCCCGCATAAGAAACAAAAAAGAATACCTTTCATGACCTCAATTTTGGCTATATAATCGGGTGCAAAAGATCGCTTTTGCTGGTCAGCATTATCGGGAACGTTCCCGAAACTTAAACAAATGTATACAACATCCGTTGAATTCAAAGAAAAAAAGATTTTTTTTTGAAGCTATCCGGCGCTCGACTTCCGCTCCATCAGTACCGATGGCAGAATAATACTTTCATTGCCAGTTCGCTTTTCGCCGGCCTT
The DNA here is from genome assembly GCF_016533505.1 of Parapedobacter sp. ISTM3. Lineage (NCBI taxonomy): Bacteria > Pseudomonadati > Bacteroidota > Sphingobacteriia > Sphingobacteriales > Sphingobacteriaceae > Parapedobacter > Parapedobacter sp. ISTM3. The sequence goes on along the minus strand of NZ_JAENGN010000001.1, from coordinate 351,001 downwards.
CAGTGCGCGAAATAACACGGCGGCCGCAGTGGCCCCCATCTCATAAGCAGGTTGAGTAACCGTACTGAGCGCAGGATTAAGCAAGTCTGCGATTTCCAGGCTTGAGAATCCGATAACTTTCAGATTCTCGGGGATCGCGATGCCTTCTTCGCTACAGAACCGGTACGTTGCTATCGCCAGCCGCTCGACGGCGGCAAAAATACCGTCAGGTTGCAGCCGCCCGAACGATTCGGCCAGTCGCCTGCGGATTTCGTACCGGTCATTGGTACATTCCACGATGAGGTCGTCATCCGCTGCCATACCGTAGTCGCGCAGCGCATCGACATAGCCCTGTAGGCGAATTTTGCCGATAGACACATGTTTGTTGACGACCAAATAAGCCACCCTGGAACAGCCTTTGTCAAGCAAGTGCTTTGTGGCGGCATAGCTGCTCTCATAGTCATTTGCCGTGACCTTGGTCGCCGCGACATCATCATAATACCGATCAAAAAAAACCAAGGGAATGCCCCGCTTTGCCAGCAACTCCAGGTATTGATGCCGGTGCCCTTCGCCGGACACTGACATGATCACCCCTTCCACACGGCCGTTGCAAATCTGGGTCACGAAAGAAGCCTCCTTCTCGTAATCATCGTCGGTCACATAAATCAAGGTGTGGTAGCCATTCATGCGCGCCTCCCGCTCAATGCCATGAATCGCCTGCGAAAAGAAATTATTCGCAAATTCGGGCACTACGATGGCAATGGTCTTACTCTTTTGGTCACGTAGGCTGCTGGCATACATGTTGGGCTGATACCCCAATGTTTCGGCCATTTCGAGAATACGCTGCTTGGTTTTCGCATTGATATCGCTGTTACCACGGAAAGCCCGTGACACCGTTGAGGTAGAGAGCCCAAGCTTCTCTGCCAGCACCTTTATGTTTATGGCATCCATACAACCAACGTCTAATCCTTTTTTCCGTACAATAATACATATATACCTGTTAATTGTTTATACCCCCGCGAGCAAATGCTTTTCAATACCAAACTGGGCATACACCGTCCGGCCACTGACTGCCAACATTTCCTTCAATTTATTAGGTCTTTATAGGGACATTATAGGGATTTTATAGGGACTTCATAGGGGAAAATACCTATTACTAACCTTTTATATTCCTGTTACATTCTATTTGACGAATATTAATTTGTGGCATCGGTCAGCCATCATTTCATAGCAAGTGGCCAATCAGAAACTGGCAGCATAATTGCAGCTACACACAAAATCATTTCGTTTTTACATATTTTTTGTTAACTTGTGCAAGTTGCGCACCACATATAAACACACCAGAGCTTATGGAGATGGATGCACTAAAAATCACAACGTTCCAGGCCTACCTTTTTTGGGAAAACATCGATAAGAACCTCAGTAATCTTGCGCTGAGGCTGTCTGCAATACGCGAAAAAACTGATTTAATTGTTTTGCCCGAGATGTTTAATACCGGTTTTACGATGAATGTAGCGCAATGTGCCGAGAAATCCGATGGAAAGACCATGCACTGGATGCTGGAAATGGCTCAAAAATACGATTGCGTGGTGGCCGGTAGCCTTATCATCGAAGAAGAGGGCAACTATTATAACCGGTTTGTATGGATGACCAAAGATGGCAATTACGTTAAATATGATAAACGCCACCTGTTTGGTCTGGCCAAAGAAGACACGATTTTTACGCCCGGCGACAAGCGTGTGATTGTCGAGCTCAATGGTTGGAAAATATGCCCGATGATATGCTATGACCTGCGCTTTCCGGTCTGGTCGCGCAACCTCAACGCTGCTTATGACATCCTGCTCTACGTCGCCAACTGGCCGGACAAACGGTCGGCGCATTGGCGTAGTCTAATCCCCGCAAGGGCTATCGAAAATCAAGCGTTTGTCATTGGTGTAAACCGCGTGGGCCATGATGGCAATGAGATCTATTATTCCGGCGGTTCTATGTGCATTTCACCCATCGGCGACGTTGTGTACTATAAACCGGAATATGAAGACTTATATACGTTTACCATATACAGGCGGGATTTGGACGACACCCGTAGGGATTTGCCGTTCCTGAAGGATATGGATGATTTTAATCTGGTCGTCAGCCGGAAGTCGTAAGTTGCCGGCAGGCATCAATGATATGGCCGTTCGAGGATTGCGGCTTTAATGACAGCATCCCGGAGGTCAAAATCCGTATGACTGCTTATCGCGCCCGCCGATGTGTCTTCCACCACTTCCAGGCGTTGCTGTTTTTGCTGCTGGCGAGCTTTGCGCACACGCCTTACCTCTTCCACGTCCATCACGCCGGAAAAGCGATCAAAAGCGGGCCGCGGCGCCGGCTGCCGAGCGCCAGCAGGTAGCGGCTGTTCGCGCCCAATTTCCTTGGGGTACGCCTCGGTCGGCCGTTGCGCGTTTTCTTCGGGCAAAGGCGGTAAAGGCGGCTGGCCGAAGTTTCGCTTCCGCGCCTTTTCCTGCTCCTTTTGGAAGTTGGCATATGCCTGAAAAGCAAACACCGCTATGGCTATAATTATGGGAATCAACGTTTCCATCGCCCTAAAGTTAGGGAATTATTTTGACAATGCACGGGGCGAAAATTCCCCACTTTTGTAACATATCAACACAACATACGTCAAAGCGGAGGTAATAGCCGTTCATGAATAACCAACGACAACTGTTCCAGCGATTATTTGAAGACAACTCGAAAAAGGTGTATCACCTTTGCTATGGCTATACCGGCGACAGCGACGCTGCAAATGATCTCATGCAGGAAACCTTCATCAAGGTTTGGCAGAACCTTGACAAATTCCGCAATCAGTCACAGTTTTCAACCTGGATATACCGTATTGCGGTAAACACCTGCCTCTCTTACCTGCGCACAGCTAAACGGCGCGCCACAGATGAACTCAACGACAAAATCATCGAAAACTACACGGAGGAACCGTCGGAAAAGCAAGAGCAGATTGCCCTATTGTACAAATCCATTGCACAGCTGGAAGAAAACGAACGCATTATCATCACCATGGTGCTGGACGAGATTCCCTACCCCGAGATAGCCGAAATAGCAGGCATATCCGAAGGCAATCTACGGGTGAAGATACACCGGATAAAACACAAGCTAACTGAAATATACAACAGCAATGAAAGGGTTTGACGAGATACAACAGCTTTGGCAAGGGCAAGAGCCCGAACCAAACGTTAGCTTTGAAACGATTCTGAAACGCATCAAGGGCAACAAAACTGCACTTGCACGGAAACTGTATTGGCAACTCGTAGCCGTTGGAATAACCATCATGCTGTTGCTCTGGATGTGTATAACCATCGATTTTTCGACTTGGACGAGCTATTTGGCCCTGGCCATCATGGTGGGCTGTATCTGCTACTATTTCTTCAACCAAATCGCTGACTACCGCCATATCAACACCAGTGAGCATTTACTGGCCAAACCACAGGATTACATCGATTACCTCAAAGCGTTCCAACAGCGGCGCAATCGCTTCAACACCCGAAATTATGCGGTGTATGAAGCATGTATTGCCATCGCCTTCATGCTGTATGGTGTTGAAATGTATTTTGCACTACCAATATGGACCTTCATTGGCTCGGTGATTTTCATCGTCTTTTGGTTCCTTATCTGCCATTTCGTCTTCATGAAACAATACATCCGCAATGAAAATGAGCGCATTGAAGAAATGATCGAAAACTTAGAGCGGATAAAGGGGCAGTTTAGGGATGCTTGAAAGTTTATTCACGCAATAATCAGCACTGGTATGATCAATAATATATTGTTGGCAGTCATGGGGCTAGTAATGGCCTTTATGCAAAACTCGGCGCAACAAGAAAACCAAGGGAAGACTTTGCTGGCTATGGGGGAGTCCAATACCGTGGTCTACCAAAACCACTTTTTACAGGCCAGCACGCACATCGGCGACCGGCATAGCTTCGCCGTCCAGAATGCCTACTACTTGAACAATATCGAAGGTATCCGTCCTCAATACTTCGTGGACTGCTCCTACACCTATCACCTCAAAAAATGGAAAACCGACATCGTGCTGAACGCGCAGAACCTATTAGATAATAGTCGCTATACCCAACAATTCTCCAGCGACTACCAACTGGTCGAAACGTACTTTGAACTCAGGCCAAGGCAGTTCGTCGTTTCGACGCGATTCAGGTTTTAAGAGCTGATTGGCGACCAATCCGCTCGCTCAACTTCCGGTAAAGCTCGGCTAAGTCAGGCTGGCCGTCCAACAGCGCCAAATGCCGCTGCATCGTGCCGATGTCATTGCGCACGGCCGGTCCCGTCTGCACATCCTCAGGCTCGTGCTTCATCACCTTCTCCGCCGTCTCAAGGATAAGCGGCCGGATAAGTCCGAAATCAAGCCCGTGTTCGCGAAGAATGCCTGCCCCGATGGCATACAGGTGGTTAGCGAAATTGCAGGCGAACACCGCCGCTACATGCAGGGAAAGGCGCTGCCCCGAATCACAGGGGAAAACACGGGTGGACAAACTTTCCCCGAGCCGGGCAAGCGCGGTATATGTCGCCGGATCGGAAGCCTCCACAGCGACAGGAACCGCCGAGAAATCAACTGCCTTGGCCTTGGAAAAGGTTTGTACAGGGTACACGACGCCATACCGCTCCGCGTGTCCTGCAAATACCTCCATAGCTACGCTTCCGGCTGTATGGACGACGATACCGTTCGACGATGGTGGCAACTGCGCCGCCACCTGCGCGATAGCATCATCCTTTACAGCGATGACATACACGTCTGCATTGGGTTCAACGACCGCGAGGTCGTCTATTGCCCGGGCATTGACCGCATCAGCTAATACCATGGCGTGCGCTTGGGTAGGGCTGTATACCTGTATGATGCGGTGTCCGGCATCCACGAGCGCCCGGCCCAAATGTGTCGCCACATTACCGCTGCCAAGCAAAACAATATTCATCAGACCTTTTCGGGTTTAATCTCTTTGTTGCGTCGGAAGATGGAAAGCAAAAAGCCAATGGTCATTACAATAGCCCCGCACCAGAAGAAATTGATGTAAGGGAATTTGATAGCCTTAAACACGATCCACTTTTTCTCCGGTACCGGCTTTTGGTACACCATGACTTCCAGCTTATCTTTCTGCGGGATGATGTTGCTGAACCGGAGCCGCAGTCCCTGCTCTTCGACGTCTTTGAATAAATCAAATGTGCTGCCTCCGCGAATCAGGAATACAGGCTCCGCGTCGTAAGATTCGCCGCTCACTGCATGTACCTTCAGCTTGAGCCCGACAATGACGTCATCATCCCGGCGGGGGATGTTCTGTACCGTGGCATCGCGGTTGATACCTTCCACCACAATATAGCCATTGCGATAGCGCAGCGTATCCCCGATATTGGTTTCGTAGATAGCCGGTTCTTCGTAATCCTCAAAACCTCCCTGCTCACCCGGTTGGGCCTGCTGGTGTGCATCCGACATCGCGGCGGTGATCAACGTATATATGTCATGGGTCAGGTAATGCTTGGTTGCCGGGGTACCGATGAGCCCCCCCATCTGTGGGTTGTTCTGTGCAAACGGCCGAAGCTGGAAACGCTCGGTCACCCTGCCAGTTTCCTCATCTATCTTTTCATAGTTGATTTTGTAGTATACGTTGGGGCGCGCTACGCTATCACCTACGTACGTGATGCGGTAATCACCCATTTGCACGGGCTCGCCCTCGGTGAGAAAGAGGTTGTCACCGGGTTTTTCGACCTGGTCAAAGCCTGCCACCGCAATGTAATTGCTACTGTTGACCGAAATCACTTCGTTTGTTGCGGCAGCTACCAGCGCACCGATAAGCAACAACCCAAACCCAATATGTGCCACTGCTGATCCGGTGAGCTTCCATTTACCCTTGATGGCCTCACCCAATATCCTGCCATTGGCCACAACAGCATAGGCAGCGGAAAACACCAACAGGATATACATAAAATTGGTATATACGCCGGTGATATACACCACAAGGGCGGTAACGACCATGGCGACAACCAACGATGCGATAGCCGCAGCGTAAAACTTGCGTACATCCGTACGCTTGTATTTCATGAATTGCGTAAAGGCCGAAAGTAGGCCAACGACTACAGCAAAGCCCGCCTGCCACTTATTGTAATGCTGCACCGGCTCAACAGGAGGAGCTACCTTGGTTCCAAAAACAGCATTGAATACGGGGATGGACGTCGATGAGATAATCTGTACGCAGGCGACCGAGAGCACCAATGCACCGATAAACAACCAGAACTCCCGTGAATAGATGTCTTCTTCTTTCGGTGTTGACGGCATGCGCTTCTTGTGCTTGACCAGCAAGTAGACCATGATACCGAGGAAGATAATGTTGAACGCCACCAACTGCCAGTAAAGTCCCAGATCGGTAAAGGAATGTACAGAAGTCTCTCCCAGCACACCACTGCGGGTAAGAAACGATGCATAGATGACGAGTACGAAGCTGACCAGCACCAAAAAGGTAGCGGTAAAGTATGAGTGGCCCGAATTTTTGTATGCCACCATGACGTGTACGGCTGCAATGAGGGTAAGCCAGGGAATAATCGAAGCATTCTCGACTGGATCCCAAGCCCAGAATCCTCCAAAATTAAGCGCCTCATATGCCCAAAACGAGCCCATGATGATACCTGCCCCGAGCGTCATGACGGCAAAGAGCGCCCATGGGATACCGGGTGTAATCCACTCGTGATATCGTCGCTGCCACAATCCGGCCACACCATAGGCAAAGGGCACAATCATCGCCGCAAAGCCAAGAAAAAGTGTGGGAGGATGGATGACCATCCAATAATTCTGCAACAACGGATTAAGGCCCCGGCCATCGGTAACCATGGTCAAGTAATCCGGGTTGGCAAAAATCGGTCCCGGTATAGCCTCCCGTAGCAGAATAAATGGCGAGCTACCCACGCGCTCACCGAAAATCTCGACGCCGATAAGCATCGAGCCCAATACAGCCTGGCAAAGCATGACTACCGCCATCACGGGATTTTCCCAGCTTTTCGCCTTGAACACCAACACGATTCCCAGTACAATCTGCCAAAACATCCACAGCCAAAAGCTGCCCTCCTGGCCTTCCCAAAAACTGGAAATAATGTAATGGGTGGGCAATGCCCTGGAGGAATGGGCCCAGGCATAATGATACTCAAACAGGTGGCTGTAAATGATGTAATACAAACAGGTACCGATACCCACCACGGCCACCACGTTTGCCCAAAAAGCAAACCGTGCAATGGTTTTCCATGACTGTTCTTCTTTGTGGTTGGCAGCGAAATAGTAGCTGATGCAAGACAATAATGCTGTCCCAAACGAAAGAATGACAAAGAGCTGCCCTACTTTCCCGGGCAGCAGGTTTTCACCTACATACGTTATATCCATTTATTGTGTCCTATCGATTATCGGTTGGAACGAAGCTCAAAGCCTGTGCAGCGGTTGCCTCAGTCACCTCTACCTCGTCTTGGTTATATTTAGAAGGGCATTTCATCAAAATCTTGCTGGCGTGAAATTCATCCCCCACCATTTTGCCCGTCAGTACAATTTGCTCCGAACGCTCAATGTCCTGCGGCTTTGCGCCCCGGAACACGACCCTGCATTCAGTGCTGTCGTTGTCATACATATAAAACGAAAAATGGTTGGCGTCTACGGTTGGATTATAGACCAAATCCTTTTCCTTATTCAGCACACCGACCACATATAATTCAGCTTGCTTTTCCCTCGCTTCGGTGAACGTTGAATACGTACTTGAATCTGTGTATATCACAATAATCATCGCGATAGCAATAGCAATGATGATGATTCCTATTACCGAACTTTTCTTCATGTCATTATCCCCCAATGGATTAATACCGGAATGCAAAATTACGAATTGGAAAATGAAGCTACGAATATTGCAACTGATTGCTATTTTTTAGAACTATTCTAAATTAGAAGAGTGGGCCGTAAGCGTATAAGCTAATGCATATAGCTTATAACCAAAAGCATCAAAAAAATCAGTATGTTTGCTACGGCGAGATACAGCTACACCATTCATGATCAACAGCCTATATAGTCGTCCCAAAGTTTACGCCGTGGCCGTGCTATTTTTTGTTTACACTGGAGGCCTTGCACAACACACACCCCGATCTGAATTTAATTTCAGAAATGACAACGATCTTTATTTGTTCAATAAACAGGATCAATACTATACAAACGGTGTTTTCTTCAATATCCGCAAAACTGTCGATAGCGTTTCGCTGTCACCTAACGAGGTGAACAGGCTTTGGGGCATCACAATCGGGCAAAAAATATACAATGCATATACCGCGCACATCCGCTACATTGAGGAGGTCGACCGGCCGATAACGGCTTATCTTTTCCTCGCGGTGGATATTGACCGGTATTTTGCCAACGAATCGTTCGTGTCCTTGGCTGGTGAAGTCGGCACCATCGGGCAGCGTGCATTCGGACGGCAGCTTCAGGAAGGCATCCACAACGTGCTAAACTTGTACGAGATCGCGGGCTGGGAATACCAGCTGGAGAATGCCTTCGGTATCGACGCAGCGGTTCAATATGGCAGACTATTGTATCGCAATGCGCGGCAATGGTTTGACCTATCGGCTGGAGCCGAAGCCAAATTGGGCTTAAATCATACCGGATTATCCGTCGCGCCGACGATCCGGCTGGGACGTTTAAACCCGCTCCACCAATCCGCTTACACATCCAGCCGGTTGCAAACGAAGGCCAAGCCTGTCGGCGATGAGCTGTTTTTTTATTACAGCCCGCTGCTGAATTTTGTGGGCTACAATGCTACGCTCCAAGGGGGCATGTTCCTGCGCGACAAGGGGCCGGTGACACACGACCCGGCGCGCTGGGTGTGGTACAACCAGTTTGGCGTGATGTATGCCCGGAGTGCGCTTACGCTCCGCCTGCATTACATTTTCTACACGAAGGAGGTCCCCGGAATGTTTTTCAGGCATCGCTATGGTTCGGTGGGAATGAGCTACAGGTTTTAAAGCCAATCCTTTTTGCGGTTGATCTTACGCAGCGCCTGCCGCCGCTTGGCATCAAGACGCTTTTCCAAGGCTGCCTTCGATGGCTTCGTTGCTTTACGGGGCTGCCTGACCCGGGTCGCACTGGCCAATAGCTCAACCAGCTTCTGCAGTGCAATTTCTTTATTCTGCAGTTGGCTGCGGGTTTCCTGGCTGGTCACCTGCAATAATCCATTGCTTTGCAAGCGCCTCGATAGGTGTTTCCGGATATGTTCCTTTTCGTCTGCTGAAAAAAACGGCGCGGCATCAATGTCAAACAGCAGGGTGACCTTGGTTTCCACCTTATTGACATGCTGGCCGCCACTGCCGCCGCTTCTGGAAGTCTGAAATTGCACATAGGGCAATAAGGCCTCCGTATCGAGCTGCTTATTCCATGCCATCCGCTTCTCCCCCTTCATTTGAATGCACTGCATGCTTGCCCAAAGCGAAGCGGCTGACCAGCATCGCCGCCACCGTATCCCCCGTGGCATTCAATACCGTGGCCATAGGGTCTACGAGGGTACCGATGATCATGACCGCAGGAATGGCTTCCGTGGGCAGTCCGTACACCGATATCATCAGCATCTCCCCAATGTATCCACCATTGGGGATGCCGCCCGCCACGATGCTGACCAATACGGTGATGCCTAAGGCCGTCAGCAAGGTCATCGGTTCGAAAAAATCCCAGCCGATAAGCACGAAAGCAACATAGATCTTAATGATGCTGGACATGGATGAACCATTCTTATGCAACGTGGTGCCCAGCGGAATCACCACGTTGGCTACCGCGGGGGGGATGCCCATGCCGGGCGCTGCGGCAAGATTGACTGGCATCGTCGCAATACTGCTGCACGTACTGATAGCCGTAGCGGAAGGCAGGATATTATTTTTCCAAAACCGGCGTACGCCGGTTTTGCCCGCGGCCACATACGCATAAAAGCTGAAAAACACGGCAAAATAAAATGCGCCCAAAAGATAGTACAACCCCAATGGCTTGGCATAAAAGCCAAAGAGTGCAGGGCCAATGGTCCCCACCTGATACGCAAAATACGCACCAAGACCAAGGGGAGCGACCTTCATAATGAGCATAAGCAAATGCTTCATGACCTCATTTGCTGACAACAAAAACCTTCTGAACGGCGCACCTGCCTCCCCCGATCGCTGAGCAGCAACTCCTAAAAGAAAAGAGAAGATGACAAACGCCAGCATATTTTCGCGAGAAAGCAACTTATAAAATTCATCAACCGTCACAAACCTCACCAGCCTATCGCCCCACGTGTCATTGGGATCGTCCTCGAGCAACGTACTTGCGGGCTCCTGAACGGCTTGCGGCGCTTCGACGGGAAAAAACCACAACGCAATAATCGTGCATACAGCCGCTATGAGAATCGTGCCCAAAAATACGCCGGCCATGGTGGAGATAATCCGCCCAAGCTTCTGCGACCCGTCTATATTGGCCACGGCCGAGGCGATGGCAAAGAACAACAGTGGAATGACCGCGGCGAACAACAGGTTAAGAAAGACGTCTCCCAACGGCTTGATCCAGACAACGGTGCCGGGAAAAAAACCACCGACAAAGCTGCCTACCACGATGCCGAGCAACAAGAGCAGGATACTGCCGTAACTACGCAAGAAGTTGGAGGTCTGCCTTTCCATATTTTCGTCACTAAAGTAGTGGATTTATTTTATGTTTGCACAACATGAAGGAATTTGTTGTCACGGCGGACGGCTCAAAAACGTTGTATCATCCCGATATAGGCGAACATTATCACTCGCGGCACGGTGCCGTGCAGGAAAGTAGGCATGTATTCCTTGGTATGGGATTACAACATTTCCTGGCGTCACCTGCTATTCGGCGTGCTTCGGTGCTGGAGATCGGTTTCGGTACAGGGCTTAACTTCCTGCTGAGCGCAGACTATTGCATCCAGCATGCCGTGACGTTGGACTATACGGGCGTGGAGGCGTACCCACTACCCATCGAAATCATCTCACAAACCGGCTATGACGCATACGTTGGGCGGGAGGTTTGGCATTCCTTTCTATCATCCTATTCCAACAGCCAGCGGCAAGCGCAAACATTCGCAGCCGGAAGCTCGCTGGAAGTTATGACGACTGATGTGTTGCAGTTTGTGACCAGCAAGCGGTTTGACGTCCTCTATTTTGATGCATTTGCGGCGGTACACCAGCCGGAGATGTGGTCTGCTGAAACACTAAAGCACGTATGCGGATACCTGAAACCTGGCGGTATATTCGTTACCTACGCCATCACCGGCCACCTCAAACGCGCGATGAGTGCGTTGGGCTTTGCTATTGAAAAAGTACCCGGAGCACCTGGAAAACGGGAGATGCTCAGGGCAACAAAGAATAGTTAATTTACTAATGATTGTGCGAGCCATCCGGGCCATGCGAATGCCCGTGTGCCAGTTCATCGGGCGTAGCCTCACGAACGGATAACACTTCGATGGAAAAATGCAGGTTTTGTCCGGCCATGGGATGATTGAGATCGACGACAACCACCTCAGGGCTGACTTCCGTCACTTTGCCCCGGAATTGGTTGCCCTGGTTGTCCTGCAGCGGTAAAATCTGCCCGACGGCGGGAATGCCGCTTTCCCTAAACATGTCGATAGGCAATGAAGCGATTGCTTGCTCGTTGACTTCGCCATATGCGTCTTCCGCAGCCAGTTCAAAATCCGTTGTATCACCCGCCGCCAACCCGGCTATGTTTTCTTCAAATTTGGGCAACATCATGCCCACACCGTACAGGAAATCCAGCGGGTTGTCCTTGCCGGCTTCCTCTACAAAAGTTCTCTTGCCATCTTCAACGGTGTGGAGTTTGTAGGTCAGCGTCACCACGCTGTTGGGTTCTATAGTCATTGTTTTAAAAATTATGGGCATGGCACGCATACCCCAGTTATCATTGTGTAATTAATTCCAACAGTTCTTCCACATGCTCCACGGGCAAGCTACATGTTTTGTTACGGCATACATAGGCTTTTGTTGCATGTCCTACCCTCCCTGCTAACAACGGAAGGGTCTCCTTTGTTCCTCCCAATACGATTTTGTTTGGGATGTAATAGTTGTCGAGCTCCTTACGCATCTCGGAATGGCCCGCACCGGTAAATACAATTTCATAGCATCCATAAACTTGCTCAAGCAGTTGTATAGCCCAATTGGAATAGGCCGAACCATAAGCCTCCATATGGGGCACCACATTGGCCAACACCTGCGAGCCAATAGCTATATATTGCTGTTTATCAAAAATCAAGCCCAACCGGTAAAGCTGCCGAACAATGGTGGAAGTAGAAGACGGGATAACATTATCCATAATTTCCTGTTTGCGGGCAATCAGCTCTTCGGCAGTGGCCGACGTAAAATAAAATGCCGCCGCCTCTTGGTCATAAAAATGGCTCAATACATGCTCCATCAACCGTTTTGCCTCGTAAAGCCAGGTTTCATCGAAGGTGGCTTCATACAACGATACAAAGGCCTCGATGCAACACGCATAGTCATCAAGGAAACCCATAATTATTTTTCCATTTGCCTCGGGTTGATGGAGTAGGCCGCCGTCTTTGGCATACAAATAATGCCGTATAAATTGCGCATTGTCCAATGCGGCCTTCAAATAGGCTGGCACATCAAAAACCCGATAAGCATCTACAAATCCCTTGAGCATCAGCCCATTCCAAGACGCAAGCAGCTTATCATCCAATCCTGGGCGCACGCGTATACTGCGGTAATCAAGCAACCGCTGTTTGCTCTGGGCAAGGTACTTTTCCCATTCTTCGGTGGAAAAACCGGCCTCATGTGCCATTTTGTCTGCTTCGACATCAATTTTCAGCACATTCGTTTGTTCTTCTTCCCAGTTGCCTTCTTCGGTAACACCGAAGTAACGGATAAACAACTCGGCATCGGCTCCCAGTATTTGTGCGATCTCGGATTGGTGAAACGTATAGAACTTGCCTTCCACGCCTTCACTATCCGCGTCCAGCGCACAGTAAAACCCGCCTTGGGGGCTGGTCATTTCGCGCAGCACCCACTCCAAAGTTTCGGCCACCACCCGCTTATATTGCTCAATGGGGCGCTGTTGCCAAGCCTCCGCATATAGACTGACCAACTGCGCATTGTCATATAACATTTTTTCGAAGTGCGGGATATGCCATTGCCCATCTACCGCGTAGCGGGCGAACCCACCACCCACATGGTCGTAGATGCCTCCAGAAGCAATTTTTTGAAGGGTAAAATGCACATGCTCCAACACGTCGCTATCTTGCGCCAGTACAGCATAACGCAACAGAAACAACCAATTATTGGGCAAGGGAAACTTAGGCACGCGCTTATAGCCGCCCTCCTGCTTGTCAAAAAGGCGCTTCCAGGGCGTGACAACGGCTTGCAGATCGTCCGTCGAATATGCTTCAGGGATGCGGTTTATAGGCAATTGCTCACTCTGCCTGACGCCCGCAGTCAATCGATCGGCGTAGTCATAGGCCACTTCCGGCCGCTCGCGCCACATTTCATTTAATTGCAGCAAGACATTCCGCCAGTCATCCGGGCGGAAATAGGTACCCCCATAAATTGGCCGCCCATCGGGCAGGCAGACGCAATTGAGTGGCCATCCCCCTTGATTGGTCATCAGCTGCACGGCAATCATGTAAATCTGGTCGATGTCGGGCCGCTCTTCGCGGTCTACTTTGACCGACACAAAATGCGCGTTCATCACGGCCGCGATATCCTCGTTTTCAAAACTCTCGCGCTCCATCACATGGCACCAATGGCAGGCTGAATAACCGATGCTGACGATGAGCAGCTTATTTTCTGCCTTGGCTTTGTTCAGTGCTTCCGCACCCCATGGATACCACGCCACCGGATTGTGCTGATGCTGCCGTAGGTAAGGCGATGTTTCGTTATGAAGTTTATTGGGCATGTGACAATAAAGGTAATCGTTATGGATAAACAAACCAAGCATTAATTCCTGTTCCCCCGCTTACGGACGCCCAATCATCGATGTCATCGAACCGGATATGTACGATGCCGCAAGTAGGCACGTTATAAATGTCATCATTAGCCAAGTAATTAGCCAACAGGGTGATTCCGGGGTTATGTCCGAAAAGCGCTACACTGCTGTAGTCATCACTCAATTCGTTGATGACTTGGAGCAACGTATCCGGTAGCGCTTCATAGATACGGTTGTCGGTCTGGATGTCACTCACCGGCACCGCTAAGTGCTCGGCAAATATCTGCGCCGTAGTGATGGCCCGTTTGGCCGGGCTGCTAACGAGTTGTTGTGGCTGAACGGTATGGCTGCCCAAACGTATTGCCATCTGAGGTGCATTTTTAAACCCACGGGCATTCAGTGGTCGGTCAAAGTCGCTAACATCAAAACTCCAATCTGATTTCGCATGCCGGATGACGAATAAATGTTTGGCCATAACTACTTCGTTTCTTACCCACGTTCGGACAATAATCATGCCCTCGTTGTCGGTAATTTTGGCACATGTTTTGCCTTTTTTTCTGCCATATTCCGTTAACGGCATGCTGCTAATTTGCAAAATACCAGACAAAGCAGCGTTGCGTGGAAGAACAAAAGGCAGGAATGGGTGTAGCGTTGCTTCATTCAATTCCGTTAGCCCTTAATAAAACCGAGAGAAATGGCATATCCATCTTGTTCATGTATTGTATCCACATATAATTGGCCGGAGGCTTTGGATTTGTGCTTAAAGAGTTTATTGGCACAGCGCACGATGCCTGATGAAATTATCATCGCCGATGATGGGTCGCGAGCTGAAACCCGGCTACTGATTGACCGCTATCAAGCCAGCTCGCCTATTCCAATCAAGCACGTATGGCATCCGGACGACGGGTTTAGGAAGACCATTATCCTCAATGCTGCGATACAGGAAGCCAAAGGGGAATACATTATCCAAATCGATGGCGATATCATCGTTCACAACTCCTTTGTAAAAGATCATTTGGCGGCAGCCAAGCCCGGGCAATTTGTCCGTGGAAGCCGAGCGATGGTCAACGAAGACACATCGCTGCTTATTCAGCAAAACAAACGCATTAAGTTTCATTCTATGTCGAAAGGGGTCGAACACCGCTTTAATGCCGTGAGGCTGCCGTTTTTGTCCAGGCTGATCAGAACAAACCCCTGGTCGCCTGCCGATGTAAAAGGCTGCAACATGGCTTTCTGGAAATCGGATTTCGAACTGGTGAATGGATATAATAACAACCTGACCGGCTGGGGCCATGAGGACATCGAGCTCGCTGCACGCTTCATTAACAACGGCATCAAGAAGCGACACCTTAAACTCGCCGCGGTTTGTTACCACATCCACCACGAGCTCAATTCGAGGGCACATGAAAAGCACAACAAACACTTTTATGAAGAAGTGCTTTCGTTGGGGCTGAAACGCTGTGCAAACGGTTATTATGCACTGGCTGAGGCATAGCACCGCGTACATCGTATGCATATCAAGCGTTTTTTCCAAAAGTTAGGATGGTACCGCCAACCGGCGTTTTATCAATACCAGCCGGATGAAAACCATATTGAACTACTTAACTTTTGGACATCCCAAAAACGTGATGAAATTTGGCTCTACCAGTTTGTCCGCCAACACTTTTCTCAATACTTAACTACTGAAAGAACGCTTTTATTAAGCTCAGTTTTCGGCCCCAGAAAGCTGATAACTGACAGCCATAGCAGCATTAAAGTATTTTATACCGGCGAGAACGTGAGGCGTTTCCATGAATACCGGGACCATTGCTTGCCGGATGTAGATCTATCGCTCGGGTTTGACGACATCAGGCACCCGAATTACATCCGTTTTCCAATATGGATATTTTATTTCTTTGGCGGCGGACAAACCCAGCGCGCTATCCAACGGACACTTGACCAATTTGTCTTGCCGAAACCAATAAGCATCGATGCTCGCCAGTTTTGCTCCATGGTATGCAGTCATGATAAAAATGGTATTAGAGGCAGGCTTTTTAAAGCACTGAGCACCGTCGCTCCAATAGCCAGCGCGGGTACTTACTTAACCAATACGGACATACTCCAAACGCAGTATAACGACGACAAAACACATTTTCTGCAAGCCTTCCAGTTTAATATCTGTCCGGAAAACACCAATCATCCCGGGTATGTCACCGAGAAGATCTTTCAGGCGATCCAAGCCGACACCGTTCCCATCTATTGGGGCAGCGACAACAACCCGGAACCCGAGGTGCTTAATCCGGATGCTATCTTGTTTTACAACGGTCGTGGCAGCGTCGGGACTTTAACGCAGCAGGTTGAAGATTTATACCGTAACCCGAGAAAATATGCAGCGTTCTTAGCGCAGCCAAAGTTCAAACCGACGGCGGCGGAATACATTGCACATCGTATAGCTTTATTGCGGCAAAGGCTTCAGCAATTATTCGAGGGCAGCTGATGCAAGATCCCATCGAACCTGTGGGGCAGTTGATGGAAATAATCTTAAAACTTCGATCACGGTGCTGTCCGGCACCTTGTTTCATAAATACGCGTTACATAGATTTCCCAGTCGGACAATGGCTTGCCCCATTCCACGAGGCGATCGTCGAAGAAGTACAGCCAATAAGTTTCTATGGTATTAGGGTTTGCCGCATGTAGGTTAGCGGGACCACTGTATTGCACCACTTCCATCACACCGTTTTCGTATTGCTTTGCCCCAATAACATTATCTGGTTTCTTCCCAAGCGCTTGCAAAACATCCGCTTTGGACATCCCAATGCTGATTTTTGACATATCCACGGATTTAAATGAACTTTTAATCGCACCACACGCGGTGATTGCACTTATTGCTACCAAAAATAAAATTGGCTTAACGAGTCTGATCATTGAATAACATCGAAGAGCTTTTTGTAAGCTGCGCAAAGCTAAAAAAATTTCATACAAAAGATCAGGCGTTTGTCTGCAAAGGGCGATGATCCGCTGGAGGCATTTGAAAAGTGGCCAGGTTCGCACCGCGACTAAATCAAACTTGTCCTAAAGCAGAGATGTTTGTCAGCCAAATAGCAAAACAAAAAAAATCAAATAAAGCACCCACTTGACAATCTTGTAGGTGTTGAATCGGAAAAATCCATTGCCACGCACTTGGCCTTTATATTCAAACCGAGCGCCGATCCCCTTAAACCTAAACCGGGCGATGTTGCCCCAGAGTAAACCGGTCTCATAAGCCAGCTTAAGAGGCACCAGGTAGTAGGCGACTGCTGCACTCAACGGTGCTTTGCGCTTGGCCGCTTGGAAAAGTGTTGCAATGACCTCCGCGAAACCAATCCCGATAAACAGCAGCAACCACGACCCCAGGTAGGCCGGAGCTAAAAAAGCAATGAAAGGCAATGCCAGCAACAGCAGGAAAAGCGCTTCCGGTGTATTTGGAAAATCATAGTAGGCATATTTTGAGATAAATTGGCTAAGATAACTGTTGCCTACCCCATACCGGAAAGGACGCTTGAAAGACGCCCGCCCGCCGTCCCACCAAGGATGGTAAACGACGGCCTCCTGCAATGTTTTATAATTGCGTGAATGGTTGTTGTCCCGCACATTCAAAAAGAAATCGACATCTTCGCCACCGCCAGATTTCGGATAGTCTGTAGAAAACCTGGTCGATCCGACGGCCTCCCTCCTTACCATCACGTTGGCCGTAGCACCCCAAGCGAAGGTATCCGTTTCTTCGGCTATACCAAATATCATCATCGACCCATTGATAACCAGCGCCCGGGCAAATGCTGTGGGCGGCGGAGGCAACTTCACCAGACCAATGTACCCAATCTCGTCCGGATATCGTGCTATTGCATCTACATACTGGTGCAGGAGCATTTCATCCGCTTTGATATCATCATCGAGGAACAAAATCCACTGGCCACTCCCTGCCTCCAACCCCCTGTTCCGACTGGTAGAAGCGCCGAGGTTGGTAGGGTTGATGAGTAAGGCAATATCGCCGGCCGCGGCCAACCGGGCAATTTCTTCATCGACGATAACCTGGGGGTTGTCTACGACAATGTAATAGTTAAACACCCATCCTTCCGGTTTGGGCAAACGGATAAGGGGCAAAATATACTCTTTTTCCAACCGGTATGAGGGGATGACGATATCGATGGTGTTCAGATCTTCCATGTACTGCAAATATAGTGTTATACTCAGGTAGTAAATAAATTGTATGGGCATTGTGCAAAAAAGTGAAGACTAAGCAACAATTCATACAAGCTCCATCACTAAAAAAAGCAACTTATTCTGATAAAATGCTATCTTTGAATATCTCAATGTATGAACACACCAAATGAGGTAAATAACATTAATACCGTTGCACCTAATATATGGATTTCATTTTCACAGTCTGTTCAAACAATTATTTAGCCCAAGCTTCTATATTAGCTAATTCTATAAAAAAATATCAACCTCAAACCAAATTTGTTATTGCACTTTGCGATAAAAGGCAAGAAGAAATAAACTATAGAGAAATAAATGCAGAAATTATAACGCTCGCAATTATTGAACCCCAGATCGAAGCTTTAGCAAAAAAGTACAACATCATTGAATTAAATACCGCGGTAAAGCCTCGCGTAATCGAGTATCTGTTTGAAGAACGGAACGCCGAAACGATTATTTACCTAGACCCAGACATAAAATTATATCACCCACTGACAATTTTATACGATGCAATGCAGAAACACCCAATTTTATTAACTCCACATATTTATACTCCTATCCCTATAGATGGAAAAAAACCTGGAGAGAACACTTTTTTGAAGTATGGGATTTATAATCTTGGATTTATTGCGCTTCGACAGTCTGAAGCGGCAAACAAATTAGTCAAATGGTGGAAATACCGGACATATGAAGCGGGATATTTCAAAACCGAAGACGGCCTTTTCGTCGATCAACTTCCCATAAATCATGTTCCGGTATTTTTCGATGGAGTAAAAATACTGCATCACAAGGGGTTAAATATGGCTCCTTGGAATCTGCATGAGCGAGAACTAACGAAAATTGACGGAAATTACTTCGTCAACAATGAAGAGCCATTGATTTTCTATCATTTTAGTTCGTTCAAAGTAGACTCAAATGAACTTCCTTTATTTCATTACGATCGCTACACACTTACACAGCGCCCCGATCTTCAAGCCCTTTATGAAGATTATAATACGGAAATAAAGCAGAACAAATACATGTTTTATCAAACCTTTGAAAGCAAATATTCGTTAATACGAACAACCTATATAAAGACAAAAGAAAACGAAGCTTGGCGAAAAAAGGGGGTGCTAAAGAAACTATTCGGCAAAAAAAAATAACTACCTATCTCCCCGTAACGCCCGGGTCTATTCCTCCTGAAATATTACGGGTTTTGTACTTCTTATATAGGTACCTTAAATATACAACTAGCCCAAAGTATCTCCTAATCAAACGCTCTCGGTCTTTTAGGAATTGGATATCTATCGTAGTTGATGAAAAGCCGTCCATCTGGTACTTTACGACAGTGATTGGGAAGTGCTTTTTTATGAAGTCGCTGTCTCCCCAAACGCAGATGTTGAGCGCATAGTCTGCAAACACCTTGTACTTTAAATCATACCTATACTTTTTAAAAACACGAGCGGGATAGAGAATAGATTGATGATTCATGCAATATTTTGCGAGTCGATAGTTTGAAAACGCTCCTTGTGGCAAACGATCCGCCGGCTCACTATTTCCGTAATAAACAGTATCTTCATCAGTCAATTTAAATGCTAACTCACTGAACCCGGGTAATAACCTATCATCGGCACCAAGGAAATGTAGCCATCTCCCATTCGCTACACGGACTCCTTTGTTTAATGCATCATAAATTCCCTTGTCTGGCTCACTAATCCATCGAAGCTTATCTATCTCCGCAGCCTTCAACAAATCGACTGTGCGATCTGTACTGCCTCCATCTATCACGACAACCTCCATTTCCCGAAAAGATTGGTTTGCAATTGATACCAAACAATCAGACAAGCAATGCTCGGCATTATAAGTTGCTATGATAATGCTAATCACTGGCCTATCACGCTTACCATCAGTTTTGCGTATATTTGCAATTAGATTCCTTTTGGTCATTTGCGAAATAACAGTATTTTAATTACATAATAGTAAAGTTTGATATAAAGCAAAAGCCCTAAGCTACGTATATTACTACTGTTTAAAATTTCTACCCCGTCTAACAAAGTAATTCCAACGTTGTCTCGATATTTCCTCAACAGATACTTAAAAGTCTTTTTTTCAGCCGATTGAACAGACAAATCCGGATACAATTCCCTATATTTAGGCAACTGCTTTTTTCGTTTTCGATGGATGTAAAGCATAGCATCTAACCATTCTTTTGAAAAGTTTCCCTCTGAGTAATGACTCAATAAAACATCAAAAGTAACGGCCACTTCATATGCTTCACCTACAGCTAACGAAAAATCTATGTCGTAACCATGGAACCCCTTTAATGTTTCGTCAAACGGATATTGTTCGGCTATTTTCTTAGGACAACAAAACCAAACTCCATCGACAAATACTACAGGGTTTAGTGATTTGCGCGGATTTAGAGGTTCACATATATGCTGAGGAGGTCGCTTTTCAAATTTATAATACTGAATAAGATTTGTAAAGTTAGTCCCTAATATATTGTCTCCTCCCCCCGGTACTGATGATTTAATAGTACTTCCGGAAAGTCCAATTAGGCCCAAATTTAAACGCCCCTCAAAAATGTTTAACACCACCTTACCCCAATTGTTCGTATGAAACTCAACATCTTCATGAGTAAAACATAGCATGTCATATTTTGCTTTTCTAACGCCATCGTTATAAATCTCGGCAATCCCATATTTTCCCTCAGCATTTTCAAACGCGATTATTTCATAAGGAACGCCTATGGTCCTGTTGATGTTTCCGCTAACACGGTCCAACTGTTTCGCATTTACAGACGAAATGACAATAGAAATCATTTAAACTACAGATGATGAATTGAGATTACTATTAAAAAAGGCACGAGCACTTTTACGCCATCTCATTTTCCAGTTTATTCGGTTTGGCGTTTGAAGTAACTGTTCCGTGGTAGTACGCACATCCAATTTTTCTTCTGCGATCTGTCGTAGCTTTTCACCATCTTGTGGTTTAAATCGTTCAAATTCTCGCATCAAATCGTCTTCAGTAAAGGTAAGATTATGGTAGCGCCCTGAACAGTTGGTTTGTACAAACTCTTCGAACAACTCAGGTTCCAAATATCCGTCAGCGCGGTTACCATTGTAATTGCGGTTATCGAACACAATACAGGGGCGCCCACAAGCCATTGCGTCGTATACAGAACGTCCAATACCAACAACTAAGTCTGCCTCATTGATTTTATTTTCAATATTAAACGTGGGATTCTTATGCTTGTTGAAATGCACGAACTCAACCCCCTGTTTGTCGCAGACATTGGCCAGTAGCTCATTGGCGTCATCACTTTGGCAAAGCGATAACACTACCTTCAAATCCTTATTGACTTCTTTCATTGGGCACTTCTGATCAACATCAATTCCATTCAATACCAAATCATTAGGGTAACCTTTTTTAGAGAGGCTTTCACATACTTCTTCAGTTATACCCACGTGATAATCGGCATAAGGTGACGGCTGTTCCAGCTCAACAGTCGCAGAGTGACAAACTTGAGTAATCAACCCTTCCTTAAAATGACTTAATGCTTTAACAGTGGTATTGTGGGAAACCAGCATCAAGTCATAATGATTTTTTGACATGAAAGTAACCCCTACCTCTTCTTCTATACGATCGGCCATTTCGCCAATCTCTAAAGCAAAATATTCAACCTCAACATCTTCGCGGCGATTGAGTTCTTTCAATAAATCATAAGTATATAATTCAGAGCCTCCTACCTGTATAAGATGGTTTGTTCCCACCAGCACCTGTTTGGGGGTTTCTGTTAATGCACTCATATCGACAATAGTCTTCGTTCACTTTGTATACTATCGTTTTTACCTTTTTAACGTTTTAAATCGTCAATTGCTACATAGTCGAGAGTGTGCATCCATATTGTTACATCTGAATCAGCGAAATGCGATTCATCTATAAATGCAATAAATCATCATTGATTTAATTAATAATAGATTTCTACAACCGCGTAAAACCGCAAAAATTGGCAATCTGGATGGCTTTCGCCAAAACCTTTACCAATTAGGGCTTTGGCCGTTAATCATGGCCTCACTTCCGTAAACGCCAAGTAAGCTTGTTGCTGCGCATTGAACGCCCACTTTGCGTGACGGTAAGCGCCTTCCTTGATCTTAGGCAGCACTGCCATCAGCTGCGTAAAAAACGTGTCCTTCAACTCGCTTCCGGCATAAAATACGGCATTTTCGCAGAGGTCTTGTATAGCGGAGAATGACTGTTCGATAATCAGCGGTTTCCGGTACGCAAAGGCCAGGTTAAAGGCCCCAGAGATTTTATGGTTTAGGTAGTCCGAAAATCCTTGCGTGCAGGGGTGAATCAACGGCATCACAGCATCGCAAAGCCGCATATAGGCATGAAGGGTCGCAATCGGCACAAACTGTTCGAAGTAGATAATATGCGCGCTCAGGTCGGGATGGTCATTCAATTGCTTGATTATCCAGTTGCGGTCTCCAGCCGAAAGCCTTCCCAAAAGAATAAATTTGACGTCACGCTTCTCTTTCCAAGCTTTCAAGGTGTCTAATAGCACGGCATAATCCCGGCGCTTCGATGACACTTCCCCGGGTATACCTATCCATAATGCGCCATCAGGTTTCTGGATAGTGTCTGCAGAAGCCCATTCTGGGAAAAAAATCGGGTAGTACGATGCAAATCGTAAGCCTGTCAGCCGGGATACGGAGGGAAGCAGATAATCGTTCAAGACGAAGTATCGCTTAACACGGCGGTTAATCAGCTTTTGACCAATTCCCGTGTAAAACTTCGAGGTATTGTGGATGACGCCCAGCATGACCGTTTTTTCAGGAAACGGCAGAACGAATAGTTTCTTAAGGCCACCCTGCGCAGTATTGAACACAATACGATCAAATCGCTGGGACTTTAGATATCGGTATACCTTCCAAATGTTTTTCCACTGGAATGAAGCCGACGAATGAAACCCGAAGACCTTCGTGGAAGAAGCCATCCAATGATAATCGCCCAGCCTGGCCTCCAAATCAGCGGTGACGACCAACGTGACATGGGCATGCCCCTGCAGAAAAAGACACTGACTGTACAAGCACTCGTCGTGAGACCCACCTATTTCAACCAACGCTATGCGGATGGTGTGTTGCTCATCATTCATTGATGTACGCCTCTATCGTAGCCATGATTCGATTTTTCTCAAAGGTATTGATAATGTGCAGCATGCCATCGGCCCCCATTTTTTCCCGGAGCTGCGGATTATTTCTCAATAAACAAACCTTCTCCGCACATTCCTTCACATCGTTTTTGGTCACTAAAAAACCCGAAACATCGGGCAATACGAGCTCAGGGTTACTGCTGATGTCAAATGCGACGATGGCCTTGCGGCATAGCGAAGCCTCGGCAAGCACATAACCGAACCCTTCCCACAATGATGGAAGCAAAAAAATATCACACGACATCAAGACATCCTTTACATTATGGATAAAACCGGTAAACAATATGTTGTCTGCTACATTGAGGCTGTTGCTCAGCTTTTTCAACTCCCGATCCAATCTGCCGGACCCTGCAACGATAATCTTATGCGCTATGCCCCGCCGCTCCAATTCGACGGATAACAACATCAGAAACCGTTGGTTCTTTTGCTCTTCTAATCGTCCGAGGTTGGCAATGACCAGTTCACCGGACGCTTTATAGTAAATTGGCTCGAAAGGCGTGTTTACAAAGGATTCAACATCAATGGGGTTATAGATGACTTTGATTTTATGCTCGGGAAAAAGCCGTGCATTATACTGCAGGATTGTTTTCTTGGTTGCCTCTGAGTTGGCGAGTATGTCGGTGACCCAGTGCTTAAATACGTATTTATTGAAAAAACTGTTTTTAATCGGTATGGCACTCCCCCTTCGGTAAATGATGCGCTTGACACCTGCTTTTGAGGCGGCTTGCCCTGCCAATTTCAGGTCACTTGACAAGTTGATCAACAGGGTGTCGATGCCAAGCGACTGAAAAGTGTGTTTTAATGCCTGTACTTTCTGCCGGTTGAGAAAACTGTAATTGCCTACATTAAAGGGCACAAATGAAATGGCCGGCTGCTCGGTGATTTTTTGTTGCAACACACTTCCTTCCTGTGAAAAAAAAAACACCGAATAACCACGGCAAGCAAAGTACAATGCGGCTTCATAATGCCACTTTTCGCCTCCGCCCCAGGTTTTAGCCGAGTTGAAGAACCCGATTTTTCGCATGGATTGATCCCTATAAGTTTAACGTTAGGCTTGCGTCACAAAGATATGCAATTTACTAAGAAACAGGCAAGTTTATTAAAAAAACTACCGCACAAGCACTGTCTTGTACAAAGATGCCAGTTCGTCTGCAATGGAGTTGTCGTCGAATCGCCGGGCGTACGCAAAACCGGCATCCACCATCAAATTTCGCTGCTGGCCATCTGCCAGCAGCTCACCGATGGCTCCCTGTAGCCCTGCTACGTCATCCGGAGCAACATATTTGGAATGCGGCCCCCCTGCCTCCGGAAAGCAGCCCGTATCAGAGGTAATGACCGGAACGCCAGAATACAGGGCTTCGATAATCGGAATGCCGAACCCTTCGAAAAAGGAAGGATAAATAAAAAGAAGCGCCGATTGGTAAAGTTTTGCCAAATCATCCAGGGTGGCTCCATGTACAAACAAAATTCGGTGCGCCATCCCCCGCTTTCCTATGTAATCCTTGATTTCATCCAGATACGGTGTTTCCCTGCCGATGATGACCAGTGGTATATCAATATGCTCGATGGCCTTGACGATGGATAATGCGTTTTTACGTGCTTCTATCGTGCCGACATTCAGTATAAAATCGTCGGGCAAGCCGTACTTGGCCTTGGCGGCCTGCTTCTCCGCTTCGGTATACCGTTGCTTGAATGCTGGATGACATCCTTGGTAAACCACACTTATTTTTGCCTCATCCACTTTCAAAAATTCCATCACATCCCGCTTGGTCTGCTCACTGATGGCGATGATATGGTCTGCATGATGGGCAGCATGGCGGAATTTGCGAAAATAGATGGTGCGGTCGATAAGCGTATACAGCTGCGGATAACGCACAAAAATCAGATCATGGATGGTTACCACACTTTTTATCGGATAGGCCGACAAACCCATCGGCAATTCGCCCGACAGGCCGTGGTAAAGCTCGATACCGTCCCGTTTTAAATCATGCAACACTGTGCGCTGCCGCCACAGGTTATGGAAGATACGATCCGAATACCTGCGTGGCAACCGCTCGAACACATTGCCGCGATCCGCCTGAAACAATCGGCTTTCCGCCGGTTTTGGATTGTAGAGGTAGTACCTGTTTTCTGGATGATATTCACTCAAGGCCCGTACCAAATCGCGACCGTAGTTTCCTAACCCCGTTCGATTATGGAATATGCGTTTTGCTTCATAGCCGATGTTCATAACCCGATCTCCCGCAATTTATTGATGACCATTTCGGGAGGGATAAGCTCCATACTATCCTTTCCGTCGCACATGCAAGGTTTATTGCCGTATACGGAGCTGGGACGCGCCGGATGATCCACCTGAATACAGTCATCCATACTTTGCCCATACCCCAAAAATCCGGCATAAGGGTGGGTAGCTCCCCAAATAGACAAGACACGTACGCCCATTAATGATGCCATGTGCATGCCTGCGGAGTCCATGCTCAGCATGGCGTCAAGGTTGGAAATGATCGCTAATTCTTGCTGCAACGAAAATTGGCCGACAAGGCTCTGTACATGGTTATGCCGCTGTTGCCATTGCTCAGCTGTACGCTGTTCGGCCTGTCCTCCCCCAAAAAGAAGCACCGTATGCCCACGTTGGCTGAGATAAGCGATTACTGCCTCCATGCGATCAAAGGGATATACCTTAGGCTGATGTTGCGCAAAGGGCGCAATACCTATGACTTTTCCGGTTTCACTTTGGGCAAAAAAACGCTTCGCCGTTTCGGGAAGCGGCAGCCTGCGACGAATCAACCGATGGCTCAATACAAACGGATAGCCCAAGCTTCTCAACACATCGGCATAACGCTCGGTAGTAGGTTTGAGCGGACGCAATACCTTGCGGTACGGCCGTGTCAGTGCTTTTTTCTCTTTTCGGCCTTTATCGAGTTGCTTGACGGCAATCCCTTTCATACGGAACAGCAATGCCAGGAACCGGCTGCGTATATTGTAATGCAAATCTGCCACGGCCGAGGGATCATAGCGCTTCAATTCTTTAAAAAGCCGATATAATCCAGGAATACCCCGATGGATGTGCTGTGGATAAAACGGGTGAAAAACAAGACCTCCGATGCCGGCAAAAAAAGGTTTGAACGTCTCATTGCTGACCATAACGATACGTACTCCGGGGTGTTGATGGATAAATTCGTGCAATACGCTGCCCACCATAGCCACATCGCCCATCGCTGATAACCGGATCACTATAAGTGTGGGCTGCCCTGCTCCATTCATTTGCTTGCGGTGTATAACACCGGGTTAAGTGCCGGATCATTATACATTTTCATCTGTTTGTATACCTTCATGTATTTCCGTCCCGCTTGTATATCTTCAAGCAATTCGTCTATACTTTGCGACAGGTCTGACCGTTGCTCCTCCAATATGGCTAACTTACTTCGGCATGCAGATATATGCGCCGGCGCTGCATCCGTACGCTGCGTCTGTTGTTGCATATGAAAGATTTTAAGCGCCAATATTGATAACCTGTCTATCGCCCAAGCAACGCTTTCTGTGTTGATTCTGGCTGTTTTCTCCGGTATTACGCCGGCGAATTGCCTTACGAAGTAATCATCGATATCTTCAACGGTATCCGTACGGTCTTGATTTGACTGGTCTATCCGCCTTTTCCAACGCAAGCCCTCAACGGGATCAATATCAGGCCTTCTGACCTCATCTTCCATATGCCACTGCACCGTATCAATCCAGCACTTCAGATACAATAGACGCTCCAATGAATCAGGAGGGTAAGGATTTATGATCGGCCGATCGATTTGATCATGTACATGATAGTCCTGAATCGCTTTATCGAATATCTCGTTTGCTTTTTCGCTAATCATGGTCAAAGATAGCTAAAAGTATATGACTTACGACAATGTTTTCGGGCGGCAAGTGTTCAATTCTTAGCTATTGACAACCGTATTTTAACCTTTTTGTTTTAATAGTTGGATAAACAAGGTTAATATCTGTATATTTATATGACTTTTTATTAACCCACTGTGATGAAGACACTTCAATTTACCGTTCCGGTGACGCCGGACAGGACCGTAATCATACAGGAGGATATTATCCCTCAGTTTTACCCGCACTTACACCGCCATAAAGAAGCGCAATTGATCTGGATTATCAGGGGTGAGGGCACATTAATTGCAGAAAACACCATGCACAGCTTCAAGGCCAATGATATATTCATGATTGCGCCAAATCAATCGCATGTGTTTAAAGGCAGTCGTCAATTGAATGACGACAAATCAGCTGAAGGCGTACATAGCATTTCTGTTTTTTATGACCCAAACGGCCATCTTGCGAACTTCCTCCAACTGCCCGAATTGAGTCAGCTCAATGCCTTTTTAAAGGAATATAAATATGGATTCAAACTACCGGAGCAGCACTTCCATGTGGTTTCCAAACATATCCTCAAACTGAAGGCATCCAATAACATGGATCAGATGTTGAATTTTCTCCATCTTTTGAGGACGTTCTGCAAGATGAATCCGAAGCCCAAGCATCTTTCGACATTCAGCAAGGAACATATCACGGATGGCGAAGGACTGCGCATGGGCAATATATACAATTATATCTTGCATCACTACCAAAATGCCCTAACGTTGGAAGAAGTGGCTGCCGAAGCGCATCTCACGCCTCAGGCCTTCTGCCGGTACTTCAAAAAACACACGGGGGTCACATTCGTCACATTCCTCAACGAGATGCGGATAAACCAAGCATGCAAAAAACTTACGGCCGGTGAGTATGACTCAATCGCCACCGTTGCCTACAATTGCGGGTTCAACAGCATCACCAACTTCAACCGGGTGTTTAAAAGCGTCGCCGGCGCATCCCCCAAGGAATACCTTTCTAAATACCTCAACAATGTCCAATAGCTGAGACTGTTAAAATTTGCACAATATTGATTAATTAGCGGGTGGTTTGACCTGTGGGTTAATGGTATATTTGTGCCAATTATTAATCAGGCACACACCTAATTAAATGCATGAAGGTGTAATAGTTTCGCATTATATACCATAACAATAGAAGACATGAACAAAACCACACTTTGGCACGGAGTCTATCCTGCACTATTAACGCCGTTTACTGCCGATGGGGCTATTGACTATGAAATGTTTAAAAAGAATTTCTTGGCGCAAATCGATGCGGGAGTTTCTGGACTTATCATTGCAGGAACGTTGGGCGAAGCCAGCACATTAAGCAGGCAAGAGAAGTTTGACTTGCTGGTGTTTGCCAAGCAGCACGTGCCAGACCATATACCTGTGGTCCTCAACATCGCGGAACAGACCACAGCAGAAGCAGTGAGCATTGCAAAGGAAGCGGAGCGACTTGGTGCCAATGCGTTGATGCTTCTTCCTCCCATGCGTTATAAAGCTTCGGATCGGGAAGTCGTGCACTATTTCAAAACCATTGCCAACGCCACGAACCTGGCTATCATGATTTATAACAATCCGGTAGATTATGCCATCCATGTGACGGTGGATATGTTTGCCGAATTGGCCGAGTGTCCTAACATCCAAGCCGTAAAGGAATCCACGCGCGATTTAACCAACATTACCCGGATGATCAATCGCTTTGGCGACCGGTTCAAAGTATTGGGTGGGGTAGACACCATCGCGCTTGAAAGCCAGTTGGTTGGTGCCCATGGCTCCGTGGCAGGCCTTGTCGACGCTTTTCCGCGGGAGACCGTAGCGATTTATCGCTTGGCCGGCGCTGGCCGATTGGATGAAGCGCTGGCCATCTACCGGTGGTTTATGCCCTTGTTGGAATTGGATATCCATCCACGTCTTGTTCAGTACATCAAACTTGCGGCAACGGCCGAAGGATTGAGTAATGAATACGTCAGGGCCCCAAGGCTGACGTTGGAGGGTGAAGAACGGGCTCGTATTCAAAAAATCATCGATGATGCGATTGCTACGCGGCCGTTATTGCCAGATTACTTAAATTTACCGCTCAATACAGCAGTAGAACAAGCATCATGAATGGAAATACCCCGATATCGGAAATCGATCAACTGGTCCAGCAGGCGCACGAGGCGTTCCTGGCGTTTAAGCGCATAAACAGCAAGCAACGCGCGGCGTTTATGCATTTGGTGGCGGATGAAATAGAGGCCCTGGGCCCCGAGCTTATCGATACTGCCAAACTGGAGACAAACCTTCCGGACGCAAGGCTGGCCGGCGAGAAAGCGCGGACAGTTTTCCAATGGCGCAGCTACGCAGATGCCCTGGAAAAGGTGCTGGACATCCGCATTGACACCGCTGACACGCAGCGCACGCCACCGAAGCCTGACCTCCGGAAGACTGCCGTGGGATTGGGTGTGGTTGCCGTGTTTGGGGCGAGCAATTTCCCGTTTGCTTTTTCTACCGCGGGTGGAGATACCGCATCCGCCATAGCGGCAGGCTGCTCAGTAATTGTAAAGACACATCCTGGCCACCCCAAAACCTCGGCGTTAATGGCCGGAGCGATTAAGGCAGCCGTACAACGTGCCGGGTTGCATACCGGTTTATTCACCGAAGTGCGTAGCGACAACGTCGAAGGCGGCCAGTACCTGGTTGCTCATCCCTTGATTAAGGCCGTCGGGTTTACAGGTTCGTTTGCGGGGGGCAAAGCGCTGTATGACCTCGCTGCAAAACGACCTGAACCTATTCCAGTATTTGCCGAAATGGGGAGTGTCAATCCGGTATTTTTGCTCCCCCGTAAACTGGAAAAGGCCGCAGCCGACGTAGCAAAGCAATATGCGGCATCATTGACACTGGGTGTAGGCCAGTTCTGCACCAATCCGGGCATTTTTGTGGCGCCGAACCATAAGGATTTACCGCAGTTTATTGATGCTTTAAAGACACTCATTGCGGATACTTCCGCAGCTCCCATGCTCCATCAGGGCATTGCCTCGGCCTATTGCAAGAACAAAGCTGCGCTATTGGCGCAAGCCGGCGTAACCGTGTTGGCTGAAGCCCCTGAAACTTCGCCGGAAACCCACGGAAACGCAACCGTCGCCACGGTCACGGCTAATCAGTTCCTCGCCAATGAACAGCTGGGGCATGAAGTTTTCGGACCATTCGGATTGATCATCACCTATGAAAATGCCCAGGAGGCCGAGGCCATCGCCAAAACGTTTCATGGAGAGCTTACAACAACGGTGCTGGCGGAGCCTGAGGACATCCACGCACACCAGTCACTGATTGAGGTGCTGACCGGCAAATGCGGGCGCTTGCTTCTTAATGGCTTCCCAACGGGGGTGGAGGTATGCTATGCTATGCAACATGGAGGCCCTTATCCCGCGAGTACGGATAGCCGGTTTACTTCTGTCGGACCGGACGCCATAAAGCGATTTTTACGACCGCTGAGCTATCAAAATTGGCCAGATGAATGGCTGCCGGACGAACTAAAAAACGCCAACCCGTTAGGAATCTGGCGTACGGTGAATGGCGAATTGACGAAGAGCAGCCTGTGATGAAAAAAACGTTCTTTTGCATCGATGCGCATACGTGCGGAAACCCGGTAAGATTGGTGGCAGGCGGCGGACCGCTATTGCAGGGCAACAACATGATGGAGCGCAGGCTCCATTTTTTGAAGGACTATGATTGGATACGGAAAGGGTTGATGTTCGAACCTCGTGGCCATGATATGATGAGCGGGAGCATCCTTTACCCACCGGTAGACCCCGCCAATGATATCGGGGTGTTGTATATCGAAACCAGCGGCTGCCTGCCGATGTGCGGACATGGCACCATCGGGACCGTCACCATCGCCATTGAGGAGGGCTTGATCATTCCGAAAAACGCGGGCAAGTTGCGCCTCGAAACCCCTGCTGGATTGGTACTTATCGACTACACGCAAGAGGGCAAAAAGGTAACGTCGGTAAAATTGACCAACGTCAAATCTTTTCTGGCAGCGGAAGGAATCACCGTTGAATGCCCCGAGCTGGGTACCCTTACCGCAGACGTTGCTTATGGCGGCAACTTCTATGCGATCATTGATCCTCAACCAAACTTCAAGGGGCTGGAGCACCATTCAGCCGACCAGTTAATCGCCTGGAGCCGCATATTGCGCCAGCGGATAAATGATCAGTACACATTCGTACACCCTCAGGATGCTAATATCAGCGGGCTGAGCCATATTCAGTGGACGGGCACGCCCCTTGACCCGGCATCAACAGCGCGCAATGCGGTGTTTTATGGCGATAAGGCAATAGACCGATCGCCCTGCGGCACGGGGACATCCGCACGCATGGCCCAATGGCACGCCAAGGGTAAACTCAAAAAGGGTGATCGGTTTGTCCATGAAAGCATTATCGGCTCTAAGTTTATTGGCACTATCGAAGATGAGGTAGCCGATGCTTTTGGCGATGGCCGCCCTGCCATCGCGCCTGGCATTGAAGGCTGGGCCATGGTGACAGGCTATAATACCATCATCATTGATGACGACGACCCCTATGCGCATGGGTTTCAGGTGATTTAGCCAGAGACGGCGGCCAGTGGCCGGTACGCGACGGTGGGTAGCCGGTGCTCGGTGATAGCGCTCAGCGTTGATTAAAGCAAATCGTATCGTAAATCGTAAATCGTAAACAAAATATGGCTTCTCCTTTTCAAGGAACCGCACTCGTTATCGGCAGCGGCATCATAGGCCTCGCCTCGGCATACTACCTGATTAAAGCAGGGTGGAAGGTGACCCTTTTGGACAAAGGTGACTTTTCGGACAACTGTTCATACGGCAATGCGGGCATGATCGTCCCCAGCCACTTCACGCCCATGGCTGCCCCCGGCATCGTGGCACAGGGTATCAAATGGATGTTCAACAGCCGAAGCCCTTTTTATGTGAAGCCCACATTGAGTCGCTCCTTGGCTTCGTGGGGGCTCAAATTCATTAAGCACGCCAATGAGCATCATGTCACGCGCTCGGCGCCGCACCTGCTTGCCCTGAATAACCTTAGCAAAGACCTTTATGATGCGCTTGCTGATGAATTGAGCGAAGACTTTGGACTCACCCACCGTGGCATCCTTATGCTCTATAAGACGGAGAAAACGGCCGAGGAAGAAATCCACTTAGCCGAGCAAGCCAAAGCATTGGGTCTTGACGTCGCCGTTTTGACGCGCGAAGCGGTACAAGCCCTTGAGCCGGATGTACAACTGGATGTTTTGGGAGCCGTGCATTACCGCAGCGATGCTCACCTCTACCCTCCTGCGCTCATTGGCGCGCTGACGGAACGTATTAAACAGCTGGGCGGCACATTAGTGCCGCATGCTGAGGTGGTGTCCATGACACGTAGCGGCGGGAAAATCACAGAAGTCATGACAACAAGCGGAGGTTTCTCCGCAGATACCATTGTCTTAGCTGCCGGCGCATGGCTGCAAGAGCTGGCCAAAAAAGCAGGGCTTTCCATTCCGTTGATGCCGGGCAAAGGGTACTCGTTTATGACAGACGCCTTTGGAGGGAAGGTAAGGCATCCGGCACTATTGCTGGAAGCCCGGGTAGCGCTCACACCCATGGGCGGAAAGGTGCGTGTCGGGGGAACGATGGAGTTGGCGGCTATCAATCACCGGGTCAATATGCGCCGTGTGGAAGGCATCGTCAACGCATTGCCTGAATATTATCCGGAATATCGATTGCCTGTACCGGACGAACAAGCTGTCTGGCATGGATTCAGGCCCTGCTCGCCGGATGGGCTGCCCTACCTGGGGCGCTCAACGACGGTATCGAATTTAATTGTCGCCGGCGGAATGGGCATGATGGGACTCAGCTTAGGGCCCGCGGCCGGGAAGCTCGTGTCTGAGCTCGCCCATCGCGGCACGACATCGGCCGACATCGCCGCTTTCGCGCCCGAACGATTCCATTAGATGAACTGCTCTGCCGCGAATGCGAAGCCGGTTACAAGAATATTACATACCATCATTTGGGACAATGATTGAATATTCTTTATTTTTGTCTACATATTCTGTAGTCATTATCGTATGCGACAATTATTTTACACGCTACTGGCGGTCATTGCTTCAGCGCTGCCAGCTGTCGCCCAGCCGGCAAGCACACCCATCGTAAACACCGAGTATACGCGCGCCAATGGGCAAAAGGTATTGTTGGGCCATTGTTCGCCATCGATGATGCAAGGCGGTATCTACCGGGAATGGTATGATCGCAGCTATGATGGCTACACCATCGATTCGGGATTGGCCAAGCAATTTGCCCCCCTCCTCGATGGCAAGGTGATAGAAGTATTTGCCGGAAGCTGGTGTGGCGATACCCGCCGGGAAATCCCCCGGCTGATGAAGCTGTTAAACTCCAGCAATTTTGACACGACCCAGCTAAAGCTTATTTTCGTTGACAATAGCAGAGATCTTTATAAGCAAAGTCCGCAGCATGAAGAGGCCGGCAAGGCTATCCATCGCATCCCGACCATTATCGTCTACGAAGACGGAAAGGAGCTTAACCGGATTGTGGAAACCCCCGTCAACTCCTTAGAACAGGACTTGCTTGACATCCTTTCGGGGAAACCCTACGTATCCAATTATTACGCAATAACATACTGGCAGCAGCAGGATGACGTCAACGAGAAACTGTCCGCAGAACGGCTGGCCGAGCTCGCGACAGCTATCAAGCACGTTTCTAAAAATGCCGGAGAACTTAACAGTTACAGCTATGCGCTTGCCGCACAGGGGCAACTTACTGAAGCCGCCAATGTACTGGAGTTAAATACGCTGTTGTATCCAGCTGATCCGGTGAGTTACTTAAGTTTAAGTAAGCTTTATCGCCAAGCTGGCGAGGTAAAGCTTGCACAGAAAAACTTGCAGAAAGTGCTCGCCCTCCAACCGGATAACAGCGAAGCCGCCGAGCTGCTGGAGCAGCTATAGCCCCTACTCACCGAACAGTTCGGCGTAGGTTTTTTCCAATGCAAACATCTCGTCGCGCAGCTTGGCAGCTTGTAGAAAGTCCATTTCCTTGGCGGCCTTTTCCATATCTTTGCGCACCTTGTCAATGGCCTGCTTCATCTGCGGCTTGCTCATGTACTGCACCAACGGATCAGCCGCAATGCTACTGGTTGGCTCGGGCTCGACATAGATCTTGGCTTCACCGCCCTTAAAATCAGCAACCGATGTCTGTTCTAAAATAGCTTCGCGCGACTTGCCTACGGTACGCGGCGTAATACCGTGCTCCTCGTTATAATGTATTTGTTTCGCTCTACGGCGGTTCGTCTCCTCGATGGTCACCCGCATGCTGTCGGTAATGCTATCGGCATACATGATTACCCGTCCCTTGTCATTACGGGCAGCGCGGCCAATCGTTTGGATAAGCGACCGCTCTGACCTCAGGAAACCCTCTTTGTCGGCGTCCAAGATCGCCACCAGCGTAACCTCCGGCAGGTCCAGCCCCTCGCGAAGCAGGTTAATCCCCACTAATACATCAAACTCGCCCAAGCGCAGGCCACGCAGGATCTCCACTCGATCCAAGGTCTTGATTTCGGAGTGGATATACCGCACTCTGATGCCCAGCTTGGCCATGTACTTGGTCAATTCTTCAGCCATGCGCTTCGTCAATGTAGTGACCAAAATTCGTCCGCCTTCCTTCGTCACACGATCAACCTCATCCAACAAGTCGTCTACCTGGTTAATGACCGGCCGGATTTCAATCACCGGATCGAGCAAACCTGTGGGCCGGATGACCTGTTCCACGACGACACCTCCCGTCTGCTGCAGCTCATAATCACCGGGCGTAGCGCTCACATAAATGGTCTGCGTCACCAACGATTCAAACTCCGGAAAATTCAAGGGCCGGTTATCCAAAGCCGCCGGTAGGCGAAAACCGTATTCGACCAAGGAAAGCTTACGTGACCGGTCTCCGCCGTACATCGCTCGGATTTGGGGGATGGTCACGTGGCTCTCGTCGATGACCATCAGGTAGTCATCGGGAAAGTAATCCAGCAGACAGAACGGACGCATTCCCGGTTGCCTGCCATCGAAAAACCGCGAATAATTCTCGATACCGCTACAATATCCCAACTCACGCATCATTTCCAAATCATAATTCACACGTTCTTCCAGGCGCTTGGCTTCCAAAGGTTTGCCATCCAACAATAGCTGTTCTTTACGTAGCTCCAGCTCTTCTCCTATCGCCCAGAGGGAGTTGACAAACTTTTCACGTGGCGTCACAAACAGGTTAGCCGGATACAAGGCCATGGTTTCCGTCCTTTCCAACGTTTTGCCCGAGATGGGATCGATGACACTGAGCTCATCGATTTCATCACCAAAAAAGGAGATGCGATAAGCCTCGTCCATGTAGGCAGGAAACACATCGACCGTATCTCCTTTGACACGGAATGTCCCGCGTTTAAAATCGGTCGTTGTCCGGGCATACAGGATCTCCACGAGCCGATGCAGGAACGCGTTTCGGCTGATGGTGGTACCTACACCAAAACGGAATACCGAGCGGGAAAAGTCTTCCGGATTGCCCATACCATAAATACACGATACGGATGAAACAACGATGACATCGCGCCTGCCGGACATTAGCGCCGAAGTCGTGCGCAAGCGCAGCTTCTCAATTTCATCATTAATGGCCAAGTCCTTTTCAATGTATGTATTGGAGGACGCGATGTAAGCTTCCGGCTGGTAGTAGTCGTAATAAGACACGAAATAGTTAACCGCATTTTCCGGAAAAAACTGCTTAAACTCCCCGTAAAGCTGGGCGGCCAACGTTTTATTGTGGCTTAATATCAATGTGGGGCGTTGCGTTTGCTGGATAACATTGGCAATGGTGAACGTCTTGCCAGAGCCGGTCACCCCCAGTAAGGTCTGGTACATTTCGCCGGCATTGACACCTTCAACCAATTGACGGATAGCCTCAGGTTGGTCGCCCGTAGGCGTATATTCAGAGGTAAGCTTGAATTTCATCTGACAACAACAATTAAAACCAAGGAAGACCTGGATTGTTTAAGACCAAGATAACAAAGATAACAAAAAGCACCGGAGAATTCGTTATATTTGAAACATGGTCCATGTCTTAACGCAACAAAACAGCATCGTCAATCATATTCTTGCAGAACTACGTGACATTGCCGTACAACAGGACCGCATGCGCTTTCGACGCAACCTCGAGCGCCTGGGCGAGATCTTTGCCTATGAAATCAGTAAGACACTGGCCTACGAGCCTGTCGAAATTGAAACACCACTGGGCATTGCCGAGACCGCACTCTTGCCCGAACAGCCGGTACTTGCCGCTATTCTTCGCGCTGGAATACCGATGCACCAAGGCATGCTCCATGTATTTGATCAGGCCGATTGCGCATTTATCGGTGCCTACCGTAAGACTAAGAAGAGCGGTGCTTTCGAAATCCGCAAAGAATACGTAAGCAGTGTCAATCTGGATAACCGCATCCTGATTTTAATTGACCCGATGCTGGCTACAGGGCGGACGGCAGTGCTCACCTGCAAAGAGCTGCTGGATGACTACACCGTCAAATCGCTCATCATCGTATCCGCCATTGCCAGTGAAGAGGGGATTGCACATGTCAAGGCATATCTTCCGCAGGCCCAGCTGTGGGTGGGCGATATCGATAGCGAACTTACCAGCAAAGCCTATATTGTACCCGGCTTGGGTGATGCGGGCGATCTGGCGTATGGGGTTAAAGATAGCAACTAATTTGCTAACAACGAGGGCGTACGGTTGGCGAAGCGATACCCTAAGCCCAACATCAGGTAGTTCGGCTCACGGAAATCCTTCAGGTTATGACCAATGTGGAGAAACAAGCTCCTCGTTGCCCTCACCTTTAACGCTATCGCTTGGTACGTGCCCCGCAAATCTCCACCCTTATGGAAAACATTGGCGCCTAAGCCCAAACTGATAGTGAAAATGGGCATGACATACTCACCCCTGATTGAAGTCCCCAATGCCATCTGCCGATCCCTGTCGGGGGTAAAAAACACCTGGTCGGTACCGGCGATGTAATCCGCTGTGTAAACATTCGCGCTGCCATCATAAATCGCGTCCAGTGAAACGCCGGCCCGGAACCGGTATCCAAAGTTATACATCGGTGCAAAATATGCCCCTATCACGGCGTACTTGTAGGGCGACGCCACCTGTGTTCCCAAAAAATCCACGCCCGTTCGCTTCCAGGAGCCGAAAACGACCAGATCGTAACTCACATGCTTTGGAAATCCGGGCCGCTCCCTGTCGTAGATTTGGTCCGCATCATCCGGTTCCGGCGGCGAGAAATCATACAGCACCCCCATCTTCACCCCCAAGGTATTCAGGCCGGCATTGGGGAACTCGGTATTGCCATTCGAAAAGTGGGTGGCATCGATGCCGCCCATAACTGCCCAGCGGCGTAAGGGCTTCCACCTGATGTGCAGACCCGCATTGAGGTATGCGTTTACCTCCGAACCCACGATGATGTTATTTGGATTAGTCATAGGATGATAAGGCTGCCATCCGGCGGATAACCCAAAATTCCATTCGTAGTCCAATGAAACACGGGAATTTATCCGCATGATTCTTGACCGCTGAAACATGTAGGCGGCCACGGGACTGCCTAATTCCAACCGGTTGCCAAAATCAAAGTATGCGACACCTATACCTTGATACGTCCCGGAAAATACACGACTACCCAATGAGCCCCTGGGGAAACCAAAGGAATAGTTCATATGAGCAGACCATGAACGTTTGATGGGTAACCGGCGTTGGTTTGCCCCGTCGAAGAAAGACACGGACGGCATCACCAATGCGGGCCTGAAGGTGACTGCCACCTGATGGTCAAACCGCCCCAGGCCGGTGACTACCAAGGAGTCCTGATGGCTGGCTTGGCCAAAGGCGAGTAATGGACAAAGCAAGGATAGTGCTGCTAACCCGAGGTTCAGAAAATTTGACATAAATGTTTATGAAGACATCAAAAAACCGAAGCAAGTATAACAATTTCAAGTGGAAAAGAAGTTTTCAGCCGATGGCCAAGCATTTCAATTTGTCGCTATGCGATTTCCGTCCGGATTGGTCTTTATGCCTGCTGCCCGCAAGCTGAGGTCTGCTGCGCGTCGCCCGCGTATCGGCTCGCGCTACCGCTATCGGCGCTTTTGTGTTGAAAACCTGCTTATTGTTAATAAAAACATAATACTAAGTTATTGGTATTAAGGGCTTTTTATCGGTAACTTTATATCGTATTCAACAACGTTCTTTTCCGTATCCCTCAATCCCATCTAATATGACTTGGAAAAAATTCAGCGGCGAGCCCATCCGCCAGCCCATTCTTGATGAAGTATCTACCACCATTGCTCGTGAATACCTGTTGGGCAATAAGCTTAAGGTATGTATCGGCACAGACTCACAAGTAAAGGGTGCCATCACCGAGTTCGCCACCGTTATCGTATTTGTACGCGAAAAAAAAGGTGGCTTTATGTACATCCATCAAGATCGCACAACTCAAAAAATGAGCATTAAGGAGCGCATGTTGGCTGAGGTACAGCGCTCCATCGAAACCGCATACGCGCTGTGCGATTTGCTTGACCGTTATGATGTGGATCTGGAGGTACATGCGGACATCAACACCAACCCCATGTTCAAATCTAACCAGGCCCTGCATGATGCTATGGGATATATCCTCAGCATGGGGTTTGTATTCAAGGCCAAGCCTGAAGCTTTTGCCAGCTCAGCCTGCGCGAATAAGGTGGTGCAATAGCCACTAATACACCACCACTTCATCCGCAAGCAGCAACGCATTCCGTACGTTGGTTGCCACAATACGCAGGTAACGCGCGGTTTGCGCGGTATCGAATTTCAATTCGAAAGTTCTTACCTGCCTGAATTTTTCTTGAGGAGACGCGCCATTCACTAAGGTGCCTGCTTCCCGGAAATTCTTGCCATTGTCCGAAAGCAGCACTTTCACTTCCCCCGGCTGATAGGCGTTTATTGCAGGATCTTGCAGGAAGCTTATCGCTACGTTATTCATTGATTCACGCCGCTCGAAATCTACCGTCACGTCAATATGGTTTGTAAAACCCTGCCATTGGCCGTCATCAGCATGTTTTCCGCCCTTCTGTCCGTTTAGGAGCGTGCTTTCTGCCTGAGCAGGATAGGCGTCATCCCACGACGTCTGATAAGTAATGCTTTTTCCAATGGCCTTGTGAATATCTGCTTTGGCCGCAGCGACAGGCCCTACGCGGCCCGAATCAACAAAATAAGCTGCCTTGACTACCGCAGGTACGGCCAGCTCGATGGGCTTCGTGTAAACCGGTGATTCGGCATCCGGCTCTTTACCGTCTGTCGTATAGCGAATACCCGGCTCACGTTGCTCCGTGGCCATGGATATGGTATTGGTCAATGTATCGGCATTGAAGTCTACGGCGATATCCACCTCATAGGAGGGCCTGTAATAGTTGACATGCAACCGTTGCAGTAACGGGTAGTGGTGCTGCAAGCGCCGTTGAAAATCGTTCCAATCGCGATCAGCCGGTGCAGACCACACCACCTCGGCCAACGCCAGCGCACGCGGGAAAACCATGTATTCCACATGGTCAGCGGTAGGCATGTATTCAGTGCGGATATTACCTTGTGCACCGAGCACATGCTTTCGCTTATCTGCCGCTATGTCGTCGGATACAGGCTCATATCCGTAGACTTTCTGCACTGGTGTGTAGCCGCCGGCAGCTTCAGGCTGGGTCGATGGATTGCCTTGATAATGATCAAAATACAGGTGTGAATCGGGCGTCATAATGACATCATGGCCAGCATTTGCCGCTCGGATACCACCAACAGCACCTCGCCAACCCATAATCGTGGCATCAGCAGGAAGCCCTTCCCCCAGAATTTCATCCGGCCCTATCAGTTTCCTATCGTACGACTGCAAAAAGGTATTCAACCGTTTTACCACATCACGTTGCAACTCGTTGACATCTTTCAGGCCCTTTTTCTCCATCAACGCCTGGCATTTAGGGCATGCTTCCCAAGCGTTGCCGTTGGCCTCATCGCCGCCGATATGGATGTAGGTAGAAGGGAAGATATCCACGACTTCTTCCAGCACATGCCTCAGGAAGGTAAATGTCTCCTCGTTGCCGATACAAAATTCACCGTGTTGATAGGGCCTTCCCGTGCACGATAGCTGCGGATATACAGCCAACACTTCGTCAGCATGCCCCAGCACATCGATTTCAGGAACGATGGTGATTCCTTTTCGCTTAGCATAAGCGACCAAGTCCCTTGCCTCATCTTGGGTATAATAACCACCGCTGGCATTGGGGTGGCCTGCAGGCAGGTAACGACGCCCATTTTGCCACCAATCTTTCCAACGGGTATGCGTACGCCAGGCAGCTTTCTGCGTAAGCTCAGGATACCGCTTGATTTCCAAGCGCCAACCCGGTCCGCCCGCAAGATGCCAATGGAAGCTGTTGAACTTGTAAAGTGCCATGATATCGATGAATTTCTTGAGGAAAGACACGGGATAAAAATGTCCCGAGACATCAAGATGAAGTCCACGATAGCCAAACCGGGGCTTGTCCTCAATGAGCATGGCGGGCAATACACCCCCATTTGGCAATGTATACGCCAGCTGCATCAACGTCAATATCCCATAACGCATCGCAGTTGGTTGATGCGCCGTAATGGTGATCCCGCTTGTATCGATGAGAAGCCGGTATGCATCTGGCGCCAACTTGTCAATATCACGAGCCTCAACAAGGCGTACGCCGGCCTCCGGGATACGCCTATGCGACTTTATACGCTCAACGGGTGCAAAGGCAGCAAAAGGATGATCGTCCAGCAAAGCAGCAACCTCGAGAAATGGTTCAAAGGCGTAACATGGCGTATTGGCCGGAAACACGAATTCCCCTTCGTGAATTTCCAATGTTTGGGGTTTGGGAATGATGGAAACCTGATGTTGGGCACGGGCAGACATTACCGCAATCAACGGTATAACCCAAAAACCCAATATCAACCGAGGTGCATATTGAGTCATGCGATCTGTTTGTTTAATGTATCTGTTACAAACTTATCGAAAATACCGAACTTATGCAATTATCTTTACCTTTGCCGAAGGATATACTAACCGACATTACCTAATGACCAATGTGCATATAAAGCGAGCTGTGTTTGTGGGCCTTTTCTTTGTTGTAGTCCAATGCAGCATTGCGCAACATCGGGTAGCCATTCCGCAAATTATCAATTACAATAACAATCAGTATAAA
Source organism: Parapedobacter sp. ISTM3 (assembly GCF_016533505.1). Lineage (NCBI taxonomy): Bacteria > Pseudomonadati > Bacteroidota > Sphingobacteriia > Sphingobacteriales > Sphingobacteriaceae > Parapedobacter > Parapedobacter sp. ISTM3. Next base: position 309,426 of record NZ_JAENGN010000001.1, on the reverse strand, counting down.
GGTGGTTTGCAAAACTGGGATATCGCACAAGACAGCCACGGCATCATGTACTTTGGCAATAACGAAGGTTTGCTGACGTTCAACGGCCGTTACTGGAACATTTACCCACTGCCCAATGCCACCGTGGTCAGGTCCGTGGCTGTAGATTCGAACAATAGGATTTATGTAGGCGGGCAAGATGAGATAGGCTATTTCCAACCCGACAGCACAGGTACGCTGCAATATTGCTCTTTGGTCGATCTTATCCCCCAAGCGGAGCGCCGGTTTGCTGATGTATGGAATATCGTCGTCATGGGTTCTGATGTCTTTTTCCGGGCCAACACAAAGATCTTGCATTACAAAGACGGCCGCATTGCCGTAGATAAGCCGGCTACCGAATGGCAATTCCTGGGACAGGTGCAAGGCAAACTGTATGCACAAGCGCTGAGACAGGGCATCATGCATTTTGAAGGCGGTTTCTGGAAACCGTTGACCAACCACCCGGATCTAAACGGGAATGTCATAACCGCTATCATGCCGCACAGCGGAGACACCCTATTGGTCACAACCTTGAAACGGGGCCTCTTTTACTTAATAGGCGATACGCTTATCGTGAAGAAGACGCCATTTGATGAACTGTTTTCGACTGACCGGATTTATTGCGGACTACCTGTAAACGACGATTGGTTTGTATTTGGCACCACATCAGCTGGGGTACTGATCGTCGACAGGCATGATCGGCTGGTACAGCAATACGTATACGGCGAAGGCTTGCAGATGAATAATGTACGGGATGTCTTTATCGACCGCAATCGGAACTTATGGCTGGCACTTGATGATGGCATTGATTTCATTGGCATCAACAGCGCAGTAAAATACATCCACCCCAATAGAACAAACCCAGTCAGTAGTTATACCACCCGATTGTTCAACCAACACCTCTACATCGGCACGTCGAACGGATTGTATGTGACGCCGATTGATGCCAACCAACGGGATATCAGTCTCTCCGATGCCGATTTTTCAGAGGTAAATCATACCGAAGGCCAAGTGTGGAGCCTCAATGAAATCAATGGCCGGCTGCTTATGGGGCATGAAGACGGCGCGTTTGAAATTGTCAATCAATCGATCCGGAAAATTTATACCGTCCCCGGAACCTGGCTTTATCAGCCGTTGTCAAGAGTGTTTCCGTCCAAGCACCTCATTGCTGGAACTTACCTCGGCTTACACCACATGATGTTCAACGGCGAGGCGTTCCTTGATGCCGGCCGTGTGGATGGCCCCTACGAGTCACTGCGTTTCATCTACTATGATGAGCATTCCCACGTGGTTTGGGCCTCTCACCCCTATCGAGGTATCTTCAAGTTCAACCTATCGGAAGACTGCTCCAGGATAACGCTACAGAAAACATACACGAGCAATGACGGGCTTCCTTCGTCACTCTATAACTACCTGTTTCTTATAAAAAACAACATCACCGTTGCAACCAGCGACGGGATCTATGAGTATGATACCCAAACCGATCGCTTTGCACCTTCGCCACTATTTTATCCACGATTCAAAGGCATGGAAATCCAGTACCTGAAAGAGGATGGAGATGGCAATATGTGGTTTATCAGCCATAAAAAACTAGGGGTAGCTGATTTTTCCAATCCCAGCGACAGCATCCCGTTTGATATTACATACTTCCCTGAATTGAATGGGCAGATCCTGGGCGGATTTGAAAACATCTATATCTTGAACGAAGAGAACATCTTTATCGGTGCCAATCGGGGTGCCATACACCTCAATTACCAACGCTACAAAGAAAACACCAGCAAACCTGACATCCTTTTAAACCGCGTCAAATTAATCAACAGCGGCGAGCAAGCGCAGGTGTTATACGGTGGACACCGGGCTCCCCACACACCTACCCCCACGCTCCACTACCGATCTAATTCGCTACACTTTTCATTCGCGACAACCCTGTATGACCAGCAAGAAAACGTCGAATTTAGCTATCTGCTGGAAGGTTTTGACAGGGCATGGTCTACCTGGAGCAACCGTAGCGAAAAAGAATATACCAACCTCCCTCCGGGGCAATATGTTTTTAAGGTAAAATCCAGGAATAGCAATGGAAACGAATCGGATACCGATACCTACTCCTTTGTTATCGCCCCGCCATGGTACAGCAATCCGGTAAGCCATACGATCTATTGCGTTTTGGTCGGGCTGGCCATCTTCTTGCTTTTTAAATGGCAAAAAAAGAAGCTGCAACGCAAACACGATCATGAGTTATACTTAAGTCAATTAGAGCTTGACAGGAGCGAAAAAGAAGTCGTGCGCCTCCAAAATGAAAAACTAGAAGCAGAAATCGCATTTAAGAACAAGGAATTGGCCAATATGACGATGCACCTTATCCAACGCGGCGAAGTGCTCTCGAAGATTAAGGAAACGATATTGGCAGTGGTCAAGAAACATGACTTTCCAGACAGCACCATCAATTTCAGGCAGCTTATCCGGCTTATCCGCACGGCTGAGCGCACCGAGGAGGATTGGGAACAATTCAGTGTTCATTTCAACCACGTCAATCAAGGGTTCTTTGCTCGCCTTAAGCAGCTGTATCCCGATCTAACACCTAACGAACTAAAGCTTTGCGCTTTCCTTCGCATGAATCTCTCGTCAAAAGAAATTGCCCAACTGATGAACATTACCATCAAAGCCGTAGAGGTAAGCCGGTACCGGCTGCGTAAAAAAATTAAACTGGATCCCGAGCAAAACCTTTATGAGTTTCTACTACAGATCCGGGATGATAAGCGATAGGCGCCATTTTACTGACCCTGCGCCAAATAAAAAACAATCAACTGAAAAACAGAATATTATACACGGATTGTAGTGGCATTGTAGTGTATTTTTTTGCCGAAATGCCCACCCCTTTGATTTTTGTAGGGGTATTGTAGAACGAGCGGATAGGTCTTGTTAAAATCTACATGATAGCTTTGCCTTTGCTTTTTCGCGCCAAGTGTGTAAAAAAAAGCAAAACCAATTTTTAACCATATTAATAAGTTCAGTCATTATGAAAAAAAGAGTTTTACATGCATTCATCGTGCTCTGTGTTTGCTTGTCGCCGTTGGTGCTTGCCGCACAAACCCTGCAAGTGACGGGCAAGGTTACAGCAGCGGCAGACGGGAGGCCCCTTTCGGGTGTGACGGTAGCTGTTCAGGGCTCAACGATGGCAACCAGCACCGATGACGATGGCAACTACGTCATCTCTCTTGAAGCCGGATCGACATTAGTTTTCCGGCAATTGGGCATGGTCACACGACACATTGAAGTAACGCAAAGCGGCACCATCAATGTGACACTGGAAGACGAGTCAAGCACCTTAGACGAGGTCGTCGTTGTCGGATATGGCACACAGAAAAAGAGTGTTGTCACAGGTGCTATCAGCAGCGTAAAAGCCAGTGACTTGGAAACCATGCCCATTACGCGAATCGAACAATCGCTCCAGGGACGGACCTCCGGCCTTACCATTGCCGCAAGCTCCGGACAGCCTGGATCAGCCTCCACCATCCGGGTACGGGGTATCACCACATTTGGAAACAATAATCCGCTTTGGGTCGTGGATGGCGTGGTCGTGGATGCAGGTGGTATCGGCTACCTCAATCAATCAGATATCGAATCCATTGAAGTGTTAAAGGACGCATCGTCACAAGCCATATACGGTGCGCGTGCGGCAGCGGGAGTTATTCTGGTCACCACCAAAAAGGGCCAGGCAGGTGGCATCAGAATTAATTACAATGGTTTTTATGGGGTTTCCGCTCCAGCAAAAAAGCTGAGCCTGCTAAATGCCACGGAATACGCGACGCTACGTAACGAGGCCTCGTTAGCTGCGGGAAACAGTATGCCTTTTCCCGACCCTGCCGCCTACGGCGTTGGAACTGATTGGCAGAAGCAAATCTTCAATGATAATGCCCAGCGGCACAATCATGAATTCAGCATAAGTGGAGGTAATGAACGTTCTACATTCTATGCCTCGTTTGGATACCTGGGCCAGGACGGCATCGTTGCCACCGATATTTCCAAATACCGACGGACAAACATCCGTCTCAATTCTGAACATAAAATTACAAGTTGGCTGAAAATTGGACAAAATCTCGGGTACGCCCACGATAAGTCAATCGGATTGGGTAACACAAACAGCGAATTTGGCGGGCCGTTGAGTTCCGCCATCAATTTGGATCCCATCACGAAGGCGGTAATTACCGACCCAACAGAGGCGTCAGCTTCCAAGTATGCGAATAATCCTGTAGTGCGCGATGCCTTTGGCAATCCCTACGGAATTTCGGATATCGTCGCCCAAGAGATGACCAATCCCTTAGCCTATATACAGACCCGTTTGGGCAACAACGGCTGGTCGGACAATATCGTAGGCAACGTGTACACGGAAATATCCCCTATCGAAGGACTCACATTCCGCTCCACATTCGGCACGAAATTGTCCTACTGGGGCTCGGAAAGCTTCACACCGATCTTTTACCTCAACCCCACGACCATCAGCTCACAGACCTCCTTCAATAGGGGAATGAACCGCGGGTTTGACTGGAATCTCGAAAATACGATATCGTATACACATGGCTTCAATGACCACAACTTTACCTTTCTTATAGGACAAGGCGCATATAAAGATAGCCAGGCGCGCGGACTTAGTGTAACATACTTCAATGTGCCCGCCGATAATTTTGATGATGCCTCGCTCAACTACAACGTCCCTACCGATCAGCGGAATTCATCAGGTTCGGAGGGATCAGGTCATACGGTATCTTCTCTTTTTGCCCGGGTAAATTACAACTACAAAGAGCGGTACATCGCGGAAGCATTGGTACGCCGCGATGGTTCTTCCCGATTTGGCGCCAATAATCGCTATGGAGTTTTTCCGTCTTTTTCCCTGGGCTGGAATGTATCCAATGAAGAATTCCTTACGGGCAACACCATCATCAACTCCCTGAAAATACGGGGGGGCTATGGCGTGGTCGGCAATGATAACATCGGCGATTTTGCTTTTCTATCTACCATCGGGAGCGGCAGAAACTATACCATAGGTACATCCGGAAGCTATTTTGTGGGCTATAGCCCCAATGCACCATCAAATCCCGACCTGCGATGGGAAGAGACCAGCCAAACAAACATTGGCTTCGATGCCATAGTGCTGCAAAACTTCAACATAACCTTCGATTGGTACCGTAAAGTCACCTCAGGCATTTTACAGAACCCGCGCATTCCCGGCTACGTCGGTGCAATTTCCAATCCGGCTGCAAACATCGCAGACATGCGCAATGCTGGCGTAGAACTGGAATTGGGATACCGTAACCAAGTTGGCCAATTCAGCTTTTCGGTAGATGGCAATGTGTCTTACCTCAAGAATGAAGTAACGAACTTGGGAACCGGCATAAGCTATCTTTCAGGCGGTCAAAGCTTCCAGTCATCCAGTTATCCCATCACGCGTACCGCTTTAGGCCAAGCGTTTAATTCCTTCTTTGGCTTTCAAACCCTCGGTATCTTCCAGACACAAGAAGAAATCAACAACTATGTCAACAGCGAAGGCGGTTTAATTCAACCCAACGCAAGCCCCGGCGATTTCAAATGGGCCGACGTCAACGGCGATGGCTCAATTACCGAAGACGATCGCACATTCATCGGCGACCCAACACCGAATTGGACTTATGGTCTTACGATCAGCATGGCATGGCGTGGTTTTGATGCTGTTATCTTTGGACAAGGTGTGGCAGGCAATAAAATTTTCCAGGGGCTGCGCCGTTTGGATATGTCTACCGCAAACTACCAGCGCAAAGCGTTGGGCAGATGGACTGGACCGGGTTCCAGCAATACCTTCCCGCGTTTGAACGATGCTGACCCGAATGACAACTTCACCAACCCGTCCGACTTTTACCTGGAAGATGGCGCTTATTTTAGGTTGAAGACGCTCCAGCTGGGCTATTCATTGCCACCTCAGGTATCCCGAAAAATTGGACTGCAGAAAACGCGGGTTTACATCATGAGCGAAAACCTTTTTACGCTGACCAGGTATACGGGCTATGACCCCGAAATAGGCGGCGGCGTGATGAGTATCGACCGGGGGATTTATCCTCAAGCACGGTCATTCATGATTGGATTAAATGTGGGCTTTTAAACTACGAATACGATGAATAAGACGATAAAATATTTCTTTTACAGCTGCACCGTCGCCTTACTGGGCAGTGCATGCAGCGATTCCTTCCTTGATGTGAAACCTCGGGGGACCGACCTTGAAGCCAACTACTACCGAAACAGGCAGGAAGCTTTTAATGGCTTGGTGGCTGTTTATGACGTGGTCGGCTGGCAAGGCGGTGGCTATGTCACCAAGATCAACGCCGTGAGTGCTGCCTCAGATGATCATTATGCCGGCGGTGGCGGGCCAAATGACGTGACGAACCTACAGGTTTGGTCTGATTATTCACTTACCCCGGCACAAGGGCCACAGGAAGAGTTGTGGCGCAAAGGATTCTCAGGCATTTTCCGAGCCAATATCTTGCTTCAAAAATTGCCTGATATTCCTATGGACGAAAACGAAAAAGCACGCTTTACGGCGGAAACCAAATTCCTGAGGGCATACTTTTATTTTGATTTGGTACGCTTATTCAAGAATATCCCGTTATTTACGGAACCGGTAGCAACCGACCAAATGTATAACGTCACCCAGGCGCCCCCCGCCGATGTGTATGCACTTATTGAACAAGATTTACTTGATGCGATACCGGCGCTTCCACCGACCATACCTGTAGCGACCGAGGGGGGCCGCGCTACGCAAGGCACGGCCAGAGCATTGCTCGGCAAGGTCTACCTGCAACAGGAAAAATTCGGCCCCGCCGCCGAGCAGTTGGCACAAGTGAATGGCGAGCCGGGCAGCACCAGCCAATACGGCTATAGACTGCTTGACAACTTCGGCGATCTGTTTGAAGTATCCAATAAATTCAACAGCGAATCTATTTTTGAAATATCGTTTACCAACACCTCTGTAGGTGACTGGGGCTGTGTGTCTTGTACCGAGGGTAATGTGATGAACATCATGGTCGGCCCACGCAATTATAATCCCCGCCCTGGGGCACCTGACTACGTGTCTGGCTGGAGTTTCCTCCCCATCACACCGCAATTGTTTGATGAAATACACTACGATCCGCGCAACCCGCACACCGTAGCCAACTTGGACAGCTTGGAAGCAAACGGCTTAGCGACTTATGAAAAAGGGTACATGAACACCGGCTATTTTCTTGAAAAATTCGCCGGGCGGGAAAAAGACCGCTGGACAGGTGCGGGCAGTCCCGAACTCAACTTCCCGCAGAATATGTATGAGATACGGCTCGCCGATACCTATCTGCTTGAAGCGGAAGCATTGGTCCGTGGCGGCGGCAATGCGACCCGGGCGGCTGCCTTGCTCAACGCTGTACGCCACCGTGTAGGCTTAGGGCCCATAGCAGCAACGTTTGACAACATTAAACGCGAACGTCGCCTGGAGCTGGTAGGCGAAGGGCACCGTTGGTTTGACCTTGTGCGATGGGGCGATGCAGCTACCGCATTGGCGTCACGCGGTTTTGTCGCAGGACGACATGAAATCCTGCCTATACCCCTGCTTGAACTCGAAAATACGCAAATCGAACAGAGCGTAGAGTGGGGTGGGACGAAATAATCAATCAAATAACCCAATCGAAAAGCCATGATATATAAGCATCAAAAATACATCAAGCGCGTTATCTCAAAAACGCTACATGTGGTTACGGTACTATTGCTGTTTGCCGGATGTTCAGACGAAACTGAGGACCTCTCGCTCGGCCAGCTGCCCAGCGCCGATTTCCAGGCCGTGGTTGCCGAAGGCAGCAATACTGTGCAACTTATCAACACCACTTCGACACCCACGATTGCATATTGGACTGTCGAAAACACGGGACAGACTTTCCGGGGGGATACGGCTACTATACGCCTTACTTTTGAGGGCACATATGACGTCACGTTGTTAGTTGCTGGCAAAGGCGGTACATCTACCATCACTAAACAGGTAACTATCGCCCAAAACGACCCCACCGCCTGCAGCCCGGATAGACCGTTGGGTTTCATTGCCGGATGTACAGAAAAAGTTTGGCGGCTCAACCCTGAGGCGGGCGCATTCAAAGTAGGTGAAGGGCCTGATAATGGCAATTGGTGGTCAAGTGGTGCCGGAGATGTCCAAGCACGTGCTTGTGAGTTTAACGACGAATTTACGTTTAGATTTGATGCGCAAGGCACATTTGCCTATGACAACAAGGGCGATTTATTTGCTGATGGCTATCTCGGTACTGGATCAACTGCTTGCGAGCCGGCCAGTAACCTGACCGGTGATCAAGCAGCTTGGGATTCGGGGACATTTTCCTTTTCTGTCATAGAGGGCGCGGGCATCAACGGACTTGGCCAACTGCGGTTGAACGGGCGAGGCGCACACATCGGCGTCAAGAAAGCGCATAATGGCGGAGAGACACCAGGTGGCCCCGTTGGAAACTCGGTGACCTACGATATCCTTGCGATGGAACAGAATGTAAACGGCGAGGGCTACGACATCCTCAAAATCGGCGTAAATATCGGCGGTCCTGGTTGGTGGACCTTCACTTTACGTTCCTACTGATGTTTTTTTATAATTTTATCGTTAGTTTGGCAATCCGGCATGGTTCATTCCGCCGGATTGCATTGTTAGGCCCTTAATGAGCGGGGCAATAGAACGCTGTAACACTTCATAAATAATTTTCGCATGATACGTCTTTTTTTAATCCCTATCCTGTTTTTGGCCTGCGCCAGTGAGTCTCCAAAACCGAATATCCCGATGCCGGAACCGCCGCAACCTACGGAATACACCTTCGAAAGCACCCCTTCCTGGTCCGACGAATTTGATTACGAAGGCCTTCCTGACGAAAGTAAATGGAGCTATGATGTGGGATCTGAAAACAATGGCTGGGGAAATAACGAACTGCAATATTACACCGAAAAGCGTTTGGAAAACGCCCAAGTTGGAAATGGCGTACTCACGATCACGGCCATTAAAGAAGACTATGAAGGGTTGAATTTTACTTCAGCACGGCTGGTAAGCCGCGGCAAGGCTGACTTTTTATATGGTCGGTTTGAAGTGAGGGCTAAGGTTCCTGCTGGTATCGGCACATGGCCGGCCGTATGGATGCTACCCACCGACTGGGCTTATGGCGGGTGGCCGGCATCGGGAGAAATCGACATCCTCGAACATGTGGGGCATGATCAAGATGTGGTTCACATAAGTGTGCATACCGAAGCATACAACCATGCGATCGGCACACAGAAGACCGCAACTCGAAAGATAGAACATGCAACCACGGATTTCCATCGCTATCGGGTGGATTGGACACCGGCTTATATCCGTGGATACGTAGACGATATGCCCATCTTTAACTTTCCCAATGAAGGTGGCGGTTTCCAAGTATGGCCGTTTGACAAGAAATTCCACTGGCTCATCAACATCGCTGTGGGCGGAAATTGGGGCGGCCAACAGGGAGTCGACGATGGTGCGTTTCCAGCACGCATGGAAGTCGATTATGTGCGTGTTTATAATTTGGTCGAAAACTAGCTTAACCGTATTGCAAAATGAACACACACGTTGTCAAACCTGACGCTAAGCCTAATATATCCGCTACGCTGGCCATCTTATTCTGCTGTGTCCTGTTCGTATGTTGCCAAGGGCCAAAGAAAAATTTTCTGCGCGCCCAGGGCCACCACATTGTAAATGGACAAGGTGATACCATTATACTACGTGGTATGGGCCTCGGCGGATGGATGCTTCAGGAGGGTTACATGTTTAGGCTTGGCTTTCTCGGACAGCAGTATCGCATACGTGAAAGCATTGAAGATGTCGTAGGCAAGGAAGAGACTGATCGGTTTTACAACGAATGGTTGGTCAACCATACGCGACGCATCGATATCGATTCAATGGCTGCGTGGGGATTCAACTCCATCCGGCTCCCTATGCATTACAACTTGTATACATTGCCCGTGGAAGATGAGCCTGTCACTGGCGAAAACACCTGGTTGGAAAAGGGGTTTGCCCTCACGGATAGCCTGCTCACTTGGTGCAAGGCCAACGGGATGTACCTCATTCTCGACCTCCATGCCGCCCCCGGAGGGCAAGGCAATGACTTGAATATCTCGGACCGCAACCCCGATAAGCCCTCCTTTTGGGAGAGCGAGGCCAACCGCCGGAAAACCATCGCCCTCTGGCGTAAGCTGGCTGAGCGTTATGCCGACGAAGAATGGATAGGCGGGTATGATGTGCTTAATGAAACCAATTGGGGTTTTGAGGATGCTGCTGATTTCAGGGGTACTGCCGAGCAGACCAATGTGCCGCTGCGGCAATTTCTGGTAGACGTCACCCGGGCCATACGCGAAGTAGACAGCAACCACATCATCTTCTTGGAGGGCAATGGCTTCGCCAACAACTACAACGGCATCTTTCCCAAGTGGGACGACAATCTGGTGCTTAGTTTCCATAAATATGGCAACCCGAATACCGAAGCATCCATCCAGCGCTTCCTCGACCTGCGCGATGAGCATGATATCCCGCTATGGCTGGGCGAATCGGGTGAAAATTCAAACACCTGGTTTACCGAAGCGATTGCGCTATGCGAACAAAATGGCATCGGCTGGGCTTGGTGGCAAAATAAAAAAATGGGCATCAATCAGCCCTTGGAAATCACTCCCCCCGAAGGTTATACAGCGTTGCTGGATTACTGGTCTGGCAAGGGCAAAAAACCTTCACACGAAGAGGCGCTGCGCATATTGAACCAATGGTTGGAAAATCTCAAGCTGGAAAACAACATTTTCCATCGTGATGTGGTAGACGCCATGTTCCGGCAGGTCTATTCACATGATGCGCTGGCCTTCAAAAACCATGCAATTCGCAAGGGCACCGTACTGAATGCTGCCGACTTCGATTTGGGCCGGCAACGCGTAGCCTACTACGATACCGACACCGCCAGCTACCACTATACCCCCGGCATGAACACACAGGGCAACCGCGGCCGAAGTTACCGGAATGACGGGGTGGACATTCAGGCCGATACGTCCGGCTACTATGTCTTCCATATCGAAAACGGCGAATGGCTGCAATACACATTGAATATAGCGGAAGAAGGAATAGCGCAGCTATTGCTTAACGTAGCCAGCGAAACTGACGGTGGCCGCATCATCGTGATGATCAATGGTAAAATTCTGTCCGAACCTATTGAAGTGCCTGCCACGGGTGGTGGGCAGACATGGGCTACCATCCCGATACAACTGCCGGAATTCTCCCCGGGACAACACCGCATACGCATTGTTGCCGAAACAGGAGGCTTTAACTTTAAATCCATGACATTTGACTAACCATAAGACGACAAGCCAATGACATATCGCAATGCTGATATCGCTAATTTTGGAAGCGAAATAGCAACTCGGACATGTCATCAAACACGATATTATTTTCACCGCTTTCGTTGCCCAACAGTGGGCTGACCTTAAAAAACCGCCTCGTGGTATCACCCATGTGCCAGTACAGCGCAGAAGACGGATTTGCCAATGACTGGCACCTCGTCCACTTGGGCAGTAGGGCTGTCAGCGGCGTGTCGGCCGTCATTCAGGAGGCGACGGCCGTAAGCCCCGAAGGACGCATTACCTATGGCGACCTCGGTATTTGGGAAGACGGGCATATCACCGCGCTTCACCGTATCACCGCTTTCCTCAAGCAGCAAGGCGCTATCCCAGGCATCCAATTAGCGCACGCCGGGCGAAAGGCAAGCGCGGAAAAGCCTTGGCTGGGAGGCAAGCAAATCAAAGCAGGTAAACACGCTTGGCGCCCACTTGCGCCTTCTGCTATACCTTTTGCTAAAGACGATGATGCACCGCAGGCCATGGACAACCGCGCCATCACAAAGGTGATCAGGGACTTTGTTGAAGCGGCGCGACGCGCGGTTCGCGCCGGCTACCAACTTATTGAAATACATGCAGCCCACGGCTACTTACTTCATCAATTTCTTTCGCCATTATCCAATCAACGTACCGATGGCTACGGAGGACCTTTTGAAAACCGCATCCGCTTACTGATTGAAGTGGTCGACGCTGTCGCTTCGGCTATCCCAAAAGACGTATCGTTGTGGGTACGCTTATCAGCTACGGATTGGGTGGCGGATGGATGGGACTTGCCCCAAAGTATTCAACTGGCTACCGTATTGAAAGGCCACGGGGTGGAGGTAATAGACGTATCATCCGGGGGAATGGTACCGCGGGCGGTAATCCCCGCAACTCCCGGTTATCAAGTGCCTTTTTCAGAACGTATCCGTAAGGAAAGCGACATGCTCACCGCGGCTGTCGGATTGATTACCACCGCACCGCAAGCGGAAGCCATTCTTACGGAAGGCGAGGCAGACGTGGTACTGCTCGGACGGGAGCTGCTGCGGAATCCCTACTTTGCGATCCAGGCAGCTACCCAAGTAGGTGAAGATGTAACGTGGCCGCTTCAGTATTTACGGGCTAAGCCGCCTTTGGGTCGTTGACCTCATCGGACTCACGCCATCACCGGGCCTCGCGGCTGTTTGCCGCCTACACGCCGAACTCATCGGGCTCACCGGAAAAACCGGCAGTCATGCTTTAATAGTCCGGCGTACGCATGCCTTTGTTAAAATATGTAAAAGTTGTTAAAAAAGTTAAATCATTAGGCTACTGAAAATTAGGCATCTATTTTTACGCTCACTTAATCAGTAAGCCATGGAAAATATCGTTGCACTTGCCCTTTTCTCATGCCTGCCGCTATTCAGCGTCGCTCAATTGAGCCAACCTCAGCATTATTGTATCGCCCAGTCCGTTGAACTTCATTCGAAGGTCGTCGGCGATACCTTCACAATAAGCATTCAGACACCAAAGGAATACACAACCGAGCCGGACAAACATTATCCCATTGCATTATTGATCGACGGTGACTTTTACTTCCCGACATTGGCGCCATTAATGCGCCAGTATGAGATGACAGGCCTGCTACCTCCTATAATCTTAGTCGGTATCGGCTATGGCGACTTCCAGAAGATGGACGCACTACGAATGCGGGACTTGCTTTACCCCCAATCACTGGAAACCGACGAACTTGATGCTCCAGGAGGTGGATTGGATTTTTACCGTTTTATCACGGATGAGCTTTTGCCTTACCTGGAGGCAGATTTACGAGTGGACACTACCCAACGGACACTTTTGGGACATTCATTTGGCGGCTATTTTGCACTTTTTGCATTGCTGCAGCAAACGCAAATGGGGCACCAGATCTTCTCAAACATCGTTTCAGCAAGCCCCTCGCTGTGGTACAATGATTTTTACCTTTATCAATTACCTGAAGAACTGGCCTCAGCTCATCCGAGGGAAAAACTGAATGTCATCATAACGGCCGGCGGACTAGAAAACGAAGAGTGGACGTTAAGCCCCTTACAGAAATTAACAGTGCTGTTTAATCACCAAAGCGTCCCGAACTTATATCTGAACGCATTTATTTATAATTTCCTAGACCACATGGATACCGGTCAGCTTAGTTTTATGAAGGGATTGCAACGTTTTTACAGTCCGGCCGTCACTCAATAATCACAGCCGTACCACTCGCTGTAACCATCAACATACTTCCACCGCTACCCACGGTTTCGTAATCCAAATCAACGCCGACCACTGCGTTGGCTCCCAGTGAAGCGGCATACTGTTGCATTTCATAAATTGCCGTTTCCTTTGCCTCGCGTAGTACCTTTTCATATGAACCCGACCGTCCGCCGACGATATCACGTATCCCGGCAAAAATATCCCTGAAGAAATTGGCGCCAATAATGGTTTCACCACTCACCAAACCGATATACTTTACTATCCGTTTTCCTTCTACCTGAGGTGTTGTCGTAACCAGCATAACTTTTCCGTTTTCAATTGGATGCCATGCAAAGGGAAAAGTTACATGCCTCGTCAGTCAATCCGTAGAAAGTTATCATCTTTGTCGAATTTCAACTCCATGCGATTAGAAAGCTTAATTTCCTGCCCGGCCCCATCCAGCTCCCAGCCCACAACAAAATCATCCGGATATGTCACGTTCACGTAGGCAAGTATCCTGTCGGGAATAACACTGTCGGGCAGTTTATTTGTTCCTTCCACACTTGTTATAGCGCCTTTTTTGTCGAAGTCAAGCTCAAACCCTTCATCGAGAAAGACTTGATATGTCGTTTTTAAATCGTCGCGCTCCTTTACTACCTGGATAATTTCATAATCTGGAAAATGCAGGGCTATGTAAGTCCGGGCGTTGGATGGAAGTTCGTCTGTCTCGATAACACGTTCCTTGTCGCAAGCGGTAAATGACACCAGTGTGATGCCTATGAGCATCGTCAGCTTAATTACTTTTTCCATGTTTGTTTTGTTTGATTTCAGACCAGACAACTTAAGGGCGGCCTACCCTTATACAAACGTGAAAAAATCTCGCCGGACTATCCGTTTACCACTTTATCAAGTATGGCGGTGTATAACCGAACGCCTTCTCCTATTTCATCCAGGTAGATAAACTCATCGGCCATATGTGAGCGCGCGGAGTCGCCAGGTCCGAGCTTAAGCGATGGAATATCCAGCAGTGCCTGATCACTGGTGGTCGGCGATCCGTACGTTTTGCGTCCAAACGCCAGGCCAGCCTGCACGACCGGATGTTCCTTGGGTATCGATGACGGTTTGAGCCGTACAGAACGTGGTTTTACTTCACATTTTACATGCTGACGGATGATATCGAGCACTTCTTCATTGCGATATGCATCCGTTACACGGATGTCCACCACAAATTCGCACGTAGCTGGTACCACGTTATGCTGCGACCCTGCATGAATCACGGTAACACTCATTTTAATCGGACCGAATTCCTCAGACTCCTTAGGGAAGCGGTAACTGATAAACCATTCGATGTCCTTAAGTGCTTTATAGATTGCGTTATCCCCTTCTTCGCGGGCTGCATGCCCGGCAGTGCCGTACGCGGTGCAATCCAGCACCATCAGTCCCCGTTCGGCTACAGCCAGTTGCATAAGCGTAGGCTCTCCTACAATCGCAAAATCCAATGGGCCCAAATCGGGAATGACCAGTTCCAGCCCGTTCGTACCCGATATTTCTTCCTCTGCTGTAGCAGCAAGGCAAAAGTTATAGTGGAGTCCCTCCTGCGGATAAAAATGGAGAAAGGTAGCTATCAACGAAACGAGGCAGCCACCTGCATCGTTACTTCCCAATCCGTATAACTTGCCATCCTCGATATCAGGCGAAAACGGGTTACGTGTGTAACCTGTATTCGGCTTTACTGTGTCGTGGTGGGAATTGAGCAAGATAGTCGGTTTTGCCGGATCAAAAAACTTATTATACGCCCATATATTGTTCATCTTCCGATAAGTGCGTACCCCCCGCTGCTGCAAAAACCGCGCTATGGTATCCCCCGTTTGGTTTTCTTCCTTACTAAACGAAGGGATACGGATGAGGTCACGAAGAAGATTGGTGCTATCGTGTATGAGCTTTTCAATCATTATACAGTCCTCCGGCCTTGAGTGCGGACAGTTTTATGCCTTTAATGAATGCAGAACTGAACCCATTGTGTTCCATCTCATTTAACCCGGCAATGGTACAGCCCTTAGGTGAGGTTACCTTGTCGATTTCACTTTCGGGATGGCTTTGCGTCTGCAACAATAAATCGGCAGCGCCTTTGGCAGTCTGGACAGCCATTTTCAGCGCATCGTGTGCGTGGAATCCGATTTCAACGCCCCCCTGTGAGGCTGCACGAATACTGCGAAGGAAAAAAGCGATACCACAGGCGCATAACGCAGTCGCGGACGTCATGAGATCTTCGTTAATGGTCACAACAGCCCCCACCGTTTCAAACAGCTGTTTCACCCGGTTGAGTTGTTCATCCGAGGCATTATCGGAAGCAATACAGGTCATCGATTGCCCAATAGCGATGGCGGTATTGGGCATAGCACGGATCACTTGCATGTTGTTGCCCAGCTTATCGCGCACGTCGGCACAGGTAACACCGGATACCACCGACACCACAATTTGCTTTTCCGGCGATACTGCTGGGGCAATCTCTTCCAATACTTTTTTGAGCTGTTGTGGCAGCACTGCCAAGACGATGACCTCGGCGTCATAAATGGCCACTTTATTGTTATCACTGACTTTAAACCCATTTGCGGCCTCCTCGCTTAGTGATTTGAGGCTCCGTCGCGTCAAGGTAATGTCGTCTGCTTTACAGTATGCCTTATTTACTAATCCACGGGCCAATGATAGGCCGATGTTACCGCTTCCAATAATGGTTATTTTGCTCATTTTCGTTAAAAAGTTATCAATTGTCCATTGCGGGGATACCATTACCTGATCATTCGCGTACCAAACTGTTGCTCACGCAGTAAGAGCACGTCATCGGCATGGCCGATGCACACCTCGGCTACCCCTTTAGCGATCGCCTCAAATGCGTTATGTAATTTCGGCACCATGCCATCGGCAATGATTCCTGATGATCTTAATTGTTCAAACTCCCCAGCCCGTATTTGAGGTATGACAGACGCCTCATCGTTGATATCACGAAGCACTCCCGGTTTTTCAAAGCAATACACCAATGAGGTTGTATATCGGTCAGACAGGGCCACAGCCAAGGCCGCAGCGATGGTATCAGCATTCGTGTTGAGCAGTTGCCCGTGCCCATCATGTGTAATCGCCGAAAAAACCGGAACAAAACCATGATCCAACAGTGTGGCTATCGCTTCTGCATCGACCGAATTGGGTAGAATATCCCCAACCAACCCATAATCTATCTCCTTCACCGGCCGCTTCACTGCTCTGATAGCGTTGCCATCGGCCCCGCTAAGCCCTATGGCATTGCACTTATGCGATTGCAGCTTAGCCACCAGCTGTTTATTTGTCAACCCAGCATATACCATCGTCACGATACGCAACATGGCTTCATCCGTAATGCGGCGGCCGTCTACCAGCTTGGCCTCAACACCAAGATCGGCCGCAATCCGAGTTGCAATCTTTCCTCCTCCATGCACCAAAATCTTGTTTCCCTTCAAGTAAGAAAAGCGTTCAAGAAAGCGACTTAACCCTTCGGGATGGTCGATTATATTCCCCCCGATTTTAATTACCCATAATTTCGCGAGCATCGTATTACTTATTTATCCACCGATAATTGTTCGAGCATACGTTTCAATACCGCCTGGGCGGCCCATACGCGGTTACCGGCTTGCTGAATGACTATGGAATGCGGGCTATCTAATACTTCGCTGGCCAGCTCTACGTCCCGGCGCACGGGTAAACAATGCATAATCTTGGCCTGGTTGGTAAGCGCCAACCGGGAATGGTCCAGCATCCATTGACCGCTGACCGGATGGATTTTCCCATAATCTTCATAGGAGGACCAGTTCTTCACATAGACGAAGTCTGCATCAGCTAGTGCGTCATCCAGTACATGGGTGATTGTGGCACCATGGGTAAATTGCTCGGACAATGTATAGCCCGGCGGATGGGCAATCGTGAATTCCGCCATGCCTTCGCCCTGCGCCCTGCACATCCACTCGGCGAACGAATTAGGTACCGCCTGCGGCAAAGCTTTGACATGCGGCGCCCACGCCATCACAACCTTTGGCTTCCGGGATTGGTGCCAATTTTCTCGGATGGTGATAAGGTCGGTGAGGCTTTGCAAAGGGTGACGGGTGGCGCTCTCCAAGCTGACCACCGGCACACCGCTATAAGCGATAAACTTCTGGAATAAATCTTCACTATAATCGGCTTCCCGATCCTGTAGCTTCGGGAATGAACGTATGCCGAGAACGTCACAATACTGTCCCATTACAGCAGCCGCCTCGCGGATATGCTCTACGGTCGTACCATTCATAGCTATGCCATCTCTCGTTTCAAGCGCCCACCCGTCTTTATCCATATTCATAACCATGACATTCATCCCCAAATTGGCGGCTGCTTTCTGTGTACTTAGGCGTGTACGCAGGCTCGGGTTTAGGAAAACCAATCCCAATGTCTTATGCGTCCCCAATTGACCATATACAAAAGGATTGTTTTTTAAGCGCAACGCTTCATCTACAATGTCCGGGAGGTTGGCTACATCAGCCACCGAAAAAAACTGCTTCATCACACTATATTGAAATTGCCGGCCTTATGGCAGGCGAGTATATCAAAAATCGCTAATCTAACGCTAAAAATTTTTAAGCCGCTCGTCAAACGCTTCCAAAAAGCGGTCTGCATGTAGTTTACTCATACTCAAAGCCGGAAGCAGTCGAATCACATTTGGCTTGGCTTCGCCGGTGAAGATACGGTTTTTAACCAATAAATCCCGCTTGACCATATTCAGCTCGGCTGGCAGGTCAATACCAATCATCAGTCCCATGCCCCGCACTTCCTGTATGCGATCAAAGGCACGCAGCTCGTTGATTAAATATGCGCCCACGTCAGCAGCGTTCCGCATCAAGTCGTCCTGTTGCATCACCTCCAAGACGGCCAGTGCTGCAGCGCAAGCAAGGTGATTGCCGCCGAAGGTGGTACCCAACATGCCAAACCACGGTTTAATCTTCGGTGATATGGCAATAGCCCCAATGGGAAAACCATTGCCCATCCCTTTGGCCATGCTATAAATGTCTGCTTCAACCTCGGCATGATCATGAGCGTAGAAATTACCCGTGCGCCCATATCCGCATTGGACGGAATCCGCAATGAATACTGCGCCATATTCCTCGGTCAGCGCACGGATCTTCTTTAAAAACTGCGGAGAAGCCACCTGGATTCCACCAACCCCTTGGATCCCCTCAATGATAACCGAAGCTATTTCCTCGCCAAAGGCCGCGAACGCGCTTTCTAATGCTTCTTCATCATTAAACGGCAGAAAAACAACATTGCTCGTCTCATTTACGGGCGCAATAATCTTCGGATTGTCTGTCGCTGCCACAGCCAGCGAGGTACGTCCATGAAATGCGCCTTTGAAAGCGATGACCTTTTTTCGGCCATTGTGAAACGAAGCCAACTTCAGCGCATTTTCATTGGCCTCGGCGCCCGAATTGCATAGGAACAACTGAAAATCAGATTTGCCCGAAACGCTACCCAGCAAATCGGCCAGCTGCCGCTGCAGCGGTATCTCTATAGAATTCGAATAAAATCCAATTTGATTCAACTGCTCGGTGATTCGCCGGACGTAGTGGGGATGGGTGTGGCCGATGGAGATTACGGCATGGCCGCCATACAAATCAAGGTATTCATTTCCGTCGGCATCCCAGACGATGCTACCTTTCGCTTTGGTGACCGCAATGGGGTTAATTGGATATACGTCAAATAGGTTCATGCCTTATCAAAAGTAAAAATAGTATTCAATGTAGTTGGTTGCAATAAAAAACCCGTTTTTCGTAAACAAAAAACGGGTTCAACTCTTTACACCTGATTAATCGCTTAGTCCTCTTTCTTCTCGTCCTTTGGAGTTTCTTCCGTTTCAGCGGTGTTTTCTTGCGCATCGGTTGCTTCAGCAACCGGCTCTTCCGGCGTTGCAGGGGATTCAGCGTCAACTGGCTCAGCTACCACCTCTTCAGCAGTGCTTTCCGCCACCGACCCGGCAGCGGCTGCTTCGCTGGCTCCTGCTCCGGCCTTTTTCTTACCGCCGCGTCGTCGGGTAGACTTCCGCTCAGTAACAGCACCATCCTTCTTATATACCTCATTGTAGTCGACCAGTTCAATGAATGCCATTTCGGAGTTGTCTCCCAAACGGTTTTCCATCTTGATGATCCGTGTATAGCCCCCTGGGCGATTAGCTACCTTTTCAGATATCTCACGGAAAAGTATAGTCACAGCTTCCTTGTCTTGCAAGTAGCTGAACACTGTACGCCGTGAATGCGTCGTGTCGTTCTTGGATTTGGTGATTAAAGGTTCTACATATTGGCGCAAGGCTTTAGCCTTAGCCAATGTCGTAGTGATACGCTTGTGCCTAATCAGCGAAGTGGCCATGTTGGCTAACATCGCTTTACGATGGCTTGCTGTGCGGCCTAAGTGGTTGAATTTTTTTCCGTGTCTCATTTTTCTTTAAATTTGTGCATACCGTCCTTTTTTCGGAACAGAGATTATGGAACAAGGGTTAAAGACTATGCGGTTTTTCTTTGAACTTTGTTCCTTGGGTCTTTGCTCCCTTCAAGGGGAATTATGCAACAGGTCGCTAACTATTTATTTATTCTTCGTCAAGCTTGTATTTCGACAAATTCATTCCAAATGACAAGCCTTTAGATTTTACTAATTCCTGAATCTCGCTCAACGATTTTTTACCGAAGTTCCTAAACTTAAGCATATCCGCAACATCGTATGTTACCAACTCGGCAAGTGTGCGGATGTCGGCCGCTTTTAAGCAGTTGAGTGCACGCACAGACAAGTCGAGATCCACCAGCTCTGTTTTCAGAATCTTGCGCATGTGCAGGATCTCTTCATCTACCACCTTCGTTTCCTCCTTAGCCTGCGACTCAAGCAGCATATTTTCATCTGAGAACAACATAAAGTGCTGAATGAGAATTTTGGCAGCCTCCTTTAATGCATCTTCCGGATGAATGGAACCGTCTGTCGATATATCCAACAACAATTTCTCGTAGTCTGTCTTTTGCTCGACCCGGTAGTTTTCGATGGTATATTTTACATTCTTTATCGGCGTGAAAATAGAATCCACAGCAATAAGGCCAACTGGACCGTCAACTACTTTATTTTCTTCAGCATTGACATATCCCCGCCCTTTTGCTACATTGAGTTCTAATTCGAGGGTTACAGAGCTTTCCATATTGCAGATTACCAAATCCGGATTCAATACGGTAAAGTTGTTGGAAAAATTCGTGATATCTCCGGCTGTTAATTGATCTTGCCCATTAACAACCATAAAGATCTTTTCAGAGTCACCCATCTCCCCAGTTTTCTTGAAACGGACCTGCTTAAGGTTCAAAATGATCTCGGTAACGTCTTCCACGACACCCTTTATGGTAGAAAACTCGTGCGATACACCTGAGAAACGAACCGACGTAATTGCATATCCTTCAAGTGAGGACAATAGAATACGGCGTAAAGCATTACCGATGGTCACACCGAAACCCGGCTCTAATGGACGAAATTCAAACGTGCCATCGAAATCCGTTGATTTCTGCATGATAACTTTATCAGGTCTTTGAAATGCTAAGATTGCCATTTACTTATTCTTAATGTTTGTTTACAAAAATTGCTAAACCGCAGGATAGCATAACCCAAAAGGCTATGCTATCCTCACGTGTTACTTATTTGGAGTACAACTCGACAATTAAGTTTTCCTTGATATTCTCAGGAATCTCAGCGCGTTCCGGATAATTTAGGAATTTGCCGGTCAACTCATTAGCGTCCCACTCCAACCAGCTAAATTTATTTAGCTTACGGCCGGCGACAGCGTTTGCTATCGCTTCAAGGGATTTCGAGCGCTCACGTACCGCAATGACATCTCCTGGGCGAAGGCTGTATGACGGAATATTGACCACCTCGCCGTTTACCGTAATATGCTTGTGGCTCACCAGTTGGCGAGCAGCCGAACGCGTTGCGGCTATACCCAACCGGTACACCGTATTATCCAAACGAGCTTCAAGAAGCTTTAAGAATACTTCACCGGTGATGCCATGTTTAGAAGATGCCTTGGCGAATAAGTTGGCAAACTGACGCTCCAATATACCGTAGGTATATTTCGCTTTTTGCTTCTCAAGCAATTGCACCGCATATTCGGATTGCTTTCCTCTCCGCTTTGAAACCCCGTGCTGGCCGGGAGGGTAGTTTTTACGTTCTAATGCTTTGTCAGGCCCGAAAATAGGTTCTCTAAATTTCCGGGCAATTTTGGACTTTGGTCCTGTATATCTCGCCATATAGTTGTTGGTTTTAAAGTATCATTCAGCCTGTAGCTGAAGAATCTTAGCTTTAAAAAAATTATACTCGTCTACGTTTCGGGGGGCGGCATCCGTTGTGGGGCAGCGGCGTGATGTCTTTGATAGACGTCACCTCAATACCCGAGTTTTGCAACGTCCGAATGGCCGACTCGCGTCCTGCACCCGGCCCTTTCACAAAAACTTCTACCTTACGCAACCCTAAATCGTGCGCTACCTTGCCGCAATCAGAAGCTGCCTGAGAAGCTGCATAAGGGGTGTTTTTCTTAGAACCCTTAAAGCCCATTTTGCCTGCGCTCGACCACGATATGGTCTGCCCTTGGTTGTTAGTAAGCGTAACGATAATATTATTAAAAGTAGCGTTGATATGCGCCTGACCAACCGGCTCAATGACAACAATACGCTTCTTGCTTACCTTTTTAGTCTTAGCCATTGTCTCTTCTCAATTATTATTTAGTAGCTTTTTTCTTATTTGCGACAGTCTTACGCTTCCCTTTGCGGGTACGTGAGTTGTTCTTTGTACGTTGGCCACGAACCGGCAGGTGCTTACGGTGACGAAGGCCACGGTAACAACCGATATCCATCAGGCGTTTAATGTTCAGCTGCACTTCCGAGCGAAGAGCACCTTCCACCTTGATCTCATCGTTGATAACGGTGCGGATAGCCGTCAACTGATCGTCATCCCAATCCTGCACCTTGACATCGAAATCGATGCCTGCCTTTGTCAAAATACGCTGCGCCGTCGAACGGCCAATCCCGTAAATGTATGTGAGGCCTATTTCTCCTCTTTTGTTTTTAGGTAAATCTATACCTGCGATCCGTGCCATATTTTATTTAGTGATTTACGATTTTAGATTTTAGATTTTAGATTGGTGACCTACTACCTATCTTTGTTGGCAATCGTAAATCCAAAATCTAAAACCTAAGATTTCCTATCCCTGACGTTGTTTAAACTTGGGGTTCTTTTTATTAATTACAAATACCTTTCCTTTGCGACGGATAATCTTGCAATCCGCACTACGCTTTTTAATGGATGCTCTGACTTTCATGATCTTATGTTACTGATTAAGCGGCGTCCCTTCCGCTTTTTATTTATATCGATACGTAATTCTTCCTTTGGTCAAATCGTAGGGAGACATTTCCAACTTCACGCGATCCCCCGGCAATATCTTAATGTAATGCATCCGCATTTTTCCCGAGATATGGGCAATAATTTCGTGCCCATTTTCCAACTCCACGCGAAACATGGCGTTTGATAGCGCTTCTTTAATGACTCCGTCTTGCTCGATTGAGGCTTGTTTAGCCATATAGTCTTGATTATTATCCAATTATACCCCTGCACAAACAGGGATGCAAAGATAAGCAAAAAAAACTGAATGTCAACCCTTTTTATTCAAAACTTCTTCAATATAAGCAAAAGTGGTTAGGACATCGGGTACCCCCTTACGTATAGCCACCATATGCTCATAATGTGCCGACGGCTTGCCATCGGCTGTACTCACCGTCCATCCATCATCCCAAAACTTTACTCCAGCCTTACCCATATTGATCATGGGCTCAATACAGATCACAAGCCCCTCTTCAAGTTTTGTCCCTGTGCCGCGTTTGCCATAGTTGGGAATCTCTGGCTTTTCATGAAGCTTGTATCCGACCCCATGGCCAACAAGCTCGCGAACAATACCATAGCCGTATTGACTAACATGCTCCTGCACGGTATAAGCCACGTCTCCGACCCGCTTGCCGGCTACAGCTTGTTTGATGGCTAGATTTAGCGACTCCAATGTCACACGAAGAAGCCGATCTACCTCCGGCGCCACTTCGCCTACCGCGAACGTGTATGCTGAATCACTGATAAAGTTGTTTAATTCGACACCACCATCTACCGAAACGATATCGCCTTCCCGAAGTTCGTAATCGCTCGGGATGCCATGGACAACCTGGTCATTGACCGAGATACATAATGAGTTGGGAAATCCATTATAGTTTAGAAAAGCCGGGCGCCCGCCATGATCATGGATATAATCATAAGCCAATTTATCCAAAGCCAATGTCGTAATCCCTGGCCTAATTTCCCTGGCGATTTCACCAAGCAACTGCGAAAGCACGGTAGCTGACTTTCGCAGTTGCTCAACATCTTCGGCCGACTTATAATATACTTTAGACATGCTAAAGACTATATTACCGATTGGGTGGGTCCCGATGCCACAGGAGTGCGTCCTTTTATGCGGCCGGTCTTCATCAATCCGTCATAATGACGCATCAACAGATGACTTTCGATTTGTTGCAGCGTATCAAGGACAACCCCCACCAAAATGAGCAGGGATGTACCACCGTAAAAATGGGCGAATTGATTATTCACGCCAAAAAGACTTGCTATTGCTGGTAAGATGGCGATGATAGCCAAAAAAATCGCACCAGGTAACGTGATTTTAGATATCACGCTATCAATGTAGAAGTTGGTCGCTTGCCCTGGCTTTACACCCGGGATAAAACCGCCATTCTTCTTCATGTCTTCCGACATCTGCTGCGGATTGACCATGATTGCCGTGTAGAAAAACGTAAATGCAATAATCAAGACAGCAAACGTTACATTATACGCTACCGAAGTATAATTGCTGAGCGACGTCAGGAAAGAAGATTGCAGGTCCGGAAAAAACTGGCTAAGGCTCATGGGTACAAACATGATGGCCTGCGCAAAAATAATCGGCATTACGCCGGCTGCATTCACTTTCAACGGTATATACTGCCTGACACCACCGTACTGCTTATTACCAACAATTTTCTTGGCATACTGTACGGGTATCTTGCGTACGCCCTGCACAATGAGGATAGTAAAAATCACAACGAAAAACAAGGCTACAAACTCCAGTAACAATGGAATCGGGCCTCCGCCACCAGTACTCATCCGGGAAAACCACTCGGCGGTAATACCGCTTGGCAATTGGGCAATGATGCCCGTCATGATGATCAATGAAATACCATTGCCGATACCTTTGTCGGTAATCCGCTCGCCCAACCACATAACGAACAACGTACCTGCCGTCAGTACAAAAGCCGATAGGATAGTAAACATCGGATCAGCTATCATCTTGGCACCACCGTCAATCTGGGTACGTACATAAGCAATAGACTGTACCAACGTAATAGCCAACGTAAGGTAGCGGGTGATCTGATTCATCTTCTTCCGCCCACTCTCACCCTCCTTTTGCATTTTTTGAAAATAGGGTACAGCTATCCCGAGTAATTGAACCACGATGGACGCCGAAATGTAGGGCATTACCCCCAATGCAAATATTGCTGAACGGGAAAATGAACCACCAGCAAACATGTCGAGCAAACCGAGCAACCCTTCTTTTGCTTCGTGCTGAAGTGCAGCGGGGTTGACGCCAGGCAACACGATGTGGCATCCAACACGATAGATCAAGAGAAACAAAATCGTATTCAAGATACGCGTCCTCAGATCATCGATCTTCCAAATATTGGTCAAGGTTGTGATTAACTTCTTCATGTATTAAAGTTTTACAATCGAGCCCCCTGCAGCTTCAATCGCTTGTTGTGCTGTGGCTGAAAATGCATGCGCCTTTACTTCTATCTTAGACGTCAATTCTCCCCTACCCAGAATTTTCACCAAATCATTCTTGGAAACCAATCCATGCGATTTAAGTGTTTCAAAGTCTATGGTAGCCAAGTTAAATTTCTCGACCAATCCCTGCAACACGTCTAAGTTAATCCCAACATACGCTACCCGATTAGGGTTTTTAAAACCAAATTTAGGTACCCGGCGCTGTAATGGCATTTGACCGCCTTCGAAACCGATTTTCGTGCTATGTCCAGCACGGGATTGCGCTCCTTTATGGCCACGTGTAGACGTACCGCCACGACCAGAACCTGTACCACGGCCTATACGCTTCCTGCTTTTGATTGATCCTTCTGCGGGTTTTAGATTACTTAAATTCATCTTTCTGATATTATGTTATACCTTCGCTTTCACTATACAGGTATAACGATTAAACGTAATTATACTTCCTCTATTGCGATAAGGTGATTCACCTTCCGCACCATACCGATGATAGCGGGCGTAGCCTCTACTTCGACAGAATGGTTGATTTTGCGTAGCCCCAACGCCTTCATGGTCTGCTTTTGGCGCTCGCTTCTATCAATGATACTCTTAATCTGGGTAATTCTGATCTTTGCCATGACAGTTATCCGTTAAATACTTTATTCAAATCAACGCCGCGTTGTTGAGCCACCGTATAAGCGTCACGCATCTTCAACAGTGCATCGATAGTTGCTTTTACCACGTTATGCGGGTTGGACGAACCCAGCGATTTGGCCAATACGTCGGTTACGCCGGCACTTTCCAAAACAGCACGCATAGCGCCACCGGCCAATACGCCCGTACCATGTACGGCAGGCTTAATCAAGACATTGCCACCGGAAAACTTTCCGTATTGTTCGTGAGGCACGGTACCTTTGATAATAGGCACCTTGATTAAGTTCTTCTTGGCATCATCGATCCCTTTGGTAATGGCTTCTGTAACCTCCTTGGCTTTCCCAAGGCCATAGCCGACTACACCGTTTTCATCACCTACAACGACAATCGCTGAAAAGCTAAACGTACGGCCGCCTTTCGTTACTTTCGCCACCCGTTGGATACTGACCAAGCGATCCTTCAATTCGATTTCGCTCGATTTAACTCGTTTTATATTGCTTAATGACATGTTCTCGATTGATTAAAAATCCAAACCGGCTTCACGGGCACCCTCGGCAAGCGACTTCACCCGGCCATGGTACAGATATCCGTTACGGTCAAAAACTACTTTATTAATTCCGGCGGCCAATGCCTTCTCAGCGATCAGCTTTCCAACAGCCTTGGATTGCTCCACTTTGTTGCCTGATGCCGAAAAATCCTTAGCCAAGGATGACGCGGAAACCAATGTTACTCCAGCTTGGTCGTCAATCACTTGTGCATAAATGCCTTTATTACTCCTATATACAGACAAGCGTGGGCGCTCAGGTGATCCGGATAAGTGCTTTCTAATCCCCTTTTTGATACGATCCCTACGCGATACTTTTTTTTCTGCCATGATTGTTACTATTTTTTAGCTGCAGATTTTCCTGCTTTTCTCCGCAACTGCTCGCCAACAAACTTAATACCTTTTCCTTTATATGGTTCTGGTGCACGCAATGAGCGGATTTTCGCGGCTACCTGTCCCAACAATTGTTTGTCTATAGACTCCAATGTAATGGTCGGGTTTTTCCCCTTCTCAGCTGTTGTCGTCACCTTTACCTCCTTGGGGAGAATCAGTACAACTTGGTGAGAAAATCCGAGCGTAAGATCAAGGGTCGATCCTTGCGCATTGGCCCGATAACCAACCCCTACCAGTTCCTGTGTAGTCTTATATCCATCGGTAACGCCAACAACCATGTTATTCAACAGCGAACGATACAGGCCGTGAAGGGCTTTATGCCTTTTCTGATCCGTAGGGCGCTTTACCAACAATTGACCGTCCTCCTGCGTTACGGTAATATCCTTATCCACCTGCTGGCTCAATTCACCCTTCGGCCCTTTTACCGTTACCAAGTTTTTATCTGATACAGTAATCGTCACCCCGGCGGGAATGGCGATAGGTGCTTTTCCAATTCTTGACATCTTGTGTGTTCCTCCTGATTAATATACGTAACATAAAACCTCGCCGCCGACATTCTGAAGACGGGCTTCCTTGTCGGTCATTACGCCTTTGGACGTAGAAAGAATGGCGATTCCCAATCCATTCAACACACGTGGCATGGTATCCACTCCTGCATATTTTCTCAGGCCGGGTTTGCTCACACGTTTCAAGGTGCGGATAGCCGGAACTTTACTCACCGGGTGATACTTCAATGCGATTTTGATAGTACCCTGTACGGTGTCTTCATCGAATTTGTAATTCGCGATGTAACCTTTATCGAAGAGCACTTTCGTAATCTCCTTCTTAAGGTTCGATGCAGGAATTTCAACAACCCTGTGGTTGGCCTTAATGGCATTCCTTACTCGGGTAAGGTAATCCGCTATTGGATCTGTATTCATTTATTGTATTATTGTGACAACGGTTTCCTTCGGCCACCATGGCTTCCGGACCTATTATCGGTTAAAAATTCTAATTTGCACTTCTCGGTTCGCCGTGTCGACTATCCGTTACCGACCATTGACCATCAATTACCAGGAAGCCTTCTTCACTCCTGGAATCTTCCCTGCCACCGCCATTTCACGGAAAGTTACCCGTGAAATGCCGAACTGGCGCATATAGCCTCTTGGACGCCCCGTCAATTTGCAGCGGTTGTGCAAACGGACAGGTGACGCGTTCTTTGGCAACTTATCAAGCGCAGCATAATCACCTGCAGCCTTTAATGCTGCACGCTTTTCCGCATACTTTGCTACCAATTTAGCGCGTTTTATCTCGCGTGCTTTAATTCCCTCTTTAGCCATTAGTTACTGTATTTTGATTTTTGAATGGTAATCCAAACTGCTTCAACAACTCCAGTGCTTCCACATCGGTCTTTGCACTGGTTACAAAGGTAATATCCATTCCCTGAATTTTATTGATCTTATCGATATCAATCTCTGGGAAAATAATCTGCTCGGTAATACCCAACGTATAGTTACCCCGGCCGTCAAAGCCCTTATCGTTGATGCCCCTGAAATCACGAATACGCGGAAGCGCTACAGCGATCAACCGATCCAGGAACTCATACATCTTGCTGTCGCGAAGCGTCACCCGTACGCCTATCGGCATTCCTTTGCGGAGCTTAAAATTTGAAACGTCTTTTTTCGAGCGCGTTGCAACAGCCTTCTGACCCGTAATGATGGTCATTTCATTGATTGCGTTATCAATCAACTTTTTATCGGCAGTTGCTGCACCGATGCCTTGGCTCACAGCGATTTTCTCGAGTTTCGGCACCTGCATGACGCTTTTATATTGAAATTTTTCTTTCAGCGTGGTACGGATTTCATCCTTGTACTTCGCTTTTAATCTTGGTACATATGCCATTAGTCAATCACCTCCCCTGATTTTTTCGCTATGCGAACGATTTTCTTCTTACCATTTACTTCAGTCACTTTACGCCCAATGCGAGTTGGTTTACCACTTTTGGGGTCGATATAAGCGAGATTGGAAATGTGGATAGGCGCTTCCTTCTCGATAATGCCTCCGTTAGGGTTAGCAGCGCTGGGTTTGGCGTGTTTCTTTACCATATTCACTCCTTCAACGATAGCTCTGTTCTCGGCTATCAGTACTTCCAACACCTTCCCTTGGGATCCTTTGGAATTGCCAGAGATGACTTTCACCAAATCCCCAGTACGGATTTTAATCTTATGTGTCGATGTCTTTGTCTGTCCCATGATTATAATACCTCCGGTGCTAATGATACAATTTTCATGAACTGCTTTTCACGCAATTCCCGAGCTACCGGGCCGAAGATACGTGTTCCGCGGGGTTCATCCTGATTATTCAACAATACGGCAGCATTGTCGTCAAAACGGATATAAGACCCATCCTTACGGCGGACTTCTTTTTTCGTCCTTACGACTACTGCTTTGGAAACCGTTCCTTTCTTCACGTTTCCAGAGGGCAAAGCACTTTTTACGGTAACAACGATCTTGTCGCCAATTGATGCATAACGCTTGCCGGTACCGCCCAACACACGGATGACTAATACTTCCTTAGCCCCGCTGTTGTCGGCCACATTAAGTCTTGATTCCTGTTGTACCATGTTACTTAGCCCTTTCTAAAATTTCTACTAAACGCCAATTTTTGGTCTTGCTCAGCGGACGCGTTTCCATAATCAACACCGTGTCGCCGATACCGCAGGTATTGTTTTCGTCGTGAGCTTTAAATTTGGTAGTCTTTTTTACGAACTTGCCATAGATAGGGTGCTTCACTTTACGCTCCACAGCCACCACGATGGATTTGTCCATTTTGTTACTCACTACCAAGCCGATCCTTGTTTTTCTTAAATTTCTTTCCATTTCGACTTTGATTTTTATGCCTCAGCGGCTGTTTCATTAGCTTCGCTGGCCGCTTTCTCGGCCTTCTTGCGTTTCGTCAACTCGGTCATCAAGCGCGCGATAGTCTTACGCGTATACTTGATCCGGTTGGGATTTTCTATCGCCGAAACAGCATGTGCAAACTTCAATTTGGTGAGGGCAGCCTTCTCTTCAGCGATTTTGGCCACTAAGTCCTCTGTTGACAATTCTACGATCTCTGAATTTTTCATTTCTATCTATTATTTTACTGGATGCCTCCATCAGCGTACTTCCACGGTTGGACCCCATGGCGGCTTGCCGGTAACGGCGGCAAAACCAATGGCAGACAGCGCCAGTGTGCGTTTATGTTTATACGTAGTCCCTACGTATCACAAACTTCGTTTGTACGGGCAGTTTCTGTGCAGCAAGGCGCAATGCCTCTTTGGCTACTTCCAAAGGCACACCCTCTGCTTCAAACAGCATACGTCCGGGACGCACTACCGCTACCCAATATTCCGGAGCACCTTTACCTTTACCCATCCGCACCTCGGCCGGCTTCTTGGTTACAGGCTTGTCCGGGAACACGCGGATCCACACTTGGCCTTCACGTTTCATGTAACGGGTTACCGCAATACGCGCGGCTTCAATCTGGCGACTGGTAATCCACGCGGGCTCCATTGATTTGATACCGAAAGAGCCGAAAGCCAACTCCGACCCGCGGGTTGCGTTGCCTTTCATGCGGCCTTTCTGCATCTTCCTGAACTTTGTTCTTTTTGGCTGTAACATGTTCGTATCTTAATTAACACTGCACTTGGCAGTTGCTATCTAAAAATCTAAAAAACTAACTTAACCTCTCCTTTGACCGCCCC
The DNA here is from genome assembly GCF_016533505.1 of Parapedobacter sp. ISTM3. NCBI lineage: Bacteria > Pseudomonadati > Bacteroidota > Sphingobacteriia > Sphingobacteriales > Sphingobacteriaceae > Parapedobacter > Parapedobacter sp. ISTM3. The sequence continues at coordinate 278,587 of NZ_JAENGN010000001.1, read as the reverse complement.
GGTTTCCTCCGCTACGTTGTTGGCCAGGTGCCCCGCCACGACGTTGATCACCGCGACGTTGCTCACCACCACCACGGCGCTGATCACCTCCGCGACGCTCACCGCCACCACGGCGGTTATCACCGCGGAATTCACCCGCTCCGCCATCGGCGCGTTGTTTTACGCCTGATGTCTGCCCTACGTTAGGCGATAAATCCCGCTTGCCATAAACCTCACCTTTACATATCCACACCTTCACGCCGATTTTCCCGTAAGTGGTCAATGCTTCCACCAATGCATAATCGATATCTGCGCGGAATGTATGCAAGGGAATACGTCCTTCCTTATATTGTTCGGTCCGGGCCATTTCAGCCCCTCCTAAACGTCCGGAACACATGATTTTTATGCCCTCAGCGCCCATGCGCATTGTAGATGCAATGGCAGTTTTCATCGCGCGGCGGAAAGAAATACGCGCTTCAAGTTGTTTAGCGACCCCTTCGGCCACCAACTGAGCTTCCAATTCCGGACGTTTAATCTCAAAAATATTGATTTGAACATCCTTCTTCGTCAGCTTCTTCAGCTCTTCCTTGATCTTATCAACCTCCTGCCCACCTTTGCCAATCACGATCCCTGGGCGAGCCGTATGGATAGTCACTGTAATGCGTTTCAAAGTACGCTCGATAACTATCTTGGCTACCCCGCCCTTGGCGATACGAACCGACAGGTATTTCCTGATCTTCTCGTCTTCAACTAATTTATCGGAATAGTTCTTGCCCCCGAACCAATTGGAATCCCAGCCTTTGATGATTCCTAATCTGTTACCTATTGGATTTGCTTTTTGTCCCATTACTTGATAAATTAGTTTTGTGCTACGTTATTCTTGCTGTCTATCACCAAGGTAACGTGGTTCGAACGTTTACGAATGCGGTATCCCCGGCCTTGCGGTGCTGGACGCAGCCTTTTCAATTGCCGCCCACCATCTACGAAAGCTTCTTTTACATATAAGCCGCTTTCTTCCACAGACTTATCTTCATTCTTTGCTTCCCAGTTTTTAATGGCTGAGAGCAGCAGCTTTTCCACACGGATAGCCGCTTCTTTGTTGGTATGCTTCAAGATGTATAAAGCATGTTCCACCTTTTCGCCACGGATAAGATCAACGACCAAGCGCATTTTGCGCGGCGAGGTAGGGCAGTTTACTAATTTGGCAGTAGAAGCTCCTCCTACCTGAGCCTTTTCCTGCTCTTTGCGCTGTTTAATGATAACAGACTTTTTTAGTTTTCGTGTTGCTTCCATTGCCTAATTATTTTTTCTTTTCTGCGTGGCCCCTGAACGTACGCGTAGGCGCAAATTCACCAAGCTTATGACCTACCATATTTTCCGTTACGTACACGGGAATGAATTTATTGCCGTTGTGCACTGCGAAGGTATGGCCAACAAAATCAGGTGATATCATCGATCTACGAGACCAAGTCTTGATTACTGATTTCTTATTTGTTTCGTTCATAGAAAGAACTTTTCTTTCTAAGTTGTGGTCGATATAAGGACCTTTTTTAATTGAGCGAGCCATTATTTCTTCCTTCTCTCAATGATGTAACGATTCGATGTTTTCTTCTTGCTACGCGTTTTATATCCCTTAGCCAATAAGCCTTTGCGTGAGCGCGGATGCCCACCGGACGCACGGCCCTCGCCACCGCCCATCGGGTGATCGACTGGGTTCATCGCCACGCCACGAACCCTTGGGCGACGGCCCAGCCAGCGTTTCCGGCCTGCTTTACCCAATACCTCGTTGGCCTTTTCGGCGTTAGATACCGAACCGATAGTAGCCAAGCAAGTAGCTAATATCATGCGGCTTTCGCCTGAGGGCAGTTTAATAATGGCGTACTTGCCATCGCGGGCAGAAAGCTGGGCATAGGTGCCAGCACTGCGGGCTATGGTGCCGCCCTGTCCTGGGTTCAATTCAATATTATGAATGATAGAACCCAAGGGAATGTTTTGCAATGGCAAGGTGTTGCCGATTTCGGGAGCAACTGCATCGCCTGACACAAGCATCTGCCCCACTTTCAATCCTTCCGGCGCAATAATATAGCGCTTCTCACCATCGACGTAGTGCAACAACGCAATACGTGCGGAACGGTTTGGATCATATTCTATCGTGGCAACTTTTGCGGGGATATCTTTCTTATCGCGTTTAAAATCTATCAATCGGTATGCTTTTTTATGTCCCCCACCGATGTAACGCATAGTCATTTTACCGGAATTATTCCTACCCCCCGACTTCTTGATTTTTACGACCAATGACTTCTCAGGTACATTGGTGGTGATATCTGAATAGTCTCCTCCTACACGGAAGCGAGTACCAGGGGTAACCGGTTTGAATCTTTTAACTGCCATTTTTAATTATATCGTACTGTAAAAGTCAATCGTTTCGCCATCTTTAATGGTGATGATGGCTTTCTTGTATTTCGGGGTCCTTCCGGATACAAACCCAGCCTTTGTGTAGCGGTTTTTTGCTTTACCAGCCACAACTATCGTATTCACCGCGACTACCGTCACGCCGAACATCTGCTCTACTGCTTGTTTGATTTGTATCTTATTTGCCCTATGGTCCACTTTGAAAGCATAGCGATTCAGCTTTTCTGTGAGCAATGATGCTTTCTCGGTCAATACGGGTTTCTTGATAATTTCCATATTATTTGGCAAATGCCTCCTCCAAGGTTTTAACAGAAGCCGTGGTCAACAAAAGCTTGCCAGCATTCAGCACATCGTAAGTGTTCAGCTCATGAGCAGTGATTACTTTTGCTTTTTTCAGATTTCTGCTTGATAAATAAACGTTGTTATCTTGCGCGGGTAAAACCAACAAAGTTTTTTCGTTAGCGATATTCAAGCTGTTTACCAAGTTTATATAGTTTTTGGTCTTGATGGAATCGAAATTCACCTCATCCAATACTACGACGTTATTCTCCTTGGCTTTGTAGCTCAACGCGGATTTACGCGCCAATGCCTTCAGCTTTTTATTAAGTTTAAAGCTATAGTCGCGGGGCTGTGGGCCGAAGATACGACCACCGCCGTTAAACAACGGGGATTTGATGCTACCTGCACGGGCTCCTCCCGTACCTTTTTGTTTGTGTAGCTTGCGCGTAGAACCTGCGATTTCATTCCGTTGCTTGGACTTGTGCGTACCTTGACGCTGGTTAGCGAGGTATTGCTTTACATCCAAGTAAATCGCATGGTCGTTGGGTTCCACCCCAAACACCGATTCAGGAAGTTGCACCTTGGCACCTGTTTCTTTACCTGATATATTTAAAACGTTAACTTCCATCTCCTTATTTATCTACGATTACGTAAGAACCTTTTGCCCCAGGGATCGAACCACTGACTACGATAAGGTTTTGTTCTTCATAAACCTTCAATACCTGCAGGTTTTGAACCTTCACGCGGTCACCTCCTGTACGGCCAGCCATACGCATGCCCTTGAATACCCGCGACGGCCATGATGAAGCACCTAATGAACCGGGAGCACGCAAGCGGTTGTGCTGACCGTGGGTAGCCCCACCGACGCCACCAAAACCGTGACGTTTCATGACGCCCTGAAAACCTTTTCCTTTGGAGGTACCGACTACATCTACGTATTCGCCTTCTTCAAAAATGGAAACGGTAACCACGTCACCCAACGTCTTTTCATCGGGGAAGGTTTTAAATTCTACCAATTTACGCTTAGGCGTAGTCTTCGCTTTAGCGAAGTGCCCTTTCAAAGCGGCTGTTGTGTTCTTCTCCTTTGCTTCATCGAAAGCAAGTTGAATAGCGGAATAGCCATCTTTTTCTTCCGTGCGTATCTGCGTTACCACGCACGGGCCAGCTTCGATCACCGTACAGGGAATATTCTTCCCGTCAGCGTCATAAATGCTGGTCATTCCTACTTTTTTTCCAATAATTCCTGACATGTTTCTATTAATCTATTAACGTCCATCGAAGCAGTAGGGCTTCGCTCAAGACATACCATCCCCTCAAAAGGGACGGCAAAGATAGGAAACTTACTTTAAGTATCAAATAGTTAGTGAATTATTTTTTTATTTTTCCAGCAAGGTGCCGCTGGCCCCGTGTTCGGCCTCCCCGTAGCCCGCTTCTCTGGCCGCCATCCGTGCTTACCTGCTACCGCTCCGGCTATGCCCCTATCTCCGCTTCAGCAGAAAATACACCAGCAAGGTACTGCCGGGCACGGTGCCTGTACACACAGCGCAGCAGTCAGTGAGCGGATAAAGCAGACAGCGAACGAGACAGCGAACGCACAAGCGCCATCACCGTTTAGCGGAATAAGCGCTTTCCGGTCGCTGCCTTCAATCAAAAAGCGGTTTACCTTCCAGCAGCCGCTTATACCTAATCAATGCCTCAATATAGTAATAATCGGCATAGGTGAGCGGCACATCGATTTCGCTGCCATGCGGAATAGACCCTACGCTGTGCTTCAGGATAAATCCGCCATTGGTACCCTGTTCTGCCTTATAGGGCGCGGCCGACAGGCTTTTCAGCATCTTTTCAGCCGCGTCAAGGTACCGGGCGCTGATTTCCCCCTGCGTATAGGTGTGCAGTTCCAGCAAAGCCGAAGCCAGGATGGAAGCCGTAGACGCATCACGGTTAGCTTTATAACGGCTTGCATAAGGACTGTCATCAGGTAGGTCAGGCGCATTGAAATCCCAATAGGGGATTAAATCTTCCGGCATATTGGGATGGTCCAGGATAAAGGCGGCTATGTTACTGGCAAAATCCAAGTATGCTGGTTCGCCCGTCTCACGGTACATCATCGTGTAGCCGTAGAGCCCCCAAGCCTGTCCGCGTGCCCATGCAGATTCGTCATAAGCACCCTGGGCTGTCTTCTTACCCACAATGCTGCCGTCTTTCGGATTATAGTCAATCACATGATAAGAACTGTAGTCCGGACGATAGTGGTTTTTCATCGTTGTATTGGCATGGGTTATTGCAATGTCACGGTACTGGCGGTCGCCGCTCAACTCGGACGCCTGTGTAAGCAGCTCCAAGTTCATCATGTTGTCAATGATGACGGGATAGGTCCACCCCTCCCATGAGCGAATCGCTTTCACGGTAGGGTTGTAACGGCTTATCAACGATTTGGCTCCCGTGAGCAGCACCTCGTTGTAAGCAGCGGTATCACGAGTAAGCCTCAATGCATTGCCAAAACTGCAATACAACATAAAACCCAGATCATGGGTACCTTTATTGTACTTTTCCTTTTCGAGTATACGCAACTTATCTTTCGCCAAGAGAAGCAAACGCTCATCACCGGAATGCTCATAAAGGTATAGCAATGAGCCGGGATAAAACCCCGAGGTCCACCATTTTGTATCCGATGTCACGCTTGTATCACCCAGAAAGGTACGCGGCATGCGTTCTGCCGGTACCCCATCCGCCAACACCGCCATCTGCGCGATGGCTTCATCAAGTTGTTCGTCTATAAAGGCCGCACTGAGTTGCAGTTCATCCTGACGTGCTGCGGATTTACACCCCCATACCATGAGTACCGAACCCATGGCCAGTAGAAAAAAGGTTGATAAGTATTTCATGACATCATTACGTTTATAATAGTAGCCGACCTAACGCGGTGTCCAAAAATAAGTTTTTGCATTAAAACGCGCAAACGTTTACGCCGATTGCCTGCTTTCAAAAAAAAGAGGCGTGGATAACCGTTCCAACGCCTCTATTTTTTTTTGTCATATCGCGTCCTATTCCAAATCTTCTACAGGTGCCCCGACCAACCGCTCACGGGCATCCTGGGCTTGTACCTGCTTACATTTCTTCCTGCTCGAATTCCAATAGTAACGTACCACCCTAATTTTGTAGGCATCATAGCCGATGACAACAACCAAAAATGCGCTGATGACATAAAACAGTTTAAATCCGATGTGAAAATAAGCGATCCCGGCGACGATCGCACCGGTAATGTAAGCGGCTGTAATAGCCGACAACAACCAAGCCCGCTTCTTAAGGACAGGGTTAGACCGAAACTCCCGTTTCGTAAACATAGAAAACAAAATACCCAAATCAGTCGTCGTACCGGTCAAGTGTGTTGTTTTCACAGCGAAATTGGAGATACTTGCGGTAAGCCCATTTTGGAGCCCCATCGCAAAGAGCAGAAAGGCAAGCAATAGTTCTGTCTCCGCCAGGGTTTCCCGGTAATAAAATTGCCCGTAAAAACCTACCACAAGCAAACAAAGTATTTCAAGCGAAATAGGCAGCGAGTGGGCGAAATACTTATTCCGTTTGTTGAAATGTATAACCATGAAGTTGGCTACGAAGCCGCCCATGAAAAAAAGGAATATCCAGGCAAAAACTATCGCTGTCTGGTACCAATTGCCTTTCACGATCTCGGCCGCCAGTATCGCATAGTATCCGGTCACGTTAGAGCTAAAGGAAAGGAATAGCAACAACGAGACGACATTGACCATCCCTGCCGAGAATGCGGTAAGTGTACCTAATTTAATATTATCTCCCTGTGTCCTGCTATTGCTGAATTTCCGAAGCATAGTAATACCGATTTTCTATTAACACATAATAATTTAAATATTGGTCTATAACCGATCGAATGTCAGTTTGGCCAGCCCCTTCACCTGTGTATCCAACTCAAAGTTTAGCACTAACTGGTCGTCAGCTAACTGTGAAAGATCGTACTGCTCCTTGTGTCCGTCGTTATATTTGATTTCCAATATATTTCCACGCCCTTTTATAGCCCACCTGATCGTCTCTTCCTCTCCGTCACTCTTCTGGAGCCTCAGTCGCCCGTTCGGCAAAAAGGACCATATCTCCGCTTTATGGAGAACCAACCCGTCCTGAAGGGTTTCCTGCATGTTTACTTTTTCCTCGTCTCCTACTTTATTGAGCCGCTCATACACCCAGCCGGTTTCCTTCCATTGGCCAAGGATGAGCCTCTCCGGGTTAGGGGCCGAACGTATCAGCCAGGTAAATCCCATGAGGATGAACGCAAACACGCTTATATAAACTACCAATAACCGTTTCATCTTTCATAACCTTTTTAACTAAGCTGTGGCTTCATTATAAAATATCTCTGCCAGGCTTCCCTTCTCTGGCAACACAACTTCCATGTTCCAATCAACCGAAATCACCGGTTTTCCACATTTCCGGATATAGGGAAGTACATTCACGCTTTTTTTATTTGACGTACGTAGCCGATACCTTCCGGGGACGTATATCTCATCTATCCGGTTACCCAGTAAATAACCATCAAACGCAGCCTGGGACGAACCGTTGAATAAATCAACGCGCATGGAATTAATACCCGAGGCATATTTGTTCCTTATTACCCCGCAAGCCTCATCGAAATGCCGATTACTCAGCGATTCGAGCATTTTTGCTTTCGAATAAAAAAGCAAATCGGTAATTGAGTCCGACATTTGGACCCCATGCAACAGAATAATGTTGTATCGGCATTCATAAGGCCTGTCATTCAACACCGATTTAACAACATTCAGTGATTCAATAGTGAAATCCGTCGGGATTAAGACATTTTTTTCCATTGCTTTTTGATTTTAATAGACAATTTCATCCAACTCGCCAACAAAAGTACCTCACAGGTATTAGACAGGCTTAAAACAGCCATTAAAACACCATTAGAAATTACCTACAGAAATTAAAAAGAGATGAGAAAAGGAAAAATAGAAAGGCTATTCATCGATCCGGCGCCATGCCGGAATGGTCAGTTGAACGGTTGTGCCACCGCCTTGAAGGGAAGATACGCTTATTTTTCCTTGATGCATTTTTATGATATTTCTTGTCAATGGCAATCCAATGCCGTAACCCGCATAGTTTTTGGTGTTGGATGCACGGAAAAATGGATCATAAATGTATTTTAACTCGTCTGCGGGTATACCGATACCCTTATCCTTCACGACAATGACTACGTGGTCATCAGAAGCCCCCAAAGAAACATTTACCTTCTGATTATCCGAATATTTACATGCATTTGCGATAATATTGGCCAGCGCAAGGTGCAACAGTTGCTCATTGCCTTTGATCGTTAGCTTCATTGGATCCTCTGGCAATAAGCTCGTATCGATATGCAGGTTGCACTTGGGGTTTAGCTTCTCCACTGTATTCTTAACATCCCAAATCAACTGATCAATACGCAAACGTTCGAACCGCTGTATTTTGCCATTGAATCCGGTTTGTGCGAGAGACAGCAGCGCATTGGTCTTTGCGTCCAGTTTTTCTGCCTCTTCAAGCATTACCTTTATCGATGTTTTGTACTCCTCCGGCGTCCTGTCCTTAGACAGCGCTACGTCTGCTTCGCCGATGATCGCCGTAAGGGGCGTGCGCAATTCGTGCGATGCGTTGCTGATAAAATTATTCTGTGTTTCAAAAGCCGTTTCAATCCGGTTGAGCATATCATTGAACGTGTGAATCAATTCGTCCATCTCATCGTTACTGTTGCGGCTATCCAGCCTAAGATGCAGGTTTTCCGAGCTGATTTGCTGGACCTTTTCAGTAATCTCCCGCAATGGCTTGAAGATATATTTCGAATAATATACAGCGATGAAAAGCGACACACAGAACGCGATAATAATGGCCGCTACCAATGTCTTTTTTAAGTAAGCTACAAAACTTTCCTCAAAGTAATCCTGTGCTTGGGAAACAATGACGTAGTTCCCTTGCTTACTGGGATAAACCACGGCCACATAAAACAGCTGTTTATCCTGATAACGGGCACCACCCTCATTGAGCGCCGTTTCAAAAAACGACAGAGGTATACCTAAACTATCGGCTTCATTTTTAAAGTCTTTATTCTTTTCGATTTTGAAAAAGTAATCCTGCTCATGCATCAGCTTCTCTGAAAACACGCTTCTCAGATCGTCAAGCCCTCGCTGATCTTTATCCAATTCCATTTTGCCAGCCGCCACGGCACGGATCTCCAATACGTCATAGTAATAATCATGCAAAAAACCCGGTATAGCGAAGTAGACCCACCCACTGAACAACATGATGATCGCCAGGAATGCTACAATGAGCATTACCGCTATCTTGGTCTGGGTATTCATCAGGCTCTTTCTCATAATCGTGACGGGTTAGGGTTCTCGCAACACGTATCCCATGCCGATAACCGTGTGTATGAGTTTCCGGCCAGGCACCTTATCGATTTTTTTTCTAAGGTAATTTACATAAACATCCACGACATTCGTGCCCATATCAAAATTAACGCCCCACACGTTTTCCAATATGTCGGCACGCGACAACACTTTGTTTTTGTGTTTCAGGAAGAAAAGCATCATACGGTATTCCGTTGTGGTTAGCGAAATCGGCTCTTCATTGCGGGTCAATGTCTTCGTATAGTCATTGAGAACGAGGTCTGCCACGCGATAAATATAATCGTCCTGCGGATCCGCCGCTGTACCTCCCGCATGAGCAGCACGTCGCAGGAGTGAACGTACGCGGGCCACTAACTCAATGAATTTAAACGGTTTGACAAGGTAATCGTCGGCTCCGGCCTCCAACCCCATTACCACGTTTTCGGATGTGCCCAGCGCCGTCAAAAAGAGTATAGGAATGTGTGCATCCTCTTCTCGAATGGATTTGCAAACCGCTATGCCATTGGTATCCGGCAACATCACATCCAAAATGATTAAATCAAACGCGGTCGACCGGACCATCTGGAGGCCTGTCTTGCCATCAAAGGCCACGCTGACCTCGAACCCTTCTTCTGAAAGCCCTTTATTTATAAATGAAACAACGTGTGCCTCATCTTCAATCACCATGATTCTTTTCATCGCCTAGCCATTAATTAGCTTTCTGCCTCAAAAATATCAAATTAACTCACATAGGCAAAGGGACTTACTTTATAAGTAGCAAATTGGCCATGTCATACCTCGGCGCATCAACCTCGGAAAGTTGCCTATACATTTCCCAATAAAAGATATATGGCCAATGTGACGATGACAAGCACAACAGCGAAGGGCCGCGTATACCGCCACTCCTCCATGGGCACTGCTGTGCTACCAGTTTCCCCCGCTATTGGCTTTGCAGGATAAAACCTTGATATACCCAGCATCACTGCCATATTCAACAGAAATTCGATACCCCAAATGTGCACAAAATGCAGATTCACCTCGAAAATGAAGGTGCAACTCACATAAAACACCAAGCCGGTAAACAAGGCGGTTTTGGCTCCCTGTGCTGATATACTTTTGAAGAAGAATCCGCCAATCATAATGGACGCTATGGGGATAAAAAAGATTCCATTAAGCTCCTGTAAAAGCTGATAGAGCCCTTCAGGTGCATCCGCCACGAACGGAGCGGCCGTTATGGATGTAGCGGCAAGCAAGGTTGCTACCAAACGCCCCATTTTTACCAACCTCTTTTCTTCCGCATCTTTTTTAATGAGTTGTTGGTAGATATCGATACTGAAAATTGTAGAAGCGCTGTTGAGTACAGCATTAAACGTGCTCAACACAGCCCCTACAATCACGGCAGCAAAAAGCCCCCATAAGGGCATTGGCAGGACGTGCTTGACCAATTCGGGATACACCATGTCTTGGTTGTCATAATAAGCGTCATGAAAATAGTAATACCCGATGACACCCGGCAACACAATGATGAACGGCACCAGTATCTTCAACAATCCGGTATAAAGCAATCCCCGCTGTGCTTCTTTCAGGTTCTTTGCGCCCAATGCCCGCTGTACGATCGTCTGGTTCATGCACCAAAAATAAAGTTGATTGATTATCAATCCCGTAAAAAGTGTGCTAAACGGCAAAACAGAATCTTCTTCACCAATGACATTAAATTTAGCCGGACTGTACTCAAAAACCTTTGTCACCCCTTGTAACGGATTCCCCTCGCCGATATACACCAGTGCAAGCACCGGTATCAGCAAGCCCCCGAACAACAAGCCATACCCGTAAATGACGTCTGAGACCGAGACGGCCTTTAATCCGCCAATAATGGCATATGCAGCCCCTAAACACCCCACGATCACTACCGTAACCCAAAGCCCGGTCCCCCGGTCTACGCCAAGGATACCCGAAATATTGAAAATACTCTCCAGGTTAATCGCGCCCGTATACAAAACGATGGGCAGCAAGGTCACGGCAAACGAGACTAACAGAAACAATGCAATCAGTGAGCGGGTGCCCTTGTCGAATCGCCGCTCAAGATATTCCGGTATTGTGGTCAGCCCCATGCTCAAATATCGCGGCACAAAGTAAACCGCCGCGACAATCAGCGCAAGGGCCGAGGTGACCTCCCAGGCAATGATGACAAATCCATTTTTATACGCCGAACCGTTCATGCCTATCAAGTGCTCCGTCGAGATGTTCGTCATGATCATCGATGCGGCGATCACACCGCCCGTCAGGCTTCGTCCACCTAAAAAGTAACCGTCTTTTGTGCTCAGATTGTCATTGCGCATGCGGATCCAAGCGTAAATCCCCACAAAAAGGGTGAATCCAACAAAGCTTGATGCAGCAATAATAGTTGAAGATAAAGGCATAGTCAGGTGGTCATCCTCCGCACTAAGTCTACCGGACATATCAAGGGTTCGCCGATGGTGTTGGGTGAGGGCGTATGGCGGTGCTGGAGGGCATTGATAAGTGTTTCGGCTACTTTGTCTGCCATGTCATTGGGGTATTGCTCGATAGAAGTGATTGCCGGTGTAATAATCGCTGCCCGCGGGTCATTGGAATAACCGACGATTTTCAGTTCGTCCGGGATGGCAATGCCTCGTTCTCTGGCAAACGCTACCGCCGCAATGGCCGTCGTATCGTTTGCAGCGAATAAGCCGTCTGGAATGATATCGCCCTCAAACAGTTTACGTAAGCTGTCCCATGCATTTTCAGCGGTTAGTTCGTGATAATATATCCACTCCTGGCGCAATGGTATGTGGTGTTTTGCAAGGGAATCAACAAAACCACGTGTACGCTCTTGATAAATGCTGCACGATAGCGGCCCACTGATGTAAGCGATACGTTGGCACCCCGCTTGTATCAAATGATTACCAGCCAGCAATCCACCACGATAGTCATCCCCTTTAATTACATAAGCTTCGGTACGGCGTGTCGGCACGCGATCATAAAAGACCAAAGGTATGCCTTGCCGTAAAAAACCGTCAAAGTGAGCAATATTTTCGGTATAAAGCGTAAGCGATACCACTAACGCATCGACTCTCGCAGAATACAAGGTGTTTGCCAATTCTTTTTCTACACTCACCGAATCATTGGACTGGCAAATCATCAAATTGTATCCAGCAGCCTGCAACTGCCGTTGCAGCGAGGTAATAAAAAAAACGTGAAAGTACATCGATATACGCGGCACAATAAGCCCGATGATATTCGAACGGCGATTACGCAGGGAGGAAGCCATGCTATTATGGCGGTACCCCATTTCCTTCGCCATTTCTTTCACGCGCGCGCGTGTCGCTTCGCTGATGCGTAAATTGTTATTGAGCGCCCTGGATACGGTCGCCGGAGATATTCCAAGCGCTTTAGCGATATCAACGATGCTATTTTCCGACTTCGGCTTTTTGGGTGTCATGGTTTTACAACAAATTCAAAACAACATTAATTTCATGGAAAATGCAAACGGCGGCGCACGGTTTGCTGTCAAAGCGACGAAAAGCTTACGTATTTAAGACAAACGCCCGTTGCATAAACTCAGGATACCGCGCTTTCACATTTCCGCTGTCTATCGTTTGGTCGTTGTTTCGGATAGGTTATGAATAAGGCTCAGATGCGCCGTATCCTTCAATATTGGCCTGTACTTAGCAGTACCAGCGTACAGGCTCGAATCGTATCGATTCCCTGTTCTTTGGCCAATACCTCCAACTCCGAATTCTCGGTACCCGGATTAAAAATAATCCGTTTTGGGTTCGTTTTAAGGATGTAATCGTAATATTGAGGTTGACGCTGCGGACCGACGTATAGCGTGATGGTGTGGACATCAGGCAGTACATCACCCGCAAGCTGTATGGGTGCGCCTGCTACTTCTCCTTGCTTAATGCCGATATTGACGATAGCATGGCCCCCGGCTACCAACCTGTGCGCCGCCAAATAGGCGTACCGTGCAGGGTTATCGGTCGCGCCGAGGATAAGTGTTTTCTTTGATGCCATTACAAGTCGTTTGGTAAACGTCATCAATCATTGGGCCATAAATTCGCCGGTGGCAGAATACGCCGCTTGGCGAATCACCGGCATGTCAAGAATTTGATACAACTCGTCCAGATGAAGTAAGCTGCCATTGGCAAGATTTGTGAGCAATACTATCGTGATATCTTCCTTTAAGTCGCGGATATACAGGTTGCGGAACCCATGCCACCAGCCGGTGTGATACACGACTTTGTGATCTCCCGGATCAAAGGTACGCCATCCATAGCCGTAGTTAAAAAGCTCTTTTGTGGGCTTGCTATAACCAGCATAGGCCGAATCTAACGTCTCTTGCTCAAGCAGGCGCCCCTCCCGCAATGCTCTATCAAATAGGAATAAGTCTTGAACCGTACTATAGATACCTTTGTCTCCCACGGGGCCATCCTGGAAATTCTGTACCACAGAGCGCCTCCACACGCGGTCATGCCCAACAACGTCAGTGGGGATCTTTTCGTATACCGCTTTCGAATACACGGCAGTGTTTTTCATACCCGCCGGGGAAAACACATTTTTCTGCATGTACACCGCGAAATCCTCGCCCGTCACCTTTTCGACGATAGCCGCTAAAATCATGTAGTTGGTGTTGTTGTAGAAAAAACGTCCATCCGGCTTGCCGTATCGATCCGGTTTGTGCTTGGCCAATAAATTCATGACATCGATGTTGGACATGCCCTTGTGTTTATCCGGCCAAATCTCCGTCTGATCGGTAAAGTAAAGGTAATTACTAAGCCCCGAACGATGGGTAAGCAGTTGCTTAATCGTGACATCTGGGTAGGGAAAGTCGGGGAAAAATTCGTCGACAGTCTGCTCGAGCTTAATTTTACCTTTTTCCCAAAGTTTGAGCACACCCGTTGCCGTCAAGGGCTTAGATACAGACGCCAGTTCGAATTGGGAGGTGATTTTCAGGCTGTCCTTCATTAAATAGTCCGCCCATCCAAACGTATTTTGGTAAAGAATTTTCCCTTTTTTAGCTATCAGCACATTGCCGTTAAACCCGGACCGCCTATGCAGTCGCTGCATAAAAGCATCGAGGCGCGGATCGGCTTGTGTGCTATCATAGACCAGTGCCAGGCTATCTTTTTCATGTTGCTTTCGCTCTGCTTTAATTCGCTTCTTTTCTGTTGATGTGCAAGCACCTAAAACAGTTATTAGGAGCGCAAAAATGGTAATATAATGAATCAACGGCTTTCCTGTAATCTTCATTCGGCAGCTTATGCAGGTTTCATTCAAATCATACTGACGTGTACATCACATCAATCAAACACTTCGCCAGGTTGGTTATCAGGAGGCAATGAAGCTGGCAAGAGCAGCGGGATATTTCGCCTGCTGCTTGTCTTCAGTGGCATCCAATAAATCGCTTAGCTCAATTCATGTCTTTCCGTGAATGGTTCACTCATTCAAGTTTCATGGCGCGAAGGTATCGCAATTGACTTGCAATGGCAAGTGCTTTTGTCTTAATTAACGGCCGTTCAACAGAATTATTACGATGCTTTACATCAACAAGGTATCTATGCGGTGGCCGTGCACCATTTGCTGCTTTTCGGACCATACAAATACGGTAAAAGTCCCGTCCTGTGAGGCCACCATGGCCAGTGCATCATGCTGATCATGCACGAATTGGGCAGCGGCCAGATGCCGGGTCCCGCCGATATTGGTGGCGTCCAGCAGTTGAACGGTACTTTCCTCTACCGGCTCCGTAATCATCAATTGCGTTACCGGTAGCGAGTGCGGAGAACGCGCCACCTTTGCACCGAAAGCCAGCAAACAGTGATCTTGGGTAATCACCGTAGCGCCATCAATGGCTGAATACCCCCCTACGGCCCGAATCATTTTGCGTAAGGTGTCTGTAAAGCGATGACCAGGTGATGGATCACGATCATCGGGAGGCAACATCATGTGAGGCTCCACCAAATAGTTTATCGGCTTGACAATCGAATGCAGCCACGCTGAACTGTTCGGGGGCACCACCAAAAGCAGTGCACCTCGCCCGTGGCTGCGCATCGCCAATGCCAGCTGAATTAATATGTTTTCCGACCGCGCTGACGAAGAGTCGGATAGCCCCAATAAAGAAGAAAGCATGCCCGGGCAATCCGTCAACCCCCAATGGTTATCGTCGACAACTTTAATCTGATTGCCTTTTAATACCGCTACATTGATAAACTTACCCGTACCGTCATGATGTTTCTGTTTCACGACCAATAATCCAGCCTCGACCACTTCCACCACCATGCAATGCGCAGGCACATCATGGGTTGTGCCCCAGATATAAAAATTGTCGCCGTCCAGCCATATGCCCAGGTGAATCCCCGGCTGCACGACAGCGGGGGACAGCTTGACGAGGTTGTGCGGGGTAAAGCGTTGTTGATGGTGAAAAACCAAACTGCTGCCCGCCATATCCGGTGGCACAAAGGCCAGCGATATCTTCGGTTCATACCCTTCTTCCCTCCGGAGGCTCGCCCAAAATGCGGTATCAATCAAGCTTTCAACAACCTGTGCATCCGGTGCATGTTTTATCCCCGCGCCAGCACTATTCGCCTGCTTTGAAAAATGTGCGGCTATCCGATGTGATACGATCTTTGCCGCCAAATACGTAGGTTCTGAAATCATTTTTATTATTCGCCAAACAATTTCGTTGGTACTTTACTTTATGAGTTATATTAGCAAACTTAGGTAAACTATATGGACATGCGAAATATATATGAACAGCCACGTGCAAAAGAAAGCTCATGAAGCATTGCCACGCTTAATGACAGATCGAAAACAATAAAAACAAACAGTTATGATGCGATTTATCATTAATATATTATTGACGGGTTTAGCTATTTTCTTAGCGGCCTTGATCCTCCCGGAATCCGCGGTCCGTATTGCTGGATTCGGCTGGGCGATCTTGGCGGGGCTCATTATCGGTTTTGTGAATGCGACCATCGGCACAATGCTCCGGATTTTCACACTCCCGCTCAACTTGCTCACACTGGGACTCATTTCTTTTATCATAACGGTATTGATGGTCCAACTTACCAGTTATTTTATGGGCAGCAAATTTGACGTGGCCAATTTTTGGTGGGCGGCGGTATTCGCGATTATCGTGGCCTTGATTGAGCTGCTCTTCAACAGTATCTTTGGCTCGAAAGATAGCGACTGACAAAATTATGGTGCCCAAAAGCGATCGTTACTTGATCACGGATCGGGCACCAGGTTATGTATAATAATAAAGGTTAACGTAGCTAAGTCATTGGGCCAGGTAGCCACCGTCCACAGCGTAATACGCACCGTTCACGAAGGAAGCCTTGTCGGTACTTAACCAAAGCACCAGCTCTGCGACTTCGCTGGCCTCACCCAGCCGACCAGCGGGATGTTTGGAAACCAGCCAATTGATGGTGTCGTCGTCCATGTCTTTCAATAGCGGCGTATTAATAAACGCAGGGCCTACAGCGTTGGCCCGGATGCCCCCGGCTGCATACTCCAGCGCGATGTTTTTGGTGAGGCCGACGACGCCATGCTTAGCGGCCACATACGCGGCCGAGTTTGCAAACCCTACCTGCCCCAAGATAGAGGCCATATTGACGATAACACCTCCACCAGCTTGCAATAAAGCCGGTATTTGATAGCGGCAGCCATAGAATACGCCCGAGAGGTTGATGGCAATAACCTTATCCCATCCTTCTATGGGATATTCGCCCGTAGGCCCGGAAGGCCCGCCGATACCCGCATTGTTACATGCAATGTGCAGCGCGCCGTATTGTTCAACAGCTTGTTCAACCAAGCGCTCATTATCATCGGGCTTAGCGGTATCCGCGGCAATAAAAAACGCGTCCCCTCCAGCATCTTTAATCAGTTTTACCGTTTCCTCGCCACCCCCTACGCTGATATCAGAGACAACCACTTTTGCACCTTCCCGCGCATACGCCTGCGCCACGGCACGGCCAATGCCAGACGCTGCTCCCGTGACGACGGCTACTTTATCCGTTAATGTTCCCATAGTCAATTTCTTTTGTTGGTTTTGATATAACAAAGATAGGGACGTTTTGGTTGGCGAAAAGTGACGACGGTCAGACGCAAAAATGAGTTAGCCAAAATCAGCAGTCAATGCCTTGCGGAAAGCCTCTGGTGTAGTGCGGGTGTATTTCTTAAAGAACTTGGTGAAATAGGAATTGTCTTTAAAATTAAGCGTGTCAGCTACCGCAGCAACAGAAAGCTCGGGATTCACCAGTAATCGCTTAGCTTCCAAAATGATACGTTCACGAATCACTTCGCCAGCTGACTGCCCTAATAGATCGGAACAAATCGCGTTGAGGTGATTGGGCGTGATATACAGTAATGCAGCGTAGTCCTTGGGCAAGCGCAAGGATGCAAAGTGCTTATCCACAAGCTTCTGGAAATTCCGGAGGAGGGTTGCATTATACGAAAGCGGCGCTGGCTTGGCGGGCTCCTGCAACGTGGCCAGCTCCAAGAATAACGTCAAGGCACGAACGCGCAATTGGTCGATTCGCAACGTATCAAGGGAAGAGGCCAACGACACCATCTCATCGAACAAGGCGGTCACCCCCGTGCGCATGGATACAGGGATGTCCAGTACAGCCTGTTGTGCCTGACCGCGAAAAAAAGCAAACTCCTCCAAATAATCAGGCCGCAATAAAAATGATTGAAAGAATGAGGCTGTAAAATTGAGCACATATCCATCTACATTTCCCCGAAAATCCCAATGATGCACTTGCCCCGGAATCATCGCATATAATTGAAACGGACGCACTTCAAATCGATGAAAATCAATCGTATGACAGCCACTTCCCGCTGTGAAATACACCATATGGTAAAAGCTATGTCGATGGGGTACATGAAGCTTATGATGCATGTCGATATACGGAGCGAATGGCTGCACCAAAACATCGGGTTGAAAAGTCCCTAAACCCGCAATGTGGTATACCGGATAGCCCTGTTGTGCCATAGGTTGTAAGTATAGCATTTTTCCGCGGGTTTATGACGTTCATTTTTTGTTTTCCGGCTGGTACTGGAGCCCCGGTGTGAGCCAATGTAACAAAATGACCCGCGAATACCGGTAATTAAAAGGTGCGAACACCAGTGCTGTGGCAAATGCCACGATCAGGTAAAGCCAGGGGCCGTCCATATATCCGGTAAGGAAATAAGTACCCACACAAGCTGTCACCAGCTCGGCTACAGCCATGGCATAACTCACAAACATGGCGACATAAAAGTAACCTGGTTCGCGTTCAAAACGCAAACCGCAATGCGGGCAGGTTTCGTTCATCTTTTGCACCTTCAACCCATAAGCTTTGCCCGTAAATATATTTCCTTTACGGCAACGAGGGCATTTGGCATGCGCCACGGCCTTAAACGATGTCATCGTGTCCATTGGTTTTGTTGTATTCATGATGACACAAAGGTATTCTCGTGTAGCGATACGCTTTGGTAATATGTCACCGAATAATGGTACTTTTTACGGAATCGCAACCACGATAATCAGGCGCCCAGGGCATACACAACAATATTCACGGCAAACTGCGTATTGTCTTTGGCCAGAAAACGTTTATTTCGGAAGTCATAGTCCCACTCACAACCATAATCCTTATTGCTGTACAATACGCCGATTTTTCCATTGACCTCGATGGCTTTCAAGTAGTCATGCACCAAATCGTCTCCCCAGCCATTGAGTTCGAAAGAACTCGTAGGCGGTCCTTTTTCAAACGTAAAGAATGATGAATAAAGTGGGTGATCATTGGGGATTTTTTTCATCGCATCCGCACCGAAGAGCACACGCATCTGCTCCTCAAATGATCGGGCGAATAACCCGTCTATATCATGATTACAATCGTCGGCAAAGACAAAACCGCCGAGTTCAACATACTGCTTGAAATGATTGGCTTCCTGTTGATTGAATTGCACCAGTTTATGACCACTTAAATAGCAGAACGGATAATTAAACAATTCGTCACTTGCCAGATCGACTACCTTCTCTTCCATAGATAGGGGTATCGTCGTATATTCCAGCAGCGAGTTCAGGACATTGGATGGCATCCGCTGATCGGTATCCCAATCGCCGGATTGGTACTTCAGCCGCACAAACGTAAACGTTGATCGTAACATCCATCTAAAATAGCATGCTATATCCAAAAAACAATCCGTTTTCAGCCCTTTTATTGTAATTTTCTTGATAAGCATGCGCATACTGTTTTATTTTGACCAAAATTGGCTTTATATTGAGCATGTTTTCCCAAAACGGGTATTTTTTACTTTAATGCTGTTGCTTTGAACGTGTCAGAAACCATGGTAACGGAGTTGGTCTCCAGACTCTCCTTATTGAAAAAAGAAATCCAGAAGGTCATCGTAGGGCAAGATGACGTCATTGATGAAATTCTCGTGGCCTTGATGGCAGGGGGGCATTGCCTGTTGGAAGGCGTACCCGGCCTGGCCAAAACGCTACTGGTGCGGACGATGGCCCAAGCACTTGACCTGCCTTTCCGGCGCATCCAGTTTACACCAGATTTGATGCCAGCAGACATCATCGGCACCGAAATACTGGAAGAGGATAAAGAAACCGGCAAACGTCACTTTAAATTTATCAATGGCCCTTTATTTGCCAACATCATTCTCGCGGACGAGATCAACCGTACCCCGCCGAAAACGCAATCCGCATTGCTGGAGGCTATGCAGGAATTTGAAGTAACTTATGCCGGCAAAACGTATCCCCTCGACAAGCCTTTTTTTATCCTTGCGACGCAAAATCCGATTGAGCAGGCAGGCACCTACCCACTTCCGGAAGCGCAGCTTGATCGATTCCTGCTTTACATCAAAATCGGCTATCCTTCCGCAAACGAGGAAATACAAATACTGCGCAATACCACCGGAACGAAAAAAGAACACGTGAAAAGCATAATCGGCGGTAGTGAGATACAGCATTTACAACAATTGGTACGCGAAGTGGAAATCAGTGATCAGCTCGTCAAGTACGTCGGTGAATTCGTCCGGGCGACCCGCCCCGGCGATGGCGCACCGCCGTATGTCAACAAATGGGTGCAATGGGGTGCCGGCCCCAGGGCCGGGCAAGCACTTATACTGACAGCGAAAGCCCGGGCTCTACTGCAAGGACGTTTTGCGGCTATTCCTGATGACATCAACCAGATGGCTTTTCCCGTCTTGAGGCATCGCGTGCTGATGAACTTCGCTGCGGAAAGTGAAAAAATAACCAGCGATGATTTAACAAAAGAACTGATTAACATATTGGGCAGCAAGCTTGCCTAACCGCATATAGCGTTATGATGAAACAGCTACCTGATGCCAAAACGATGATAGCCATCAAAGATTTATCCTTGGCGGCCAAAACCATCGTGGACGGTTTTATGAGTGGCATAAACAGCAGCAGGCTCAAGGGAGAAGGAGTGAGTTTTAGTCAATACCGCAGCTATTTCCCCGGAGATGATCTGCGAAACCTGGATTGGAAAGTATTCGGACGTACAGGCCGGTATTACATCCGGCAGGCTGAAACGGAAAAGACCATTGCCGTGCATTTGATAGTAGATGCCAGCGCTTCCATGAATCACGACTGTGGCGGCTACCGCAAGATTCAGTACGCCGCGCAACTTGCCTCGGCCCTTGCACTACTTGCTTACCGCCAAGGTGACAAGGTAGGCCTTACCGTTTTCAATGGTGAAGGTGTTCAGCGCATTCCCTCAAAGCAGCATAGCCAACAACTACAACGCATCTACCATGTGCTGGGTAGCATGGAGGCCCAAGGCCGATTTGAAAATCTCGATCGGTATAAGCAATTGTACCAAGCTGCCGGAAGGGATCTGGTCGTGATCATCACCGACTTCTACGAACACCAAGATGAATTAACCAAACTGACGGCATTGCTTCACGCGCAACGACAGGAGGTAATCTTGCTTCACTTAATGGCTGAAAATGAGCTGGAGGGACGATTCAAGGGATATGATGCATTGGAAGACCTGGAGACCGGAGAAGTAATCATGCTCGGTCCGTCCGCAGCATTAGCACCGCAACCACTGAACAACTACTTGGCGGCGACCAAAAAGAAGCTACTCAACAACCAGGTTTATTATACGCTGGTCAATGCAAACGAGCTGCCTGCACAAGCATTAAGAGATTTTTTAGTCCGCAGAAATAAACAATCGCGATAACGTGTTGGTCGATTTTTTATACCCCCTTGGCTTTTTAGCAGCTGCCGGCATTATCATTCCGGTACTCATACACTTATGGCGCAAAGAACGGCGCAATGTACTGCAAGTGGGCAGCACCAAGATTTTTGGCGATATTAAAAAAAACCGCATCAACCGCCTGAGGATCAAGAACTGGCCCCTATTGTTGCTGCGTTGCCTAATCATCCTCGTCCTATCTTGTTTATTGGCTGCTCCACATATCGACATGAGCAGGCCGAAAGCAAAGGAGACAGGATGGATATTACTGGGGGCGGCATACCCTGAAAAGCTTGGTGAACGCCAACGGGCCATGATCGATAGTCTGCTCAAAAAGGGGTATGGGGCACGAGCCTTTGAATCCGGATTTCGCGAAATCAGCATACAAGCAGCGGACACCATCGCCCAATCGGCAAATCCATTTGCGCTCGTCAATCGGTTGAATACGATCTTGCCGACTGGATTTCCCGTGGCAATTTTCAGCGACTTACAAATCAGCCGACTAACGGGTGATATGCCCTCGACCGCGGTTGATCTGACCTGGCATGCTTTTGAAAACCAGGATGAAACCCCCGTTCATTGGGCTGCACGGGCGTGGTTCACGGCATCTGACAGCATCGCGGCAATCGTCGCATCATCAAGTACCGAAGGCACCAACTTTGAACGGCTCGTTGTTCAGGCTGATGGCAGCGAACAAGGCCTTCGAGTGAAGGCAGAGCAGGGGCAGACTTTGGTGAAAACGGATGGCCAGTTGGAATGGGTACCCGTAAGCAATCGCAAAATGCGCATCCGGTTTGCCGTAGATACCCCCATACCTGATCAGCGCTACCTCAGCGCACTGTTGGCCGCATACCAACAAACGACAGATTTGCCGATGGAAATGGCGGCATACCAACCGGGGGAGCCGTGTGACATCCTGTTTGACTTTACGGAGGCCGGCCTTTCAGATACGCTTATGACCGTTTCAGTCATTTTTCGTTATGCGCCCGGATTGCCAGAGGAGCAGCAAAACAATTACATCGTGCCGGTAAATGGCCACTTGAACAGTCCGACAGCAAGAGTCTACAAGATGATTGTTGCCGAGGATAACCAGGCGCCGGTCTGGCAGGATGCATATGGCAGACCTTTGCTAACCGTAAGTAGGCAACACGGATATACACTTTTCCGCTGTTACACCCGGTTTAATCCACAATGGACGGATCTAATCTGGTCGGAAGCTTATATAAACGGCATGATTCCTATCTTGGTCAACGCAAATGAACCGCTCCTTATCAATAGTTTCCATACGTATCCTCAGGACAAACGGCTACTGGCTGGCAGCGTTTCGTTACCTTATCGCACAACGACCGTCCGTGATGCGGGCCGTGTAGCAAGCCAGGCAAACGCGGTACCTTATTTGATCTGGATAGCGTTATTGGCCTTTGCTGCGGAGCGAATCATGACCTATAAGTCGAAACCAAATGATGAATAATACAGAAGGCTTAAAATGGGTACTAAAACGTAAGCAGCATTGGCTGGCCTACCAACTTGCGGCCAAGCTATGTTATGCTATTGCGGCTACATTGGTGATCGGTGCAGTCGTACTGTGTTTTATGCAGCCGCCACTTTGGGTATATCCACTGATATGCGGCATATTATTCTCAAGCCTGGTACATTTCGCTGGAATCGCCAAAATAAGCGACAGCCAGATTGCCGACATGCTTGACATCCGTTTCCCTCAGTTGGAGCACAGTACGTCGCTGCTATTGCGGTCGCCCGAGTCCCTGGGCATGCTTCAACGGTTACAGCTTCACCGGCTCTATAAGTCCGTATCCAGTTTGCCGATTCGTGAGTTTGTCAGCTACCGCATACTGAGTAAACCCGCCGGAACCCTAATGGCCGCGGCCATCACCTACTTCATCGTCTCACAATACGTGGCACCTCATTTGAACAGTGGCCAGGCAGACCGTCCACTACAGACCGTCACAAGCCCCAGGGATCCACTCAACTTGCCCCCAGCGATAACCGCAGCGCAAATAAGCATTGTACCGCCAACCTATACCGGTTTGCCGGAAAGCCAACAACATGATTTGGACATTACTGCTCCCGTTGGTTCTACCATTGGCTTACGCATCGCCACCTCCAGCAGCGTCCGCGAAATGGCCATGTTGCTTGATGGGAAAACCATACTCAATATGCACCCCCTTAGCACAGACAGCCTCCAATGGAAGGTCGATTTCAAGCCGCGCAAAAGCGGCTTTTACCAGCTGTCGCTGGATGGCGAGCTGTCCACTCTTTATCCGCTGGAGCTAATTGCCGACCTGCCGGTTGCCATCCGGGTAAGTAGCCCCGAGCAACACACCGTAATCGACTTCGGTTTTCCGGAAGCCGTCAAGCTACAAGCTTCACTGCAAGACGACTACGCAATCCACGGAGCACATATCATGGCTACGGTATCCACGGGCAAAGGGGAAGGCGTGAGCTTCAAATCACATGAAATACCACTCAACGCCGCAGTAAGAGGCAAAAAAGACGCAACAATCGCGCAGACGATTGATCTGAAGAAGTTAGGCATGGGACCAGGCGATGAACTTTATTTTTATATGAAAGCCAGCGACAACGCAGGGCAGGAGAGCCGATCCGATGTATTTGTAGTCGTCTTGCAAGACACGGCTGAACTCTTCAGCATGTCGGGTATGGTGAGCGGCGTCGATCTCGTACCCGAATACTTCAGAAGCCAGCGGCAAATCATTATCGACACGGAAAAGCTCATTGCCGAAATGGACTCGCTCTCCACGCCAGAAGCCCACAACCGAAGCAATAACCTGGGCATTGACCAACAGCTCCTACGCCTGCGGTATGGGCAATTCCTGGGCGAAGAGGCCGAAGATGCCATCGGAGGCCACATAGGCCATGATCATGGCGATGGCGAAAGCCACAGCCATGGGCACCTGCCAAAAGAAGAAGTGGTAAGTCACGCCAAAATCCGGGATTGGAAAAACCACGATCCGAACCATGAAGGCCATGAAGAACATGCAGCAGCGTTTCAAGAGGAACAGCCTTCGGAAGTGCCCGTCAGCGTGGAAGCACTGATCGCCGAAATGTCCCATCAACACGACCGCGCTGAGGATGCCACCTTTTTTGATGCCGAACAAAAGGCCCACCTTAAAGCAACGCTTACGGAAATGTGGAACACCGAATTACGCCTGCGCACCTACAAGCCCCGAGAAGCCTTACCCTATGCCTATAAGGCCCTTCGCTTGTTAAAAGAACTGCAACAGAAGTCGAGGGTTTACGTGGGTAAAGCGCCTACTAAAACAACGCCGTTGAATCCCGAAAAGCGTCTTACCGGAGAGCTGCTGGAAATCACAGGCGGAAAACAGCATTATAAAGCACCGGCCACACCGGACCGGTTGACGATGCAACAGCAACTGAAACGTGCGCTCGCCTATCTCTCCAACCTCAAAGCTACCCAACAATTGGATGAAGCCGGCCGTCAACTCCTCGTTGAAGCAGAACGTAGCATCATGGATGCAGCCAGCCTGGAGCCTACCCGATACCTTACCGCACTTAAGGCGATACGGCTGCTGGAAGAACATGACGGAAAGAATAGCCTGGCCGAAATTCAGTTGGTTGAAAAAGCCATCCACGAGTTGCTGCCAACGCTTCAGCAACAGCCACAAAAAAAGGGCTTTGCAAGTGAAGGGGCTATTTATCAGCTTTATTTCGAGCAATTAACCATGAATTAAACTATGATGTTGCTCCACGCACTTTTTATTGTTTTTGCACTTGTCCTGTTTTGCTACATCGTCGTGAATGAACGGCGGTCAAAAAGCCGAGTGCCGTACCTCGTCAGGTGCACCGCCGGACTATTGGCAATAGGGGCGCTCACGGGACTGCTATTTCCACTGAGCTATCCATCAAGCTGGTCCTTCTCCCCTAACTCCGATGAACTGGCAATCTTTACTCGGGGAACCCCGGAAACTGCTATCGATATTTCAGTGAGAAACAGCGATGTCGTCACCACAGACAGCATAATCGCTCGCAAATTCCAGATTCCGCTTATTGAAGATTGGGAGGCTTTTCTTCAGCAATATCCCCACACGCCATTTGCCGTCCATGGGTTTGGCCTTACTCCGTATCAATTAAAGGCACTTGACGGCCATCCGATACGTTACCATGCGCCCGAGCGGCCCCACGGATTCATTTTCGGTGAGTGGCCACTGCAACTACCGGCTTCTACGCCGCTTGTTATGCACGGACAATACAACAACCCCTCGGAACAAGAAGCCAAAGTCATCCTATTAAGTGCCGCCCAACCTGTCGATTCCGCGATTATACCACCGCAAAGCACTCACCCATTTACGCTCACTTGCCACCCCAAACAACTGGGCAACAACCTTTTCAGCGTGCTGGCGATAGCTGGACAAGATACCCTGCAACACGAGAAACTACCGGTGACCATTAGGCCCTCGCAACCACTGCATGTGGTGATGCTGGCCGCCTCGCCTTCTTTTGAGTATAAATTCCTGACCAATTGGTTTCAGCAACTGCATTATGGTACGGCCTTCAGGGCCCGCATTTCTACTGGCAAATTTTCGTTCAGCTACAGCGAAGCATCCTCGACATCGCTGGCATACCCACTTGGTGAGTCTACATTCAAGCACACGGACCTATTGATAGCCGATGAAGCCGAATTGGCTGCATGTTCCCGGCATGAACAACAAGTGATAGCCGAAGCCGTCCGCTCGGGGATGGGCCTCCTCCTGTTTATCCATGACGGAAAAACCAGCTCACTGCTGGGCAAACAATTCCGAGCTTCCGCCATTTCAACGAAACATGAGCAAGGTGTCACCATGCGATCTGCAGCCAAAAAGGATTACCCCCGGTTACCGGTTAGCGCCCTCAGCACGATTCAAATCAATCCATCCCAACGCCCCCTACTATACCATAACGAGCAAGTCGTTGCGGCCTCACAGCTTTATGGCAAAGGATTCGTCACGGCGATGACTATCAGCAACAGTTACATTTGGTGGCTAAGGAATCAACAGGCAAGCTATGCCCAATTTTGGTCATTTCTCCTCGACAACACCGCTGCTGGCCGCCGGCAAAACCCGCATTATGTGCAAACGCCGCGTTTTCCAACAGCCCATAAACGGACGGACCTGTCGCTACAACATCCAGACACCCCAATTAGTATAGACGGAACGGCATACCCGCTACTGCAGCATGAGTCTTTACCCGACTTCTTCCAGCTATCATTTTGGCCTCGGCGCACCGGATGGCATTCCATGGAGGTCCAACAAGGCGATAGTACATGGTTTTATGTATATGATAATTCCGATTGGCAAGCGGCAAAAGACTTTGCCGCAATGCAAGCCATGGAATCTTTCGTGACAGAAAACAGCAAAAAACGCCCTGAAGAAGCCAGAAACAAATCCAGATTAAAAAACGAGGTACCGAAATGGCTATTTTTTCTCTTATTTCTAATAGCAGCAAGCATATTGTGGTACGATTCAAGACAATATAACCAAAATGTTATGTAAATCTTGCAGATTTTGCATTTACAAACCTTATTTTGGTTTCATAATTTAACAGGTGCGGACTACACACGCTTTTTTCTGTCAACACCCTAATAAACAGTACTAAATTGAAAAGAAAAGATTTCCTGAAATTATCGGGTCTGAGCTTTGGAGCTTACCTTTTAGCGGATTTACCTGCTTTTGCAAAGGTCATCGATCCGCAAGCAGCCTTGGATCGCATCGATACGTCGCTCAAAAAGGAGTTGGCCGATGTGGCACTCAACGTAGCCAAAAGCAAGGGCGCCACTTATGCAGATGTACGCATTGGGCGTTACCTCAACCAGACGATTGCGACGCAGGAAAAGCGGGTACGCGGACTGCAAAGTACGGAGTCCTATGGTGTAGGCATTCGAGTCATCGCGGACGGCTGCTGGGGGTTTGCAGCGACAGACAAAGTGGATAAAGACAACATCGCACAAGCGACGGCCCTGGCAATTGCCATCGCCAAAGGCAATGCACGCTTCATGGCTGAACCTGTCCAATTGGCTCCCCAAAAGGGATTAGGGGAGCAGACATGGGCGACACCGATCGAAAAAAATCCTTTTGAGGTACCCGTGGGCGAAAAAGTCGAACTCCTGCTCGCTGCCAATCAATCCGCATTGGACGGTGGAGCCAATTTTGTCACATCCAACCTGTTCATGATCAATGAGCAGAAATATTTCGCCAGTACGGATGGCTCGTATATTGACCAAGACATCCACCGTATATGGCCAACGTTTACCGTCACGGCCATTGACCGCTCGTCCGGCAAGTTTGAAACCCGCGATAGTTTAAGTGCCCCCATGGGGATGGGCTATGAGTACCTTACGCCTGGTACACCCTACAAGATCGATGGCGTACCCGTAACACTTTACAAAGATCGGTACGATATCCTCGCCGACGCCGCCACGGCCGCCCAGCATGCCAAGGAAAAAATCGGGGCGAAGTCCGTAGCCCCCGGCAAGTATGACCTGGTATTAGATCCATTGCATCTCGGGCTTACTATTCATGAGTCGGTAGGCCACTCTACCGAACTTGACCGCGTATTGGGATACGAGGCTAACTATGCCGGCACAAGCTTCCTGACACTTGACAAATGGGAAGCTAAAAATTTTAACTTCGGCAATGAACTCGTAAATGTGGTGGCCGACCGTACACAGCTCGGCTCCCTGGGTGCCGTAGGATATGATGACGAGGGAGTCCCCGCCGGAAAATGGGACGTTATCAAAGACGGCATATTGGTCAACTACCAAACCATCCGCGATCAGGCCCACATCTTAGGCCTTGATGCTTCGCAAGGCTGCTGCTACGCCGATAGCTGGAACAGCATCCAATTCCAGCGCATGCCGAACATTTCATTACTACCCAACAAAAAAAGCCGCAAAGTGGCAGACATCATTAAAAATGTAGAAAAAGGCATTTATATTGTAGGACGCGGCTCCTATTCCATCGACCAGCAACGGTACAACTTCCAATTTGGCGGACAGCTGTTCTATGAAATCAGCAACGGAAAAATCGTGGGCATGCTGAAAGACGTCGCCTATCAAGCCAATACGCAGGAGTTCTGGAATGCCATGGCCGACATTGCCGATGAAGAAGACTATCGCCTGTTTGGGACGTTTTTCGACGGCAAGGGGCAGCCCTCTCAGGTCAGCGCGGTGTCGCATGGGTCGTCAACCGCCCATTTTAAGGGTATCAATGTCATTAATACCGGCCGAGCCATTGGATAAGTCACCCCAAAGAAGTGCGAAGTATCCAAAATGCCGTAAAAACAAATTGTCATATCAAACTATTAACGGATGAAAAGAAAAGATTTCCTCTATTACACCTCAATGGGCATGGGGGCATTGTTTATGCCCAAAATGGGCTTATTTGCCCGCCCCATCGACCCCTTGGAAGCCCTGATGGAGCGAGCAGATGCCCAGACCAAGAAGGCACTGGCAGATGCCGCATTGAATGAGGCCACCGCACAAGGCGCTACCTACGCTGATGTACGCATCGGCCGTTACCTCAACCAATTTGTCTTTACCCGCGAAAAACAGGTACAGGGCGTTGCCAATACGGAGTCGTATGGCGTAGGAATCCGCGTCATCGTAAATGGCTGCTGGGGTTTTGCCGCCACCAACAATATGACGAAGGAAGACATCGCAAAAACCGCCGGCCAAGCCGTTGCTATCGCAAAAGCAAACGCAAAGATACAGGGCAGCCCGGTTGTCTTAGCTCCACAACAAGGTTATGGCGAAGTCAGTTGGCAGACCCCTATTGAAACCAATGCCTTTGAAGTGCCTATCAAAGAGAAGGTAGATTTGCTGCTACAGGTCAATAGCGTAGCCATGGAAAATGGCGCTAATTTTGTCAGCTCCCGCATAGCGGCCATCAATGAGCAGAAATATTTTGCTTCCACGGACGGATCGTATATCGACCAAGACATCCACCGCATCTATCCAAGTTTCAACGTGACCGTCATTGACCGTGCCTCAGGCAAGTTTCAAACGCGAAATGCGCTAAGCTCGCCAATGGGGATGGGCTATGAATACCTAAACGCCCGCCCGGAAGACAAAGTAGCAGGCGTGGTCACACGTTATAAGAAGCGGTACGACATTCTGGAAGACGTAAAGGCTGCCGCCCAGAACGCGACAGAGAAAATCAAAGCCAAATCCGTTGAACCCGGCAAATACGACGTTGTGCTTGACCCCTCGCATCTATGGCTTACTATACATGAGTCGGTGGGGCACTCCACCGAACTTGACCGCGTATTGGGCTATGAGGCCAACTATGCAGGCACGAGTTTCTTGACGATGGATAAGCTGAATTCCAAAAATTTCAACTTTGGCAACGAATTGGTCAATGTTATAGCCGACAAAACCGAAGTTGGTTCCCTTGGTGCGGTGGGTTACGATGACGAAGGCGTGAAATGCAAAAAATGGGATCTGATTAAGGATGGCGTTCTGGTCAACTTCCAGGCCACCCGCGATCAAGTGCATATTCTCGGTGAAAACGAATCACACGGCTGCAGCTATAGCCAGGGCTGGGAGGATGTGCAGTTTCAGCGCATGCCCAATGTATCATTGCAGCCCGGCAAAACGAAGTTATCTGTTGACGATCTGATCAAAGATGTGGAAAAAGGGATTTACATTATTGGCGATGGTAGTTTTTCTATAGACCAACAGCGATATAACTTCCAGTTCGGTGGACAGCTATTTTATGAAATCAGCAATGGTAAAATCGTGGGCATGCTCAATGATGTGGCTTACCAGTCCAATACACAGGAATTTTGGAATTCGTGTGCAGGCATCTGCGACGAATCGGATTACCGACTCGGTGGTGCATTTAATGACGGCAAAGGCCAGCCTTCGCAGAGCAATGCCGTATCCCACGGCAGTGCGACCACACGGTTCAATGGAGTTAATGTAATCAATACAGCAAGAAATATTTAATACAATGGCAATTTTAAGCAAAGAAGAAGCACAGGCTATATTAACCAAGGTACTGAGGTTTTCCACGGCCGACGAATGCGTAGCCTCACTGAGCGGTAACGACGAAGGGAATATCCGCTATGCCAACAACGCAGTTTCAACCGCTGGCGCGGCGAGCACCATGAGCCTCTCGGTAAGTTCGGTATATGGTAAAAAAGTAGGTTCGGCAAGTATCAATGAATTTGATGACGCCTCGCTGAAGAAGGCCGTCGAACGTTCGGAAGAATTGGCCCGGCTATCCCCTGAGAATCCAGAATATATGCCGATGTTGGGTCCCCAGACCTATGATGAATCATTGACCTACGTAGCGAATACTGCAGCCATTGACCCGGCCCGTCGGGCAGACATGGTCGGTCAGAGCATCCAAGTCTCCAAGGATGAACAGTTAGAAGCCGCCGGGTTTCTAAACAACAACACCGGCTTCCGGGCAATGATGAATTCGAAGGGACTTTATGCCTACAACCGGAGTACCAACGTGTCTTTTTCCGTTACCATACGCAACCAGGAAGGCACCGGATCGGGCTATACCAGCAATAGTTTCAACGACGTAGACAAGCTGGACACCCTAAAAATGAGCAAGGTGGCTGCCCAAAAAGCCAAGACATCCGCCGGCGCAAAGGCCATCGAACCCGGTAAGTATACCGTCATACTCGAGCCTTTGGCGGCGAGTGATCTGGTAAGCTGGATATTACGCGGATTCGATGCCCGAAGTGCCGACGAAGGAAGGAGCTTCATGAGCAAGAAAGGGGGCGGGACACGGCTCGGCGAACAGCTTTTCGACGAACGCATCAGCATTTACTCCGATCCGTTAAATCCCGAACTACCTTTGCCAACATGGGACAGCGATGGGCTTCCCCTGAAAAAGACAACCTGGGTGGAAAACGGTATTGTAAAAAATCTGTCGTACTCGCGATATTGGGCTGCCCAAAAAGGGGTAGACCCACTTCCATCGAGTTGGGGGATGATCATCCCGGGAGGCAACTCTTCGCTGGAAGAAATGATCAAAAGCACGGAGCGTGGCATCCTGGTCACCAGATTCTGGTACATCCGATCGGTAGATCCACAGAGCCTGTTACTTACCGGACTCACCCGCGACGGTACGTTCTATATTGAAAATGGAGCCATTCAATTTCCGATAAAAAACTTCCGATTCAATGAGAGCCCAATCATTATGCTTAACAACGTCGAGGACTTAGGCAAGACCGAGCGCTCAGGCAATATCATGGTACCCCCCATGAAAATCAGAGACTTCACGTTTACTTCGTTGTCTGACGCGATCTAAAAAGCGTTAAAAAAAAAGGCCGTCTGGAGCAATTTCCAGACGGCCATTTTCAGTTAAAAGCCTTTGCCTGTGGCTTCTCTGTTAGTCATCTTCAAATTTCCACCGTACAAACGCTTCTATCGCTTCATATTCAGCCATTCCCAGGCCGTCGTATAATTTGGCGGTTTCCCGTGTACGTTCCTCAGCACGCACCCAAAATTCACGCGCGTCGTCGCCGGGAAACACGGGTACATCTTTTTGCGACTGGTGCTTGAAAATCGCATACCGTTTGCGCAACACTTCTTGTGGCGAAAGCGGCACAGCCATTTCAATCTCGTGGATCTCAAATTCGTGCCAAGCTCCGCGGTACAGCCATACCCAGCAGTCTCTTGTCCACGCCTCTGTTTTACGCAGCCGTTTCATTGCCTCATGGATGATATCAAAGCACACTTTATGGGTACCATGCGGATCTGCGAAATCACCAGCGGCAAAAATCTGATGAGGTTTTACACGTTGCAACAGTTCCATTGTCTGTTGGATATCGTCTTCATAAACCAAGTTTTTACTGTATTTTCCGCGATCGTAGAATGGTAAATTCAGAAAATGGATGTTTTCATCGGGGAGGCCTGCAAACCGGGCACCGGCAATAGCCTCTCCCTTGCGAATAAGCCCTTTGACAGTAAGCAATTCCGGCGTATCGATTTGGTTGGGTTTTTTGCCTTGGATGAATTGCCGTGCATCCTTATACAGGCTCTCCAATTTTTGCGTGTCGATACCCTGCGATTTGGCAAAATCCGTTGCAAATTCGATAAACCGCAAGGCGTCATCATCCCAAACCGCCGTGTTTCCGGACGTCTGGTAAGCCACATGCACCTCATGTCCTTGGTCTGCCAGGCGGATGAACGTACCTCCCATGGAGATTACGTCATCATCCGGATGTGGCGAAAAGATAATGGAACGCTTCTTCGCCGGATCACGCCGTTCGGGCCGTTGGCTGTCGTCAGCGTTCGGTTTTCCTCCGGGCCATCCCGTAATGGTATGCTGCAATTGGTTGAAAATATCGATGTTAATATTGTAAACAGGGCCCTTTTCTGTTGCCAATTGAGCCATACCGTTGTTATTGTAGTCGTCTTCGGTAAGCTTCAGCACGGGTTTTTTAAGTGTCTGCGAAAGCCAAACAACTGCTTTTTTAATGGTCTTCCGGTCCCATTCACAGTCCTTAACCAGCCAAGGAGTATCGAAGCGAGTCAGTTGGGAGGCCGCATCCTTGTCGAGTACAAACTCAACGCTATCGGACAATTGCAGATAGGTAGCAGGGACATCGGACGAAATTTCGCCTTCGACAGCCTTCTTTACGATTTCGGCCTTTTTCTCATTCCATGCCATCAGGATAATTTCCCGGGCCTTGAAAATAGTGCCGATACCCATGGTGATGGCTTTGGTGGGTACATTTTCCTTACCGCCGAAATCGCGGGAGGCATCACGACGTGTTAAATCATCGAGCGTAACCAATCGCGTGCCGGAATTGGGAGCAGAACCCGGTTCGTTGAATCCGATATGACCTGTACGGCCGATACCAAGTATCTGCAGATCGAGGCCACCCAATTCCGTAATCTTCTGCTCGTAAGCCAAGCAATAGTCATGGATAGCCTCCATAGGCAATGTGCCATCGGGAATGTGTACATTGGCCCGGTCAATATCAACATGATCAAAGAGGTGCCTGTTC
Source organism: Parapedobacter sp. ISTM3 (assembly GCF_016533505.1). Classification (NCBI taxonomy): domain Bacteria; kingdom Pseudomonadati; phylum Bacteroidota; class Sphingobacteriia; order Sphingobacteriales; family Sphingobacteriaceae; genus Parapedobacter; species Parapedobacter sp. ISTM3. The sequence goes on along the minus strand of NZ_JAENGN010000001.1, from coordinate 245,280 downwards.
ATGAACGTCACATAGCTCTGTTCCGAATCGGGCAACATGGGGTAGTACTCGTCAAGGTTGAAGGTAATGACGTTTTTGAAACTGAGCCCTTCTTCCCGATGCAGGCGTACCAACTCTGCATATACTTTTACAGGGGTTGCACCTGTAGCAAGGCCAAGGATGGCCTGCTCACCTTTTTCTTGTTTGCCGCGGATAAGGTCGGCAATACGCTTGGCCACGGCCAACGAAGCCGTGGTCGGATTGGAGTAAACACTTACGGGTACTTTCTCGAAGCGTGTTTCTTCCAGTAAATTTAATCTCGCCATTTTAGGAATTACGTATAAGGTGAGACGCAAAACTAATGATAAATGACTATACGTCGCGTAGATTTTTTGCAAATAATTGCTTTTTTTAGATGGACAACGTTATGCAATCGTGTGCGTCGGTTGATCTGCCCCCGGAACGCACATTGTCATCAATGCCGCGCCAGGTAATGCTTATAAAATTTCGAATCTTACCAGAACATCCACCGGATTGACCACCGGTAGCCGCTGAAGATAGGAATTGAACGGTATTCCGTTACAGATCCGCTACCTTTACCGTACCCATCGGTTACTATACGGGTAAGAAAAGGGTAAAGAATCGGTATAGAATCGGTATGGAAAGGGTATAGAAGGGGTATAGAAAGGGTATAGAAGGGGTATAGAAAGGGTAAAGAAACGGTATAGAATCGGTATGGAAAGGGTAAAGAAACGGTATGGAATCGGTATGGAAAGGGTAAAGAAACGGTATGGAATCGGTATGGAATCGGTAAAGAAAGGGTATAGCAAGTGTAAACCAGGAGTAAGCGAGGGATAGACGAAAGGTAAGCAAACGGTAGCCGATCGGTAAACCACAATAGCCTTCGGAAGCGGAGGGGATTGCTAAAAAAAGAACTATTGACGGATAACGCATTTTAAACAAACGGTTGCGTTGACTTAACGCTTTGATTACTCGACTAACCGTCCTATACTTGCTTATAAAAATTGTTACTACCCAATTGCTGTTATGAAATACAACCGTAGAAGCTTCCTTAAAAACGCTACCTTGCTTTCTGGAGCCGTAGCAACGCTACCGGCCGTGACGGGCGAAGCAAATGCAAAGAACTTACAGCCATCATCTTATCAACAGATGCGACCCCAGCGCTTTAACATGAGCGGATACGCCGCACCCAAGATCGACAAGGTACGCATCGGCTTTATCGGTTTAGGAATGCGTGGCCCCGGTGCTGTGCAACGCATATCGCACATCGACGGCGTGGAAATCAAAGCGCTCTGTGACAAGGATCCCAATCGGGTTGAAAAAACACAGGCTATACTGGAAAAAGCGGGGCTCCCGAAAGGCAAGGCCTACAGTGGGGAAGAGGGCTGGAAAGACATGGTGGCCAACGAGGAACTCGATCTCGTGTATATCTGTACCCCCTGGCACCTGCATACCCCGATGGCGGTCTACGCCATGCAACACGGTAAACACGTGGCGTGCGAAGTACCCATAGCGGTCACCCTTGACGAGTGCTGGGAGCTCGTGGAAACCTCCGAAAAAACAAGGCGGCATTGCATGATGCTGGAAAACTGCTGCTATGATTTCTTTGAAATGCTCACCCTCAATATGGCTCGAAACGGCTTATTCGGCGAAATTATTCATGCTGAAGGTGCATACATCCATGATTTACTGGAACTGAACTTTGACAAAAACGGCTATGCCGATATGTGGCGGCTACGGATGAATGCCACGCACAACGGAAACCTATATCCCACCCACGGCCTTGGCCCTATTGCCCAATGCCTCGATATCAATAGAGGCGACAAGATGGACTATTTGGTCTCGCTCTCGACCAATGACTTCATAATGGCGCAAACCGCTGCGGAAAAAGCCAAAGAAGACAGATTTTTCCAACCTTTTGTAGGCGCGAACTACCGTGGAAACATGAACACGACCTTAATCAAGACCGCTAAGGGAAAGTCCATTATGGTACAACATGACGTCAGCTCACCGCGTCCCTACTCGCGTATTCACCTCATCAGCGGGACCAAGGGCGTAGCGTCCAAATGGCCGTCACCTGAGCGCATTGCTTTTGGCCATGATTGGCTTAAAGAACACGAATTACAGGACTTGTATAATCGGTACACACCGCCCCTCATCAAACATGTTGGCGAGGTAGCCAAGCAAATAGGCGGACACGGGGGAATGGATTTCGTTATGGACTGGCGGTTGATCGATTGCCTGCGAAACGGCCTGCCGCTGGACCAAGACGTTTACGACGGCGCGCTATGGAGCAGTATCTTTCCGTTGAGCGAACAGTCCGTAACCAACCGATCAGGCTCACTCGATATACCGGATTTCACACGTGGGGCGTGGGAGACCAACCAACCGGTGAACCTCACGTTAGATGGCGGTGCCACTACGGGTGTACGGCAAATCAACTAACGGCGGTACAATCGGACGGTGAAAAATGCCCACCATAGCTTTACAACTGTGAGACACGGGCAAGGCGGTCGGCAGCTTGCGCCATTGTCTCGGATTGTTTAGCAAAACAAATCCGGACAAGTCGTTGATTGGTCTCCTGGCTGTAAAACGACGAAACCGGGATCGTGGCTACCTGATACTGCTTGGTCAGCTCCTGACAGAAGACATGCTCAGGCAAATCACTGATGGACGAATAATCAGCCAGGAGGAAATAGGTGCCTTGGCAAGGCAGCACCCCAAAGCGAGTCGCCTGAAGCGCGTCAAGCATAAGGTCGCGCTTCTGCTGAAAGAACGCGCCAAGACCAAGGTACTCATCCTTGAGATGCAAAAAGCCCGCCAGTGCATGCTGGACAGGTGTATTTACGCTGAACACATTGAACTGGTGCACCTTACGGAATTCACTGGTAAGAGTTTCGGGCGCAAGGCAGTACCCAACTTTCCAGCCTGTGGAATGGTATAGTTTACCGAAAGAGGCTACGATGAAAGCCCGCTTACGAAGTTCAGCATCATGCATAACACTGCGATGCGTAATCCCATCATACACGATATGCTCATACACTTCATCACTCAGCACAAAACAATGCCGATTTTGGACGATACGGGAAAGCTGCTCGAAATCAGCGCCTGTCAACACACGCGCGGTAGGATTATTGGGAGAATTGATAATAATCAGTCGCGTCCTGGGCGTCATTAGTTCCCCGACTGCTTTCCAGTCGATCGCAAAATCAGGGGCAAGTAAGGCAACAGGCCTGGGTATGCCGCCAAACACCCTGATACTGGGTGCGTAAGCATCGTAGGCCGGCTCGAACAGAATCACTTCATCACCGGGATGTATTACGGCCGCCATTGCGGTAAAAAGCGCCTGGGTTGCTCCAGCCGTGATAGTAATTTCGGTCTCAGGATGGTAAGCCACGCCGATTGTCGCTTCCACCTTGGCACTTATTTGCTCGCGGAGCGCCATTACCCCTGCCATGGGAGCATATTGATTTTGCCCGCTCCGCATCGCCCGTTCCACCAATGAAATGAGCTTTGGCGAGCAGTCGAAATCCGGAAAGCCCTGTGAAAGATTGATCGCCTTATGCTCTGCGGCCAGTTGCGACATTCGGGTAAAAATCGAAGTACTGGTATCGGGCAATTTAGATCGAAGGAAGTTCATTAATCAATGATAAACAACATGGTGCAAGGTTAAACATTTTCACTGAACCTTCCGTCATATGACCCGATGTTCTCGTAGCATTTCCTGATAAAAGCGAATGCTATCTTCCAATTGCGCGATGTACGCCTCTTTATCATGGATAATTTTGTGGTATAATGCTTTTTCCTCACTGATAAATTTGGCGACGTCCATATCGGCCGTTTCTTCATCGGTTAACAGTTTAGGCAGGCCAACATCCAGCACCTGGGCTATCTGGCCAAGCCGATCAATATCTATACGGGTAACGCCACCTTCTATATTCTGATAAGTCTTCAATGCGATATGCAATGCTTCCGCCATATCCGTTTGTGAGAACCCGCGTGCCTTCCGGAGTCTTCTAATATTAGCTAAAATACCCGTTTGTACCATAACTGCTTTTTTTGGGCATAGAATCTGCGCATTTGCCGCAGGATTTATGCGTTTTTTCCCTTACATGAACCTGTTATCTTTGTTGCAATGCAAAAGTATATTTTTTTATTAAAAAAGACTACCAAATAAGTAGATATTTTTTGCCGGACGGCAACGGGAAAATAAAGAAGTTTGTTTGTTGTTTAGTTGAAGGCGGTGGATGGAAACATCCGCCGTTCTTAAAAAAATGCCTTATAAATCGAAACGACTACTATTTCCACAAAATATGACCCAAGAAAAACAACAATTAATCAGCAAAAAAAGCATAATACAATAATAATAAAATAAAAATGTAATTTTTTTACTTAAAAATCATTTTTTTATTATAAAATTGCACATACAAACACATTTTATAACGTAAATCACACATTATCGCTACATTTTTTACAAACACACATGCCACATCGAACAAAAAACAACCCGACAAACTTTCCGTAAAGTCATTTTGCATCTAAATCGAAACACCGCAACGAACAGCAGCATGTTTTTCGAAGCAAACCGAACGTTTCAACTCATATAAGGGCTTAATAACTTTATTCGAATTGTAAGCTGTTATTTAAACTTGGGAGATAACTTTTCTCTAAATACCATCAATTTTTCACTTAACATTCAATCACATGAAAGAAAAACTACTATGTTTTTTTATGCTGGGCATTGCGCTGATAGGATCAGTCCATGCGCAAGACAGGAGAATTAGCGGTAGCGTCACCGCTTCTGACGACGGCGCTCCGATAGCCGGGGTGTCGGTGCTCGCTGTTGGAACAAGCGTCGCCACTCAAACTGATGCCTCGGGGACGTACACCATCAATGTCCCATCAACTGTTAAAACCCTGGAATTCCGATTTCTCGGATACATTTCCCGGACCGTGGAGGTGGGGTCAAGCAATGTACTTAATGTGGTAATGACTGTTGATGCGACCGCATTAAGCGAGGTCGTGGTGACTGGTTATGGCACACAAGAAAGACGGGATCTGACCGGCTCAATAGGCACGGTAAAGGGTGAAGCCTTTCAGAATGTCGCGCTACCCAGTTTTGACAAATTCCTTCAAGGACAGGTGTCTGGCGTACAAGCCTCCACACCGAGTGGCATCCTTGGCCAGGCAGCCCGCGTGCGTATACGGGGCACAAACTCCATCTCGAACAGCGCCGAGCCTTTATATGTAGTCGATGGCTTGCCTTACGTATCCGGCAACTGGGGTTCGGGGAACGCTGCTTATAATCCGCTCGGAGATATCAACCCCAATGACATTGAGAGCGTAGAAGTACTCAAAGACGGCTCGGCTACCGCCATCTACGGATCCAGAGCTGCTAATGGGGTCATATTGATAACCACCAAAAAGGGCAAATCAGGCGCAGCCCAACTAACGTACGATGGCTGGATTGCCTCTACGCAACCGGCTAAGCGGTTCGACTTACTCAATGCTGACGAGTTTATCGCTGTAAACAACCAAAAAGCCGCAAACACCGGGGTAACCTCATCCATGGCCAACCCTACACTTAACCCTGAAACCAATGAGCCATACAACACCGACTGGCAAGACATCGTCTTTAGGACCGGCTTTCAGCAAAACCATGCGTTGTCATTCAGCGGAGCTACGCCAGCGACAAGCTACTACTTCTCATTAGGTTATTCTGATTTGCAAGGGATCACAGTCAATAACGACCAAACCCGTTATCAGCTAAGGACAAACCTGGAGCATAAAACGCTAAATAACTACCTCACTTTGGGTGTTACCGGATCATTATCCCACACCACAAACACCGGATTAAACACCGGAGCAGGTGCCTTATCCGGCAACGTAAACAGCGCAGTATTACTTCCACCGAATGTTCCGGCCGTGTGGCCCGACGGCACATACAACCTTAATCCATCGGGGACCGCATTAGGCAGTGGCGCAAACCTATTCAACACTGTAGACAATCGGACCAACCTCCAATATGTTTTAGACCACAACTGGTTTGATACGAAAAGCCTGAACTTTACCGGATCTACGTTTGCAGATGTCAAAATTACCGACGGGCTGAACCTCAGAACGCAGATTAGCCTCATCAACCTAAACACCGAGCGTTTCCAATACCAAAATCCTGACCACGGCGACGGTAGAGGCAGCAATGGTGTAGTCTACAACTACTACTCCCGCTTTTTCCGCTACAACTGGCTAAATACGCTCACTTACAATAAGCAGGTCGGTATCCACAAAATCGGATTCGTCGGCGGCTATGAAGCACAGAAAAGCTTTGACAACAACTTCTTTGGCCAAGGCATTGACCTCGCGCATACCTTTTTCGGCGAAAAGAACATTATCTCCGGCACGTTCGGAACACAAAATTCTGGCGGCGGCTACGAGGAAAGATCGCTCACGTCACTCTTTGGGCGGCTGAATTATTCGGTATTGGACCGGTACCTACTTACAGCAACTCTGAGACATGACAAAATTTCGTCCCTACCATGGGGCAACCAAGGAGCCACGCTACCCGGTATATCGTTGGGTTGGCGGCTTTCAGAGGAAGGATTCTTTAAAAATGCTGATGGATTAAGCTTCATCGATGACTTAAAAATACGGGGAGGTTATGCCGAAGTCGGCAACGTTGAAATCGGCGCGTTTCCTTATGCAGGCGTCTATGCCCCTCGTTTATACGGCGACATCAGCGGATTTTTCTTTTCGCAGGTCGGCAACCCCGATCTAACATTCGAAACAAGTAAAAAAACCAACGTAGGCTTGGATCTGTCCCTGTTCGCCAGCCGGGTAACACTGACAGCCGATTGGTTCCAAAATGATGTTGACAACTTGATTTTGGCCGTCCCCGTCCCGCCTTCGCAAGGCATACCCGGCAATGAGATAAACACAAATGTCGGCAGGCTAAATAACAAAGGATGGGAATTCACACTAAACACGACGAATATCCACAAGACTAATTTCTCGTGGACTTCTAACCTGAATTTAACCTTCGTCAAAAACGAAATTACGCAGCTGGCCGGCGCACCCCTGGTAAATACATACCACAGAACTGAAGTCGGACGCTCTATCGCTGAATTTTTCGGCTACGAATATTATGGGGTGAATCCGGCAAACGGCTACCCTGTTTTCGTCCAATATTTAGATGGAGTTCGGACGTTGGCCCAAATCCACCCTCAAGATGGATCATGGTCGATATTCCATCCAAACGACCCATCGAACACCTCTCAAACAACGCGCGCCTTAAATGCAGTTGAAGACAAAATCTTTTTAGGCCAGTCAAACCCAACTTGGTATGGTGGATTCAACAATACCCTCAACTACAAAAACTTTGACTTTAGCTTATTCCTGACATTTGCTGGTGGGCACAAGGTCTACAACCTCACCCGTCAATCGACCCTCACCACCCAATCTTACGCAAACAACAGCCGGGAAATGCTCAATGCATGGACACCTGAAAATCCAAACACAGATGTTCCGATCCTGTGGGCCGGACAGACCAACCGCCTTAATCAAGCCGGCCATTTGAACAGCCGCTTCCTTGAAGATGGAAAGTATTTGCGTTTCCAGAACATCTCCTTGGGGTACCGATTGCCCCAAGCGCTGCTAAGTCGGATCAACGTAAACAACGCCCGGATCTATGCCTCGGTACAGAACGCCTTTGTCATCACGGGATATTCAGGTATCGACCCGGAAATTGCAAACAGCGTCACAACAAACAGAGCGCCCAGCCTGGACGACAACGTAAACCCAGTCCCCAGAACATTCACGTTTGGCATCAACTTGAGTTTATAATCAAAAATCTGACACGAAATGAAAAGGATAAACAAGACATTAATACTATTGAGCGGATTGGTCTTTGCCACATCTTCCTGCAAGGATAGTTTTACGGAATTAGGCCCCTATAATCGACTATCCGAAGCAGCAATATTTGACACACCTGAAAACGTCGAATTGGCAGCAAACGGAGTATACAGCCAAGCAGCCATTGGCACCTATAACGGTGGCGCCGGACGGGGATATCCATTTGGAGCGGCATCTATCCAGCAGGCTGAGGTTCGAGGTGAAGATGTGGTGAATCTGGAGCAGTTTTACCAAATCACCTATGAGGCTACCTACTCAACGACCTCGGCAAACAACACCAACCATTGGGATCAGCTCTACAACCTTATTAACCAGGCGAACCTATTCATAGAAGGTGTGCGCGGAGCGGAATCCGCAGGAATCATCACCCCGGAAGCGGCTAATATTTATGAAGGCGAGGCTCGGTTCTTAAGAGCTTTATCACATCACGAACTGCTGTTGCACTTCAGCCTGCCTTATGCCGAGGGGGCGAATGCCGGTGCCTATGGTGTGCCCTACCGTGATTTTGGCATTAATTCCACGGAGACAGTTGAACGGGCGAGCACGGTAGACCGCGGCACGGTTGCCGGCACCTATGAAAAGATCCTTGCCGACCTTGATTATGCAGAAAGTGTGCTACCCGCAAACAGCCCCATCAACAGAGCAGGAAAGGGTGCCGCAATCGGCTTAAAAACAAGAATCAAACTGCATCTTGGCGATTGGGCAGGTGTAATTGCCGAAGGAACTAAATTGGGCACCGATGCCACCGGCGGTACGTTTACCAGCCCGATAGGTAGCTACTCGCTGACAGTAAGTCCTGACGGACCTTTCACTAATTACTCAAACAACACCGAATCCATATTCTCAATTGCTAACGGACAAAATTCAAACCCAGGCACCAATGGCTCACTCGCCCGCATGCTGGGTCCCGCAGGACCTGGTGGCCGCGGATTGGTATCAACCAGTCCTAACCTATATAATGCATCGTTTTGGGTAGCAGGTGATTTACGCCGTGAGCTGCTCCAGGTACAAGACGAGACAGGGACGTACCGTCATTTCTTTACCAAGAAATACACAGACTACACCACCCAATCCGATTGGGCTCCAATCCTTCGATATGCAGAGGTATTACTGAATGTCTCGGAAGCGTATGCCAGAACGGGCAATACGGGGCAGGCACTGTTGCTGCTCAATGCTGTCCGTGATCGCTCCGTGCCAGCCGATGCGCGTTTTACATCAGCTCCTACTGACTTAATCCAGGCGATTCTAAACGAAAGACGTATCGAATTTGCCGCAGAAGGACGCCGCTGGCCAGACATCCACCGATTGGTGCTGGACCCTGATTACAGCACCGGAGGTATTCCAGCGAAGATTAAATCGGGCGCTTGGGGCGGTGTATTTCAAAACGACGGATCGGATTACGGGGTCGGAAAACCCGCTATCGCCGCAGAGATTCCAGCCATTCCATATAGCGACTACCGCTTCCTATGGCCGATCAATAACACGGAAGTCACAACAAATCCAATTCTGGCTAATCAGCAAAACCCTAATTATTAACACCCGTTAAATAACTTCTTATGCGGGGATCATTTCGAAACCCGTTAGACCGGAGAGGCTTTAGTTATAAGGCCTCTTTTTTTGTTTTTAATAATCGCTTTACTTCTGCTGCAAGCATTGTCGCCGCAAATAAATATTTCACATAAAATCTATAAACTTAATAGTTTTTATTTTTACTTTTGCTCCGCCGAGTTCTTTTTGTTTGTGCTTATCAAGAAAGACCGAGGGAAAGGCCCTGTGACGTCTTAGCAACCTGAAGCTACATTAAGGTGCTAAATCCTGCCTTGGGCGCTGCCAAAGGTGTAGATAAGTGAAATGCTTGCTATGTACGCGATGCCAAGCATCCAATTATCTCAGCTACTTGAAGACACTTACTTGATTATCAAAACGAGGATGAGCCACGACGGGACCGGCAATGATGAAAACGTAGTTATCACAAAACTAACATAGCGACAGACATGATTAAAAAACAAACATTTATCGTACTCATACTACTTCCCTTCGCCCTATTTGGTCAAAACACGACGGATATCCCGTTAAGTTATTTAGACCGTTCGTTCCAAACTTACGACCAAATCCAAAAAGCTATCTGGTCAACCCCTGAATTGGGCTTTCTGGAAAAGGAAAGTTCAGGAATCCTCCAAAATCATCTTGAAGAACAGGGTTTTGCCGTAGAGGCCGGATTAGCGGGAATGCCCACGTCATTCATCGCCACTTATGGCAGTGGCAGTCCTGTCATCGGCATCTTAGCCGAGTTTGATGCATTGCCGGGGATATCCCAGGATACCGTACCTTACCGCAAGCCGATAACTGAAGGCGGAAACGGCCATGCCTGTGGACACAACGTATTTGGCACCGCCTCGGTAGCGGGGGCCGTCGCCATCAAGGAATGGCTGGCAAGCACCGGCCACCAGGGTACCATAAAAGTATTTGGCACCCCAGCAGAAGAAGGCGGCGGCGGGAAAGTTTATCTGGTGCGGGATGGTTTCTTCAAGGGAATCGATGTCGTATTGGATTGGCACCCTGCCACGAGAAATGCCGTGAACGTAGCTACGGGTACGGCTATCCAAATGGTTGATTATACCTTCCACGGCAAGGCGGCACACGCGGCAGCCAGTCCCGATAAAGGGCGCTCCGCGTTAGATGGCGTGGAAGCCCTTAACTACATGGTCAACCTGCTCCGCGAGCATATTCCGTCAGAGTCACGTATCCATTATGTCATTACTAACGGAGGCGAGGCACCCAACGTAGTACCCGAAGTCGCTAAGGTATCCTATTACATCCGCCATCCTAAGCGGGAGGTACTGCAAGACCTCGTCAGTTGGGTAAACGAAGCTGCCGAAGGGGCTGCCAAAGGCACCCAAACCACGGTAAGCAGCGAAATTATTGCAGGATTCTACGAGAAACTGCCTAATCGACGACTAGCGGCAATCGTGCAAAAAAATCTTGAAACAGTGGGCGGCATTCACTATGACAGCCGGGAGCGGGCTTTCGCCGAAGCTATCGTGAAAGATTTGGGCCTTAACAGCGCTGCGTTGGATGACGTTGCGAAAGTCCAGCCGCTGGAGGAAGAAAAACCGTCACAGGGAGGTGGTTCGTCAGACGTCGGTGACGTAAGCTGGAACGTACCAACCGTATCATTTGGAACCGCTACCTTCGTACCTGGAAGTGCTGGCCACAGCTGGCAGAATGTGGCGTCCGGCGGAACCACCATCGGCACCAAGTCGCTCATCAATACCGCAAAGGTCTTTGCCCTCACAGCTATAGACCTTTATACCAAGCCAACGTTGATCAATGAAGTAAAAGAAGAGTTCGAATCCCGCAGGGGTGCCAACTTCCGCTATGAGTCATTACTTGGCGACCGCGCCCCAGCACTGGATTATCGTTTAAAAAACAACTAACGAAATATGAAAACAAGAATAACATTAAGCATACTCTCAACACTTTTGCTCAGTGCTGTATATGCCCAGCAAGCCAAACCGCTACAGCTTAAGGGTACCGTAAAGGACATGCAAACCGGCACGATATACCTACAGCGGTTTGATAATAAGATTTTCCACACCATTGATTCAGCGGCACTTCAAAACGGTGCATTCAGCTTCGCCACAAGCGTGCAGTTGCCTGAACTGTACGGACTCACGCTTGAAAAAGACAAGACGCCGTTTTATATTTTCCTGGAAGAGGGGCCGATAACGGTAGCGTTCGACGGCGGTGAATCCTATCGCAATACCGTGGTGTCCGGCTCTAAATCGCATGACCGTTTTGTGGATTACAGCAGCCGCCAGCGGAATATACAAATTGCCGATTTCATCAAGGAAGACCCTGCCTCGATCACCTCCGCGTATGTTCTATACCGTTACTTTGCCTACAGGCTGAGCCCTTCAGAAATCAGGGATTATGTAAGCCAACTCGCTCCGTCACTACAGCATACCCAGTACGCAACCGTATTACTCGGGCTCGCCAATACGCTGGAAACCGTATTACCAGGTAATAAAGCCCCTGACTTTACTTCAAACGCACCGGACGGACGCACCATTCGCTTTTTTGACCACCTCGGTAAAGGGTACGTACTGCTGGATTTCTGGGCTGCATGGTGCGGCCCCTGCCGCAGGGAGAACCCCAATGTCGTGGCCGCCTACCAACGGTACAAGGATAAGGGCTTCACTGTCTTCGGCGTCTCACTCGACAAGACAAAAGAGGCCTGGCTAAAAGCAATCGAAGCCGATAAGCTTACCTGGCCGCATGTTTCCGACCTGACATTTTGGGAAAGTGAAGCTGCGGCTATTTATGGAGTACGGGCCATCCCGGCGAATTTTCTGATTGGACCAGATGGGACTATCGTCGCGCGGAATCTCCGGGGGGAAGAACTGCAGAAAAAATTACAGGAATTGCTAGGCGAATAAGCTAAAAAACGCAAAAAGGCAGCCGCAAGGAGGGACGATTATCCCTCCCTTGCGTGAGCTTTGCCCAATAAATGCGCTGACCATATTTTAATAAAAATTACAAATAAATATGAAACCATTGATTTTTATCCTATCGTGCCTGATCGGGTTAATCGTCAATCCCACGGCTGGGCTGGCCGGGCAGGAGACGGTTCAGGGACAAGTGCGCGATGCCAACACGAATGAGCCACTGGCTGGTGTCAATATCGTAGTAAAGGGTACGGAAACCACTACGACTACCAACAGTGACGGCCGATATACCATTCATGTTGCCGCCAACACCACGTTGGTTTTTAGTTACATCGGCTATGAATCACGTGAACTACTAGCCACGACGGGCACATTGGACGTGTCGCTCAACCCGGTCAACAGTGCGCTCAGTGAAGTAGTGGTCGTCGCCTATGGCACCGCTACCAAGGCCACCTATACAGGTTCAGCATCTGTGGTCAGCGCCACGGAGATCAACAAGCAGCAGGTTTCAAGCGTGAGCCGGACGTTGCAGGGGCTTGTACCAGGCTTGCAATCTGTAGCCTCGGCCGGACAACCGGGCAGCGACGCCGAAATACGCTTACGCGGCATCGGCTCTGTCAATGCGTCCAGTGCCCCGCTCTACGTGGTGGACGGCGCACCCTACGCCGGCGATATCAACGCAATCAACCCTGCCGACATCCAATCCATATCGGTATTGAAAGACGCCGCGGCAAGCGCACTTTATGGGTCCAGGGGAGCCAACGGCGTCATCATCATCACCACTAAACAAGGAAATTTCGACGCCAACCCGACCGTGACACTCAACGCCAATTCGGGTATATCCAACAGGGCTGTAGAAGACTACAGTAAATTGAGCACACAGCATTATTTCGAATTGCAATGGGAGGCCTTGCGCAACAATCAGTTGGATCAAGGGAAAACCCCGGAAGAAGCGGCGCAATACGCCAGCAATGAACTCGTCAATACACTGAAGATAAACCCATTCGGACCAAGCTACCCCAATCCAGTGGGAAGTAATGGTCGCCTTTTGGCTGGAGCTACCCCATTATGGAATGATGATTGGGCCGAATCCCTGGCGCGCAACGGCATGCGCAACCAAATCGATCTCGGCATCAGCGGCGGCGGCAATTCATCCCGCTATTTTGTGTCTGGAGGATACCTCAGGGATCAAGGCTTCATTATCGGTTCACAATTTACCAGACTCAGTGCCCGGGTAAACTACAACACCAAGGTTAATCGCTGGTTTGAAACGGGCGTCAACATATCCGCGTCTACGACTAACCAAGATGCACCACCGCAGTCCGACAGCAACACGGGGAATTACGCCAACATCGGTCGACTAATAGCTAACATCTATCCGCTATACGAACGCAATCCGGATGGCTCTTACAAACTTGACCATAACGGCAATCGCATCTACGATTTTGGCAATTACCGTCCCAGCACGGCATCGGCAGGAACCAATTTACTTGGACAGGCTTATCTTAACAAGCACAATAATAAGCGGGATCTCATCACCTTCCGCGGCCGCGTCCAGCTTAACCTCGTCCCTGGTTTACATTTTAAAAGCAGCATCAATGCCGACTACACCAACGCTCTGAACCATTCGTATACCAATCCGGACTTCGGCAGCGGAGTAGCAAACCGGGGTTCCGTCACCAAAAGCGCCTCTCGGGCGTTGGGTTATACATTCAACAACCTGTTGGATTACACATTTGACTTCGCCGAAAGGCATCATGTCAATATACTGGCCGGGCAGGAGATTTATGTTTACAACGTGTCGTCGCTATCCGGTGGGCGCAGTAACTTTGGCTTTTCTGGCAAGCAAGAACCCGCCGCGGCTTCGCTCATCACGGCATTCACCGGTTTGTCCGACAACTACAAGCTTGCCAGTTTCCTCGGCAAACTGGAATATAATTATGACCAGCGGTACTTCTTTTCGGCCAGCTTCAGGCGAGACGGTTCTTCCCGCTTCAGCCCTGAGTCGCGCTGGGGCGATTTCTGGTCCTTGGGCGCTTCGTGGAACGCCAAGTCCGAAGCTTTTCTCGCTGACGTGTCGTGGCTCGACAACCTGACCATACGGACAAGCTATGGCGCACAAGGAAACGACAACTTGGGGGGATACTATGCTTACCAGGACCTTTATTCGATATACAACAGCCTTGGCCAGGCGGGGCTAATTACTGCCCGTTTGCCCACGCCGGGCTTAAAGTGGGAAACTAACCTCAATTTCAATGCTGCGCTGGACTTTGCAATACTCAACAACCGTTTGAGCGGGACCTTCGAAGTCTACAAACGCAGCTCTAAAGACTTGTTATTCAGCAGGCCGCTGGCGCCGTCACTTGGGTTCGGTGAAATCGACGACAATATCGGCTCGCTACAAAACACAGGCTTTGAAGGACAGCTGCAGGGTGTTCTTGTCAATGCCAGCGGATTCCGCTGGAACTTGGGTGTGAACTTTGCTCATTTCACCAACAAGATCACCGAATTGCCACAAAACGAAATCATTTCAGGTAACGTTGGCCAGTTAGGAAGCACAAAAAAACTGGTCGTGGGCAGCTCGGTATATGACTTTTATATCCGCGAATGGGCGGGTGTGGATCCGGAAAACGGCAAGCCGCTTTGGTATAAAGGCGATGCGTCAAGCGGCCGTTCGACCACCAGTGTCTTTGCAGACGCCGACCAATATTTTCAGGGCAGTTCGCTGCCTGATTTCTACGGCGGCGTGACAAGCACATTTACGTATAAACGTTTTGAATTATCGGCTTTATTGGCCTATTCACTCGGCGGCAAGATACTTGACCTGGATCGCGTCATGCTATCCCACAACGGCGAAAACTTTGGCCGTACCTGGAGCAGCGACATGCTCAACCGCTGGACCCCCGACAACCCCAACACCGATATACCGCGCCTCACCACGGTAACCACGGGCTGGAATGGCATATCATCGCGTTTTCTTTACGATGCCAGCTATGCGCGGTTGCGCAACGTCAACCTGGCCTACACATTCCCTTCTTCGTGGACCAGCCGTATTGGTTTGCAGCACTTACGTGTATATGGACGGGGTGAAAACCTACTAACCTTTTTCGGACCGGATGGCCTCGATCCCGAACAAGCCGTGGATGGGGTAACTTTTTACCGTTATCCGGCGCAGAAAACATTCACTTTTGGTATGGATATTTCATTTTAACAAGACGATGAAACGATTGAACATAACTTTTATAGTATGCGTTTGGCTAGTCTTTTTGACTACCTCATGCAGTGACAGCTTTTTCGACACGGCTCCTGCCAATAACCTCACAGGCAATGAAGCCTTCTCTTCGACCCAAAACATCGATGCGCTGGTAAATGGCACCATCCGGTATTTGATGGAAAATGCCACCTCCCAAGACAATCCGGGATTCGCAGCAATCATGCTGACTAACGAGGTGATGGGCGAAGACGCGATCGCCAGGGACGGAGTATACGGATTCCGAGACTCCTACCCGTTCCGTGACCCTTATGACAACACCACAAGACGGGCGCTGTTCTTCTGGACATTACTTTATAAAGTCATCGACAATGCCAACAACATTCTCGCCAACACGGATCGCGCCGATGGTACGGACGACGAAAAAAAGTGGCTAAAAGGACAAGCCTATGCACTGCGGGCATTTGCCTACCTCAACCTCGTGCAACAATACCAATTTACGTACGCCAAAGACAAAGACGCGCCAGCTGTACCTATCTATACCGAGCCAACAAGCCCAGCTTCTGAAGGGAAAAGCCGGGCTACCGTAGAAGCCGTATACAATCAAGTATTTGCTGACTTAGCAAACGCCGAACAACTGCTCGAGACGTATCAACGCACAATCAAAAACCGGCCCAACTTACACGTGGTGAAAGGACTGATGGCTCGCGCTTATCTGGCCACCGAGCAATGGGAGCTGGCAGCGCAGAAAGCACGCGAGGCACGCGAAGGCTTCCCCATTATGAGTGCTCAGCAGTACCTCGAAGGTTTCAACGATGCCAGTAACGTTGAATGGATATGGGGGCACCCCCAACAAGCCGACCAGAATCTCGGAGGCGCTTCATTTTTCGCTTACATTGACGTCACTCCGCCCACAGGCTACCGGAGCATCATGCCCGACCCCTATTTTTGGCAATTATTCGACGACCAAGACATCCGCAAATCGCTGTTTGAATTTGAAGGTGACCCCTCACATCCGATTTACAGGTGGCTTAAGTATAAAAAGTTCATCAACAAGCCCGACCGAGCCGGCCATATTCCTTTAATGCGTGCATCTGAGCAAGCGCTTATAGAGGCTGAAAGCGAAGCCCGCCTCGGCCATCTGTCAACCGCCCTCCTCGCACTGAACGAACTCCGCCTGAAACGGAACCTGCCCGAGCTCGAAGAAACCGCCTTCAATGCGGCGCAACTCATCGAAGAAATCCTGCTCGAACGCCGCCGCGAATTGTGGGGTGAAGGATTCCGACTCACCGACATCTTGCGATTGCAACGCGCCGTCGACCGCAGCGAGTCAACACTTACTTATCCGGCCAACGGTCAGCATCTGTTAATAAAAGGCCATTACATCCGGGTATTCCCGGACAACAGCCCATTAGTGGCAAACAGTCCCTATTACCTTTTTTCCATTCCCGTGAATGAATGGAACAACAATCCTAACTTATGATGAAGAGAGCGGGAAGGGTTGGGATCCCTTCCCGCTTCCAACCATTTACCGAATGGGCATGAAAACTACCTACGATAGGTAGTATTTATAGGTTTATCAGAAGCAGGTGATCACGTACTTTTGACAGCGTGGATTGGGTGCAGGAACAGCGACCATCCATCAAGGAAACACTTAAGTAATTAAATAAATATAAGATGATACGACCTGTTTTTCTTTTGTCCGAATTTGGGCATGGATATCCCTGGAACGGGGCTTTCCAAGCTTCCGCCGCCACCCAACCGCCAACTCCCTCCTTTGCTACTTACATGCCCGGCATGTACACGTGCAGTTGTCAATAAGCACTGCTGTTTCTCCCCTATCTTCATCCGGCTTCTTCAAAGGTCCGTTTGGCAGCTGATGCCAGCGTGAATTACCATTGCCGCATACCGGCTTATTTTCTATGTTAAAAACAGAGACAACGATGTTCCTTAAATATAACACAAAACATTTTCCATCCTCGCCTTTTTTAAGGCGAAAATCATGGCTTGCGATAAGCGTAACAGTCGCCTTATCCCTGAGTCATACATCTCCATGGGCTTGGGCACAACAAACCACACCTTTAGTTAATTCCGCGTTGAACGGAACGATCATTGACGCATCGACGAAGGAGCCCCTCGCTGGCGCTTCCGTGCAAATTGCCGGTGTCACACATCGCACAACGGCAGACGACAAAGGGGCATTTAGGCTCATAACCGGCCAGCCCTTTCCTTATACATTGATTGTCAGCTATATCGGATACAAGTCAGATACCGTCATCGTGCAGCGAAGCCCCATACAGATAGCGCTTGAGCCGGACGCCACATTGCTGGAGGACGTCGTGGTAACGGGCTACAGTACACAGCAACGGAAATATATCGTTGGTGCCATCGCAAGTGTCAGGGCCGAGGCACTGAACGAGATCCCTGCAGCTGGCATCAACCAGCTCCTACAGGGCAAGGTCAGCGGTGTGCAAGTCGGTGCAAACTCCGGTGTGCCGGGAGGCGGAGTGACCTTCCGCATCCGGGGAAACAATTCCATAAATGCATCTGTGGATCCGCTTTATGTCGTAGACGGTGTCTTTATCAGCAATAATGACCCGATTACAACCGGCATGGGCAATCAACAGCAGTCCAACCCTCTGGCCGATTTAAACCCTTCGGACATCGAAGATGTACAAATCCTTAAGGACGCCAACGCCACCGCCATCTATGGATCATTGGGTGCCAACGGCGTAGTCATCATCACCACGAAACGGGGTAAGCAGAATACAAAGGGCAGCATCAGCTTCAATACCTACCAAGGGTGGTCCGAAGCGGCAAAACGATTTCGAGTAACCGATGGCGCTACCACGGCGCAGCTTTTCAACGAATCAGCCCTAAACACAGCCATCGACGACGGACGGGACCCCGCTACGGCTACATTGCCGTTCTCCGACGCCGCCAATTTCGCCACTTACAACCGTATCGACGACCTATTTCGTACAGCGCGCACGCAAAACTATGAGCTGTCAGCACAGGGAGGAAACGCAAACAGCAATTATTACATCAGCTTCGGTTACCTTGATCAGGAATCCATTGTCAAACCTTCCGGCTTCAACCGTTATACCGGCCGGATTAATTACGACAACGCGGTCACCAGCAAGCTTAAAGTAGGCACCAGCATCAATCTTTCGCGTACATACCGGAATGTGAGCAGTAGCGACAACAACCCCCGTGGTGTCATCAATTCGGCAATTTTCCCGCGCTCGTTTTTGCCCGTTTACAATGGTGACGGAACATTTGCGCGCCATGGCAGTTTTGACAATCATATCGCCCTGATAGAAAATCTCGACAATAATGCCGTGGGTTGGCGCACGATTGGCAATGGCTATGCTGAATACACCATCCTGCCAGAACTCCGGTTACGCAGTAGCTGGAGTTTAGACAATAACAGCGTTTATGAAAACAACTATGCCAACACCCTAATCATTGCCGGACTGAGTGTCGGCGGATCCGCATCATCAGTAGAAACAAAAAACTTGGTATTACTCAACGAACAAGTGCTCACCTACATCAAGACCTTTGGCAATAACGGCACGCACCATATCAATGCTTTGGTGGGCAACACCTTGCAGAACGTGCTGGATCAAAGCACATCTGCCAGCGGCCAAGGCTTCGCTACCAATAATTTGAAAGATATTTCGGTTGCAGCCACGCGCTCCGGTTCTTCTTCCCGTGCCCAATCCAAGCTTGTTTCGTTTTTTGGGAAAGCAACGTATACGTATCTCGGCAGATACACGGTGGACGCCAGTTTACGTGGTGACGCCTCATCCAAATTCGGCGCAAACAGCCGTTGGGGTTATTTTCCGTCGGCAGGACTAACCTGGCGCGCAGGGCAGGAACCGTTCGTCCAAAATCTCAATGTCTTCAGCGACTTGATATTTAGAGCGAGCATTGGCCTATCCGGCAATCAAAATGGTATAGGAGCATATGCCGCGCAAGGACTTTGGTCTTCAGGAGCAAATTACCTTGAACAACCGGGTACTTCTCCTTCCCAATTGGCTAATCCAAACCTAACATGGGAAACCACTCGTCAAATCAACGTAGGCCTTGATCTAAGTTTTTTCCGTAACCGGCTCCATATCACTGCCGATTACTACAACAAATATACCTATGACTTATTGCTGAATGTCCCCGTCCCTTACCGCTCGGGTTTTACCTCGTATTTGCAAAACTACGGTGCAGTACGCAATAAGGGCATTGAATTAGCCCTCAATTCTGTAAATGTGGCTAATCGCAATTTCCGGTGGAGTGCGGATTTCAACATCAGTTTCAACCGGAATAAAATTGAAAAGCTGGCGTCAGATATCACGCAGGGCGCATCTGGGAGAAACACCTCCATCCTAAGGGCCGGGTATCCTGTCAATTCATTCTACCTGTACCGCCAATTATATGTCGACCCGCAAACCGGCAATGCCGTTTACCAAGACCTGAACAACGATGGCATCATCACCTCGGCAGACCGCCATATTGTCGGCAATGCGCTGCCCAACTACACCAGTGGGCTGACGAACAACCTCTCCTACAAGGGGTTCGATTTTAGCTTCTTCTTTTACTTTCAGCAGGGAAACAAAATTTTAAATATGCACGATTTCTTTCTGGTGCATGGAGGCACCCAAGCCAACATCGGATTCATTCCCAGACAATTGGAACGTTGGCAGCAATCAGGAGATATCACGGACATACCGCGGCTTACCACCTACCGTGGCGATCCCACTGAAAATAATTCGGCCACCAACAACTACGGCGGCAATGTAGCCAGTCTCAGCAGCCGTTATCTCGAAGACGGCTCATTCATCAGGCTCCGCACGGTTTCCCTTGGGTATACCTTACCGCCTACCGTTAGTAACAAAATCGGGTTAAGCCGCTTGCGCGCCTACCTGCAAGCCACGAATTTGCTTACCTTCACCAATTATGGGGGACTAGACCCTGAGGTGAGTTCGCAAAGTGCAAGTCAGAATACAGCAGGTTACGACTGGGCAACCGTGCCGCAACCCAGGACAATCCAATTAGGTTTTAATTTAACTTTGTAAAATACTGTATGAATCTAACTAACCGCAAATCGATGCTCTCCGGTCTCGTTGCCTTAGTCTTCGGATTTGGTGCCTGCGAGAAACACCTCACTGAACTGCCGGCTAATGCCCTTGCCTCGTCCGTAGCCATCGTGGATGCAAGTACGGCGAGGGCAGCAATCACAGGTGCTTACCATGAAATACAAAACTATTACGCCTCTTCCTATCCCACGTTGGGTACGATGCCTGCAGATTTGATTATTTTCAATGGTACCTTAAGCCAATACTTGCAATTGGATCAAAATGCTATCCCGGCAGATAATGTAACCACCGTTTCGGCTTATCAGACCATTTACAGTGCCATCAATACTGCAAATCACATTATCGCCAAAATAGCCACTGTCAATGACCCGCTGCTACCCGAAGCCGAAAAGAGTAAAATTTTGGGTGAGGCTTATTTCATCCGGGCGCTGGGTTATTTCGACTTGGGACGCGGATGGGGTGGCATACAACTTCAATTGCAGCCAACGGAAAGTCTCGACGCATTGAAAGGCATCCGAAGGAGTACGCTCGATCAGACATACGACCAAGTGTTGGCCGACCTAATAGAGGCCGAACAACTGTTGCCCGAAGACAACAGTACACGAAACCGAGCGCAAAAAAGCGTTGCCCGTGCATTGCGGGCTCGGCTTCACCTTTATCGCCGCCAATGGGCAGACGCCGAAAGTTATGCTACGCAAGTCATTGACAACACCAAATACCAGCTGGTGAAACCATTCAACCAATTTTTTGCCGAACCTTTTTTAAGCACGGAATCGGTGTTCGAGCTCTCGTTTTCCGTCAACGACCGAAACAGCTATTGGAATCTTTGGTACCCCAGTTCCTTTGGCGGGCAATACACACTAAAGCCATCTGACCGGGCTGTTGAATGGTTAAATAATCCAGCAATTGGTGGCGCCCGCCACGCACTTATCGCCGGTAGCGGTACGGGGGTCTACGGCGTATTGTACAACACGACCTCTTCAAGCGTCGATCCGGCTTACGTCATCCGGATTGCCGAGTTATACCTCATCCGCGCAGAAGCACGCGCCCACCTCAATAATTTGGAAGGTGCTTTGGCCGATCTGAACACCATACGGGCACGCGCGGACGCGGATGACCTAACCTCTGATGACCAGGCGGAAATCCTGCTGGCTATTGAACAAGAACGTGCCGTCGAGTTTGCGTTTGAAGCCCACCGCTGGTTCGATCTGGTCCGCACCGAGCGTGCCGGTGATGTGCTGGGTTTGGCCAATCGCAATTTTTGGCTTTTTCCTATTCCACTTTCGGATATTCTCTCCGATCCTGATGTCGAACAAAATCCAGGTTATTAATATTCACCATTTCAAACCGCTAGAAATCACAATGAAGCAGCTAAAAACCATTTTGGTACAATTACTCATCTTTGGCCTCGTTATCGATGGCGCCGTAGCCCAAGACAGCTACTATTTTCCAACCGCACAGTTCGACCCGTCCATCCCCTCGCCTGAGGCGTTCCTTGGCTATCCTATCGGCTCGCACTACACACGCCACGACCGAATAATCGCCTATTTCCAAGAACTCGACCGGCTTTCAGACAAAATCAGTGTCGAAATCATTGGCCAATCTTACGAGGGACGTCCGTTGGCAGTTGCAACAATTACGTCTGCCGCCAACCACGGACGTTTGGAAGAAATCCGGCAGGAACATATCAGACAGGTTGATCCACAAGCGCCGCAACTCGATGCCGGCACGTCCCCGGTGGTGGTGCTGCTAGACTATAGCGTACATGGCGCAGAGACCTCCAGTGGAGAGGCTTCCTTGCTTACCGCCTACTACCTTGCCGCCAGCCAAAGCGAAGAAACCCAAAAATGGTTGAGTGAAGCAGTGATACTCATTGACATCGCCCAAAATCCGGATGGTCGCGACCGCACCGCCAATTGGCACAATGCTTATAAGTCAACCCCACCTGTGGCCGATCCGCTCGATAAGGAACACTTAGAGCAATTTCCCGGCGGCCGGACAAACCACTATTTTACAGACTTAAACCGAGACTGGTTGAGCATAACCCAGGTAGAAACCAAACCGAAAATCGATTTTTTCCATCAATGGTACCCGAATGTACACATCGATTTCCATGAGATGGGCGGTGGCAGCACCTATTATTTTGAGCCTACTCCCAAAAGCTCCGAGAGTCCGCTGATTCCAAAATCTTCGTATGAATTCAATGCAGTACTAGCGAAATATCACGTTGAAGCATTAGATGGCATTGGCTCCCTTTACTTCACCAAAGAGGTCTTCGATAATTTTTCACCCATTTATGGCTCCACTTACCCAGATTTTCATGGGGCCGTTGGTGCAACGTTTGAACAAGGCAGTTCGAGAGGCTTGTTACAGGAAACCCCAAACGGACTGCTGGAATTTCGATTTACCGTCCGGAATCAATTGCTTACCGGGCTGGCCACCATCAAAGGAGCTGTCGCTGAAAAAGCCGGATTATTCAAACTGCAAAAGGATTTTTTTCGAACGGCATTGGACGAAGCCCGCGCGCACAAAACTAAATCATATGTATTCGGAGACGAACATGACAAGTCACTTACGCAAAAATTGGTCGATCTGCTTTTACGTCATCGGATAGCAGTATTCGAGCTTGGAGGTGACCAAACCATCGACGGCAAACCATTTAAGCAGGGCTCGGCTTACGTGGTGCCCGCAATGCAGCCACAATTCCGGTTGGTACATTCGATCTTTGAAGAAACTCCGCCAATACAGGACAGTGTTTTTTATGGCAGTACTTCTTATTCCATTATCCACGCTTATGGGCTGAAATATGCCAAATCTGCGAGCGAAGTCAAGGCCGGGAATCGCGTAAGTAGCGTTAAAACTATATCGGGATCAATCGTCGGCAACAAGCCTAGCTATGCTTACTTAATGGGTTGGACGGAATATAACGCCCCGAGGGCGCTATATGCACTGCTCGAAAAAGGGGTATTCGTGAAAGCGGCATTTAAGCCATTTACGTCCCAAACGGCAGACGGACCTGTAAACTTCGGATACGGCTCGCTGGTTATTCCAGTAGCTGGACAATCCATCGGTGGCGATTCACTGCACCGAGCCATCACAACAGTTGCCAACGATACCGGCTTGAAATTCTACAGCGTTTCCACCGGGTTTAATGTAGAAGGCATCGACTTGGGAAGCAATAATATCCAGGCGCTCAATAAACCCACGGTCGCACTGGTGCTTGGCCAAGGCATCAATTCGGCCCAAGCCGGACAGGTGTGGTACCTACTCAACGAGCATCTCAAATTACCGGTCGTCAAAATTGACCCAATCAATATCCCTCGAGCAAACCTCACCAGGTATACAACTTTGATTCTGACAGGGGGGTCGTATAACGACCTGTGGGATAATGGTACAACCGAGCGCATCAAATCCTGGGTCAACAGTGGCGGTACGCTCATCGCATTTCAATCCGCAGCAGAATGGGCCATCGCCAACGGTATCACACGTGAAAAAGTATACCGGGATACTACGCGCAAGCGGGAACCAAAGCCCCGGCGGCTTGATTATGTGACGCGTGCAGAAGCGACGGCGCCAGACCGCATAAGTGGCAATATCTTCTCGGCCGATATCGACGTGACCCACCCCGTGGCATTCGGACTTCAAAACCGCAAGTTGTTTGTCAATATCGACGGCGGCACCATACTGCTACCCAGTGCGGATCAGTTCTCGACCGTGGCACAGTTTGACAGTGAACCTTGGGTCAATGGTTATATTTCCAAACATAACCTGGATCGATTTCGGGATAAAGCCTATATATTGGCCTCTTCCGCCGGTCAAGGAAACGTAATCTTATTTTCAGATGATCCCACATACCGGAAATACTGGCATGGTACAGACCGTTTGGTAATCAACAGTATCTTTTTCGGGGGCCACATCACAGGCGGGGGGCGCGGGCGATAACCCAAAACGCGGGCGCATCTTCAAAAATGCGCCCGCATTTGCATTGAGCACCGAATGACAAAAATCCACAAAAAGATCGCGACGCACCAAATCGTCGGCACTTAATTACGCCTAAAATGCGTACCGCAACGTAATGCCGTATGTCCGGGGGTCCCCAAGCACGCCGGCATAATGACCGGCATTGCCGGCTCCAGGCAACAGTTGCTCGAAATAATCCGTATCGAGCAGATTACGAGACCAGAGAAATAACGTGACGCCATCCAGGGCCCTAAAACCAATACGCGCGTTCAATAAGGTATAAGCACGCACAATCAGGTAGGTTGATGGCGACGGATTGGAAGAAAAAGACGACCGATGAAAACCATCGACACCCAAAAAGAACTGACCGTCATGCCCCAAAAAAGAACCGGCTGCCGTAGCGGCTTCCCCTCCC
Source organism: Parapedobacter sp. ISTM3 (assembly GCF_016533505.1). Taxonomy (NCBI): domain Bacteria; kingdom Pseudomonadati; phylum Bacteroidota; class Sphingobacteriia; order Sphingobacteriales; family Sphingobacteriaceae; genus Parapedobacter; species Parapedobacter sp. ISTM3. Next base: position 220,245 of record NZ_JAENGN010000001.1, on the reverse strand, counting down.
AACGATACTGCCCATTTCGAAATACCGGGGAGTTTACCGCCAGAAATATCCTTGAACGTGGGTCCGCCTGTTTCTTCCAGCGGCGGTGGGGCATTGGTAAACGAGACATATTTGCCATCCGTATAGGCAAGCGACCCATACAAAGAAACGTAGTTATTGAACCGAATGCTCCCATCAAACTCAACGCCTCTTACTCGTATCTTTTCCGCGTTTGCCAAATACCCTCTATTTACTGAAAGGTCAGCGGTCTGTACTTGGGCCTGATAATCACGAACGTCCGTTTGGTAGACAACTACGTTCAGTACGGTACCCGCTGTCGATTGGGCTTTCATTCCAACCTCATAATGGTTGACACGTTCCGGTTTAATGACGGCCAGTTCCAACATCGGTTGACCATTGGCATTCGGCAAGCCTCCCAGATTAAGGCCTACGGGTTTAAACCCATTAGCAAACGTAGCAAAGGCGTTGATAGTAGCTGTAGCCTTAAATGCTACTGTAAGTTGCCCCGAGATATTGGTATCCTCAACGTCTGCCTCAAAAGCTTGGTTGCTATATACTGCCCGTTTAATAGCAAGCAAATCGGGATCGTCGGTCTGCAAACCGCCATAAGTTTCCCGCCTGAAATTCACGGATTTGTCGTCGTAGTTCAGCCTGATACCCGGAAGGATACGCAACCGCGACGTCACGGCATAGTCCACTTGAGCGAAAACAGCACCACTAAAGGTTTCCAAGCTGGGATAGGTTTTGATGCCGTAGCCGTCCAATAAGCCGGGGGTCTTCCAAAGCGGGCTTTCGGTATTCTGCGAAAACCGCCATTGATCCCTGCCTGCCTCCTCGGTATGCGCAGGATCAGCCCTTAAGGCCTGACCGAAAGCATACAGGCCAACAACAGCACTCAATCGATTCGAAAATTCGCCTGCCCACCGCACTTCCTGCGACCATTGATCGTGCCGTGAGGGCGCTTGAGATAAGGCGAGGCCCTGCAGGCCAGTAAAATCGCGGTCATTGGAAGGATCCCAATTCCAAAAGCGCCATGCCGTCGTGGTGGTGAGCGTACCCGGCCCAACCTTCACATCCACATTCGCCGAAATGCCGCCCAAATCCTGTCCAGACCGCCATGGTGTGTCATGATCGATAACCCGATCAAACGGATTTCGACTTGGCAATTCATAATCCAAATCGGCAAGAATCTGCTCGAACTGCTGGTAGGCAGCCCGCAACGTGGGCGCTACGCCGGCAAACACCTGCGCATAGCCGTCAGGCCGTTGGCGGCTTATATCCCCGGCAAATAAAACGTGTAGGTTTTCAGAAGGAGCGTATAACAACTGGCCACGCAAGCCAAGGTTATTCAAGTCATTTACCGGCTTTTGTGTAGCTACATTGTAAAGCAAGCCATCCCTTTGGGTACCACTGAATGAAACGCGTGCGGCAAGATTTTTACTCAATGGTCCGCTAACGGATGCTTTTGCCTGGATAAAGCCGTAATTTCCGTAGCTCAGCTCAACGTTAGCCTCAGGCGTGAACGTTGGCCTGCGCGTAGTTACATTGAAAGCCCCCGCCACGGTATTCTTGCCGAATAATGTACCCTGCGGGCCGCGCAATACCTCAATCTGCTCAACATCAATAAAGTCGAGCGTTGTAGCCGCTGTCCGCGCATAATACACACCATCCACGTAAAAGCCCACGCCCGGATCGATCCCATCGTTGGTGAGACCAAATGTGGTACCCAACCCCCGGATACTCAATCCCGTGTTACGGGGGTTAGACGAATACAGCTGAACGGATGGTACCAGCTCTTTCAGCCTATTGACGTTGAATGCTCCGGCATCGTCCGCCAGCGTTCCACTAATAACCGACACCGGTATCGGAACCTCCTGCAACAGCTCCCTGCGCCGCCGGGAAGTTACCACAACCTCCGACAACACGTTGTCCGCGGTAAGGGTAATCCGCAACGGTCCTTCCGGCCATTCATGGATACGGATTTCCCTTGACTGGTAGCCAACCGAATTAATTTGCAACGAAAATGGAGGAGCTACCTGCACCGTAAGGTGAAATTGGCCCTTCTCATCTGCTACGGTATAGGCATTCGTACCCTTCACCACTAATGTGGCATGTACAACGGGTTCGTCTGCGGTGTTTTTAACGGTGCCGACCAAGATCTGTTGGCCACACGCGACATTTATCCAAAAAAGAATAATTACACTTGGTACGATCAGCTTATTCATGCTTACATTTATACCAACAAATCTATACTGAATCGATAGACTTTAATAGGTATAAATCATACCTAACCCAAGTACATTTAATGCTTATTGCATACAACCGAAGCCTTTCTTTAACTGACCACCGGTTTGCGTTCGGCGGACGAAGTGCCCCAGAGCATCAACCAAGTAAGCGCGCCGTTGTAGATGATCAATTCGAAACCAACAGCGTAGCTGGTGTGGGGCACAATAACGTACGTGTTGACCAAATAACAGATGAGTGGCGACAGCACACACAAGTAAGGCACCAACCGATCGGTCACCTGCCGCGTGGTAAAAATCCCGAATGCAAACAACCCCAGCAGCGGACCATAAGTGTACGTCGCCGCCGTGAAAATGGCGTTCACGACCGAGTCGTCATTGATGACCCTGAACACCATGATGACCAGTAACATGATTACAGAAAAGGCAAAATGTACGCGATTCCGCGTTTTTACTAAATCAGCATCATTTGGATTAGCCCGTTTGTTGAAATTAAGAAAATCGACGCAAAATGAAGTCGTCAGCGCCGTCAATGCCGAGTCGGTCGTGGCAAACGTAGCGGCCGTAAGCCCCATCATAAAAATAATACCCGGTACCATGGCCAGGTGATGCAGAGCGATTTCGGGGTACAAGTAGTCCGGTGTAGGCAGGCCGGCCACATCGATACTGTTTTTGGCGGCGAAGTTAAACAGCAAAGCGCCCACAGCCAAAAAAAACAAATTGATAATCACAAATATCCCCGTAAAGGTAAGCATGTTCTTTTGTGCTTCCCCGATGGTTTTCATACTCAGGTTTTTTTGCATAAGGTCTTGATCCAAACCCGTCATTGCCACGGTTACAAATATTCCGCCAAGAAAATGCTTCCAGAAATGGATGCGGTTCCCCAGGAAATCTTCCCAAAAAAACACCGTTGAATAACTGCTTGTTTTCACCGTCTCGATGGTCTCCATCAGCCCCAACCCCAGACTATCGGCCATAAAATAGATGGAAAGGATGACCGCCAACACCAGAAAAAACGTTTGCAACATGTCCGTAATGATGATGGTCTTCAATCCACCCTTATTGGTATACAGCCAGATGAGCAGTAAACACAGCGCAATAGTGACGGCAAAAGGAACATTCCAGGCATCGAAGATAAACCATTGGAGGATAATGGCCACCAGATAAAGCCGGAACGCCGAGCCTATCGTGCGCGATATCAAGAATATCATGGCACCTGTTTTATAACTCCGCTGCCCCAGGCGTTCCTCCAGATAGGTATAAATGGAGGTAAGATTCATCCGGTAATACAGAGGCAGCAGCACATAGGCAATGATGACAAACCCCACTGCATTACCCAATATGAATTGGAAATAACCAAAGTCGCTACTTCCCACCGCTCCCGGCACGGATATGAATGTGACCCCTGAAAGTGCCGTACCTATCATACCAAAGGCTACCATGTACCATTTGACATTGCGGTTAGCAACGAAAAAGGTGGCATTGTCTGCTGATTTCCGCGAAGTAAAATAAGCGATGCCAAGCAAGAGGCCAAAGTAGGCCACCAAAAAAAACAGAAGAACAGTCGGCGTCATACGTTTAGGGTTAATGATCCGCTATGCGGGAATGTTCGATAGCTTTGCGAACACTACCATGCTTTTCAAGCAAATCGGAGGCAGTTTGCGCATCAATCCCTGTTTCCTCCATAATGATACGGATACCCCGGCTAAACAGCTTATTGTTGGTTAGCTGCATGTCGACCATTTTATTTCCCTTTACCCGGCCCAACCGGATCATCACCGCAGTACTAATCATATTGAGTACCAGCTTCTGCGCAGTACCGGCTTTCATACGAGTAGAGCCGGTGACAAATTCCGGCCCGACAATCACTTCTATGGGATATTGGGCTTCTGCGGCGATGACCGTACGGTCGTTACATACGATACACCCTGTCACCAAGCCCGCGTTGTTGGCTGCCATCAGTGCTCCTTTTACATAGGGAGTCCCGCCGGAAGCGGCGATTCCCACCACCACATCCTTACTATTGATGCCATATTCCTGTAGGTCCAGCCACGCTTGTTCTTCGTCGTCTTCGGCAAACTCCACAGCCTTGCGGATAGCGCTGTCTCCTCCGGCAATGATGCCGATAATCCAATCATACGGTACACCGAAGGTAGGCGGGCACTCCGAGGCATCCAGAATCCCCAAACGGCCACTCGTACCTGCACCAACATAAAACAACCGTCCTCCCGCTTTCATTGAAGCTACGGTAGCTTCAATGAGACGCGTTATCTGTGGAATAGCCTTTTGTACAGCAATGGCAACTGTCTGATCCTCCTTGTTAATGTTCATCAATAGCTCATCAACAGACATTTTGTCCAAATCCTGGTAATTCGATTCTTTCTCGGTAGTGTTCGTCATCTGCATATCTAAGTAAAAACAATTTTACGAAATTTTCTTTTTATAGCTCAATTAAAGTACGGATCGGAACATTTTGTCACTATCAATTTCCAGTTATCAATACATTAAGTACGGTGTGCGCATTTGCTTAAAATGTGTTACCTCAGCTTCCCAAGATTGATAGATATCTGCCGGTGTTTTTCCCGCTTTAATCATACTAATCAAGCGATCTGTTCCCGTTAAGCGATATAGTACCTGTTCATTCCAGACTAGTTTATCCGGATGTAGCCGATTAATCGCCCAAACCAATGCTATGCCAATTCGATATCCTGCACTGACATTGCGATCCCTGATACGGAGATACACGCCGTTGCAATGCGTTTCATTAAACTCAGGTGGCCTACTTAAAAATGGCATTTGTGTTGGCTCAAATGTGACGGACTCGAAGTCCACTCCGTCGAAGCCCAAGCTGTCCATCAATCGGACAACTTGGAAATTGTCCAGCCAAGGCGCGCCAATGTACTCAAAAGGCCTAGCTGTCCCCCGGCCTTCCGAAACATTAAACCCTTCAAACAGGCACGTGCCCTCGTACGCCATCACGGCATCGAGCGTCAGCAGATTAGGCGATGGCTTCCGCCAGGGCAAGCCCGTATCGTCAAACCACATTGACCGCCGCCATCCTTTCATCGGCACTACATGAAGTTTGGGCGCATCTTCCACTCGAAGCAGCCTTTCCCCGATATAGAGCTTGGCCAGTTCGCCCATGGTCATGCCATGCCGAATGGGAATCTTTCCATATGCCCCGAATGTGTAGCGGTATTTATCGTCGGTCACAAAACCATCCATATCGATGCCATTCAATGGATTTGGCCGATCCAACACGATGACTTCCAACCCCTGTTCGGCAGCGGCTTCCATCACGAAACCCAAAATATTGACGTGTTCATAAAATCGAAGGCCTACCTCCTGAATATCGAATACGATGACCTCGGCCTCGCCTAACATAGCAGCAGTGGGCTTGTGAATATCTCCGTACAGGGAGTATTTTGTCACGCCTGTGGGGGTATCAATCGTTTTCTGCGGATCGCGTGGTATAGCATAATCATTGGAACGTATATCGAATTCCATTCCAAACAACACCTCCAACTGCACATCGGGATGTGCGTATAGTGCATCCGCCAAATGAGTTCCGTCTGCCAATCTACCGCTATGATTGGAAACCAACGCAACGCGTTTCCCACTAATAAGATGTATATACTCCCCAAATAAGCGATCTGCACCACAAAGCACAGCCGGTTCGGCTGCGCCGGACACGGCGTCAACGGCATCAGCTACCAAAGGCATCCAAGAAAGCCATATACTAACTAGCATTGCAAACATCACAGGGCAATTAATTAGTTGTACAGGAGATACTTTTTCCGAAGTTCTTTATACGCAGAGAGGCCCGGCTCCCAACTCTGTTGGATATCTTCCACCGATACACCGTCCCTAATCTGTTGGGCGAGCTTGTCATTCCCGGCCAATCGTTTGAAGGAATCCCTGAAAAACAAATCTTTATCAGGATACGCTTCATACAATTCCTTCAGCCACGACAGGTTAATGCGGCCGGTTTCCTTAAACACATCCGTATCATACGACCTCAGATCCAACCCATAGCAGGCTTTATCCAGGTGTTTGGGGTTTTCGCTCATGCCGGGGATAGATTCCGGAGTGAATGAAAAATCATACTTTCCTTTAAGCCTAGGACTTCCCACAATGGAAAACGCATGCATCGTGCCCCGCCCTTCGCTGATATCGGTCCCCTCAAACAAGCAAGTGGACGGGTAGAGTAGGATCGCTTGCTGGGTATTCAAGTTGGGAGATGGCGGAATGGGCAGCGTGTAGGGCTTCCCGTGATAGTAATTCAGCATAGGGATCACGTTGATCTTACATGTTATCCCATTGGCCAGCCATCCCTGATCGTTGATCATGGCGGCATACTCGCCAAACGTAAGCCCATGCACAATCGGAATCGGATGCATACCGATGAACGACTCGTAGCCCTTTTCCAAAATAGGTCCATCTACATAGCCGTCGTTCGGATTCGGCCTGTCGAGGATGAGCAACTCGATATCGTTTTCGGCACAGGCCTCCATGATATAATGGAGGGTTGACAGGTAAGTATAAAACCGCACGCCCACATCCTGCATATCGAATATCATGACATCGATACCCGCTAAATCCGCTTTCGTCGGTTTATATTTCTTGCCATACAGGGACACCAGCGGCACCCCGGTCTTCTCATCAACCTCATCATTAATCTTGGCTCCTGCGCTGGCATCGCCCCGGAAGCCATGCTCCGGCCCGAAGCCCCGCACAATCTGCACACCCAGGGCGAGCAGGCTATCCATGCTCAATTTGCCCCCGATGGTAGACGTGTGGTTAATGGTCAGCCCTACCCGCCTACCCTGAAGGTAAGGGACATAGGCTTCGGTCTGTGCCGCACCGGTGATGATGCTGTCTTCAACAGCAAGCACGGATTCGCTACCAGTTTCAGCCTGTTGTTTACTCGTTGAAGAAGAACATGACTGGGCGATAAAAAACAAGGCCATCACCCATAATAAAACCTGAATTTTCATAATCTGAACATTTATGTTGTTTATTTCACTACGATTTAGTTCCTGCTTATTCATAGAGCAGATATTTTTTCCGCATACCTCTATACCGGTTAAGCGCTGGCTCCCAGCTTTCCCGGATCTGCGCTTCGGTATACCCGGCTTTCAACTGCTTTCGGAGCGACTGTGTTCCTGCCTGTTGATCAAAATGCAAAACAGCGTCCTCGCCCAATTCCGCTTCGCGGTTGAAAAAATTTGCTTTATCCGGATAGGCCTCGTACAGTTCGAGCAGCCACCGCAAGTTCAGCCGTTTAGTCGCCCGGAAAGCCTCCAAATCCAGCCCCCTTAAGTCCAACCCATAGCACGTGTCTCCCGCGTGCATGGGATGTTCACTCATTCCATGGATTGCCTGCGGCACAAATGAAAATGCATATTTTCCGCGCAATGCAGGGCTTCCCAGCAATTGGAATGGCGTATACGTACCCCTCCCGTCGCTGATGGCGGTCCCACCAAACCAGCATAGCGATGGGTAAAGATAGATCGAGCGCTGCGTATTTAAGTTGGGCGAAGGCGGCACGGGAAGCTCATCGTCCATCCCGTGGCGGTAGTTTAGCATGGAAATAACCGTAAGTGGGCATTGTAGCCCGCCATGGAGCCAGCCTTGGCCGTTGATCATCCGAGCGTACTCGCCCATGGTCATGCCATGTACCACGGGAATAGGATGCATGCCGATAAACGATTGGCATGCGGGCTCCAGTACCGGGCCATCGATATAGCCATCATTCGGATTTGGACGATCCAGCACAATTACCGCGATATGATTTTCAGCACACGCTTCCATCACGTAATGCAAGGTGGAAATGTACGTATAAAACCGCACACCGACGTCTTGCATGTCAAACACCATCACGTCAATACCTTCCAAATCCTGCTTGGTCGGTTTGTAATATGCTCCAAACAAAGACGTCACAGGCACGCCAGTCCGCTCGTCAGTCCCATGTGCAACAAACCGATTAGCACTTGTTTGACCCGAGACACCATGTTCCGGCCCAAATGCACGCACCACATGCACCCCGCTGCTGAGCAGCGTATCGATCAGTCGCGTGCCATCAACAAGCGAACTTTGGTTAATGGCAAGCCCGACGCCCTTTCCTTCAAGTAGCGGCAAGTATACATCCATACGGTTTGCTCCAGGTACCAGCGGCATGTCAGCATGGCGCGCCACGCCGCACACACAGCATACCATCAAGGTCAAAACCAACGATACACGCAATACCCTCATAATGACGGAATAAATTCGATAAAACATATTCCCCTTGGCGGCAATGTAAAACGTACCTTGCTCGTCCCGTCTCGGTAGTCGCCCAACTTCGTCATGCCCGTTTCGTCGTACACATAGATTTCACCAGCGCTTTCCAGGCCATAATCTGCCGTATTCATCATAAAATCAACCGGAAGATGTTGTCTGCTGATACTGGCTATGGCAACGGCCAATGAGCCATCACGCGATTTCCATGCCGAAGTGTATGCCGTCGGATAGGATTTTTCAAAGCGGGTGACCTTTTCGTTATGACCGGCATAGATGGAGAGTTTCGAAATCGATATCGTTTCTTCCGGAATCGCGATCATTGGCGGCCGCTTGAATTCGCCATGAACGAAATATTTCAATCCCGCCTGCCGCACTTTGCCCAAACGCAGGATATAACCGATCTCCGTTTCCCTTGCCGAATCCAACGATGGCTGATAGTTGGCAATCATGGGTTGCATACCCCACGCAAACGACCGTGCCTGCTCCATTAAAAACTGCCTATTGAATACCGGGTCTAAGGGCGTTTCGGCATCAGCAGGAGCAAATTCCCGGGGCCATAGTTCATCATAGGGAGGAGTCATCAACGACGAGTAATTACCAAAAGTGATAGCATATTCGTGATACACCGCCTGAAACAGGGGGACCGTCTGCCAGCTGTGTATGCCGGCATACCGCTCCTTGCTCACTTGCAGTGCCAAGAACACATCCAGGAATGGCAGCCAATTCTCACCGACGCCTTCCCCCGCCAATACCTGGTTGCCTCCTTGAGGGAAGGATGCGCGTATCAATTGATCTTTCCGTGCGAAATGCTGAACCCAATAGTTGCCACCACCTATAGGGTGGCCATGAGCAGGGTCATAACACATACGGCTCTGGCAAGCCTGATCCATGTATACCCCGTCTACACCATACTGGTTCACTGCGGTATCCACCAACGAAGCATATTTGTTTTTCCAAAAGTCCGTAGCCTCACACATATTTGTCAACGCCTTTTTTGTGAAGATGTTGTATACATGGCTCAACGCATGACCATGGATATCCTTGCCAGCATACCGCTCAGCGTGCTCGTCTTTCCAACTTTGGGTAGAGGGGCCCCATTTTAAGGCATTCATGTATACCAACGCATGTACTCCTTGCTGTTGTGCATTGCGCAATTCGCTTATAAATTGCTGTTTGCCATCCCTCGGCGGAAAATACTCGGGGAAAGAGTCGTCATAAGAACCCCCGTGCCACCAGTGCCACAGTACATTCACCGGAAGCCCCAGCCGACGGCTCAGCGCCGCTGCCGGGGGGAGCACATGTGCTCCCCGGCCTCTGTTCCAAACCCAGTAACCCGTGTTTTCCACCCACGCAGGGACCAGACGGTTTTTCAGACGGCTGTTGAGACACCACGGCTGCCGCTCCGCCCAACCTTTATAAAGCTGTGCAGCCGTTAACCAATCCCCCTTGAATGCCCCAATGATAAAACTATAATCCGGCCGATAGGTTTCCTGCTGATCGTCAAAGGGAGGAAAATGATCGACGCTGTAAGATAACTGCTCGGCACTATCCATGGAAAGCGAAAACTCCTTGTTATATGCCGCGGTATCATCACAGGCGAGATAAAGCCCTGCGCGATGCGGATTATATAGCGCCAAGAACTGCATGGACATATGGCCCGGATAAGACCACGCAAACCGCTTTTGTGTTCCCCCAGATGCGGATAGTTCCTTGCGAGGCGACTGAAGCAGCGACCCCATCCAATCAGGCGCCACCAGCTCCTCATCCCCCAAGTCAGTGAGCCCGGCAAGCCGCGGGAAGGTGACTTTGCTGATACGCTTCCCATGAATGCCGTCAATCTCAATACGCCAAGTTGACATTGCGGAGTCCGGAAGCAACCCCACATAGGCCGTCACGGTAAAACCTTTCGGCAATTCGGGGAAATCACTCCATTTCAGCTCAAGCTGATTTTCAGTGTGATGGTACACAAATCGGGTAGCCGACTGGATATTGACTCGGCTTGGCTGATTGCCACCAGCTATTGTTATTTCCCATGGCGAACTCCCCTGCGAAGCGGTTTCCGCTAAAAACGACACACGTTCGGGCAGAAATACCATTTTCTTCAGCTCACCCGTAGTACGGTCAAAAGCCACCTGGAAGTGGTCATTTTTTAAGGAAACCAAATTGTCAGGTTCGCCGGTCTGCGAATAAGCAGCGTTGAATGCGCCAAACGGCAGAAAACAGGTCATCGCCAATAAGCAGATGAACTGCCAAGCAACATATCTTTTAGGTATCATTGTCATGGTTGTTTGATGGTTCAATTCTAAAAATCCTGGTCGTGTTCGGCGGCATGTGCATCGCAAACGTATCAGCCTCGGCCAACACCTGCCCATCTTCCGGATCGATTACTTTCGCGCGGAAGGGCAACCGTAACGTCTTCTTGCCGCCGTGGAGCGAGTGAATGCATAGCCAACCTCTTCCGGCGTAGACGACATCATCGCCGCCATCTACATAGCAATGCACACCAGCCCGGCGTAGCAAGTCGTTGAGTGCCGCAGCTTCCCATTGCAATTTTTCCGTGGTTATCAATGGCGTATCCCCGGGCTGGAAGACCTCCGAGCGATGGCCGTCTGTCCAAATCACCCAAGCGCCCCGTCCGGTGGCAGCATTAATGAATTTCCGTTCCGCGGCAGTAAGGGTGAGAACCCCCATCAACCACACCACACGGTAATCGCCGTCAGCCAGCAAGTCCAAATCGTCGCGCAAATACAAATCATACGGTGCCCCCATTCTGCCCAGTGGATAGCGGTTGCGCAGCACCGATCCGGTTAGTTTGCCGAAAGAAGCATCCATAAAGCCAAGCTGCTCGTCTACGACGACCGCAACCTCTGCCTTCATCTGTGGCACTGCTTTGTCTGGATACCGGTTGAAAAATCGTTGCCCGCTTTCGATGACATGCATGAGGCGGGGGTCACTGAACCAGCCTCCCCACATATCAAACCACCACCCTCCATAACCGTAAGCCAACATACGGCCCAGATTTTTCCAAAGCAAGGACACCGAAACGTCCATGGACTGCGGCCCTACCCATACGCCATCCGTATATGCATTTCCCGGCGGGGCCACTTCGGGTGCACGGTCGCGCAACATTGTTGTGATAGCGGTTCGCGTATCATTTTCCGCCAACCAAAGCTTGCCATGCAGCTGCACCGATTTGATGGCCGCAAAAGGGGGCCAGTCTTCGCCACTTACGCGGTTGTAATCATTCGGGCTGGACAGGTAATCCAATTCCGGGCATCGCAACAATTTTGATAGCGCCCCGTGCCCCCGGCGCAGATCACTCACGAAATAGTGATACCCGTAGAAGGCGCCGGTAAGCAATCTATTCTTGCTGGTTTCTTTGACGATGCGGCAAAAATAGGCGACATGATCGGCCATCGTTTCGCCATGGAAAGCAAAGGTGTCGAATATCCTTCCTGAAGTGTCCGCATGGCGCCACTGCTCCGACTTGGTCCGCCCGCTGATATCCGCGAGCATTGCCGTCTCAAAAGTCACCCTAGGCTCGTTCCAAGCCTGCCGCAGACTGTCCACATTATACCGGTAGCGTTCGCGCAGCCATGTTCTAAACCCCTGTAACCGCGCCGGATTATCGTCATAAAACTCATCCTTAAAGTGATACATCCACTCTTCGGTAAACCCGCCAGCGACATGGATACCCACCAGGTGATCGGCATATTCAGATTCCAGCAACCATCGAACAAAGGTGCTCAGTACCTTTCCGGCTTCTTCTTGCCAAAACGGACTGTAAAAACTATTTCGGTAGGTAGTTCCATCCGGCAGCAAGCAAGCACTTTCCGGGTATTTTTGCTCCCACCATACCGGCGGGTCCAAATGAATGCGGATAATGGCCAGTGCCTGCGTATCCGCAGCTATGATTTCCTCAAAGTCATGGATAACACTTGCATAATCGAAGGTCTCTTCGCCGATCCAAATCGGCTTGCGGAAGGGCTTAATCCCGCTACTTGAATTAATCCCTCGGTCACCTAAGTAAGCAGGGATATTATATAAATGCACCCCTGCTTGCGCCGCTTCCCGGTAATAAGCCGGTTCGCCCAGGTAGGACATATACGCATAAGGGGGGTATGGGCTATCATCCACAAAAAGTGTAGGCACCCCCTGATGCATGCGTACGGATGCAACATGCTGCGCGACTCCCACCAGCACATTGCATAGGAGAACTACGCCCCACCCTATCGTTAATCCATACCGCATAACCATCAATACCCCGGATTTTGATCCGCCTGGTTGATTTCCGGATTGGTGTCAATCTCCTGCTGGGGAATCGGCCAGTTGATATGCGCATCGGCCACGGTGATACCGGTGTATTTCAGGATAGACGCGTTAATCTTATTTGTACGCTTCAAGTCTAGCCACCTTTTCCCTTCCAGAAAAAGTTCATATGCCCGTTCCTGCAAAACCGAATCCTGAAATGATGAGGCGGTCCACCCACTTGACGGGTAATCAACCGGCGACGGCGTATCGATTGGGTACCCGTATCCACGCCGTTTGATTCTATTCAGGAGTTCGATGGCCGTAGCAGATGGCCCACCTTCAGCCATTGCCGAAGCTTCGGCCTGTATCAACAAGACATCGGCATACCGAAGGAACGGATAGTCATTCGCGTGGCCTGAACTGGTCGGGGCGTTAGGATCCCTGAATTTACTAAACTGCACGGGTGCTAGCCCGGGCAATTGCACTTCCTGCCCTGTAGTCGGGTCGGTATAATGGGTAAATACACCCCACTGTTTACGCCAGTCATTATCATTCCATTCATTGAGGAATTTATTATCAAGCGAGGAGGTCATCACATAGTTTCCAAACGGAGAATAGGGGGTTCCCTGGTAGAGCAGGTTATGAGGCCATTGCGTCCCGTTCAAGTGATTATATTTTAGGTAGAAAATCTCCTCAGAAGTGCCGTTCGCCCCCGCGCCGAAGATCCGATCCCAATCGTTGAGCTGGGCCACAGTAACCAAGCCAAATTTGTTTGCGCTGATCACTTCTTCCGCCTTTTGTTGGGCCAGCGCCCATTCGCCGCGGGTCAGGTACACATCCGCCAGGAAAGCCTTACTTGCCCACTTTGTCGGCCGCCCAAATTGCGCGGGTACATCAGGCAGCACCGATTCGCCAACTTCCAAATCGACGATAATCGAGGCGTACACCTCGTCCACAGGCGTTCGGGCAGTGTGCCCCTGTGTGGTCGATAAAATCAACGGTACGGCACCCCAATGTCTTACCAAGTGATAATAGCTGAATGCCCGCATAAAACGTGCTTCAGCAAGTAACCTTTCTTTGGCCGTTTCGTTGACATCCGTCATTTCGGAAATCCGTTCAATGGCTGTATTAGCATAGAGGATACTTTGGTAAAGGTATTGCCAGACCAGCCCGACCCGCTGCGCATTGGTCGCATCAAGCCCCTGGTAGGCCCCCACGGCGGCCGTCGAGCCCCTTCCAATGGAAAACTCAGCCATGATTTCCACTTGAAGCAAGTATTGGCCGCCAAAAACCGATACCACACGTATTGGTTGATAAATTGCATCGACTGCGGCTTGCGCGTCTTCGAGCGTCTTGTAAAAGTTCTCCTCTGTGATTCGGTCTTCCGGAATCTCTTCCAGAAAGTCGCTGCAAGCGACTGCCGATAAAGCCATTAGAGCTATAAAAACAAACTTTTTCATCCTTTTTATTGTTCTTGCGTTGACAATTTTCTTAAAATCCACTGCACGGCAGACTAAAACCTTAGCCTCACACCGAGTAAAAATGTACGAGCGTCCGGATAACCGTATTGATCAATTCCTCGGGAAATCCCGCCGCCAACAGTATTAACCTCGGGTGTATAAAACGAATAATCCGTGATGGTGAACAAATTTTGTGCAGACAAATACACCTGAGAGTTTTCCAGATTAAGCGCTTTAAGACGCAGATTCTTAAACGTGTACGCCAGTTGCACGTTCCGCATCCGGATATACGACCCGTCCTCTACATATCGGTCGGATGCCCGGTAAACGGTAGTCGAACTAATTTTTGGATACTTTGCGTTCGGATTGGGATTATCTGCGGTCCAATAATTGCCCATAACATCCTGTATTTGGTTGATTCCAAAGCTAAACCCATCAGCTATATTCGTAAAACCATAGTTGAAGATGTCGTTGCCTTGTACACAGTTGAGCAAAAATGAGAGTGTCAAATTCTTATAGGTGAGCGATGAATTGATACCCAATATATAGTCAGGGTTGGGGTCACCGATAATGGTACGATCCGACGCGTTGATGACACCGTTCCCATCTAGGTCAACAAAATTGATTGCCCCGTCGGCGGTTAGTCCGTTTTCCACATACCCGTAAAACACGCCTACAGGGTGCCCTTCCCGCACTAAGCTGACCGGCAAGCCGACAGGAAGGCCCAAGGTGGCGCCAAAGATATCAGCACCGTCAGCCAATTCAAGCACCTTATTGCGGTTCATCGAAAGGTTTACACCCACGTTCCATTTAAACCGATCATTATCTACGATTGCACCATTTATCGAAGCATCTATCCCTTTGTTTTCCACGCTGCCCACATTCCTTGGTACAGACACGTATCCGCTGGACAAAGGAAGCGGAGAAGACGTCAGCAAATCCCGGGTTTTCTTATGGTAGTAATCAAACACCAGCGATAGCCGATTGTTCCAAAAACCTAGGTCTATGCCCACATCGAACTGTCCGGTGGTTTCCCATTTCAACTCAGGGTTCGGCTGGATACCTCCCGGCCCGTAGCCCACTGTTAAATTATCATCGAATACCACGGGAAGCCCTAGAAGCACTGCCTGCGATTGATACGGATCGATGGATGTACTACCGGTCTTTCCCCAGCTGGCCCGCAGCTTGAAATCGTTGATAGTCGTAGATAGATCCCCCCAAAACTCCTCACCGCTAATCCGCCAGGCTCCAGCCACCGAAGGGAAATACCCCCATCTGTTCTCCCGGCCGAACCGCGAAGAGCCGTCCGCACGGATGCTAGCAGTCAACAAGTACTTGTCCTGGTAAGAATAATTAACCCGCCCCAGCCAAGAAAGGATAGAATATTCCGTTCGATACGATTGCGGGATCTTCGGGTCGTTACCAGACTGCAAATTCAGGTTGGTCAGCAAATCCAACGCAAAACCAGTAGCTCCGGCTGTCACTCCCTGGGTGATTGTGCGTTGGCTGGTCAGCCCCCCCAAAGCTTTTATTTCATGCCCGTTTCCAAACCGTTTTGTGTACGTCATGGTGTTTTCATTGACCACATTCATTACTTCACCATAGCTGAGCGTAGCATCGCCATTGGCCGATACCTGAAACATCCTTGGCGAATAAAAATCGGCCCTATTGTTTTGGTACTCCACACCCACGGAGGTACGCAGCACCAAGTCATCGGTCAGGTTACCGGTCAGGGCACCATTGGCAAGCAAGCTTTTCCGGGTGGTTATATCCGTGCGCTCGAGCGCCGTCATTACCGGGTTCTCCGCAATATCTGGACTGAAAGCATACGCCCGGATGTTTCGGTAGCTACCATCTTCGTTATGAATTCCGATCGTAGGAGGTGCGATAAGTGCGCCGCTTAGCACACCGCTGCCCCGTTCGGTGTTGTCACTCTTGAGGATATTGCTTTTCGAACGGTTTACTATCGTATTCAAGGATATATTCCACCCTTTAAACAGTTCATGGTCTATCGTATTGCGAAGTTGCATTTGTTCATAAAACGAGTTGAGAATAACCCCCTGCTGATCAAGGTAGTTGCCCGAAATACTGAATTTCGTACGTTCACTGCCGCCAGCTATCAGCACAGAGTGATTTTGCATGGGGCTCGTATCGAAGATGGCGTCCTGCCAATCCGTTCCTTCACCAAACGAAGCGATTTCTTCGTCCGTAAAAAAGGGCGCCACACCATCATTGGCCGCTCGCTCGTTGGCAAGGACAGCAAAATCACGCGCACCAAGCATATCCATGGTCTTGTAAACGCTCTGCCAACCGTAATAACCGTTGTATTCGATCTTCGTACCCGTTGCCGTCCCCTTTTTTGTGGTCACCATCACCACGCCATTTGCACCGCGCGATCCATAAATTGCAGTCGCTGAGGCATCCTTCAGTACCTCCATGGAGACGATATCATTTGGATTTATAATTT
The DNA here is from genome assembly GCF_016533505.1 of Parapedobacter sp. ISTM3. Lineage (NCBI taxonomy): Bacteria > Pseudomonadati > Bacteroidota > Sphingobacteriia > Sphingobacteriales > Sphingobacteriaceae > Parapedobacter > Parapedobacter sp. ISTM3. The sequence goes on along the minus strand of NZ_JAENGN010000001.1, from coordinate 203,542 downwards.
CCAGCGAACCTGATATCGGAAACCCATCCACCACATAAAGCGGTTCGTTGCCCCCCAGAATTGAATTTCCCCCACGCACCCGGACACTCAGCGCGCTGCCTGGCTGTCCCGAATTCTGCAATACTTCCACCCCCGGGGTGATACCAGACAAAGCCTGCAAGGGACTTCTTACCGCTTGGGCACTTATCTGTTCGCCCCGAATCGTGGCAACAGACCCTGTAATCTCCGCACGGCGCTGCGTTCCATAACCTACAACGACGACCTCTTCAAGAGGATTGTCACTGGTCAGCTGTACATCGATTATCGTAGATTCAGCTACAGGTATTTCTTGCGTAGCATAGCCCACGTAACTAAATACAAGCGTCTGCCCGTCCAAGGCGGCTATCTGGTAGCGCCCCGCATCGTCCGTAGAAGAACCGCTCCCCGTTTGCTTCACCTTGACGGACACACCGACCAGGGGCATCCCATTCTCAAAGGCAGTTACCGTGCCTGAAATGGTTTGCTCCTGCGCTTTGGAAGGCAGGAGGAAGGACATCAATAGTCCTAGCAATAAATAAATTTTTTTTTTCATATCAACTCATTTAGATTATTCGTAACTCATACCCAAAAAAAACGTGTCCTGTTCCAGCAACTTAAGCTGGCTGTAAAATCCCGACCCGATCGTTCATTTCGGCATAAGTAATTGGCTCCACAAGTATAGAAAATATCATTTACATTTATGCATGTTTATGCATGTTTTTTCATTTTGTTACAAAAACAAACCCTATTTTAATCCAAAATACCATCTTTTGAATAGAACCAGCTGTATCACTACACAGAATACGCAAGAAAACGCACAAACAATCGCGCCTTTCCCAACGTTCATTGACACACGTTCGCCCTGCCGGTAGTTTTGAACAATTCCGATGTTTCCCGCAAAATTTCTGGTCTAGGTGTGCGCGGTGTGAGGCACCCGCTCTGCAACACGTCGCTCCCGATGGTTCATCGCAGCAGCACGATGGCACGCCTGCTGGGGTTCGGTGACCGCACCGCACATTTGCGCCATTGTTAACCGAATAAACTAAAAAGAAAAGGCAACTTATATTCATATTGATATACTGTTTTAGGTAAATTTGGAGTAAGGTTGACTTAAGTCATCGATATGGAGAATGTGCCTGAAGTTAGGCTGCCACGGGACATCGCATCGAAGACCTCAGGATGGCGGAAAGCGCTGCTTTTAACGACGCCCGAGGGCGAGCTAATCCGCTGCTGTTTTTTGCGGTTGCCCTGCTTCGCAGGCTTCCATCCTTGACCCATCCATTTTTTTTCGTACTTTAGACGCTTGATTTTTATAAACGCTAATGAACACCACAGCAGTAACTTCCTTACAAGATTCAGTATATGAGAAATTCCAAGCGCTCTTTAACGACACGCCACTCATCGTCCGGTCGCCGGGCCGCGTAAATCTCATCGGCGAGCACACCGACTACAACAATGGGTTGGTGCTCCCCGCCGCTATAGATAAAAACATCATCGTCGCTGTCGGAAAACGGAATGATGGCGCCATACGGCTGCATGCCTTGGATCAGGACCAATCATATTCCTCAACGCTGGCCACCATTGAACGCTCGCCGCTGCTTTGGCCAGATTATATTTTGGGCGTCGTGCAGCAGTTGCAACAACGCGAGTATCCGTTGCACGGGTTTAACCTCGTATTTGGCGGCGATATTCCTCAGGGGGCTGGCCTTTCGTCTTCTGCGGCCTTGGAGTGTGCCACCGCTTTTGCGCTCAATGAACTGTTTGCATTAGGCATCCAACGGCTGGATATTGCGCTTATCGGGCAAGCTGCCGAAAATGAGTTTGTCGGCGTCAAATGCGGATTGATGGATCAATTTGCAAGTGTATTCGGACAAGAACAACGATTAATCAAATTGGATTGTGCTGACTTCTCCTACGAGTACATTCCGTTTAATAATCCAGATCTGCGGATCGTATTGTTTGACACGCAGGTCAAACACTCCCTGGCTTCATCGGCATACAACGAACGCCGGGAACAATGCGAATATGGACTGTCACTTATCCAACAGCACAACCCCGAAGTGAAAAGCCTGCGTAACGCTACCCTCGCGCAGCTTGACCAATATGTAAAGCCTGTGGACCGGGTGGTGTACAACCGGTGTTATTACGTAGTAACGGAAATACAGCGACTACAAGATGGCTGCGAGGACCTGAAGCAGAACGACTTTGAGTCATTTGGCCGGCGTATGTTCGAGACCCACGACGGGCTCCAGCACCTGTATGAAGTGAGCTGTGACGAACTGGATATTCTGGTAGACCTTGTGCGGGACAATCCAGCGGTATTGGGCGCCCGGATGATGGGCGGCGGATTCGGCGGCTGCACCATCAACTTGGTGAGCGCAGACCGGGTTGAGGAGGTGATCGCTGCTGTTACCAATGCTTATACGGCAAAGACCGGATACGCAGCACACGTTTATGTCGCCAATATATCAGCAGGTACCAGCGTAATAACCGGATAAGCGTTTCAACATAACAGATCAAACCATGACTCATTATACACTGCCCAAAGCACGTAACTTCGAACATCAGATCTCGGGCAAAAACACGCACCTTATCACGCTGGAAAACAGCCGTGGGATGGCCGTAGCACTTTCTGATTACGGTGCCCGTATCGTGAGCTTGCTTGTACCCGATAAACACGGCAATCCCACCGATGTCGTATTGGGTTTTGACAGCATTAAGGGCTACCTTGCAGCAGACGAACAATACCACGGCGTGACGGTGGGCCGATTTGCAAACCGCATTGCCAACGGGCGCTTTACCATCGACGGTGAAACGTTCTATATCGAACCGAACAATGGCCCAAACGCCCTCCACGGCGGCGCCAACGGATTTCACAGCCGAATATGGGACAGGCGCATCGTCTACAAAGAAAAGGCCGATTTCTATTACGTAGCTGCCGATGGCGAAGAGGGGTTCCCGGGCAAACTTTCCGTCATGGTCAAATACCGATTGACGGACAACAATGAACTCATCATCAGCTATCGGGCGCAGACCGATAAGCCTACCGTCATCAACCTAACCAACCACGCCTATTTTAACCTCAACGGAGAAGGAAACGGCGATATACACAATCACATTTTGCAAATACAAGCGGCCAATTACCTTCCGGTAGATGAACATCAAATCCCTACCGGTGTACCGGCACCCGTGGAAAACACACCCTTTGATTTCCGGACGCCTAAGCTCATCGGGCAAGACATCATGCAGCCCGACGATCAATTAATCAAAGGCAACGGAGGGTACGATCATAATTATATCTTGGATACGGAAGCACTGGCTAAAAAGCGCCCGGTAGCTACGGTGCGGTCGCCGGTCACGGGCATCAACCTTGAAGTACTGACGACCGAACCGGGGCTCCAGTTTTATACCGGCAATTTTCTCACAGGCAAAGACAAAGGAAAACGAGGAAACCCCTATGAAAAACATGGGGCATTCTGCTTGGAAACCCAACATTTTCCGGATTCACCCAACCAGTTGGATTTCCCAACCACATTACTTTTACCCGGACACGTATTTGAATCTCAAACGATATATCGATTTTCAGTAGTCAAGTAGCTTTACACGATGATATTAATCGTAGACGACAAAATTGAAAACATTAAAGCACTAAAGAAGATTCTGACAGCGCAGGGCTTCGAAGTGGATACAGCATCGTCAGGGGAAGAAGCCTTGAAAAAAGTACTAAAAAATGATTATCAGCTCGTAATACTCGATGTGCAGATGCCAGGCATGGACGGTTTCGAAGTTGCTGAAGCCATCTCGGGTATTAGTAAAACCAGCGAACTGCCAATCATCTTTCTCTCTGCGGTAAATGTCAGTAAAGCTTTCATCACAAAGGGATACACCTCCGGTGGCCATGACTACCTGGTGAAACCGATCGACCCGGACATCCTCGTACTTAAAATAAAAATGTTTATCAAGCTCCAAGAACAAGCGAAGGAGCTGGCCCGTACGCAGCAGGAATTACGCAACGAAATAGCGCACCGCATCCGGGCGGAAGAGAAGAAAGACGAGTTTATCGGAATGGCAAGCCATGAGGTGAAAACCCCGCTGACCTCCGTGAAAGCGTATATCCAACTTGCCGGCGTGGCCATCCATGACAACAAAATCGCCAGAGCGCTACAGTTTATCAATAAAGCCAATAACCAGGTGGATAAGCTAAACCACATGATGACCGAGCTGCTTGATATTGCCAAGATGGAATCGGGAAGGTTAGATTTCAACCTCTCCGAATTTAACCTCAACCAATTGTTGGATGATGTGCTCGATATTTTCCAACAAAGCAACCCCGAGCGTGAGGTGATTCGAAGCGGAAACGCAGACATCGTGGTCCGGGGAGATGCACTGCGGCTGGAGCAGGTTATTCTTAATTATCTGTCCAATGCCGCGAAATACTCGCCCGAAACGGAAAAAATACACCTTGATGCCTGCGAGACCCCAGACAACGAAATCCGAATCAGTGTGAAAGACCATGGGATTGGCATAGACAAGAAAGAACAAGTCAATCTCTTCACGAAATTTTACCGAACCAAACAGTCAAGCGCCGAATACCGCGGCTTGGGAATGGGCCTCTATCTCTGTGCGGAGATCGTCAAATTCCATGGCGGAAAATACGGTGTAGAAAGCCAGTTGGAGAAGGGTTCCACCTTTTATTTCACCTTGCCTGCATCTGCAAGGATAACCGTTAATACACCACCACCCCAAACTTCCTAGTTATGTATAGTAAAGCAAACGCTAATCTAAAAACTGGTTTTGGCTTATCGATTTTGTTACTGATAATCAGTTCCGTAATCTCTTACATCTGTATTGACAGGTTGCTGCATAGTTCGGAAGAAGTACGCCGGACCCACGAGGTGACCCGGATAATCAGCCAAACGATATCCAGTATACGGGAAGCCGAATCGGCACAACGTGGATATTTGCTTACCGGGAATTTGCTCTTTATGGATCCCTATTCCACGGCCTGCCGACAGGCCCATGAATACATCGACCAGGTGCTGCAGCTCACCCGTGACAATCCTGCCCAACAGGAGACCGGACGGCAACTAAAAGAAACACTCAGTTTGCGCATTGCCCGCATGAACGCAATGATAGAAACCAAGCAGAAGACCGGTGCAATCAACACGGAAGACATGGAGGTGGGCCGGACCTTTATGATAAACATTCATACACTGGCCGATCAAATGATCAGTGAAGAAAACCGCCTGCTTGATACCCGTACCACCGTACAAAACCGATTTGCCACGTATACACCCGGCGTGATTGTGCTGGCGGCACTACTGGCCATTCTGGTCGCCGTGGTTTTTTACATACGAATCGTGCGCGATATGGCTGTGCGCAGGGCCATGGCGCTGCAGCTGGAACAAAAAGAATGGGAGATGCAACAACGTATCGATTTGATACAAGGCATTGCGGCTCAAATTTCAGCAGGAGATTACACCATCCGGATAAACGACGAGGAAAAAGATGCCCTCGGCAGCTTAGCAGGCTCGCTCAACCGAATGGCCGAATCCCTTGCCCTATCTTTTGAACGGCTTGAAAATAATGAATGGTTACAAAGCGGCGTGGCGGAGCTAAACGAAAAGATGGTCGGCGAAAAACAGGTGGATACCATCTGCACCGATATCATCAATTTCCTGGCTGAATACACGGACAGCAAGGCCGGAGCCCTTTATCTTATCAATGGTGATACGCTCTTCCTTGAAAGTGGGTATGCGCTCCAACCGGACAAGGCCACCAGCATCGCACCGGGTGAGGGTATTGCTGGGCAGTGCATGCTTAGCCAAAAGGCGATGGTACTGGACGGAATCAATGCGGAGGCGGTGGTCATTTCGCACGCTACGGGAGCAATTAAGCCGGGCGGTGTGATTGCCTTTCCGATATTCCATGAACGGAAGGTCATCGGCGTAATCGAGCTGGCTGCGCTGGATCCATTTACCCCCAACGAGCTGGCATTTTTCAATGCAGCCGCCCAGAACATCGGCACGGCTATCTATGGCGCACAAAGCCGCAAAAAGCTCCAGGAGCTCTTGGAAGAAACCCAAACGCAGGCAGAGGAACTGCAAGCGCAGCACAGCGAATTGGAGAACTTGAATACAGAGTTGGAGGCCCATGCGCAAAGGTTGCAAGCGTCGGAAGAAGAGTTGCGGGTGCAGCAGGAAGAATTGCAACAAAACAACCTCGATCTGGAAGAGCGTAACCGCATCATTCGTGAGCGAAATGCGGAAATCATGAAAAAAGCCAAGGAGCTCGAACTCAGCACGCAATACAAGACCGAGTTCATGGCCAATATGTCGCACGAATTACGTACACCGCTCAACTCCATTTTGCTGCTCTCTCGCTACCTCGCTGAAAACAGCGAGCAGAACCTGACCGACGACCAAAAGGAATCAGCTTCGGTCATTTACAACTCTGGAAACGGCCTTTTGCAACTGATTGACGAACTACTTGATCTTTCCAAGATCGAGGCGGGCAAGATGGATGTAGAATACACCACCGTACACGTCGCTGAGGTGCTTGATAACATGGAAAGCACTTTCATTCCGGTAGCCAACGACAAAAAGCTCGAATTGCAGGTCATTAACGCAATGCCGCAAGCGTTCACCTTGGAGATTGACAAGATGAAACTGGAGCAGATATTGAAGAATTTGCTTTCCAACGCATTGAAATTTACCTCCGAAGGCCATGTCAAATTAACCGTAAACACCAAGGCTAAAGACGAAGACTGGCTGGAGTTTACCGTGGAAGACACCGGGGTGGGCATTCCCAGCGAAAAGCTTTGGCAGGTGTTTGAAGCTTTCACGCAGGCAGATGGCTCAACAAAGCGCAAGTATGGCGGCACAGGACTCGGGCTTTCCATCAGCCGCCAACTGGCTCGGCTACTCGGGGGTGATATTGACGTGAGCAGCGAGCTCGGAAAAGGAAGCATCTTCACACTGACAGTTCCTGTTGCCAAGCCAATAGCGCAAGAAACAGGTGCGCCCAACCCCGCCGTTGATAGCTACGAAGCTGCACAACCCGCAGACCCGGCTCCTTTGCGACATATCGAATCGGTCATTCCCCAGCCGATACCGGATGACCGGAGCCGTATAACACCCGTGGATAAGGTCATCCTAATCGTCGAAGACGATACCGCATTTGCCAAAGAGCTACTCCGCTTTACCCGCAGCCAACATTACCGGGGAATTGTTGCCGTACGAGGAGACGAAGTCATGGAACTGGTCCTTCGGTATAAACCCCTGGCAATTCTACTCGACATCAAACTGCCCGTGAAAGATGGCTGGCAGGTGATGGAAGAATTGAAATCAAATACCGAAACCCGCCATATACCAGTGCACATCATGTCTTCGCTGGAAGCAAAGAAAGAAAGCCGCCAACATGGAGCGGTCGAATTTTTCAGCAAACCCATGGCCCTTGAACATATGCAGGAAATGTTCAGGAAGCTGGAAAAGGCACTGGCAAAGGGTTCGAAAAAAGTACTCATCGTTGAAGAAAACACCAAACATGCCGAAGCATTAGCCTACTTCCTTGAGTCATTTAAGATCTCGTCTAGTGTGAGACACTCGATAAACGACAGCGTCGACAGCCTTTTAAAGAATGAGGCAGACTGCGTCATTCTGGATATGGGCGTACCGGACAAAAATGCCTACGACTTGTTAGAAACCGTGCGGCAAAACCCTGGGCTGGAAGACGTACCCATCATTGTGTTTACCGGCAAAAGCCTATCTCCCGCGGAAGAATTCCGCATTAAGCAATATGCCGATTCCATCGTCGTCAAAACGGCCTATTCCTATCAACGGATTATCGACGAAGTCGCTATCTTTTTACATTTGGTAGAATCGCAGAAAGAAAACCTGGCGAAAACCGGCAAACTGCAACTCCAAATGAAAGATGTCTTGCATAAGAAAACCGTACTGATAGCCGATGACGATGTGCGCAACATTTTTTCATTGACCAAAACGCTCGAAAATTTAGGAATGCATGTGATAACGGCCACCGATGGGGTAGAAGCATTGGAACAATTGGAAAACCATCCCGAGACAGACATTGTGCTGATGGATATGATGATGCCGCACATGGATGGTTATGAAAGCACCACGAAAATACGGCAACACCCGCAATTCAAGGATTTGCCCGTAATCGCGGTAACGGCCAAAGCGATGCTCGGCGACCGCGAAAAGTGCATTACGGCGGGAGCATCGGACTACATCTCGAAACCGGTAGATATCGACCAGCTGACTTCCTTACTGAGGGTATGGTTGTATGACAGAACCACATAGCGATTGCCATGGAAAAGAAAATTCTTATTATTGATGACGACGCCCGGAATATTTTTGCGCTGGCACTCACGCTGAAAACAAAAGGCTATCCCTGCTTGTCGGCTACCAGCGCAGCGGAAGGCTTGGAATTATTAAAACATCATCCCCAGATAAGTTTGGTGCTTTTAGATATGATGATGCCCGACATGGATGGCTATCAAACGCTCACAGCCATCAAGGGCGATAGCCGGTATGCCCATTTAGCCGTGATTGCCGTCACCGCACAAGCGATGCGCGGCGATAGGGAGAAATGCTTGGAGGCCGGAGCCGATGGCTACATCGCCAAACCAATCGATGTGGACAAACTATTGCAACTGCTCAAAGAGCACGGTTTGAATGCACGCGAGCGCGGTTGATTCAGTCCACCAATTTACGTAGAGCTTCGTTTACCCGCTCGAATCCGAATGCTGTGACCACCGCGTCAAAGGCCTGTCGGATTTCAGCATTGCAAAGGTTACCAATACTGCCTTCGTGTGTGTGATTGACGGCTTTTTGCGGTTTAAACGTACCCGCCTCAATGGCTAATCCAATGTTGCGGTAAGCTTCACGAAACGGAATGCCTTTCCGCACTTCATCGTTTACCACTTCCACGCTGAATAAGTAATCGTACTTGGGGTCTGCCAGTATATCGTCTTTGATTTGGATATGGTCCAGCATAAACGCCGTAATCTCCAAACACTCATTTAGGGATTTAAAGGCAGGAAAAAGATTTTCTTTGAGCAATTGCAAATCGCGGTGGTAGCCGGACGGCAAGTTTGTCGTCATCAAGGCTATTTCGTTGGGCAACGCTTGTATCTTATTACACCGGCCCCTTACCAATTCGAACACATCTGGATTTTTCTTATGAGGCATGATGCTGGAACCTGTAGTCAGGTGGTCCGGGAAGCCTATAAAACCAAAATTTTGGTTGATGTACAGACAGATATCCATAGCCAGTTTGGCCAGGGTGGCCGCTACCGAACTCATCGCTTGTGCCAGTATACGCTCGGTCTTTCCGCGCCCCATCTGCGCATACACCACATTGTAATTGAGGGTTTCAAATCCAAGCAATTCCGTGGTCAGCCTCCGGTTAAGCGGAAACGACGATCCATAGCCAGCGGCAGAGCCGAGGGGGTTTTTATTGCATACTTTCCAAGCGGCCAGCATCACCTCCATATCGTCTACCAGGCTCTCGGCATAGGCACCAAACCAAAGCCCGAATGAAGACGGCATGGCTATCTGCAGGTGGGTATAACCCGGCAGCAACACCGATTGGTATTTGTCGCTCAACGAAACAAGCCGGTTAAACAGGTCCCCCGTATTTTTGACCATGCGTTCGATTTCGGTACGGAAAAAAAGCTTCAGATCCACCAAAACCTGATCGTTGCGGGAGCGGCCACTGTGGATTTTTTTCCCTGCATCGCCGATGCGCTGTGTGAGCAGCAGCTCCACCTGCGAATGCACATCTTCCACATGTTCGCCAATGGAAAAGTCACCGGCTATGACCTCACGGTACAGCGCCTTGAGTCCATCTTGCACCGCAGCCAAGTCCCGGCTATCCAGCAACCCAATGGTATGCAGCATGCGGGTATGTGCCAATGATCCCAAGACATCCGCAGCCGCCAATTGCAAATCGAGTTCGCGGTCATTGCCCACCGTGAATGCCTCTACGAAACGATCTACGTCGGTATTTTTTTGCCAAATCTTCATTTCAAGGGCAAACTTATGCAAAATGCTTGGCATTCAATAAGCGGCCGTAAATAAACGATATCAAAAATTTGCATTTCTTGCAAAAGAACTGGCAAAAAGCGATATTTTAGCCTACACATTACAAGTAACACCAAATTCACCGTAGCACAATGAAGAAAACACTGCTTTCCCTTTTCCTTTTCGTGGCCGCATTTTCTACTATCGGAATACGTGCCCAAGAAAAACCCCCATTGACGTGGCAGGATATCGCCGCCTGGCAGTACATACGCCCTTACAACACGGCCCTATCGCCCGATGGCCAGTGGCTGGCATGGGTAGATGGACCTACGGAAGGCGATCTAAAACTCGTCTTGCGCCATACCCAGGATACCTTGCGGTATGATTTTGCCATAGGGGGCACCGCAACTACGGCCGTATTTAGCCGCGATGGAAAATATGCCGCATTTCGCGAGTCGCCTAAACGCGCCGAAGCCAAGGCAGCGGAAAAAGCACGGAAACCCCTCTACAGCAAACTGCACGTTATTTCGTTGCCGGATACCCAAAAGGTGGTCTTTGAAAAAATCAAAGACTTCGGTTTTTCCGGCGAGCAGCCGGCCTGGATAGCCGTTAGCTTTGCCGCACCGGACGGAGCACCAAAAGGCGATGATGCCCCTAAAGGCACAGACCTACTGTTATATCATCTAGCGACCGAGAAGAGCTTCAACCTGGGCAATGTATCAGCCTATGCGTTTAATAAAACGGGCAACTACCTCGCGTACACCGTGGATGCCAACGGGCAAAACGGCAACGGCATCTTCTTACGCGATATGGCTACCGGGATTACCACAGCTCTTGACAATGACAAGGCCTCCTACAGCCGTATCCGTTGGAACGATGAAGGCACTGCCTTCGCGTTGCTCAAAGCCAAGAAAGACGAAGCTTATAAGACTCCTGTATATAGTGTCATTGGCATCAGCCGCATCAACGGCGATCATACCGCAAAGGTCATTTACTCGGGTATCGATGATGAACACTTCCCCAAAGGGAAAGGCATCAGTGAGCATGGCGATGTGTTTTGGTCTGACGATCTGAGCACGCTTTTCTTCGGCATCGCCAAGCTGGAGAAGAAAGCCGGCAAAGCGGACGGGCCTGGCAACGCGGATTCGGTAGCCAGCAAAGACAGCATCAAGGCCGACTCCGCAGTAATCGCCAAAGCAGACACTTCCCAAGCGGGCAAAACGGCGATAGCGGCCAAACCTAAAGACAAAGCGGATGTTGAAAAACCAGACGTGATCATTTGGAATTGGCAGGATAAACGCCTGCAATCAGCCCAGCAGGTACAGCAGCAACGCGACAAAAATTTCAGCTTTGCCGCCGCATATCGTCTGGCAGACAACCGCTTCATCCAGTTGGCAGACAGCACCATGCGAAACGTCACCATAGGCCCCAAGCAGCTGTATGCGCTGGGCTACGATTATTCGCCTTACGAATGGAGCAACAGCTTGGATGGACAAAGTTACGTCGACCTCTACCTGATTGACACTAAAAACGGCGAAAAAACCCTGTTGCTCGAAAAATACTACCAGTCTGCCGCACGAGGGATTCCCTTTGCACCGAACGGTAAGCTGATTAGCTATTATCAAGACGGCGCATTCTATTCGATTGATCTCACCACCCGGCAGACCTACCCACTCACCGCGCAAGTCGACGCGTCGTTTGTGAATGAAAAGGATGACCATAACGTCACCAAACCGGCCACGCCTCATTTCGGATGGTCGGAAGATTCGAAGTTTGTTTTTATTCGCGACAATTATGACCTTTGGCGTATCACCGCCGACGGCAAACACGCCCTATCATTGTCTGACAATTGGAAACAGACCAAGACGCAGGTAGCGGGTGCCTATCGCATTTATCCGAATGACAAAGCGATCGACTTAAAAAAACCGCAGTACTTCGCTGTGTTCAACGATGCCACGAAACAAAGCGGCATCGCACTGCTGGGGGCAGGCAAAACAAGCTTGCAGCTTTTGTTTATGGATGACCACGGCTACAGCGGCCTACAAAAAGCCGAAGATAAACCGGTATTTACGTTTACAAAAGAAAACAGCGTCAAATCACCAGAATGGCTGGCGAGCTCCGCTCCCGACCTCGCCAACGCCACCCAACTGACCGAAAACACCCCTGACCAAAAACACTACGCCTGGTCATCCGGTGTAAGGCTGATTAATTACGTAAGTGATCATGGAGACACCCTCCAGGCTGCTTTATACTTGCCCGCAGGCTATGAGGAAGGGAAGCATTACCCCACCATCACCTATATCTACGAGCGGCTCACCCAGGGCCTCAACAGCTATGCCATGCCCGCCTACCCCGGCGGCGGCTTCAATCGGACAGTGTATACCAGCAATGGTTATGCGGTACTGATGCCCGACATCAAATATAAGCTCAATGATCCGGGTATGTCAGCCGTAGCTTGCGTAATTCCTGCAGTCAAGGCAGCCATCGCTACAGGCATTGTCGATAGTGATAACGTAGCCATACACGGGCACTCATGGGGCGGTTATCAAACCTCATTCCTGATCACGCAGACCAACATCTTTAAAGCAGCGGCAGCCGGCGCACCGCTCACCAACATGATTAGCATGTACAGCCTCATTTATTGGAACAGCGGCAGCACCAACCAGCCCATATTCGAAGCCAGCCAAGGCAGGCTCACTCCTGGTTACTGGGACAACTGGGAGGCATTCACCCGCAATTCGCCTATTTTTCACATCAAACAAGTGCAAACCCCATTACTGCTGCTCCATAACGATAAAGATGGCGCGGTAGATTACACGCAGGGCATCGAATATTACAATGGTTTACGCAGGCTTAATAAGCCCGTGGTGATGATTACGTATAAAGGCGAAAATCACGGTATCGCGAAAGATCCCAATAAAAAAGACTATGCCGTACGGATGCTTGAATTTTTTGACCATCACCTCAAAGGCAAGCCGGCGCCTGATTGGTGGGAGCGCGGCATCGATTTGCTTGATATGGAAAAACACCTTGACGAGCGGGCATTCCGTTGATGGATTAGGAGATATTTCATCCAATACAAAAAAGCGCAGCATAAAACTGCGCTTTTTTGCAATGCCCTGCTAAAAGGATAAAGCAAATTATTGTGAGTGTTTACTCACTTATTTTTAAAAAAAACCTTTGCGGTAATAATTTATATTCATACGTTTGTAGCCATAACAGGGGAAAATGGTATTGATTCAGTTGCTTTTGGGAAAATCAAAAAGGTAAGTGAATCGTGAATTACTCGATATTGTAAACATAAATTGATGATAGACTTCCACGTCTTAAAACTGGGACAAAAATTTGCTAACCAATTATAAACCTATTTGTTTATTTTTTATTTGACAAAAGCGGTGTAAAGGCTGGGAACTTTTACGCCGCTTTTAGTCTTTACGTGTAGCCAACCGCTTTCTTACCTTACTTAAAAATTCAGGCGTCATCCCCAAGTAAGATGCGATATAATGTTGTGGTACACGCAGCACGATTTTGGGGTATTGCCGGACAAACTCCAGATACCGCTCTTCTGCCGTTTGGGCAATCGTGCGAATCAGCCGATGCTCCAGAGCAGATAGATGGCGTTGCACCATGAGCCGAAAAACCCGCTCAAATTTGGGCACCTTTGCCAATAATTCTTCTTTGCGCGATGGATTAAGCGTCAGTAGCTCGCTATCCTCCATGGCTTCGATATACAGGAGGCTGGGTTTATGTTCATGGAAGCTCCCGATGTCACTTACCCACCAATCCTCAACAGCAAACTGCAAAATCACTTCGCTGCCATTTTCGTCGATATAATAAGTACGGATGCACCCTTTTACGATGTACGCCTCAAAATCACAAACTTCGCCCTGCCGTAGCAGCAACTGCTTTCGCTTCACTGATTTGGCTTTTAATAACCTGTTGAATACCGCAAGGTCGTCCGGCGAAAAGTTTGCGCAGCGGCTTACATAATCGTTAATGACAGCAAACATCGTTAAGTTTATTGTTTGTTGAATCAAACATAACAATTATTTGTATTAAATACACAAGGCCATTTCTTGTCATAGGTTAATGTGCAGGGGATATGACCTTTCTATTTTTGCATCAACAAAGAAAGGATAATATCATGGACAACAGCATTTTGGGCATCCACCACATCACCGCCATCGCGGGGGACGCCAAACGTAACTACGATTTTTATACCCGTATATTAGGCTTACGGATGGTCAAGAAAACCGTCAATTTCGATGACCCCGAGACGTATCACTTCTATTTCGGTGATGAAGTGGGTACGCCGGGTACCATCCTCACTTTTTTCCCGTGGGGTAACCGCGTGCGCCAAGGTCGCCGCGGCACCCAGCAAGTCACCGAAATCGGTTATGCAGTACCCCAAGGAAGCCTTGAGTTTTGGCGGCAACGGCTTGACGCCAACAACATTATTTATAATAACGTCGCTGAAAAATTCGGCGAACAGTACCTTTCGTTCATCGACCCCGATGGCCTGAAGCTGGAACTCACCGTTCCCCAAAAAACGGATACCCGTACACCTTGGGAAACTGACGAAGTAAAAGCCGACCACGCCACGCGCGGATTCCACCACATCACCATCACCACCACCAAGATGGACGCCACTGCACGTATCTTGACTGAGATATTCGGTTATCGTCTCCTCCAACAGGAGGTAAACCGCTACCGTTTTATTACCGATACGGTAGCGCATGCGGCGTTGGTGGACATCGTCGAGGCTCCCGGCGAAGCCGTGGGGCTCGTTGCAGGCGGTTCCGTCCATCACGTCGCTTTCCGGGTCAAGGATGAAGCTGCATTGATGCACTTCAGGGAAAAGATCATCGCCCAAGGACTCAACATCACGGAGAAAATCGACCGCAATTACTTTTATTCGCTCTACTTCCGTGAACCGGGCGGCGTATTGTTTGAGATTGCCACGGACAATCCCGGTTTCGCCACGGATGAAACCGTAGCGGAGCTTGGCAGCGGACTCAAATTGCCGTCGCAATATGAAGGGTACCGCAAGCGGATTGAGCAAGTTTTACCGCAATTAGATTAATCTGCTATGTACACGCACGAAAAACAAATCATACAAACTGGCAAATTGGCTGCACACGCCAAAAAAGCCGTAGTGCTGCTCCACGGACGGGGCAGCACTGCACAAGGCATTCTCTCCCTGCAGCGCCACCTACACGTCGAAGACGCGCTGTTGTTTGCTCCCCAGGCTACCAACAACTCGTGGTATCCTTATAGCTTTCTGGCACCGGTAGCCAACAACCAACCTGCTTTGGACTCGGGGCTTGCCCTCTTGGATGAAGTGGTTGCGGAAGCTGCCGGGCACGGCATCACTCCCGATCAGCTTTATTTCGTCGGCTTTTCACAGGGAGCTTGCCTTACATTAGAATACGTGGCACGCCGTGCCAAGCGGTATGGCGGCGTGATAGCGTTTACCGGCGGGCTTATTGGCGAAACACTGAATATGGCCAATTATCAGGGCAATTTCGACGGCACCCCCATCCTGATCACCGCCGGGGACAACGACCCGCATGTACCACTGTACCGAATTGGAGAAAGTGTCGTTGTCCTCCGTGAAATGGGGGCCGATGTCAAAATGGAAATTTATCCTCAGAAGCCGCATAGTATCAGCGCTGATGAAACATTGCTGGCGAATGAATTTGTTTTGACCTGACATTTCAACGTTATATTTATGGAACTACAACAAATGCCCATCGTAAAAGATGAAACACAACGTCAATACCAGCTAACGATAGACGGCCAAGTGGCTTTCATCGATTATAAACAACATGGCAAACGGGTATACCTTATCCACACGGAGGTGCCCGCAACCTTGGAAGGCCGTGGCGTAGCCGCCTCGCTGGTAGGCAAGGTATTTACCCACATCGAGCAAAACGGCGAACTATTGATACCGTTGTGCCCTTATGTGCAGGCATACCTGAAGCGGCACCCCGAATGGAATCATTTAATGGAGAAACAGCCCAACGATGGAAACGTTTGACGTCACTCGCTTATATACGGATGAAAAGGGTGATAGCCGCTTCGAAACCATAAGGTATCCCCTTACCGACGCGGGTCCTATTGGCTACCTTTCTGAGCGATATCCGGTCCGGGAAATTATCTTCCGCAAGGTTCCTGCCGGTTACGATTATACATTTCATAACGCGCCACAGCGACAATTCATCGTGATGCTGGATATCGGCGTGGAAATCGAAACTTCTACGGGCGAAAAGCGGCAATTCCAACCCGGCGAAATCATCTTGGTTGAAGACACCACCGGAAAAGGGCACCGTACCCGTAACCTCGCACCACAGGTCCGGTCTTCGTTATTTATCACTGTAGCGTGAAACGTTTTTCCTGCACATCACGGGCATTTGTGCCCACAAACACGGCAAATTCCCCCGGTTCGGCAACATATTCCAGTTCGGCGTTGTAAAACTTGAGATCTTCTTCCGTCAAGTCAAAGGTGACCTGTTGCGACTGCCCCGGCGCCAAGTGCAGCTTACGGAACCCCTTAAGCTCTTTGACCGGGCGCGTCACCGACCCAGCCAAATCACGGATGTACAGCTGCACGACTTCCTCACCGGCATAATCACCCGTATTGGCCACATCCACGCTGACCTGGAGCTTACCGTCCCGCTGGAGCTCGGTCGTACTGAGCGTCAACTCACCGTAGGCAAACGTCGTATAGCTCAGTCCATATCCAAAAGGATAAAGCGGATCGTTGCTCACGTCGAGGTAATTGGAGCGAAATTTTTGAAACCACTGCCCATCTGCCAATGGCCGTCCCGTGTTTTTATGGCTGTAGTACAAAGGCACTTGTCCCACGTGCTGCGGAAACGTGGCCGGCAATTTCCCCGAGGGATTTACATCCCCAAAGAGCACATCAGCCACGGCCTTTCCGGTTTCCGTACCCCCGAACCACACATTCAGGATGGCGGGCACATGCTCATTTTCCCAGGTAAGCGTAAGTGGCCGTCCTGTGAACAGCACCAGCACCACCGGCTTGCCGGTCTCCAGCAACTTGGCCAATAACCGTTGCTGTACAGCAGGAATGCTGATATCGGTACGGCTGGAGCTCTCGCCGCTCATCTCCGAACTTTCTCCCAAGGCCGCAATGATCACATCCGCCTGTCCGGCGACTGCCAAAGCCTCGGCGATCACCTCCTGCTCGGGCCGTTCATCGCGGGGTATGGTACGCCCGAACATCGTGGCCCGCTCTTGATACGCTGCATCCTCCAGCAGGTTCGACCCGTGGTGATGGACAATCTTCACCTGGTTACCCAACGCATCACACATTCCCTCCAGCAGGGAAGGCGTGTTTTCCAGATCAGCGCTCACACTCCACGTGCCCGGCATGTTGGCGCCGGTATTCGTCAGTGGCCCGATCAGTGCTACCGTCCCCTGCTTTTTAAGAGGCAGTACATGCCCTTCATTTTTCAGCAACACGAACGACTTTCCTGCAGCCGTTCGCGCCTTGGCCAAATGTTCGGCGTTCAGAATCACTTCCTTTGCCCGGTTATCATCGATATAACGGAACGGATCTTCAAACAGCCCGAGTTTATACTTCGCCTCCAATACGAGCCGGCAGGCACGATCGATATCGGCCGCGCTTACTTTACCTTCGTCCAACGATTTTTTCAGTGTAGTCAGAAATCCCTCGCCCACCATATCCATTTCCACCCCGGCCTTCAGCGATAGGGCAGACACTTCCTGTAAGTCGCCTAACCCGTGGTCAATAAGTTCGTTGACTGCCGTATAATCCGTCACGACAAACCCGGTGAACCCCCATTGATTGCGCAACACATCCGTCATCAACCATTTATTGGCTGTAGCGGGCACCCCGTTGATGTCATTGAAAGCGGTCATCACACTACCAGCCCCTGCATCGATAGCCGCTTTGTACGGAGGCAAGTATTCGTTATACATGCGGTGCAGGCTCATATCCGTTGTATTATAGTCGCGCCCTGCCTCAGCAGCCCCATATAGCGCAAAATGCTTAACACACGCCATCAACGTGTTATGAGCGGCGAGGTCGTCACCCTGATAGCCCCGTACCATCGCCTCAGCAATGCGCGACCCAAGGTAGGTGTCTTCGCCGCTACCTTCGGATATCCGCCCCCAGCGTGCGTCACGCGAGATATCTACCATGGGTGAGAATGTCCAGTTCAACCCGTCAGCTGAAGCCTCCATGGCAGCAATGCGTGCAGTCTCCTGGATAAGTTCCATATCCCAGGAAGCCGCAAGGCCCAGCGGAATCGGAAACATCGTTTTATAACCATGAATAACATCCATTCCGAAAATGATGGGAATTTTCAGTCTTGAGTGATTGACCGCCAGTTCCTGTGCAGCACGGATACGCTGCGGCGTGCTCATGCTGAAGATCCCGCCGATCTTTCCTTCTTTGATTTTGGATTCCACGTCGGTACTGACCACTGATCCGGTCACAGCCTCTCCCGCAGTGACCAAATTGAGCTGTCCGATTTTCTCATCGATGGTCATCCGGCTCATCAGTTCGCTGACAAAGCGGTCCATATCGTTGTTATGTTGTTGGGAAAATGCCTCGTTCTTGACTATACCAAGGGCTAAGCAAGCGAGAATCACCAGTTGAGTATGTGTTTTCATAATTGTTATACGTGATAAAGCATCAATATGTGCCACGGTAGCGGTGATCGATACGTTTCTGATCAATCCTTTTAAGAGGTATCTGCATACCATCTGTAGCCTCCAGCCAGTCCCAGAGTTCTTTCTTCAACTGACCGGCAATCTCCTGCGACTGGGGATCGCGGATCAGGTTGTTCATTTCATACGGATCATTCTCCAGGTCATACAGCTCATTGGCATCCCATAGCCCGTGGTTAAAAATATATTTGTATCGGTCGGTGCGTACGGCAAAGATAGTGGGCGTTTGCGGGAATGCCCATTCCCAATAATATTCGTAATACACCTTATCGCGCCACCCTTCGATAGACTTACCCTGCAGTAACGGCAGGAAAGAATAACCCTGCATCTGCTCCGGTTTTTCCATACCGATCAAGTCGAGGACGGTAGGACCGATATCGACATTCATCACCATCTGGCTGATTTTCGTTTGCGGCTTGACCAATTTCGGCGACCAGGCCAGCAGCGGTACCCGCATAGATGCCTCGTACGCGTTCCGCTTGTCGATCAGGCCATGTTCACCGAAAAGGAACCCATTGTCACCCATGTAAACCACCAGTGTATTTTCGGCGAGGCCCCGCTCCTCAAGCCAGGCGATAACAGCGCCGATGCTCTCATCAACGCTGCGGAGCGTCTCGCAGTACTGGCGATAGAAATCCTCAAATACGATCGCTCCATCGTACATATAATCCACGCCATGCCAGCTGTATCGTTGTTTGCGCACCCATTCCGGTATATCTTCCCGGTTCACCGGGCCATCGTAAGGCGTTTCGGTACCCACCCGCATGCTACTGTCTGTCGCGGTCAGGTACATGGAAGGCGGGGTCACAACCGGCATGTCTTTATAAGTCCCCCGGTGCCTTTCGGCAGGCTCGAACTCAGCATGCACGCCCTTGTGAGATAGGTACAGGAAAAACGGCTGCTCGCTGTCTAAGCTGTTAAGCCAGTCGATGGCATATTCGGTCAGCAGATCGGTCGTGTAGCTTCCTTCGGGCTGCTTCACTTCCTCCCCGTTGATATTGAACGTCGGCGAATAGTACACCCCCTGCCCCCTGAAGCTCACCCACTGGTCGAACCCGGGCTGTTTACCCGCACCTTCATTACCCATATGCCACTTGCCGAAAAACCCGGTTTTATACCCCTTTTGCTGCATATACTGCGGAAAGAAGGTGAGCCCTTCGGGCATGGGCGCATTGTTATCTACAATGGTATGCGTATGCGCATATTGACCGGTAAGAATAGACGCCCGGCTGGGCGAACAGAGGGAAGTAGAAACAAAAGCATTCTCCAGGTGCGCCCCTTCCCGCGCCATGCGGTCCATATGGGGTGTTTCCAGATGGGGTACCTTGTCCATGAATCCCATGAAGTCATACCGGTGGTCATCGCTCAAGATGAACACCACATTATACGGTTTGCCGGGCTGGGCATATCCGAAAACCACCGCCCCCCAAATACCCAAAAACAAAAAAATCCTTTTCATCAGTCGTTTGTTCTATTCAACCCGTTTTACTTCACTCCTCGCGGACACCCCGTTTTCATTGATCGCCTCGATGGCAAAGTAGTAAGGCTTTTGGCTGTCCATCGCCTTGTAATAATACTCGTTGGCACCATGCACCATGATGCAGTTGTACAGCTTATCCGGTGCCAGGCCGGTATAGATGTTGTACGCATACGCGTCGTCTACGGGGCTCCACTTGATCCACGCACTACGCTTATCTTTTTCCGTGCGCATGACGATAAAATCCTCCACCGAATCAGGCTTGCGGCCCTGCCCCCTCCCAAACACGCGAAGGCCGCTGATGGCAAATTTTCCGGTAGGCATGTGTATGTTTTCCAGCCGGATATACCGCGCTTGTACCGGAGCCTCAAGTTCCACGTAATCATGCGGGACATCGGTATCATTTTGGCTCTTATCTACCAGTACCTTCCAGCGTTTGCCGTCCTCCGAGTAAGATAGGATGTATCGGTGATATATGCCCTGCATTTTACCTAAATAGGCACTATCTGCATCCTGATCGGCATAATTAATCTGGACGGCGTGTACGGTACTGACGGCTCCAAGATCACTTTGTATCCATTCGCCCTTATCGCCGCTGGCGGCGCTCCAATAGGTCTTCATGCTCTCATCCACGGCATGGTTTGCCGGATACGCCGCGCCAAGGGTGGAAGACACTTGCACCGGCTTGTTGTAATTGAGCAGCATCCAGCCCGTAAACCTGCTCCGCAGATGATCAGTAGGTCCGTCGGGCAGATAATGCGGATAATCCCCAAATACGGTGTTACAATACATCACACCGTCAGCATCGAACGCCGCGGGCCACATGCCCAGCCTCCGTTCGAAATTATTTTTTACGCCTAAGACAACGGTTGCCACATGCCAATAGTTGCCATCGTTATCCTGGAATGTCGCCCCATGTCCCGCGCCCCGCGCAAAGCCACCAGGTTTATAGCTCAGTGGGTCAGACTGTGTTGCAAACGGACCCAGGGGGCTGTCACCAACAGCCACCCCATCGGCATACCCGCTGAACTCAGTGCCCGGGGCTGCATATTGCAGGTAATACTTACCGTTGTGCTTGGTCATGTGGGCCCCCTCGATAAACGGGTCGAGAAAGGTATTATCCATGTATTCGCCGAAGCGCTGCCAACCGTAGCGCCAGTCTTCCAGCAGATATAGCTCCTTACGGGTGCCTATCGGTTCCATGGTCTGCCGGTTCAATTCGATGCCGTAAAGCGGATAACGGTTGCTGCTACCATTATACATGTAGAAGCGGCCATCATCATCTGTAAAAAAATCCGGGTCCCAGCCGCCTATGGCGAACGAGTCGACCAGCGGCTGCCACTCGTTGGCCTTGGGGTTGGTACTCATCCAGATGGTAAACTTGTCCGTATAGGTAGAGCCGAATACAAGCATGGTATCGCCCACGATTCCCACAGCCGGTGCACAGAGCTCATCATACACATCCCCGTTCCACGGACGCAAAAATTTCTTGGACACAAAGTTCCATTTCGACAAGTCGCTGCTCCACCAATAGCCCCACTGATTGGTGCTAAAGAGATAGTAGTCGCCCTTGTAGTTCACAATGACGGGATCAGCCGTGGCGCGATGCCGCCCCCATTCCGAAAAATTAGGAATCGGTGTATAACCATAGTCGATATTTATCGGATTGCAGTACGTGCGCGGTACCTGGGCGCGGATGGTTCCGCTGCATAGCAACCAAGCTCCAATAACCAACCAACCATATTTCCAATGATGTTTCATGCTTTTTATGCTGTATGCGTTATGCCTATAGCTTACGGTGTTCTGACCACTCATCACTGCTCACCGACCATTCACCACCGATCACGGATCACCAACTACCCATTAAATCTCCGGGCTTTCGAATCCCAGCTTTTTCAATCCTTCTTTAATTTCTGGTGCCCCCATAAACAGTTTCCAGAGCAACCCACTGCGGTAGTTTTCAATCATCACAGGTATCGGCCCCTGGTCGATTGCGAGGTAACGTTGGGGGAACCAATCGGCTGTTTCGCTGTACGCATCATAAAATCCGTATTTGCCCCACACTTTATCCCCCAAGTGCTCATACAAGTAGCGTATTACCTCCATACTGTATTCGGGCGTGTACGGAAAAGAAGACAGCGCCGCCGTAGGCGCAATGACACCCAAGTCTTCGTCGGGATTGTGAGCTGCGTATCCCTTTATGGAATAGCTTGCCGTGAGCCCCCAGGCATTGGGCCCATACCCTTTAAAACCCTTCGGGTTTTCGATACAATACTTACGATGGATAAGCGCATGACTCGTGTTGAGCTGCCAATAGTCGGCGTACCGGTCTTTCAATCCCTTGGGATTGAGGCCGAGGTACGAATAGTGCGACCAAAACAGCGGCCCTACTCCCGTGCTGTCCCTGACGTTGTGGCGCAACTCAATCGGGTGGCCATAACGTTCGGCATTTGACTTAATAGCGCCTCCACGGGCCCACCCTTCATGGTACACTTCAGCAGGGACGCCGTGGGTCGGCGAAGAGGCGGCCAATATATAGGTAATGAGGCATTCATCATAGCCCCTTATGGGATGGTTGGCGGCCCAGCCCGCCGTGGGGCTCCAGTGCCAGTACAGCACGTTTTGTCCGCCTTGGCGATACCAGTCCCATTCAATAGCTTTCCAGAGGGCATCGGCGCGTGCAGCCAATTGCTTTTCGTATTCATCGCCCTGCTGGAAATATTCCCTCACGCAGATCAGCGCCTGCGCCATGAAAGCGGTTTCTACCAAATCACCGCCATTGTCATTTTTGCTGAAAGGCTTTGCCTTACCCGTTGGGCCTTCAAGCCAATGTGGCCAAGCGCCATGGAAGCGGTCGGCTTTTTCGAGGTAACCAATGACCCGCTCAAATCGCTCGACACCTTCCTGCCGCGTGATGAATTCGCGCTCGATACCCACCAATAGTGCCATCAGGCCAAAGCCACTGCCACCGATGGTAACGACATCCTCGTCATTCTGCGGATATTCACCATCGATATGGATACGCTCTCGCGCCATACCCGACACCGGCTCGGCACCTTCCCAAAAGTATTGGAAAGTTTGGCGTTGCACCAGGGTAAGCAGGGAATCGTCGGATAGTGAAGTCGGTTGCCCTTCATTATTTGTAGGTGTTGTATGACAGGCGAGAAACAGCCCAAACAACGCAATTGATAACAAAACTCTCATTCGGATTAAGAAAATTAAATAAAAAGGACAGATGGATGTTACCAACACCGTCCTTGTCAAGGATTACCGGTAGTCCGGATTCTGCTCAAGTACTCCACCGGAACGGTCGATTTCGACCTGCGGAATTGGGATGAACCGATGCCGCGGTTGATAGCTCGTCTTACCCGCCGCGTGGAACGTCTCCACGTCTATACCCCATCTGACCAGATCATAGAAGCGTTCGTTTTCCATACCCAGTTCTACCTGTCGCTCATGCCGAATGGCTTGGCGAAGCTCCTCTTGATCGCGTGTAGTCACCGGCGGCAATATATCAACATTCGCTCCCCTAGCACGGGCCCGCACCTGTTCGAGGTATTCCAAAGCCAAATCCGTATTCCCCATTTCGTTTGCGGCCTCCGCAGCCATGAGCACCACATCAGCATACCGTATCACCCGAAAATTAAACCATTGCCCTTGGCGACTGCCGGTGGATCTCCGGATCGATGGATTTGTATACACCTTTTTGTTCCAGTAATCTCGTTCAAGTCCGCCGGGAATACGTTCGCCGTACGGCGCGTTCACACTGTCGGAATAAAGTACCGTGACATCCTTCCGCGGGTCGCCCTCTTCGAATGCGCTCAATAAGATTTCATTGGGCACATTCCAACCCCACCCCAGATCGAACTCGCCTGCTCCCCGAACACCCTGCCTGCTAGCCAATGTGATGCCTAGGCCCGTATTATTTTGCGTATAATGGGCCTGAATTTCAAAAACAGACTCCTTGCTGTTTTCGCTTTCCTCCCGGAATATCATATCGTAAGGGACACTTAAGTCGTATTCGCCAGATGAGATAACCGCTTCAGCCGCAGCTAATGCAGCGCCCCAACTCCCCCTCGCTAAATGCGTTTTTGCCTGCAAAGCCAACGCCGCACCGCGTGTAATCCGTCCGCTGAACCGTTCTTCCCACCGATTGGGCAGTA
This sequence comes from Parapedobacter sp. ISTM3, assembly GCF_016533505.1. Classification (NCBI taxonomy): domain Bacteria; kingdom Pseudomonadati; phylum Bacteroidota; class Sphingobacteriia; order Sphingobacteriales; family Sphingobacteriaceae; genus Parapedobacter; species Parapedobacter sp. ISTM3. Next base: position 179,117 of record NZ_JAENGN010000001.1, on the reverse strand, counting down.
CGGCAACGGCAGCGTTCAGGTCTTCATCAATCAACGCGTAAATCTCCGCAATGCTCGATTTGGGTACGATGGCTTGATCTTGTGTATAGATCCTGAAATCTATCTTCGGCACTTCACCAAATGTGCGGACCAAATTGAAATAGGCAAACGCCCGGACAAACCTTGCCTCACCGACATTGACAGCAGTCAATTCCGTTGGGTTTTCCAGACTATCTGCATCATTGATCAGGTTGTTGGTCAGCGCAATCAAGCTGTAATGATTGGTCCAATAATTATTGATCAACCAGTAATCCAGCGGATAGCCAAAGTCATCAAATATCGGCCCTGCTCCTGCCTCGTCGCCGACACCTCCGCCGATATTGGCATCATCTGCCCGGATATTGTGGATAGCCACATACGGAAGGCCACTTGTACCTTCACTCCGCAATCCAGCGTAAATACCAAACACCTGTCCTTCCAACGAACCGGCAGGCATATCATCCTCGGTCCATCTACCAAGGGGCTCTCCACCAAGCCAATCTTCTCCGCATGCGGTTACCAGGATTGTAGACAATATCCCCAGTGCCAGGTAAGTCAATCTTTTTCTTTTATATTGCGTTTTCATGTTCAATAGCTCTGTAGGTTAGAAATTCAGGTTAATACCAAATGTATAGATGGCGGGCACAGGATAGGTGCCATTATCCACGCCAAATTGGATGGCAGACCCTCCAATTTCCGGCGTATATCCGGTATTTTTAGCAAACGTGAAAGGATTTTGCGCATTGACAAACATCCGGACGTTCTTTAACCGCAACCGTGTTGCCACTTCTTGGGCCAAGTTATAGCCAAGCTGTATATTCCGGATACGTACGAAACTACCATCTTCAATAAAATACGAAGATATCTCTCGGTTGTTGGCACGCGATGTATTCAGTATCGGCTCCCAATTGGATGTACCCTCACCATGCCAACGGTTCTGACGATCTGCTTGGAAGTTAAACTGCGCAAACTGATTACGGTTCCAATCACGAAAAATTTCATTCCCCTGTACACCCATCACCTCCACGCCGAGATCAAACTGCCGGAAGGTAACGCTTATATTGGCTCCATAGATGAAATCGGGTGTAGGATTACCAATCATTGTCCTATCGCTGGCATCAATCCGGTTATCGCCATTGATGTCCTTATAACGGATATCACCCGGCAAAAAAACGTTGTTGCCTGATCCCATAGCATTTGTGGGGCCTGCGGCAACCTCAGCTTCATTTTGAAAAATGCCATCGTGGACATAGCCATAGAAGTACCCGATCGGGTAGCCTACCGTGGTACGTGAAGCGTTTCGCAAGATCTGATAGCCCTCATTCACCAAGAACGTCACTTCATTAGATAGGGTGGTTAGATTGGCCCCAACCGAGAATGACCAATCGTCATTAAGTTGTTGGTTCCACGAAGCTGCTAATTCGATGCCATGGTTTTTGATGGTTCCCTGGTTTGAAAGTCCAGGTTTCGTGCCCAAAATACCTGGCACCTCCACCATGATATGCCTCGTCAGTTTATTGTAGTAGTTGGCTTCCATCGTAAGCCGACTTGCAAAACCGGTAAACTCAAAACCGGTTTCCCAAGCTGTGACAGTTTCCCATTGCAAGTTTGGATCAGGGATATATTGCGGCTCATAACCGGGGAAAATATTGTTTCCAAATACAGCGGAGCTGTTTGCAACCAACAAGGGAAACATCGGATATCGATAATCATCACCGGTATTTTGATTTCCCAGCACCCCCCAAGAACCTTTAATTTTCAGGTTATCAATAAACGACGCCTCCGACAGGAAGTTTTCCTCACTTATCACCCACGCCGCGCCGACAGATCCAAAGTTTTGCCATGGATTACTTTCGATAAAGGCTGAGCTTCCGTCTCTCCTAAATGATGCATTGAGCAGATATTTACCTTGGTAATTGTATAGCACCCGACCTAGGTAAGAAATTGTCCTCCGTTCCCATGCGGTGCCGTTACTTTCCTGTGTATCCGTAGATCCGATGCCAACAAACCATTTATCCGGATCATTGGGTATCGGATCACCCGATCCCTGGCCGCGCCTTGCGGTTAGTCCTTCAAAACGGGTGCTATACGTTGTATATCCAACCAACGCAGTGAGGGAATGTTCACCAAACGTATTTTTGTAAGTCAACAACCAGTCTGTTTGCAATTTAGTCATGTTGTTTTGTCCTTGGTTCACATCGGTGAGCAATCCTACACGATCGGTTTTATCTTCCCCCGTCAAATCAGGATTGTAATAATTCCTCAGCGGCGTATATGACCTATCCTTGTTAAAACCAAAGTCCCCGAGGAAGGAAGCCCGGAACGTAAAGTGCTGCAAAAAATCAACCTCACCGAATACACTTCCCACGCCGCGATATTCATGGCGGATAAAGTTACCACGCCGCAGCTCTACATTCGTCAACGGATTACTTATCTGTGCCCGCTGAAAAAGCGGCAAGGTGTGATACAGACCATATTCTTCATTAAATACCGGGGCGATAGGCGCTGCGCGCAATGCGCTACCTACCGCGCTTTCCATAATATCCTGTGGTGGAGGCAGGTCAGCGTGGTAGGCATTTAAGTTTACGCCCACCCGGAAGTTATCGGTTATGCTTAATTGATCGTTGATGGTAACGGTAATTTTATCAAGTTGCTCATGCCTGATTATTCCCTGGTCAAGGGTATATCCCAGCCCCATATAGAATTTGTTTTTTTCCGAGGCTCCGCTTACGCTGATGTTGTTGTAGTTAAGCATCCCCGTTTGAAAAATCTCATTCTGCCAATCCGTATTGGCTGTCCAGCCATTATAGTTAAACGGTGTAGACCCCTGGTTAGCCAGTTGCTCATCATAAAGCATCCGGAAGCCCGCAGCATCCGTCATCGCCATCCGGTCTACGACACTTTTGAAGCCTACCGTTGAGTTAAAATTAAAGTTAAGCTGACCGGCCTTGGCCTGTTTGGTTGTGAAGGCAATGACACCGTTCGCACCCCGTACACCAAAGATGGCCAACGAAGAAGGATCCTTCAGGATTTCCATAGACTCGATATCTGCCGGATTCAAAAAGTCAATGTTGTCATTTAGGATACCATCTACCACATACAAGGGCCTCACGTTATTGATGGAGTTCGTACCCCGGATTCGTACGTCCGGCTCCTGCCCTGGCCTACCAGAGTTAGTCACTTGCACGCCCGATACGCGTCCTTGCAATGAAGCCACCGGATTTGCTGCCGGCCTATCTGCAATGTCAGCTCCGCTCACTCGAGCAATCGATCCGGTCAAATCCCGTTTTTGGGCAGTACCGTAACCGATGACCACCACTTCTTCCAATTCGGTGCCTTCATCCTCCAACACGACATCCACCGATGTGCGGCCAGCTATAGCCACTTCCTGCGTAGCAAAACCGAGGGATCGGAAAATCAACGTATCCGTTCCTGCTGCCTCGATGGAGTAATTGCCGGTTCCATCTGTTTGGGTGGCTGCCGATGTCCCTTTTACCATAACAGTGACACCAGGTATCCCCCCCGACGTCAGTGCGTCCGTCACTTTCCCGCTTATTCTGTTCTGCTGCCCGTACACCCAGGCAGGCAACATATACAGCAACAATAAGCAGCATGTAAATAAATTCCTCATGTCGTTACTCAATTAAATTGGTTACTTAATCTTTCTTTAATATAGTGTGTTTCATGACCCGACTTTACGAGTTCAATTGGTTTTAAAAAATACAGCCCGCGAGCAGTATTGTTTTGCAAAAGTCTGATGTATGGCCTAACCCAACAAAAAAACAACTTACACATCCCTACATCACCCCTAAAATAATTTCTCATTAAGGAAATAAAATCGAAACAAAAAATTAACAATCAATACATTACAACATAAGCCAACCTGCTCAACCACAGTTAATGTGTGTACAATTTACACTATAGGAGATGAGAGGTAATGATGTAGTAGGTGAGGTGCGATTCCGACGCATTTAGAGCTCCAGAAGAAACTCCGTAAGGTTTTTGTTATGGGGAATATTGAGTTTCTTCCGCAGCCTGTACCGTCTGATTTCCACGCCGCGTGTCGTGATATTGAGTAAGGATGCTATTTCCTTACTGCTCATATTCATCCGCAAGTAGGCACACAACTTTAAGTCATTAGGTACCAATTCGGGGTAATCAGCTTTAAGTTTTTTGAAAAAATTTTCATGCGCTTCGTTGAAACTCTCTTCGAAGACATTCCAATCCCGTTCGTCGCTACGTGCATCTTCAATGATTTTATTGATTTTGCGAAGCTGATCATTGGATAATTTTCGCCCGTCGCTATCCCGGAGCTGGAGCAGCTCATCATGCACGTTATTGAGGAGTTCGTTTTTGTATACGATACTCATTGCTGTATTAGCCAATTCGCGGTTTTTGCTGGCCAGCTCCCGCTCCAATTGCTCATTTTTGAGCTTCATGAGCCGTTGTTCATTTTGCTCGGCCTCTTTTGCCAGTGCTTCCCGTTGCTTTCTATCCATATTGGCTTGTATCAGCTCCCGGTGCTTTTGGATTTTCTGGCGATACCATCCCCTTCCCGCGAGGAGGATAAGCACGAACGACAGCGCGTATACCATCAGGGCTATCCAAGATAGGTACCATGGCGGCAGGATGGTAAATCTGAATTCGGTAATACCGGATTGCATACCGTCGGGAGCCATAGCCCGTACCTTGAAGACGTAATCTCCGTGCCGCAAGTTGGTAAAGTCCTTTTGGGCGGCTTCATCCCATTCAGACCATGTACGGGAGTAGCCTTCCAGGTAAAACTGATAGCGCAGGGGAATCGCGCTATACCAGGGGAGCGCGTAGCTTATTCGAATATTGTTGTGCCGATAGGGGATTTCGGGAGCCGCATCGGCGGTATACTGTGCACTGGAGAGGCTATCGGTAATGTTACTTACGGTACGGATAAGCGGAAGTGGCAAGCGCGGTTTAGCCGCCACCGAGTCGGCTGTTTGGTAAATCGCAAAACCATCGTCCAGACTGATCAGGTATACCTTATCTTTGACTCGGTTGATGCTTTCATAGAAATTCATCATCCGGCCATTGAGGGTTGCAAACTGCATGGAGTCTACTTGAATCGATCCTTTTTCCCCGAAATGGACCCATGAAATACGCCCGCGATTGACAAACCAGTACCGATTAGCGCCCGCATGAATGATTTTATTTGAAGCGGCGAAAGATCCCAGTTGCCCATTTAACTGGTCATAAGCATAAAATCTATCGGTAATGTCATCATATCGATAGAAGCCGCTATCGGTAGCAAATACCGGACGCCCCGCTAACATAAACACATTGATAAAGGCGCTCTTCGGCAGTCCACTTGCCGAATCATACACCTGGGTATGCTGCACGCGTGCAAACGCGTTGTCCAATGTGAGCAGTCGCAGCCCTTGGTAGCCGCTTGCCCATACCCGGTTGTCCGATACCGGCTCGATAAATTGTGAGGGGTCATTATATCCGCTGATGCGGTGCGAAAATTGCCAGCCGCTCGCAGTTCTGTCAAACACCGCCAAGCCGGTATATGTACCCTGCAATAGCCGATCCGGCTGGTTCGGTAGTCGCCTAAGCGCCCAGCCTCCCGTCACGGATGACAGGGGTACCAGTTTATTGCCAAGCACATTGTACGTACCATCGTTGTGGCCACATAGCAGCTGGCCATCCACTACCGAGAGGTCCCACACCTGGCCCTGCGACCCTGCTACCAATGTAAACGTAAAAGGCTCGTAGCTTTTGCCAGCAGGCCACCGGCTGTAAAACAGCCCTTGGTTGGTACCCAGATAGATGTTACCCCCAAATATCCGGGCCGCATACACGGTGCCTATACTGCCACTGTTGTCTGCATAGTAATAAATTGGCGCGTTGATTTCGATCCGGTCGATGCCATTGTCGAGGCCAACCCAAATATTCTGCTGGCGGTCCGCATGAATCCCCAACACCGTGTTGTTCTGCAAACCATTTCCCTTATGAACATGCTGTACGATATGCCCCTGTTCGTCCATAATCACCACGCCTTGGAGTATGGTGCCAAATGCATAATAGTGCTGCAACACCCGCATACCATTATTCAGCTGGGCTGCCTGCAGCAAACCATCGGCGGCATTATGCCATTTGCGGATGGCGGATGTACTATCCATCAAAAACAAGCCCGATTTAGCGGTACCGATAAGCACCTCATCACGCCCGAAGGGCAGCATTGTCAGGATATTTGCCCCATTTAATAGGTCCTTATCCTTTAGGGCGACCAGTTCACCGTCCTTTAGCTCATGAAGGCCCGAAGGTATAAGCTCAATGAACATACGTCCCCGCACATGATGCAAAAAGAGAAATGGTTCGCCACGCCCTTTGATGGCCTGTAGGGCATTATCCTCATAAATATACAAGGTAGAAAACGACTGAAAAAGCACACGGTCGCCATCAATGATAATTTTCCATACCTCATCCCGCACCTGTTCATCACCTCCCAATAACCGACTTATGGACGTGTAGCGCATCTGTCCATAGCCCGAATCCTCCCAATACCCAAACTCGGCCAATCCTCCGGTATATATCCGCCCGGCGCTGTCTACCGCCACGCTCCGTACCGTGCTCTTGTTCGGCAGGTGGTGCAACGCCCAGTATTGGCCATCGAAAACCAGCAATCCGTCAGCATTGGCAACATACATGATACCGTTTTCCCCCGTAGCGACAGCCCAGTTTTGATTCCCCGCTTTGTAGTCCGATTTGGCATATTGCTGCACCAACGGCGAACCGATGCGCTGGATTTCCTGCGCAGGTGCCAGACCGACAGAAAGGAAGACAATGAGGGTGGCTAACGCTTTCAATATGCGAGCTCGGCGATGCATATGGCAAACATAAGGATTTCGGACGTGAACAAAAAACCACCGCCGATTCACATCAGCGGTGGCGAACCACAAATTTATATGCCCAAACACACTAAGGCATATTTATACGGCTTTTTTCCTCACTCTGACCATCATTACGGCGGGCGCCGTTTTTCATGTTGCCAAAGCTGTAGGTGAAGGTAAGCCGCGCAACCCTTGTCTCGTTCTTTTGATTGATAACCGTATTCAAGTTTGCATACTGCGTACGCACGTCCTGTACGCGGGTATCAAAGATGTCGCTTACGGAAAATTTCAAATTTGCTTTTTTATTGTAGAAAGACTTATTCAGCCCGGCATCGATAGACCATTGCGAACCGATACGGTAAATGCTATAAACCAAGGACGATTGGTAGTTGACCGATGTCTCGGCAGTAAAGGTCGGGAGAATGGTAAACGTATGGTTGCTTCTCAGCTGCCAGGCAAACTGTCCTTGGCTAAGGTATTCTCCACCCAGCGGACCATCAAAACCCATATAAAAGGCATTCAAATTGGTGTTGGTATTCCAGAATTTGGTCACCTTTACCGGCACATTCAAATTGCCATACCATATTTCCTGCTTAGCCAAATTATCGCGTGTCACCCATGTACGCTTAGTTACATCATCCTGTCCCATCGACTCGGCAATAACGTCATTCGTGCGGTTATATCCGGCGCTCAAATGGTACTTCTGCATGAGTGTATACGAAAAGTCGAAGGCATGGGTATATTCGGGCCTTAGGTAGGGGTTACCCTGTTCGGATGTATATTGGTCAAGAAAATACTCGAACGGATTGAGGTTGCCATAATTTGGCCGATTGATCCGTTTGCTGTACGAGAGGCCGGTCTGATGATTATCCGAAATGTTATAGTTGAGGAATACGCTTGGAAAAAAATCAAGATAATCCCGCTTGATGCGATTGGCCATGGTGATGGAGTTGCCATCAGACACCGTGTATTCGCTCCTCAACCCAGCCTGGATGCCCAGCTTGCCTAAGGTGGTGCTGTAATTTAAGTAAGCCGCGGCGACCTGTTCCTCGTACAAGAAATGGTTAGTGCGTCCCACGTCATTCTGCCATACACCGCCAACCTGATTTTCAAACCGCATATCATTGTCTGACGATACGTTGCTGTATTTCATTCCGGTTTCTATCTTATTTTTATTTCCCTTTCCAAAGGGGTGGGTATAATCTACCTTAGCTACGCGAATATTGATAATCGTAGGCATATTGCTCCGCGACAGCAAAGGCTGCCCCTTGATATCGCCCGACGGCAAGTAAAATGTATTGTTGTAGTCGGCATCATTCCGGTTTGAAAAGCGCGATACATCGACGTCAGCTACCAATTTCCGTCCATTGCTATCAATGGTAAACTGGTTGTTTGCGTTGATTGCAAAGCTACGGTAGCTACCGTCAAACAACGAAGAAGTAAACAACGTTGAATCCGGCGACAAGATGGTACGGCCTATCAACGTATTACTCGAATTATTATTGTCGTTCCCACTGGCGTAGCCACTTAGCAGTACGCCCACCACATTGCGGTCGGAGGTGTTATAGTCTACCCCTGCCCGGTAGGAGTGGTTTCTGTTCCTCCGGTTGAACTCGGTATATTGCTGGAAATCGGTGTTGACATCCTGCTGCACGATAGAACGGAAAATGCCTATCTCATTACCACCTTCGTTGTCCATGTAACTATAGGTACCAAACACGTTTAGCCGGTTCACTTTGTGATTAAGGTTCAACGACGTGTTTGCCTTATGGCCAAACCCGTATCCTGTGCCCGCGGTAAATGTACCATTCGTGCCTGCCATCCGGTTTTTCTTCAGCACGATATTGATCATGCCCGCCGTGCCCGAAGCGTCATATTTGGACGAGGGATTCGTAATCAGCTCAATGGATTTGATGGTATTGCCATCCGTATTGCGCAGAAAGTTGGCCAACTGCTCGGCAGACAGGTAGGTCTGCTTGCCATCGATCATGATGATCACACCCTGTTTTCCCATCAGGCTGATGTTGTCATCCTTGTCTACAGTCACGCCAGGTGACCGCTCCAAAATATCCATTGCCGTATTGCCGGCGGCCAGCGTGGAATTTTCCACGTTGACGACCATCATGTCGGGTTTCCGTTCTACCAGTGGCCGCTGCGGTGCTGTCACCGCCACTTCATCCAATACCGTATTGGTATTTTTCAGGACCAAGGGAGCAAGGTTCTTTGCAGCTGTCGCCGACGCGATTTCTACGACTTCGCTCAAGGCGTCTTCATATCCCACCAATACGGCCCTAACCAAATATGTACCCTGCTGCACCCCGGTAAACATGAAGTTTCCGGTTTCATCGGGGAAAGCCGTCTTTACCACTGACGAGTCCCTTGCCGCCAATAAATTAACGGTGGCTAAATCCAGCGGTGCGTTCTTTTCATCGAGCACCCGGCCCGCGATAGAAGCCTGTTGGGTGTACGCTGCAGTCGCCAGAATTGTCGTAAGAAGAAAGGCTATAAGTGTGTGTTTAAAATGCTTCATGTTGCTTAGTAACTGTACAGAACCCCCCTTATCAAAAAGCCTAACGCTTTTTAATCAACTGAATTACTGTATTTTATGCGATTTTTATTTTAGAACTGTATGGTGCTGTTTTGTTATCTGTGTTTTATCTACATCGTTTATTTTTGTCCATATGACGCCATATGTGGTCAAAAAGTTGCATGGTACGTTTTTATTTTTTTGCTACGCAGATACAAAGCACTTGATTTCGTTCACTATCACCAATTATTTTTGACGAAATGCCTATTTGGGGTGACGAACAGTCGTTTTTTCATCAGTTCGATGCCGAAGTGTCTGCGATACTGTCGACCTGCATGGTATCGACAGCCCCAGGGGCCTCTTCAATGGCCGACGGTGCGATCGCACATTTCAGGCCCGATTCAGCCATTATCCACTCTGTTTTATCGGGTGCATTTCCATCTGCATATCCATAAAGCCCTTCACATTGGTTAAACGGCAAATCCGATACGTGACGGCGCAGCTCCCTGTCAATAATAAGCCTTGTGCCTACCGGGATGTTCAGTTTGAGGTAAAGCCGTTGATCACGCATCAGCTCTTCATTTGCAATATTGAAATGACTGTCGAATATCAAGCTATCGCCCTGTTGCTGGAAGTGATAATCAATTTTACCGGCACGTTCGGCAGCCAATTCATAGGTAGCACCGCGTGCTACATATTCGTAGGTGACCGAAGGAGTCTGCGTGGAGTCGACTTTGACAATGCGCATGTGCATACGGCTTTGCCATTCCAGGAAGTTGCGGTTGCGGATGGTGGCACGGTGCCGGATGCGCGATGCCCTATCCAATGAATCATTTTGGAGCCGGATGACGGTGAGGTCGTTCTTGGACAGGTAATAAACCGGCTGCCTTTCCAGCGGCTGTTCTTCCACTACCGTGCTCTCCTCGCGGAAGTCATTGACGGTCCGCGTAGCATATACGATAGTGAATCCTGCCGCTATCAGCCATGCGGCGAGCAGTATGAATCCAGTATATTGGCCCATCACCGGTCGATTGAATAAGATACGGATAATTAATGCCACAAGCGCTATGAATGGAATCACTGCTACCACCAACGCGCTAATCAGCACGGGAGTACGGGAGCCCGGTTCAATGACGTTCAGCGGAAACATGGCCATATCCGTGTCCGCTCCGAGAAAGCCGAAGGAAGCCACGATACTGATGACCAGTACTACCAGGCCGCCGCATAAGCCTACGATAAACAATACGCCGATGACCTTAGCCAATACGACAAATGCCTTTACAAGAAAATTGCCGGCCGAGTCCAGACCCCTTCTAAGCCCTGCCTCGGCCCCGGTAAAATTTGATCGGAGGCCCTCCATTTCCTCCTGAAAACTGCGTTTGAAATTCTGCAAATTGGGCGCTTCGCCCCGCATAGCCATCCGATCTGCACGCGTACGGGCAAGCGGCATGACTATCCATAGGATGATATACAGCAGGAGACCAGTACCCCCAAAGACGAACAACAGCACGAGGATGAGCCGTATCCAACGGGCCTCGATACCGAAGTAATGCCCAAGGCCGCTACACACCCCGCCGAACACCTTATCGTCAGGGTCGCGCATCAGCTTCCGTTGCCCGCTCATGTGGGGTATCTCGTATGATGCTTCGGTGTAGGCCTCTTGCTGGTCGCCGGTCTCGAAGTCACTCACGCGTCCCATTTGGGCGATAACATCGTTGACATCCTCCATAGTGATGACTTCCTTCTTACCCTGGAAAATCCGCTCATTAAACATTTCGGCGATCCTGTTTTCGATATCGCCGACAATTTCGTGGCTGTCAGCCGTGTGTCCGAAGTGCTTTTTTACATCGATCATATACGAGCGAAGCACTTCATAGGCATCTTCCTCGATGTGGAACACGATGCCGTTTATATTGATGATGATGGTCCTGTTCATTTTCTTGTGGTTTTTATCGTTTACTGTCTGATGTCTGTTACCTGTTTATTTGATGATGTTTCCTTCCTACTTTCCTTCACCCTGCCGACCTTCCATGGATGTCTGCACGGCAAAGACCAGCTCTTCCCAAGTGCTGTCTAATTTTCCAAGCACCTCTAGCCCCGCTGGCGTAATTTGGTAATATTTACGGGGTGGGCCCGATGTCGATTCTTTCCAACTGTAGCTCAGTAAGCCGTTATTTTTAAGCCGCGTCAGCAAAGGATATAAAGTACCCTCTACCACCAGCAGTCTTGCTTTTTTGAGCTCGCCGATGATGTCTGAGGCATATATCTCGCCTCGCGAGATAATGGAAAGGATACAGTATTCCAGTATCCCTTTCCTCATTTGGGTCTGCGTGTTATCTACTATCATAATACAAAGATATATGTTTTGGTTTGTACTATGCAATACATAGTAGTATATAAAAAATCAAAACCCTGATTATCAGCAACAAAATTTTGCAAATCCTCAGCAATCATAAAAAAAACGCCCCGAAAACATTCGGGGCGGTTACATGTCCGGATAAGTTATTCTCGTTCGTTTAGCCTTTATTCTTTGCTGCTATCAATATCCAGGATTCTGTTGCAGATTTGGATTGACCGCTATCTGTTGGCTTGGGATGGGGTATACCAAACGATGTGGTTCCGAAGCAGTCGTCCGTACCTGCCCCGGTTCCAAGAACTTACCAAAGCGGATCAAATCCTGCCTCCGCCAGCCCTCCCAATAAAGCTCCCGGCCGCGCTCATCAATTAAATCATCCAGCGAAAGCGTGGCAAAAGGTGCTGCACCACGATTGGTCCGTATCGTATTCACCAAGGCAAGTGCCTCGGCGGGGGTACCTGTACCACCGCGAAGTATCGCTTCTGCTTGCATCAACAGCACGTCGGCATACCGGAAGACCACCCAGTCGTTATTGCGCTGTCCCGAAAGCACACTGTAGTCAAATGCATACTTCATGACGCGGATGCCTGCGGTTTCCAGGGTAGCTCCAGATGTGCGGATGGTTACTTCCCGTGTAAACGACAGCGGTTGGCTGGAAGGATTCCTGGCGTTCAACGGGCGGCCGGTACTCATGTTGTATTGTTGGCCGATGAAAAAACCTACATTCCGCCGCCGATCCGGGTTACTCATTGTGTCTGCCGGATATTCGTAGTAAATCCCCAGCCGCTCATCACCTTCATCATATAAATCATAAAAATCCGAAAGGGTACACCAACCGTTCCAGCCACCGGGTACCATGTTGTAGTGGGCCACCGTATTCCACGTCCGATCGACGGCCCCGCCCCGTACTCCGTTTTCGTTGTACAATGTAAAGATGTTTTCTGTGGATACGGCATGGTTATTTGGCGCAAAATTATCGAAGTACCTGCCAGGAACAGAGACGGTATAGCTGTTGCTGGCCGTAATCTGATTAGCCAATTCGATCACCTGATTCATATCGGCCGCCTCGAAAGTTGGGTTTTCCCTGTTCAGGAATACGCCCTTATTCAGGTATAACTTCATTAACAACGTCCTCGCCGCATTCTGGTTGGCTACATACGCTGCACTTGAGCTGGGGAGGTCTCCCATGATCGCATTCAGCTCGCTTGCAATAAAATCGATGGCCTCCTGCGTTTGCAATGTCGTAGGATTTGTCCGAAAATCATCCAAATCTTCCCGGTAAGGCACCACACCCCAGAGGTTCAGCACATCAAACATGCTCAGTGCCCGGATAAACCGCGCCTCGGCGGCTTGCTGTGCCGTCGGGTTGTTGCGTAATACGTTGGAGGCCTGAAACTGTGCTGTTAACAAGTTAACGAATGTATTGTTCATGTACGCGTTATCGGCGTTCCATGTATGGAGGTGGATAGCCCGATGCATCCCATTGTCATCCCAGTCGCCACCACGAGTAGGCGCGATGGCCGCATCGGTAGATATTTCCTCCAACACCCAACGTTGTTCCTGTTGGTAAGGCGTATTCAAGGCCAGATAGGCTCCGATCAATAAATCCGAGGTATTCACGTCTGTCCCACCTTGCTCCAACTCACTTCGAAGCTGTTCGTCCAAGTCGGTACAGGAAAGTGACAGTCCCGCAATGACCAATAAAATGGTACGATATAATTTAATTGTGTTCATGATTCCAAGTTTTGCTACAATGAGAAATTAACACCTAAAAGAAACGTTCTGGCAGGCGGGTAAGGGAGATACTCAATACCCAACGAAGGCACTCCATTGGTTGTACCGTCGGTATTCACTTCAGGATCGAATCCGTTGTAACCGGTGAGTACAAACAAGTTCTGCCCCGTGAGCGATACATTCAGATTTCTGATGGTGTTGCCGATGTTGCCCACGTTATAGCTCAACGTCATATTCGACATTTTCAGAAAATCTCCTTTTTCCAGATACCGGCTGGAAGGTGCCGCCGAATTGGAGGTCGATTCTCCCGCCTGCATATCAAAGAAACGGCGGCCAATATTCCGGTTAGACAGGTTATTCACGCCCAACACCGTGGCCATGGTATTGTTGAACAGGTAGTGGCCAAACGCACCATGCATGTTGACATTGAGACTAAACCGTTTATAGCTAACGTCGGTGGAGATTCCCAGTAAATACTTAGGATTGGGACTTCCCAAATAAAACTTGTTTAGTGCAGGATCCACATCCGTGCCCACCGTCCCATCGAGGCCTCTATATATGCTGGTTCCGGTTGCGGGATCAATGCCTTCAAACTGCGCTAGATACCACACGTTGAGCGGCTGCCCACTCACCATCCGTTGTCCCAGTACACCGGAAAATCCCTGTCCCCGAAGGGCTGCGGTTTCATAATAACCAAGTAGGCCGTCCACCCGGTTCTCCAGATAAGTCGCGTTCACGCCCAGATTCCAATTCCAGTTCTCGCGTTGGACAACATTGCCCATTAGTGCCAATTCCACACCCTCATTAATGATCTCTCCATCCAAGTTGACCCATATCCGGCCGCTGGGAGCTGGTTGGGCGAGGGTTTGTTCAAACAGGGCATCCGTGGTTGCCTTGCGGAAATAGTCGATTGAGCCGGAAAGCCTGTTTTGGAACAATCCAAAATCAATGCCGGCATTGATGGTAGCCGAACTCTCCCATCGTAAATCCGGGTTACCGTAATTGGCTTGTGCAATACTCTGAGCACTGAACACATAACGATCCCGCGAAGCGCCCGATGGAAACTCCTGATTACCCGTCTGACCCCATCCCAAACGTAGCTTCAAGTTGCTGAAAAGTCTATTCCCCTCCATGAATGCTTCGTTGGAGATGTTCCATGCGAACGCGAGGGAAGGAAAGTTGGCGTATCTATTGTTCTCGCCAAATTTCGTAGAGCCGTCTCGCCGAATCGTCCCGGTAAACAAGTAACGATCCTGGTAGTTGAAAGTTGCCCTTGCGAAGTACGATTGAAGTTCATTGGTCGGACTCCTGAAGGAGTTGGCATTTCTATTATTGGCAATGGAATACTGTAAATAGTCAAAATAGTCGAGCCCTTCCAAATCAGAGAAGCCACTGCCGCTCACTGAATTCCACCGGGTATCAAAACTCAAATATTCATAGCCCACCACGGCATTAAGGCTCAAGTCGTTTGTAATTTCCTTATCAAACGACAGCGTATGCGTGAGCTGGTGATTGGTTTCGGTGTCGTTTCCGATAAAAGCAGAGCCGTTGTTCACATCGGTTGGATTGATCATTCCGGCAATAAACCGCCCCGTGCGTCGCCCAGCTTGGTGGGTGAGGCTGTACATGAGTTTATACTCTAATTCATCGGTAATCTTGAAGGACGGAGCGATGCTGGCCAAAATAGTATTTACCTTGGTAATATCTTTATATGCGGTCAACGTTGTGAGCGGATTTCTCAAATCGGGCGACTGAAACGCCAATTCGCCGTTGCTATCCCGCAAGGGCAATGTCGGGTTCCATTGGAGCGCTTGGGAGATCACGTTGCCTGTAAAGCCCACATCCACATCCAAGGGTGCATTATTTTCATCCGTCTGCGCCGCCAAAATATTAAAATCCAGCCGTAACTTCTTACTCTCCAAAAACCGGAAGTTTCCACTCACGTTGGCAGTGTACTTTCTCAATCTATCGGTCTCTATGATTCCATTTTGATCCAAGTAGCCGAGCGAAATCCGATACCGGCCATCCTCATTACCGCCCGAGATGTCCATCGAATAGTTCTGCGTAACTGCGGATCGGATGATAGCATCGAATGCATTTTCATTGCCGCCGAAATCTGAGGTATTATCTGGCGTATAGAATTGTAAAGCCTGCCTGAACTCGTCAGCATTCAGCACCTCCGGCTTTCTCAGTACGTTGGATATACCGGTCGACGCGAGCACGTTCAGCGTAGGTGAGCCGGCTTGGCCACGCTTGGTGGTAATGAGTACCACGCCGTTTGCACCACGCGAGCCGTATATCGCTGTAGCAGACGCATCTTTCAAAATATCCATGCTTGCGATATCATTGGGATTAAGGTAATTAAGTGGATTGCCTCCGTCAGAGCTATATCCCCCCTGTCCCCCTGGACGCGCAGAGGTACCAGATAAGGGAATCCCATCCACCACAAACAATGGGTTGTTCCCTGCACGGATGGACGAGTTCCCCCGAATCCGCACGGTGGTGGAGCCACCAGGCTTACCAGTATTGTTGATGACCATCACACCTGCCGTCCGGCCTTGCATTAACTGGTCGGGGGCAACGATCACCCCCTTGTTAAAATCCTTGGGCTGCAACGACGCGACCGAACCGGTGACATCCTGCTTTCTGGCGGTGCCGTAGCCAATGACTACCACTTCATCCAGGCTTTCGCCACTGGATACCAGGTTGAAATCAACCAGTTGCTCCGCGCTTGACACCGTCACACTGCGCTCCATGCTTTGGTAGCCAATAAATGACACAGACAGGGTGTATGTCCCGTAAGGGACGTTCGTAAACGAATAAAGTCCTTCGGCGTTGGTACCCGCCTGCCTGTCCAGCTCTTTGATCACCACAGAGGCTCCCGCTAGCGGCTGTTGGCTTTCGTCTACTACTTTTCCTTGGATGCCTCCTGCTTGGGCATACCCAAGAATTGGACACAACAACGCCAGCCACAGCAGGGCAATGCCGACGCTTGATTGTCGATTAGTTAATGGAAATGTGCTCATAATTTATTGCGTGTTTTGTTTAATTAATTGGCTAAGCATAGCGGTTCATTATAACCGGACAGGGCTATTAAACGCGCACCGCGTTATATAGCTGACACAACAACAAATGATAAGAATTATTGTTTTCGGGTTAGGTGATTTTTTTTGTAGCCGGTTAACCCTGCTTCCTAAGCAAGTACTTCCGGTAGCGATGCAGCACGAAGAGGGCAAGCCCCACGGCTACTGCACCGGTGGTAAGCGGATGTCCCTGCGGCAGCACGAGCAGGCAAATGATACAGAACACGACGACAAAAAGATATACGTAGCTAAAATAAGGGTGGGTGATGATTTGTTGTAATTTCTTCATGGCTCGTACAATACAACTAGTTTACCGGAGTTATCCGAATGCCTACATCGGCGACCTCGCGAAGCGGATTTTCACGCATGTTCTGCTCGATGACAAACACATAATTGCCCGTATCCGGAAATCGTACAGCTTCCTTGATTAGCTGTTGGTGGGCGTACAAGCTTCCGCCGCCACGACCCAGCCAACGGCCGTCCGGTTCGGCAAGGCGCAATTCAAAGCGTTCGGTTGTATCGCTTCCATCGGGGTGATGTTGGTGCAGGAGCACGAAAATATTGGAATACTTATAATCCGGCGTATGCCGGAGATTGAGATAGATGTTATAGTGCTTGCCGGCATCCGTAATATGCGCCGTCAGGCGGGGCTGATCATCGTAATGCCATGCGCGATCAGTAATGGGCACGTTTTGGTCCAACACCGCCGTATCCGTGCAGGAAGCGGCAAATATCATCATGCCCAATAATCCGTACCGTGCAGTCAAAAGGTAGCGCATCTGTCGTTAGCTGGCTTGTCCATTGGGTTGCTGCCCCCCTGCTTTTCCTTTCCGGTTACCCCGAAAGCGTCTTTTCGGTTTAGCAGGCTTTCCGTCTTGCGTTTGATTTTCAGGCGTTTTAGACGTAGCTGCCTGCTTCTTCGCCGGTTCCTTCCGGCTTTCGGGTTTGTTCCGGCTTTCAGGCTTATCCTGTTTTGGCTGTTCTTGCCCCGGCTTCGGTTTCTTCCCTTCTGGCTTACGTTTATTCTTTGCCTGCTTACGCTTTTTCTTGTTCCGCTCATCCAGTCGCGTCAGGCTATCCTGCCCCACTACATTTTCGTAGTCATAATTGACCACCTTCTCCGCCACGGCCTCGATGACAACGGCTCCGATATCTTCCGGTTTTATTCCCTCTTTGTTCAGGTGGTGGATTTCCTTTACCCTATCGGTTGTTAGTGGAATCCAGTTTTCTTCGCCGGGGTAGCTAAACCACATCAGTTTCTTGAAAATATCGGTCTTCTGGAGGAAAGCCACACCTTTCTGGGTCTCTATCCGTTCGATGTTGTTGGGAATATCCTTCAACGCGTCCATGTAGCTGTCCAGCTCGTAGTTGAGGCAGCATTTCAGTTTCCCGCATTGCCCCGCGAGTTTCAGCGTGTTGAGCGACAGGTTTTGATAGCGGGCGGCCGACGTGGATACCGTCTTGAAGTCGGTAAGCCACGTAGAGCAGCAGAGTTCCCTACCGCAGGATCCGATACCTCCCAGCCTGCTGGCCTCCTGGCGCATACCGATTTGGCGCATCTCAATCCGGATACGGAATGCCTCGGCCATGCGCTTGATCAGCTCACGGAAGTCCACCCTGCCGTCCGCGGTATAATAAAAAGTAGCTTTTGACTTATCGCCCTGGTAATCGACATCGCTGATTTTCATGGACAGTCCCAGGTCGAGCGCCAGCTTACGCGCCCGGTGCATGGTTTCCCATTCGAGGTCCTTGGCAGCCTGCCATTTCTTGATGTCGGCGTCGGTCACTTTCCGGTACACCTTTTTCGTCACGCTGGCTGGGTCTACGTTGTTTTTCTTCAATTGCAGCCTGACCAACTCTCCCGTCATGGACACATGGCCAATGTCATATCCCCCGGTATTGGGCTCTACGGCCACCATTTCGCCCATCTCGAGGTAAAGGTTTTCGTGGTTAACGTAAAAGTCTTTCCGAGACCCCTTAAACCGCACCTCCACGATATTGAAAGGTTTATAATTTGTTGGCATGTCCATGTCGGCCAGCCAATCGTATACATCCAATTTATTGCATCCGCTCGTCATGCAGGCGCCGTTGTTTTGACATCCTGCCGGTGTACTTCCACACCCTCCGCCGGATGAGCAACTGCTACATCCCATAGTTATCGCTATATGTTGAGTCCGCCAGCTGGCGGAACGTTTGATATTTATATATTAAAACCAGTTGCAAAGATAAATCTAAAAATAATATTTTCGGATTCGCGTTGCGTTCGACATGATAGTACGCCTCCTCAAACAGGCTGATAGCCCGTTCGATCTGCGTCAGCTGGTAATGCTTGCTAAACTTCTGTGCAAAATCCCATTCGGCACCGGGCAGGTGGACCAATCGAGTCATCCCTTCCTTCAGCAACACCACCTGCCGCATCATATTGATGGCGTAAAGTAAGAAACTTTTTTGGTTTTCACGTCCCATTTTCGATAATTCTTCATCACAGGTTTTGATCAGCGCAGCCCCGGCGTCTGTCACACAGTAGCGTAGCCAGCGGATCATCAAATCAAAATGCCCGTTTGTATCGTCGCCCAGCAGGTTGAGCGCCTGTTGCACACTGCCATTGCTGATGAACGCGATTTCGTCGGCCTGCTGCTTGTTTAACTGCCGGCTATTCATCAGGTAGCTGCTGATCTCCGCATCGGCAAGGCGGTTTATCTTCACCAATTGCGTGCGGGAGATGATGGTGTTCAATATTTTTTCCTGCTGTTCGGCCACCAGTAGGAACAGTGTCTTTGCCGGCGGCTCCTCGATGAGTTTCAGCAAGGCATTGCCCTGCGTATCGAGGTATTCGGGCAGCCACATGATGAGCACCTTATATTCGGCCTCATAAGCTTTCAAGCTTAGTTTTTTGATGATATGATGGGCCTCGGCAATATTGATATTGGCCTGTTTATTTTCGGCATCAAGCTGACTGCGCCAATGGTCAAGGCCAAGGTATGGATTATTCAAAAAGGCCTTCCGCCACGCGTCCGCGTACGTTGCTGCCGTATCTTCCTTGTGTTTGGCAAAGAAGGGATAAGAAAAATGCAGGTCGGGATGGATAAGCTTATTGTACTTGCGGCAAGAGGCACATTCGCCGCAGCTGTCATCAGGCTGTTTGTTGTCACAATTGAGGTACTGCGCATAAGCCACGGCCAAGGCTAAGCTTCCACTGCCCTCCGGCCCAAGAAAAAGCTGTGCATGGCTGACACGGTTTTCTTTTACGGTGTTGATGAGGCTTCGTTTGATGACTGCCTGTCCGATAATCTCGTTGAATAGCATTCGGTATCTACGCTTTCCTCCTATCAGTTTCCAATTCCATTCATCGCTGTCAAGATAATCGGGGGGCCATCGGTCACCACAATAGTATGCTCGTGCTGAGCTACAAAACCACCTTTATCTCCCACCAAGGTCCATCCGTCGTCTGCCGTTACAGCGTGTGTAGAGCGGCTTGATATAAACGTTTCGATGGCCACGGTGGTGTTTTTCCTAAACCGGTTTCGATTAAACCGATCATAGTAGTTGGCTATCTCATGGGGTTCTTCATGTAACCCCCCGCCAACGCCGTGGCCTGTCAAATTTTTTATGACGGTATACCCCGACTTTTTCGCTTCGGTTTCAATCAACCGGCCAATATCAGCGATGCGCACCCCACCCCGGATATGGGCGATCGCCTTTTGCAAAATACGTTTTGAAGTATCTACCAACCGTTGATGCCCATGGCTATCCTGCCCCAAGACGAATGACCCGCCGTTGTCGGCCCAAAAGCCGTTGAGCATTGCCGAAACGTCTATATTTACCAGATCACCCTCTTGCATGATACGATGCTGGCCAGGTACCCCATGCGCTATTTCGCCGTTCAGGCTAATGCAGGTGCAACCCGGGAACCCGTAAGTCAAGGTCGGTGCCGGTTTTGCCCCCTGCGCTTCCAGGAGCCGCCGACCAAAATCGTCCAGCGCCTTGGTCGTCATACCGGGCTTTGCATAATCGCGCATCTCCCGTAGTGTTGTGGCGACCACCTCACTGACGTTTTTCATCCCAATCCATTCCGATTCACTCGTGATTGACATCGTTTTTATCCTTTTTGGTATTCAATAAATGAGCCCAACGGGGCCAAATTTTTCAAAGGTACTAAAAAGCAATGACTACACCACATGGATTTCGCCGACCAAATACCGCTTTGCCTGCCCGCTTATCTCCACCCTATCTCCTAAGTATCTGCATTGGAGCCATCCTCCACGGGCCGAAAGCTGCTTGGCTACCAACGTGTCTTTACGAAGCTTGTCTGCCCAATATGGGATTAAGGTCGTATGTGCAGAACCCGTCACCGGGTCTTCATCAACGCCCGATTGCGGGCCAAAAAAACGGGAGACAAAGTCGACCTCATTGCCTGCGGCCGTAATGATGACACCCCGGGCTGCCAACTGTGCGATCCGGCCCAAGTCCGGCTTAACCGACCGAACTTGGGCTTCGTTTTCGAATACCAGCATGTAATCGGTTTTTCCCCGGTAGGCGGCAAGGGGCACGATGTCAAAGCCTGCCGTCAATTCAGCGGTCAGCGCAGCTGGCTCCAGCACGTCGGTCGGAAAGTTCAGGGTAAGGTACTCGCCCTCACGCTTCACCGGGAGCGTTCCGCTGCGTGACGAGTGAAAACGAATGGTATCTCCGCCATAGCCTTCGTAGTTGAACAAGACGAAGGCTGACGCCAACGTCGCATGGCCGCAAAGGTCAACCTCCACGGTTGGGGTAAACCACCGGATTTCGTAGTCACCTCCCCGGCGTACATAGAAAGCCGTCTCTGCTAGATTATTTTCCATAGCAATTTGCTGCATGAGCGTATCGTCCAGCCAGGCATCCAATGGACATACCGCAGCGGGGTTGCCGGAAAATACGCGGTCGGTAAAGGCATCGATTTGATAAATTTTTAGGGTCATATGCTAAGCTAATGGAACAAACTTAGGTAAATTCGGTTTTATCTCCAATACACTCACCCTTCCGGATAATTATCATCCGGCTCATGCAAGCCACATCGCCATTCAGCAAACAGCTACCGGATGCAGCTTGATGATACCGTAATGTTAGCCGATTATAACCGTTTATAAACGGATATATCCGTTTATCATCCGACTAATTGCCTTTCGGTTGCCCATTTTTGCTCCGTCGATGGCACTGGAAGTCCATCGTTCGTTAATCGCTTGTTTCACTAATTTGTATTACTATCATGAACACGTTAAAAAACAGTGTACGCCTCACGGGATTTTTAGGTAGCAATCCCGAAGTCAAAACCTTCAGCAACAACAGAAGCTTGGCCCGCGTCTCCATTGCGACCAACGAGCGGCATCGCAACGGCCAGGGCGAGTGGGTATCGGACACGCAGTGGCACAACCTCGTTTTTTGGGGTAGGCAAGCAGTCTTCGCCGAGAAGAGCCTCACCAAGGGTTCTGAGATTGCCATCGAGGGCAAACTCGTCAACCGCCAGTACGTAGATAAGGAGGGGATCACGCGTTATGTCACTGAAGTCAATGTAAATGAAGTGCTGTTGCTCAGCCGCAAGCCCGAGTGAGGTCGTAGCGACAAGCCTGCCTGCGGTAAGCAGCTCTGCTTACTGCAGAGTGAACTCGCGCCAACGCGCCCGATGCCTGCACGCTTGCAGGCATTGAGGCACATTGGCCCGCGGCACGTGGTTCATCTTTCTTTTTGATTGGCAATTCGGGTAGGTTTCATTAGCTTTGCCCCGAAACAAATCGCTTGCATCCATGATTAAAAACACCGCCCTCACCGACGTACACGTAGCCCTGGGAGCCAAGATGGTCCCTTTCGCCGGTTTCAATATGCCTGTCCAGTATTCGGGCATCAATGACGAACATGAGACCGTCCGCAACGGCGTGGGCGTGTTTGACGTCAGTCACATGGGCGAATTCATCCTCAAAGGCGACCGTGCAATGGATCTGGTGCAAAAGATCAGTTCCAACGATGCATCCAAACTTTATGACGGAAAAGTACAATATGCTTATATTCCCAATGAGACCGGCGGCATCGTGGACGATTTTCTCGTTTACCGCATCGACGAGAAGACCTACTTCCTGGTCGTCAACGCCTCCAATATTCAAAAGGACTGGGACTGGATCGCTAAATACAATACGTATGGCGTGACAATGAAAAACATCTCGGATGAAACTTCTTTATTTGCCATACAGGGGCCAAAAGCCGCGGAGGCACTGGCCAGCCTTACGGATATTGATCTGGCCACCATGGAGTATTACACGTTCAAGAAAGGCACGTTTGCCGGCGTCGACAATGTCCTAGTGTCCGCTACGGGCTACACAGGGGCCGGCGGCTTCGAAGTCTATGTGGCTAATGAGCACGCTAAGGCCGTATGGGACGCCATTTTTGAGGCCGGTGCCGACTACGGCATCAAACCCATCGGGTTGGGGGCACGTGATACCCTACGGCTGGAGATGGGCTTTTGCCTTTACGGCAACGATATTGACGACACGACGTCGCCCTTGGAGGCCGGGTTGGGCTGGGTGACCAAGTTTACCAAGGATTTTGTCAATGCCGAGGGGCTAAAAAAGCAAAAAGAAGCTGGCCTAAAACATAAACTGATTGGGTTTGAGCTGATGGACCGCGGCATAGCCCGCCATGGCTACGGCATCGTGGATGCCAACGGCAACCCCATCGGGCGGATCACGTCAGGTACGCAGTCGCCCACGCTTAAAAAGTCCATCGGCTTGGGGTACGTTGCCATTGACCATGCCAAGGAAGGCAGCGACGTTTACATTGAGATACGAAACAACCGGGTGAAAGCCGTGGTTGTAAAACCTCCGTTTGTCAAATAACGCATGGCCCCTAAAAGCATCCGTGTTTGCCTGAGCCCGGCGTTATTGCCCTTTTATCCGCTTGATGACACCATTGCTGTCGTTATCGACATTTTCAGGGCTACCTCGTCGATATGCTACGGGCTGGCGAACGGTGCAAAAGCAATCATCCCCGTTGCCGAAGTTGAGGCATGCTTGGCCTATCGGGGAAATGGCCACCTGCTAGCAGCTGAGCGTGACGGCGAAGTGGTAACAGGCTTTGATTTCGGCAATTCACCCTTTTCCTACACTGCGGACAAGGTAGGCGGAAAGACAGTCGTACTGACCACCACAAACGGTACCCGTGCCATTCAGTGGAGCGCCGGCGCTACAGCTGTCGTTGCCGGATCATTCCTGAACATCAGCGCCTTGTCACGCTGGTTACAAAGCCAAAACCACCATGTACTCATGGTCTGCGCTGGATGGAAAAATCAGTTCAGCCTGGAGGATACGGTCTTTGCAGGCGCATTAGCCAACCGCCTTAACACCGGCGGCATTGAGCTGGACGATGCAGCACATGCCGCGGAAAGCCTGTACCTGGAGGCCAAGGACAATCTGAAGGCCTACCTGAGTAAAGCCTCGCACAGCAAACGCATGCAGCGGCTTAATATTGACGCAGACATCTCCTTCTGTTTGCAGCAGGATACCGTATCGGTAATTCCTATCATGAATGGGCACGAACTTGTCCGCCTAGCGGAAACTACCTAAGCGGCATACAGCCAATCACCTCTTGTTGGTCATTTGGCGTACCTGTTTTAGTAGCCGGTATTTCAAATAGACCAGCACACACACGATCACGACAGAGATGGCCAGCACCGGATACTGCTTGCTGTTATAAGCGGCCACGGCACTGAATATCATCAAGATCAGCCCAATATTCAGCAAGGTGTTATATAAAAAATGCCTTTTCATGGCGCTCCCGTAGCCGATTAATACACTTGCATATCGGGATCAAATGCGTCACGCCACGCCAGTATCCCACCCTGCAAGTTGTATAAGTTGTCAAATCCTTCCCTTTCGAGCAATAGGATAGCTTGCGCGCTCCGTTTGCCGCTACGGCAGTGAACCACCACCGGTTTATCACGGGCTATCTTATCTTTCTCGAGCACGACCTCCGCCAAGGGGATATTTTTGCCATTAAGGTTTGATGTTTCATATTCAAACTCCTCGCGCACATCTATCAACTGGAAGTCCTCATTCTTGTCTATTTTCTCCTTGAGCTCTTCGACCGTAATTTCTTTCATGTCTTATCAATATAAGGTTATCCTACAAAGCTAACAAGATAATCAGGAAAATGCATACATTTGGCTGTTCAAAATCGTCATTATGCGTAGGATAGTCACCCCTTTTGTCGTAGTTGCATGGCTTTTAGCCGGATGCGCCGTGCGCCAGCCGTTGGATCAGGTCGTAGATACGAAAGAAGTGGCCCGGATATTAAACACATTGGCAGCAGACGAGATGGAGGGCCGAGGTTCCTTTACGCCCGGCATTGAACGGGCCGCCCAGTTCATCGCCACGGAATTCAGAAAAATCGGGCTAGCGCCCTATGTCGGTGATGACTATCGCCAGACATTCCTGGTGACGCGGATCAGTCCGGCCACGTGGGAGGTCACCTTTGACGGCACAGAAATTCCACAGGAGCATATCATCATATCGAGCAACAGCCCGGGCATGAACTGGAATACCGAACCGGGGGTATCGCTTGTGCAGATCAAGGCGGGTGAGGACTTCGCCCAACGCTTCCGCGACGTATCTACGGGGGGCAAAGACGCCATCGTCGTGGTTGATCCCAGTTTTAGCCAATTGTTCGAGCGGTATAGGGGCATTTTAATGCGCGGCCGAATCAACCAGCAAGCGGCCGCTTCACCGACCCCTTCGGTCGTGTACGTACTGGCCGATCAGATCCCCCAGTCATTCCGTGTGAGTTTTACCAATACGATTGAAGAGCTGCCCCTATTTAACCTTGTGGGTGTGTTACCCGGCAAATCCAAGCCTGATGAGTATGTCATCTTTTCGGCCCATTATGATCATATCGGTATCATCCAGCCGGTGGGGCAAGACTCCATTGCCAACGGCGCGGATGACGATGCCTCCGGTGTATCGGCCGTCATCAGTTTGGCAAGCTATTACAAGAAACGCAATGACAATGCGCGCACGCTGCTGTTTGTAGCATTTACCGCCGAGGAGCTCGGTTTGGTGGGATCAAAGTACTTTTCGCAGCAGATCAATGCCGATAAGGTCGTGGCCATGATCAATATTGAGATGATTGGCAAAGATGCGCCTTTCGGACCCAACTCGCTATACGTGACAGGATACAGCCAGTCCAATTTGGCTGAACTCATGCAACAAAATGTCAAAGGAACGGATTTTACTTTCCATCCGGACCCATATCCTACCCAAAATCTTTTCTATCGCAGTGACAACGCGTCGTTGGCGGCATTAGGTGTACCTGCACATACCTTTTCAACGGTTCAGATTGATCAGGACCAATACTACCATACGGTAAACGATGAGGTGGAAACCCTAAATGTTGAAAATATCGCTTCTTCCATCAAGGCCATCGCCTTAGGGGCGAAGAGCATTGTCACGGGAGAAGCCACACCAAATAGGGTTCCCAAACTCGAACATTAATGGATTAGCTCACCATTCGATGGTGGCTACCAAATCATCCCATCGCAGGAAGGTTTGGTAATACCCGTATACCATTTCGGGATTAGGTCTTTGTGGTTCCTTTCCTGATTACGGTTTTGCTGCAGCCTGTCCGTTTTCCTCTCGCTTTTTTTTCTTTCGTTGTTCTTCGCTTGCTCCGCTGCCTCGAACGGATGTGCAACTTTTTCGTTTTCAATCATGGTAGTCATTCCTCTTTACCGGGCTAACAATGTTGCTTAACATTTTGTTTATAAAAATTCAATCTGTTTATCAGTTTTTTAAAACAATACGGTGCTTTAAAACAAAATAAAAACGCGGCTGTTGGTTTTAGTAATAAAAAATGTTAACAAAACGAGTATCGATATGGGAACTGATAGGCATGAAAACGACATCCGGCGGAAGGGCAGACCAGCAGGCCGGGGCAAAGGCGGCACCAACCTCAGGGATGCATTCGCGGTGACCAATCCCGAAGGCGAGCAGCAGGTGACGGACCGCTATTTGGAAGATGAGGAAACACCGGCGCAGAATGTCCGTGTCAAAAATCCCAACCGCAATCCGGACAAAGGCACACAAGATTAGCTATAACTAATATCACATTTCTTGAACCATGAGCACATCCAAGCAAACTCACGACCACGACGAGATAAAAAATTGGGCCGCCGAGCGCGGCGGAGTTCCGGCAAAAGTAAAAGGTACAGGCGGCAATTCAGACGACGAGGGCATCCTTCGTATTCATTTTCCTGAAAACAGCGAAAACCAGGATACCCTGAAAGAAATCCCCTGGGAGGACTTTTTCCAGGAATTTGATGAGGAAAACCTGGATTTCCTGTACCAGGAGACGAAAGCCGACGGCGAGGTCAGCACGTTCCATAAGTTTGTCAAACGGCAATAAGCGGGCTGTCGCGCTCACTTTACCGCGATAGACCATTCATTGGCCCGATGGCAGCTGGCGCAGGTAAGCGGCTGTTCCTTTTTGGCCACGACTTTTCCGCAGTGCCCACATGCTACCTGTTCGGAGTCCGTCTCCATGGTGGCCAGGAAATCTTTGTCCCAGCTGGGAATCACGGGCAACCCCGCAGTTGGCTCCGGATTGGGCTTCAGGCTGAAGGTGCCATTAGCTTCCAGAAATAGGCGACTTACCATCCCCAGATGCGTGATTTGCGAAGCCCGCAGTTGGGCAAAAAGCCTTCCTCTGGATAATCGGCTTTTCTTCATCCCTTCCAGGTTGAGTACACCATCGGTAATAAGCAATTCCACATTGCCCTGACTTATCCGTTCGAACCGCTGGTCGGTGGCCGCACGCGCGGCTATGACGCTCTGAAAAAGCATGACCACGAAAGCGATCACAAAAATTGGCAAGATGCCGCGACTGGGATCCTGCAGCGGCACACCGATAGCCGCTGCAAGCGACACCATCGCCGCCATTTCATTCCTGCCAATTTGCGAAGCCATTCGTTTTCCCATCAGGCGCATGGAACCCATTAGCACCAGGTAAATGATGGCTATTCGGAAGATCACCTCCACGTAAAAGATGCCCGGCACTTCCCCAAACAGTATCCGGGGCAGGTCTGACAGTTGAATATCTTGTTTTTCCATAGCGTGGTTTTTATCGAATCGCTGTTATCCATCGTATGCTTCCGCAGTTGGTGCAGCACGTCCCTTCTTCCGGCTTATGGTCGCCAAACAACGTCCCACACGTATCACACACATAACATTGTCCTTCTTCCACAGGCCGCGTATACACCTCTTCATCCATTTCGTACATCGTTGGCATCCCGGGCTGCGGCTTGTCAAACGTAAAGATGGAAAACAAGCCTGCCGCTTCCAGGTATACGCGCTTCACTTCCCCCAAGTTAAAGATCTGCTTGTTTCGCAGTGCCGCAAACAACTGCTGGCGCGAAATTTTGTTTGCTTTCATGGCCTCCATCTGTAAGACACCGTCTTTTACCAGCAAGCTTTCGCGGCCTTCTGCGAGCTGCTCCGCCCGCTTGCTATACAGCTGCCAGTAGTTGATGCCTTGGTGAAACAGCAGCGCACAAGATAGCACGAGCAACCCCAGCAGTACACCGCGGTCTGCCAGTTGCATGGGTACGGACACAATTGCCCCGAGTGTAATCATCACGGCCATTTCCGTAACAGACAGCTGACCGGTCATCCGTTTGCCCATCAAACGCAAGGCCAGCAGTAACGCACAGTACACAACAATGGTTCTCAGCAATACTTCCACCAGGAAGATAGCAGGAGCATCGCCAAGGAGGATACGCTCCCAATCGTTGATTTTAATGTCTTCCTTATCCATGCACCTTACCTGTAGTAGCCTCAGCTGTCCAACTTCAGGTTCCAACGGCATGCCAGATTTCCGCCCACTTGGTCTTCGCGCGCCGTACAACCGAAACTTTGCCAGAATCCTTACGAAAGGGAGCCGATCGTCGTCAAGTGCTGCTACTGCGCCGTCCGCGAAAGGAAAGGAAGTACAGTTGTCTTGACAAACACACCACAAAAATGGACAGTGGCTCGGACGACAAGCAGGTCATCCGGCATTCCTGCAACACCAGGGGCCACCTATTCCGATTAGGCATGAAAAATGATAAACACACCAACAGCAAACCGAGACATCATGCAACAACTGCCAATCATTACAACAGGAGCCCATCTTCGGCCCGACGGGACGTGCTTTTTCCGTGTGTGGGCACCATTAAAGCGAACCATGACCCTCCATATCGTTTCCCCGGTGGAAAAACGCATCGCCATGATCAAGAGCGCCGATGGTTATTACGAGGCAACCGTCGATGACTGTTCGCCCGCCACCCGCTATTACTACCAGCCCGACGGGGAAGGTGACTTTCCAGATCCGGCCTCCCACTTCCAGCCGGAAGGTGTTCATGGCCCTTCCGCGGTGGTCGATCACGGTGCCTTCCGGTGGTCGGATCAGGCATGGGAAAATCCAGCGCTCAGCGAGTTGGTTTTGTATGAGCTTCACGTGGGCACGTTTACCGAAGCCGGGACGTTTGATGCCATCATCCCCCGCCTGGAAGATCTCGTCGCCACCGGCATCAATGCGATTGAAATCATGCCCGTAGCCCAGTTTCCCGGCACACGCAACTGGGGATACGACGGGGTGTTTCCTTACGCTGTGCAGGCATCCTACGGTGGCCCCGATGGGCTGAAGCGACTGGTGGATGCCTGCCATCGCCATGACATCGCCGTCATTCTCGACGTCGTGTACAACCACTTGGGTCCGGAGGGCAATTATT
This sequence comes from Parapedobacter sp. ISTM3, assembly GCF_016533505.1. Lineage (NCBI taxonomy): Bacteria > Pseudomonadati > Bacteroidota > Sphingobacteriia > Sphingobacteriales > Sphingobacteriaceae > Parapedobacter > Parapedobacter sp. ISTM3. Next base: position 149,749 of record NZ_JAENGN010000001.1, on the reverse strand, counting down.
TCAATGCGTTTGGACCGTATTTTACCGATGCTTACCAAACACCTTGGGGGTCAGCCTTGAATTTTGATGGCCCCTGGTCAGATGGTGTACGCGATTATTTCGCGGCCAACGCACTCCATTGGTTTCATCATTTTCACATCGACGGTCTGCGGTTGGACGCCATTCACGCCATCATTGATACGGGGGCCATACATGTGCTGCAATACATCAATGAAGTGGTCGAGTGCTATACGCAGCACGCGCAAAAACCGGTGCATATGATCGCCGAGAGCGACCTCAACGCCCCCCGGGTCATCCAAAACGCCAAAACCAACGGTTATGGGTTCGACGCCCAATGGCTCGACGACTTCCACCACGCTTTGTTCGTCTTGCTCTATCCGGAGGGCAAGGAACGGTATGAAGATTTTGGCACCGTGCACCAGCTGGCCAAAGCTTATACTGAAGGTTTTGTGCACAGCGGCGAGTACGTCAAGGCTCGGCAACGGAAATACGGCGCTTCATCAGCAGGCATCCCCGGGTTCAAGTTCATCTCCTTTATCCAAAACCACGATCAAGTGGGCAACCACAAAAACGGTGAGCGCTTATCGGTGTTGCTTACAGACGCCCAATTGCGTGTTGCCGCGGCGGCCACGCTCTTATCGCCCTACGTCCCCATGCTATTTATGGGCGAAGAGTACGGTGAAGACAACCCTTTTCTCTACTTTACCAGCCATAGCGACCCCGAGCTGGTAAAGCTGGTCCGAGAGGGCCGAAAGCGTGAGTTCGCACACTTTCTTGGCGACGAAGAACCGCCCGATCCGCAGGCAGAGGATACCTTCCGGGCATGCATACTCGATTGGTCTAAGCGCACATGGGGCAACTACCGGCTGCTGTTGACGTGGTATAAGCGGCTCATCCATCTTCGTCGCACGCACAAGGCCCTGCAAAACTTCAACAAAGCCGGCACTCGAGTTGACGTCCTCAGCGAGCGCGCCTGGAGTATGATCAGGCAGGACGAAGCCGGGCAATCAACGCTGGTGGCACTGTTTAATCTCGGGGATCAACCGCTCCCCTATACGCTTCCACCAAACACAACGTGGATATGTTTGTTAGACTCCACGGTGGCAGACCTGCAACACGGCGCTGCCGCAAGCCCGGATGCGCTTGCCCTACCACCGGTAAGTGTACTGGTATTTGCTTCAACAACATAAAACGATAACGCGATGAAAACACTAATTTTAGCAACGATCTGTTTGGCCTTACTTTCATGCACGCACACACCGCCACGCGGGGACGACCCCGTGCGCCGGGACAGTGTCGGCGATTCCATTCACCCCCTGGATACCAGCGTAAACCGTCTGGATCCGGATTCGGTCACCGATACGCCTGAGGTAAGGTTCTAGTAAACACAGCGCTCATGACTTCATTGACAACCCATTCGCCTTGGTGGAAAACCGGTGTCATTTATCAAATCTATCCGCGCTCGTTCTACGATGCGAATGGAGATGGCATTGGTGATTTGCAAGGGATTATGCATCGGTTGGATTACATCCAATGGTTAGGTGTACGCGCCATTTGGATATCTCCGTTTTATCCTTCACCCATGGCCGATTTTGGATACGATATCGCCAACTATACGGATATCGATCCGCTGTTTGGCACAATGGACGATTTCGAGCAGCTTCTGCAGGGAGCACACCAACGCGGCCTGAAGGTTATTTTGGATTTTGTGCCCAACCACACTTCAGACCTCCATCCCTGGTTTGTCGAATCAAAGAGCTCAAAAGCGTCCGCCAAACGCGATTGGTATATCTGGCAAGACGGCAAGCCCGACGGCGGTGAGCCCAACAACTGGAAAAGCGTATTCGGCGGCAGCGCTTGGGAGTGGGATGCCCATACGCGGCAATACTACTACCACGGGTTTCTCAAAGAACAGCCGGATCTCAATTGGCGTAATGAAGCTGTGCAGGAAGCCATGTATGATGTCATGCGTTTTTGGCTGGATAAAGGTGTCGACGGTTTCCGTGTCGATGTGATGTGGCACCTTATCAAAGACGCCCAGTTGCGCGACAACCCGGTGAATCCGGATTATACCGAAAGCCAGCCCACTTACGATCAACTGCTGCCCGTTTACTCGACCGACCAACCTGAGGTGCACGCGATTGTTGCCCGTATGCGGGAAGTGACTGACGCGTATGACGAGCGTGTCCTCATCGGCGAGGTGTATCTGCCCATACAGCAGCTCATGACGTACTATGGTGCGCAAAATGACGGGGCACATATGCCGTTCAATTTCCTGCTGGTGCGGTTGCCCTGGCAAGCTCAGGAGATTGCCGCAGCGATAGACCAATACGAAGGCGCGCTGCCCGCTAATGGATGGCCCAACTGGGTTTTGGGCAATCATGACAATCCACGCATCGTCAGCCGCGTGGGCGAATCCCAAGCACGGGTAGCGGCCATGCTGCTGCTCACCCTGCGAGGCACACCCACCTTATATTACGGCGATGAAATAGGCATGCGTGATGTAGCCATTCCGGCCGAAGAAATGCAAGACCCGCAAGGACTTAATATGCCCGAGAAAGATTTAAGCCGCGACCCCTGCCGCACGCCTATGCAATGGTCTGGCGAGGCACATGCCGGGTTTTCCACGGCCAAGCCGTGGCTTCGGGTAGACAAGCGCTATCGCCGTGTCAATGTGGAGCGGCAACGTGACGACCCTTTCTCCATGCTTTCCTTGCACCGCAAGCTCATCGAATTGCGAAATTCGGAACCGGCATTGAACCAGGGAAGTTACACGCCGCTGTTTTCCAACGATCAGGTAATAGTTTACCGGCGTGATTCACCGGATGGCGACAGCTTTCTGGTGGTCTTGAACCTGACGTCGCGCCCTTGCCGATACCGGCAAAGCCAGCAACCCTACCTCCACGGACAGGTGGTCGTCGCAACATCGCCGGAGATGGAAGACACGATAATTAGCGAAAACATTTACCTCAATGGAGATGAAGGCATTGTCGTACGGCTGGAGCACCGCGACGACGCCACCACTTAACTTGTAAATCATGGACGAACGCTATCACGCCGTATTGGAAAAACTTTGGCACTGTGCACTGAGTAGTGAAAAATGTGCGGCCGCTTGCTTGGCTTCCGAGCGCGTCGGTGCGTTGGCTACTTGCATTCGCTTAAGCCAGGATTGTGCCGACACGTGTATGCTATTGGTGCGCTCGATAAAGCGGAAATCGGTACTCGTACCGTCTTTACTTGCCGTTTGCGACTTTGTTTGCAAGCTTTGCGCCGAGGAATGTGACAAGCAGGAAGAAGACTATTGCCAGCAATGTGCCGCGGCATGTTTGCTATGCAGCGAGGCATGCCGCCAATTCATCAATGACCACTAAAACACACCCATCATGCGATTCATTAGTAGACCCGTACACGCCGTACTTGATTACCTTTCTGGCATCGCCATGCTGGCCAGCCCCTGGCTCTTTGGTTTTGCCGCCATACCAGCCGCCCGAAATATCATGATGGCTTTGGGCTTTATGGTGATTGTCATGTCGTTATTCACCAACTACGAAGGTGGAGTTTCCAAAAAAATAGCCATGTCTACCCACCTGTGGGGCGACCTCTTTACGGGTATCTTTTTGGTTGCTTCGCCTTGGTTATTTTACTTTTATGAAGACACCTACATGCCGCATGTAGCGTTCGGTCTGTTGTCTATCGTTGCCAGCCTCCTGACTGTTAATTCATCGCAGATGAAACGGCACATCCCCGTTGATTTCGTTTATAGGCGCTCTTAACGGCTAGCGCCAGCCCTGGCCCTGCGCAATGCACCGCACCAGCGTAGTCAGGCTATAAATCAGCAAGCATTGATTCAGTACAGGATTCCGGCTATTTAACTTGCCGATACACGTGAACGGCTCTGCCAACGATTTGCACCGTATCGCCAGCTTGATAAGTATCTCCGTCAGCGTCATCCGCTTCCAAAGCTGTATCAATCACCTTTTCCCATGCGCGGCCGTATTTCTTGTCTTTGGGCAACACAAAATCCAGCGGTTCATGGTAGGCATTGAAAATCAAGTAAAAGCTATCATCGATGATGCGCTCTCCTTTCTCACCAAGGGAGTGGATACCGTGGCCACTAAGGAATATCGCCAGCGAGCGGGCGAAGTCATGGTCCCAGTTTTCGTCTGGCATTTCCCGGCCGTCCGGCAGAAACCAGGCAATATCTTCCACGCCGATGCCCTTGATAGGCCGTCCGGTAAACCACTTCCGGCGGCAGAACACCGGATGCTTACGGCGGAGGGCGATGACTTTGCGGGTGAATTGCAGTAGTCTCTCATCCAGCTTGTCCCAATGGAACCATGAAATTTCGTTGTCTTGGCAATACGCATTATTATTCCCCTGTTGCGTCCGGCTCACCTCGTCGCCTGCCAACAGCATAGGCACGCCTTGCGATAGCAGGAGTGTCGTCAGGAAATTGCGCTTCTGCCGCGCACGCAGCGCGTTGACCTCCACATCATCGGTCGGACCCTCAGCACCGCAGTTCCACGAGCGGTTGTGGCTCTCGCCATCGCGATTGTCTTCGCCGTTCGCTTCATTATGCTTATCGTTGTAAGACACCAGGTCATTCAGTGTAAATCCGTCATGGGCGGTCACGAAATTGATGCTGGCTGTCGGCCGCCGGTAATCATCCTGATACAGGTCCGAGCTCCCCGTAAAGCGCTCCGCAAATTCAGATAGCGTACTTTCTGCGCCACGCCAGTAATCACGTACGCAATCGCGGTATTTGCCATTCCATTCGGCCCATCCGGGCGGAAAATTACCCACTTGGTAACCCCCTTCGCCGAGGTCCCAAGGCTCAGCAATGAGCTTCACCTGCGAAATCACCGGGTCTTGGTGGATGATATCAAAAAAAGCACTCAAACGGTCCACTTCATGAAGCTCGCGTGCCAGCGTGGCAGCCAAATCAAAGCGGAAGCCGTCAACGTGCATTTCCGTGATCCAATACCGCAGGCTGTCCATAATTAGCCGTAAGACATTGGGCAGATTGACATTCAACGTGTTGCCGGTTCCGGTGTAATCCATGTAATACCGGCAATCGTCTGTTAACCGATAGTAGGCGGCGTTGTCAACGCCTTTGAAGCATAGCGTAGGCCCCAAGTGGTTGCCTTCCGCGGTGTGGTTGTATACCACATCTAAGATCACTTCGATGTTCGCGGCATGCAGTGCCTTGACCATATTTTTAAATTCTTGCACCTGCTCGCCCATGGTCCCGGAAGCCGCATAGCGCGCTTCAGGAGCAAAGAAACCGATAGAATTATACCCCCAGTAATTGGACAGGCCGTCCGCCTGCCGATCGTTGACAAACTGGTGCACCGGCATCAACTCAATGGCCGTAATGCCCAGTTCTTTGAGGTAGCGTACCGTTGCCGGATGACCCAGCCCGGCGTAGGTACCACGTAGTGCTTCGGGAACTTCCGGATTGAGCTTGGTCAATCCTTTTACATGGGCCTCATAGATGATGGTTTTATGGAAAGGAATATTGAGCTGCGTATCGCCCTCCCAATCGAATGCCGGATCAATGACTACAGATTTGGGCACATAGGGTGCACTATCCACCTTGCTGAAGCTCAAATCACTATCAGGGTGGCCCACTTCATATCCCAGGTGCGCCTCATGCATATTGACCACACCGGATACCGCTTTGGCGTACGGATCGAGCAGCAGCTTGTGCGGATTATACCGATGCCCAGCATGCGGGTCAAAAGGTCCGTGCACGCGGTAGCCATACCGTTGGCCCGGCGGCAGGCCGGGAATGTAACCATGCCACACCTGATGGGTGCGTTCCGTGAGGGTGATACGTTCCTCACGGGCATCCACCGCATCGCCATCGAACAGGCAGAGCTGTACTTTTGTAGCATTTTCGGCAAAAAGGGAGAAGTTCACTCCTTCGCCATCCCATGTGGCTCCTAATGGATAAGGTTTCCCCGGATAGATTGAGCGTTCCATAACCAGACAACTATAAAGTGATAGTTTTTGTTTCAAATATTATCGGCCGTAGAGCTGCACCCACTCGCACAGCTGCCGCTGCAAACGGGAGGTCAGCTGTTTGGCCTCCAGCCGCCACTGCCAATTAGCCTGCGGCGCAGCGGGCACGTTCATCCGGGCCTCGCCACCCAATCTCAGCAAGTCCTGCATCGGGATGAGGGCCAGTTGTGCCGGGGAAGCGTAAGCCATGCGGCACAGCACATCGCACGCCTGTTGCGGATTCAGGCGCCCCGTGCCGGCGTAAGCGCTCAACTGTGCCTTGCCTTCGGCCGGCAACTCATCACGATACCATCCCGCAGCTGTGTTGTTGTCATGCGTGCCGGTAAACACCACATCGTTGGCGGCGTGGAGGTGAGGCGCATGGAGGTTTGTCCCCACATCATCGCCGAAGGCGAACTGCAGCACCTTCATGCCCGGGAGGCCCAGTCCGTCGCGCAGTTGGTAGATACCGTCATGGATATCGCCCAAATCTTCCGCGATGAAGGACAGCTCGCCTATTGCCTCCTTTACCGCATCGAAGAGCGCTGCTCCCGGTCCGACCCGCCATTTGCCCTGCTTGGCGCTATTGGCCCCTTTGGGAATTTCCCAATAGTCATGAAATGCCCTGAAGTGGTCGAGCCTCAGCAAATCATACAACTCCATATTTTTGCGTATGCGCGCTATCCACCATCCATAGCCTTGCGCGGCATGGTTTTCCCAGCGGTAAACCGGCATACCCCAGGCTTGCCCGTCGGCGTTGAAATAATCCGGCGGTACACCCGCCGTGCCCACCATGCGACCACGGCTGTCCAGACTGAACAGTTCGGGATGTGCCCATACATCCGCCGCATCGTGGTTGATATAGAACGGCAGATCCCCTATCAGCCTGATACCGGCTTGGTGGCAATGCGCCTTCAAGCGCTGCCATTGCCTATAAAACTGATATTGTAGCCACTTCACCTGCTGGCGTGCAAGTGCATGCTTACTTCGGAATGTGGCTATCGCCTGTTGTTCCCGGTTGCGGTACGCCCGTGGCCAGGCATACCAGGGTTTGCCTTGGTGAAGCTCGCGGAGCATCACGTAGTCCGCATAGTCGTCCAGCCAGTCGGCCTCACGTGCACAAAAGTCGCCGAAACCCGGCTCCTCCTTGCCATTCCATTGCTGCATATAGTTGCGGAACGCCTTGCCCAAGAAAACATGCTTCAACGCTTCGGCATTCGCATAATCCACACGGGCAGATACGGAACGGCGGTTGACCGCCAATTCACTTTCGGTAATCCAGCCTTGCCTCCCGAATTCATCAAGGCTCAGCAGCAGCGTATTGCCGGCCATCGCCGATCGGGTACTATAGGGCGAATACCCCACGCCCTCGTCCGTCGGGTTATGAGGAAGCATCAGCCAATAGCGTTGCCGCGCCCCACGCAGGAAATCGGCAAACCGATGAGCCTCGGGGCCCAGATCGCCAGCCCCATAGGGCCCTGGAAGCGAAAACAGCGGCAGCAGCACGCCGGCACCACGCTTGCTTTCGCGCGGTATATCCGAAGCTGTCCACACCCCCACCGGCAACCGCCGGAAGGCATCAGCAAGCCGCAAAGCACCTTCTACCTCATAAGTCTCACCCGTGATGGCATGCCGCCATTTTTGCGGAGCACCTTCGGGTAGTTGTATCCGTGTATTGCCCCAATCGATTTGTTTTGCGCTATAGGCGCCGGAAACCATTGTCTCCCGCAAATGAAGAGGGACGGCCACCAGCAACCATTCATTGCCTTGCCGCCGTACAAACGAAAGTACATGGTCGCGTCGTCTGCCAGCCGCTGTCACTGGTTCATAGCTGCCTGTCCCGAAGAGTGTCTTATGCGACAGCCGCAGCTGTGCCAGACGCTCGGTGACGGCATATTTCAACAGTCCGCTGTAGCGATCTGCCCACCATTCATCCACCATGGCTGTTCCCTGCCGTTCCGCTCGCAACTTCTGCTGCCATTTGCGCCGCATATCAAAATCCACGGCGCGGCGATTGTCCGGATCCACAAACGACAGATCCCATCCCTCACAGCCCTGATAGATGTCAGGTATCCCTGGGCACGTAAACTTAAGCACTATCTGCACAAGCGAATTGACGATAGCTACATCTGCCCATTGCGCATGCAGCGCACGAAACTCCTGGTAGAAAGGCGTGCCCGGCCGCAATATGCGCCGGATAAAACGGACGGTTGCCGACTCATACGTTTGATTGGGGTTCGTCCAGTCGGTATATCGTTTTGCCTCACGCAGTGCTTTGGTTAGGTAAGCCTCCAATCGCTCGCGGTACCCTTTGATCGGCTGGCCCGGCATCGGGAATGTTCCCCACAGCGTTTGATAGCAAAAATATTCATCGTTTACATCCGGCATCCCCTCGGTTTTATAGGGTGCGTTCAAACGCATCCACGCCTTTACCGTCGCCGTCCAGACGCGCGGGAATGCCGTGATGGTTTGCAATCGTGCCCTTACATCTTCGCCACGCTTGGTATCGTGCGTTGCCGTCGCGTTCAATGCATCCGGGTACTGCATGGCGCGCTCTTGCATAAACCGGTGGAAGTCGGCCACAGCAACGCTGTACATCGCAGGCGTACCGCCTACCTCATTTGCGCCGATATAACGGTGGTACCTGTACATGAGCGTATCTTCGAGCCCCTTGGCCATAAGTGCACCGGTAAGCTGCATGCACCGCTGGTAAAATGTGGTCATATCCTTAACCCGCCGTTTGGTACCGGATAAAAAAGCCGGGACCAGCTGGCTTTCCAAAAAACTCAGCGCCTCCCGCAATTGCGGTTCGCTTGCGGCGGCTTGCTGCAACGTATGCCGTACCGCGTCCGCTTCCGGCTCACTCAGCGGAAACGTGCGCCCATACCAACGGTACACTGGGCAGTGAACCACAAATGAAGCCAAAGCTACCTTAAGCGCAGGCTCATCCACGTTTCCTGGCAGCTCACTGCCGTTCAGTATCCCATCGCGGAAAAAATGAAACAAGTTGTCCAGCTCACCCGCCATCGCGTCATGCAACTGTTTGCGCTTTACCTCGTGCAGCAGCTGCGATGGGGGTGTCTGCCCTACCAGCTTATCATAAAAACGTGACATCCGGCGTTCGCTGCTGCCATCGGCCAGCAAGCCGTTGACCATAGCCAGGAATTCATAGCCCGTGGCGCCCTGTATGGGCCAGTGGCTGGGGAGCGCCTCAGCCTGCTGAAGAATTTTTTCGACCACCAGGTAAATATCTTCACCCACCAGTTGCCGCAGCCGGAGCAGGTAGCCCGTCGGGTCAGCCAGACCATCCACATGATCAATACGCAGCCCGGTAAATACGCCATCCTTTACCAGCTTGGCCAACAGCCTGTGCGTGGCTTGAAACACGCGGTGATCCTGCACATTCACCGCAATGAGGCCATTCACCGTAAAAAACCGTCGGTAATTAATCCGATGCTCCGTTTCCTGCCAGTGGCATGGCTCATAATACTGGCAGGCGATCACTTTACGGATAAGCGACTCCTGCCATTCAGGGGGCAGATTGCCGTCCTGCCCAAGGTGCGGGCGGATAAGTGCCTGTCCGGCTGCATTAATGGGCCATTGCTGTCCGTTGTGGTCAAAGACCAGCCTGTTGCCTATGGCTTGCACCTTCAGGCGGCCCGCAGCAATCACGTCATCCAGCGGCGCATCAAGAAATGGCAGCATCAGGCGGTCCGAAAAATAGTCCGGAAACGCTATCGGCGTATCGAAAAAGCGGCTAAACCGCGAGTCGGATCCATTTTCCAGTACATCCCAAAGCCAAGCATTGCCGGGATGAAAGGCCATATGGTTGGGCACAATATCCTGTATCCAGCCGATACCTGCAGCCGCAAGTTGCTTAGCCACATTCTTCAATTGTTCGAGTGTACCGATTTCCGGATTGATTTGCAGGGGATTTGTCTGGTCATACCCGTGCGTGCTGTCCGGCACAGCCTCGAAAACCGGTGATGCATACACCGCACCGATGCCCAGGTGCTGGAGGTAAGGAATCAACCGCTCCAAATCCGAAAGCGTGAAGTCCTTATTTAGTTGAATCCGATAAGTCGTAGCAGGTACATTCTCCATAAGTAATGGGTTAACCCACCAATCCGATGATTGTTCGGAATAGTTTTTTAAAAAAAGTACGATTTTTTGTATCCGATAATCAAACAAAATGACCCACCCCGTGTTGGCCAAAGAAAGGGAGTACCATGAAGACGCTTGACAGGCACCAACTTGAACTGATGGGATTCAATCCACCTGAAGGCCCTTGTTTCGCCAACGGCCGTTTACTTCGCTTTTTTATCCTGCGCAGCAAACCCTGGCTTGGTGTGGAAGAATATTTACCGGCGGCAGGCGATGCCAAGGAAGAGGGTGACAGCGAAGTGTATGCTGTCAATTACGGTACCCACCGCGTAGAACCTATTCACACCCTGGAAGACCTACAGCATTTTCTTTATCAACAATATTAATCAAACTCGGTGCGCCAGCGATATGTTCAGTTGGCCTGCTGTGGCATAATCACTGCGCGCATACAACCATCTGTCCGCCCATTGAACAGTTCGTAGGCCTTTGGTCCATCACGGAGTGGGGTGGGGTGGGTAAGCATAAAAGCGGGATCTATTCTTCCTTCGCGGATAAGTTCAAACAACAGGGGCACATAACGTTGGCCATGCATCTGGCCACCACGCATGGTCAACCCCTTATTCAAGAAGAGTCCCATAGGTATCTTATCCGCAAAGCCGGCATACACCCCTACTACGGACACGGTGCCTCCTTTTCGGCAAGCCGCAATCGCCTGTCGCAGCACGGCAGGCCTATCGGTCTCCAATTTTAAAAACTGCTTGGTCCGGTCATAGTAATGTTCTATGCCCGTACTGTTGGCCTCCATACCCACAGCGTCAATGCAACAATCCGGCCCTCTGCCGCCAGTAGATTCCTTGAGTACGTCCAGTACATCGGCATCCCGGTAGTTGATCACTTCTGCTTTGCTATGGGTAGCTGCTGCTGCCAGCCGGTAGTCAACGCTGTCAATGGCAATGACGCGCTCCGCCCCGAGGTGATAGGCCGCCTGGATGGCCATCTGCCCAACACCCCCGGCGCCCCATACCGCTACGACATCGCCGGGCTTAATGTCCGCCATCTCTGCGGCCATGTAGCCGGTGGGTACACCATCAGACACAAATACGGCCTTCTCGTCTGGTATGTCATCCGGTATTTTAAATGCGCCGTGGTCGGCAAAGGGCACCCGGATGTACTCGGCATGGCTGCCAGCATAGCCGCCAAAAAGGTGCGAATAGCCAAAAATGCCTGCGGTCGGATACTGGAATACTTTCTTTTGCAGGATGCCATTGGGGTTGGAATTGTCACAAAGCGACCACAGTTCGTCCTTGCAGTATTCGCACTCCCCGCAGCCGATGATAGACACCACCACTACGCGGTCGCCCACTGCCAACTGGCGCACCTCGGGTCCCACCTCGACAATCTCTCCGATAAACTCGTGCCCCAGAATATCCCCCGCTTGCATTGAAGGAACGAACCCGTTGATTAAGTGCAGGTCAGAGCCGCATACGGAACTCATTGTCACTTTCACGATAGCGTCCCGCTCATTCAGTATTTTAGGGTCGTCGACCTTTTCAACTTTTAGGTCCTTGACCCCATTCCAACACAGTGCTTTCATAACAGCTTATATCAGTTTCAGTTTTCCGGTTCGCTTTCCGGCAGGCTGTCCATCAGTGGTAGGTATTTCGCCAGCCTCCATTACGCGTTTAAAGTTGTAAATTTCATTTTCGATCACGCCTTTGAAAAGCGGGTTCAGCAATTTTGCCGCCGCGGTGCCTAGTCCGCCAGCAGGCGGGTGGTAACTAAAAATCACCCGCATCTCCGTGCCTCGTCTGGGGGCATCATAAAATTGTACTTTTCCGGCGTTTTTGACAGGCGCTCCGTTGATGGATTGCCAGCCGATCAATTCATTAGGCTCATCTTTGACAATTTCGGCATCCCACTCGATTTTGCCGCCCATGCCCGGCATCTCGGCAATCCAGTGGGAACGCCGTTCGTCTATCTCCGCCACCTCGTGCAGGTGGGGCATAAATGAAGGAAGGTTGGCCAGCGCCCGCCAATAGCGGTACACTTCTTCCCTGGGCTTATTCACGGTCATGACTGCTTTGACGTTGATGGCAGGGTTGTGGATGTCCTTTTTGCCCAGCCACCGACTGATTGGGCAATAGCCCAGCCCACCACGAACAAACAGGTACCCGCTGGCCAGGAGTGCTGGTACCGATTGGTAGCGTAGATTTTTAAGGCCGTTATACCCCAAGTAGGCACCGAGCGCAATGGAAACGATGCGCTCGGTTGTGCCTACATTTTTCACGATTTTCCTACTCATGATTTTACGGATTGATCTGCGCATTCAACGCACGCGCGTCCTCCAGATGTGCCCGCAATGTCGGCAGCTTGCCTGCGGCCCATTCCCTCAACTCTTCATCCAGCACCCCTTCCGGACCGGAGGCACGCTCAAACAACGAGACGGCCTCTTCATGGGAGATCACCATCTTCCGTGCAAACTCCTGGTCGAATGCCGCGCCTTCGAGTACCATCAAGTCTTCCAGCATTTCGCGCTCTTTTTCTAATAAGTCGTTCGGCATATTCCAGCCTTTAGCGGTTGCCAACGCCGCGAGCTCGGTACCTGCCATGCCGTGGTCCATCACCATATGGTTGCCATATTCAATGACGCGGTCATCAGCTCCCTGTTCACCAGCCAGTTCTCCCGCCTCTATCTCGAAGCGATTGCTACTTGCCGCAAGCGTCACAAACTCCTGATTTTGCATGCGGTCTACCCTATCATCGTCGTCATCATCACAGGCTCCCGCTAATAGGACACATGGCATCACTAGCCACAACAAGTTGATCTTCTTCATTTGTTTTTTCTCCTTCTTCTTCATGTGTTTTATCTTTAATGATATTTCCGTTTACTGCCGTTTACGTTGCCAAGTCCGTTCCAAAGCTGTTTTCCGGCACAATGCCAGCCATTAGCTACACCATAGCTGGTTGTCGGGGCGAGTGCCACGGTTGTGATGTAAACGGATATGGAACGCACTTCTTCAAAAGCAAACAAGCGGTCGCTGATTTAGGACACTAACATGCGTCGCAGCCGCCTGGGCTTTCTGCGTTAATTTGGCGTGAATTTTTCGTTACCCACTGCATATAAAAATAAGTGTTGTACTAAACAAAAAAGATTATGAGATTCATTGGCCGAAGATTTCATGCCGTATTGGATTATATGGCAGGATTACTACTGATTGCAGCCCCTTGGCTGTTTGGGTTTACGTCCATCGCGGCAGCAACTTGGGTGGCCGTCATCATCGGGGTGGCGATTATCGGGATGTCGCTATTCACCGACTATGAGGGAGGCGTGGTGAAGGCAATTCCAATGTCAACCCACTTGGCGATAGACGTTTTTGCCGGATTAGTGCTTGCTGCTTCGCCCTGGCTATTCGGGTTTGCCGACCAGTTTTACGGGCCTCACCTCATCTTGGGAATTTTGGAAGCTGGTGCTGGATTGTTTACGGTATCGGCATCACAGCATGCCCAGCCCCGGAGGCCAGGTCGCCAGGGCAGCGCACTGCGGGGAACTACTCATTGATGCCACATGTGCAGGACGTACAGCACATGTCTTAAACTCGGGCATCTGGCGAATGTATGACGCCTCTGCGGTCGGCACCTTACATCTACCGGATGCCCTTTTACTTAATCAGGTTAAATTAACGATAAACCATGAATTTGGGCAATGACATACTAAAAATTTTGGACAAGCAATATGCTCCCAACACCTTGGTTGAAACCAGCTACAAAAACCTGGACCTCGCTTTCAAGACCGACGCTACGGGGGCGCCCATTCTTTTATTCCTCGGGAAAAAAGACGAGCAAGGGCAGATTAAAGGCGAGCGATACGTCAGGCGGCTAAAGAAGTCGGAAGACGGTAAGCTGTTGAAAGACCACTGGGATCTTAAAGGAAAAGCAACGTAACATTAAAACGAGTAAACCATGAAAACACACCAATCGGGAAAACTCCTGCCACTTATTCTGTGCGTGCTGATCAGTGCCTGCAGCACATCCACACGCATTACCGGATCGTGGAAAGATCCGGCCGTAGACGTCAGTACCGGCGAAAGCAAAAGCGTACTAATCACTGCGCTAAGCCGCAATATCGAAGTACGCACCAAATTGGAAAACGCATTGGCGGCCAAGGCCGCCGAACTGAACATCAAAGCGGTAAAGAGTTCGGACATCTTTACGCCTGACTTTTTCCACCAAATTCCGGCGCGTGACGAATTATTTGCCAAAATACAGGAAACCGGCGTGGACGCCATCCTTACGGTGTCACTCATCGATACCGAAGCTAACACCCGGTATGTGCGCGGCACTGCCCGCTATGCCCCCTTTCCGATGTACAATTGGTATGGCGGCTTCTACACATACTTCAATTACTGGCATCCTATCATGTATGATCCGGGCTACTACGTGACGGACAAAACCTATTTTCTGGAGACCAACCTCTACAATGCAGCAACCGATCGGCTGGTTTGGTCGGCACAGTCCGAGACAGTCAACCCGGCAAGCATCGATGCCTTTGCCAAGGAATATCCGGAGGTTTTATTGGAGCGGATGATAAAAGACGGTTTATTAATGGCACAACCGGCAGATTGACAATTGACCAAACAAAAAAAGATTCCCGCCCCGGCTTAATGCAGCCCGGGCGAGAATTTTCAGTTAAAGGATTTTATCGAGTTGCTGCTCCTTCTGTGCATAGCCCTCTTTTATCGGCGGCGCCAACACCGGTTCGTCTCCCATGGCCCGGATATGTTCAAACGTAAACTGTCCCTTGCCGTCTATGGATGCGCCAGTACTCCACCGTGCATTCGGATTTTCGGGCCGTTCGATATTTGTCGATACAAATGCATAATTGACACTTTGGTTTTCAAGATCCTGCGGGAAACTGTTGGGGATGGGATGCACACCTTCCACACCACCGAGATCTTCCAAGACAGCGAGCCACTGATTTTGATGCATGTTATCCCGTGCTATCAAAAAGGCAAGCATATCTTTCATGCCCGGGTCGGTGGTCGATTGCCACAAGCGAGTAGCCAACGTACGGCCAGTTGCTTCGGCCATCACATTCGCGTACATATCTGCCGCCAGGTTGCCACTGGCCACCACCCATGAACCATTGAACGGCACGCCATTAGCGTCAGTAGCCATTGCCGCCAATCCGGCGGAGAGGTAATGGCGCGGGTCCATACCGCCCATAATCTGCTCTACCACGGGATTTTCAGACACCACCTGGTCGATGACATTCCCTTTTGCGCCCTCCAGGTTGAGCGCCACAGCGGTGCACAGCATTTCGATATGCGATATTTCCTCGGTGCCGGTTTCGAGCAACATATCGCGGTATTTAGCAGGCCCCCTGTTGCCCCACGCTTGAAACAGGTATTGTAGACATACCCGTATCTCCCCTTCGATACCGCCGATAGCCTGTTGCAGCAGGCGTGCAAATTGCGGGTCCGGTTTGTCCACCCGCACTTGATACTGCAGTCTTTTTTCGTGATAAAACATAATGATTCATTTAATTGGTAAACTGATAGGGTTAATACTCCAACATAGCGTTGACAACCACTATTCCATAACCCCCCGATAACCCCGGTAACCTGTGACAACTGACAAAAAGCCCATCATCCGGGCATAATCGATCAGAAACCTGTTAGCAATGCTTCCGGCGGGTGTACTGAAAACAGCATATCCTGTTCAGAATACAAGATAAGGTGGCAAAGTCGCGCTACACTTCCCAGATCTTATCAATCGGCCGGCAGCGGCGCCGACACCCATTCTTTCGCCGTCTGAAAATCATCCAACGGATAACACCGTATCTCGCCATGTACCAGCGGGCTCAATGCTTCGTATGCCATCCGCAGCCAGCGCTGGTCCGATACAATGGCCATGCGGTTCCACTTGCTGAAATGCTTGAAGCTGATTTTGAGGTAGTCAACGAACGCCGTCAAACTGTAATTTTCCATCCCTGTTTCCAAAAAAACGATGAAATTAATCTTCCCGTAGCGTGCGGCCACCTCGTCTACCCGCGCCATTACCACCGCTTCGTATTCATCTTTTGTCACGGTCCCGGCTGCCCGGTAAGCCACCACGTGGTCGGGGAAATTGGTCATCAAGGTTACCATAGTCTTATCTTTTTGCTATCAGAATGACAATTCCATACCACTTCGGCGCACCCCTCTGCCCAAGAATGGCATAGCGATGGCAACGAATGGAAAAAACAATGTTATGAGCTACCGGGAATCACCACGCTTCATTGCCGCCGGTATTGTGGCGACCAGCACGATGACCCTATTCAGCCACCTGGCCTCACGAGCGGCGCGCGACAATTTCAACGAACCTCTGTTACTGGATCACCTGCTGCGTGGCACGTTGCTACCCCGCAAAAGCGGCATCGCGCGACCTGCCGGTTGGGCGACCCATTATGCGATAGGTTGTGCTTTGGCTGCGGTGTTTTATCATAGCTGGAAATATATGCGCGCCAAGCCCACACTGTCCCATGCCCTGTTATATGGTTGGTGTGGTGGCCTTACGGCCGTCATGTGGTGGCATACCGCCTTCCGGTTGCATCCAGCCCCACCGCGAAACGGACGCACTGCCTTTTACCTCCATCTGCTTGCCGCCCATCTGGTTTTCAGCATATC
Organism: Parapedobacter sp. ISTM3; assembly: GCF_016533505.1. Taxonomy (NCBI): domain Bacteria; kingdom Pseudomonadati; phylum Bacteroidota; class Sphingobacteriia; order Sphingobacteriales; family Sphingobacteriaceae; genus Parapedobacter; species Parapedobacter sp. ISTM3. The sequence continues at coordinate 132,977 of NZ_JAENGN010000001.1, read as the reverse complement.
TGTAGCGCGCGTATGCTCAGCGCCTATGCCATTATTCACCAAGCATAAATCGCTATGAAACAAAGCACCTTTTATTGGTATGCCCTTGCCGTCCTATTGCTTACCGGTTGCGGTACCGCCAAGCTTGGCCCTTCCGGCCAAAAAAAAATCCACGGAAAGACGTTTGTCATTATTGGTGCCTCCAGCGGCTTCGGCCGTGGCGTGGCCGAACAACTGGGGGCCTACAAGGCTAATGTGGTACTTGCCGCTCGGCGGGGATCGGTACTTGAAGAAATAGCTGCCGGCATACGCCAAGCCGGCGGCACGGCCTTGGTGGTGCCGATGGATATCAGTGACCCGCAAGCCGTGGAGCACCTGGCCGAAGCCGCGGTAACCCGGTATGGTACCGTAGATGTATGGATAAACATGGCCGGAGTAGGCGCCATTGGGCGGTTTTGGGAAATTCCGCTTGCTGATCAGGCCCGTCTGGTAGATGTCAACCTTACCGGATTCATCTATGGTAGCTATGCCGCCATCACCCTATTCCGAAAGCAAGGATATGGTACGCTGATCAATATGGGATCGGTAGAAAGCAACAGCCCCATTGCCTACCATGCGTCTTATGCTGCCACAAAAGCAGGCATATTGAATTTGGGGCAGGCCATCAACCAGGAGCTCAGGCTGAGCGGCCATAAGCAGATAAAGGTCGTAACGATAAAGCCTTGGGCCGTAGACACTCCTTTTTGGCGGCACGCTGCCAATTACAGCGGCGGTACCCCCCGGATGGCCGCCATGGATCCGCCCGAAAAAGTGATCAATGCGGTTATCCGCCGTGCTATTCGGCCGCGTAAACAAGCTGCCGTGGGCGGCAAGGCAAAGGTGGCGGTTTTTTTCCACCGGCTGTTGCCCCATTTTACCGAACGGATATCAGCAAATATTGCGCATAAGTACCAAGTCGAAAATGCGCCCCCAGCCCCTCCCACTTCCGGCAGTGTACATGAACCCATGGAAGCAGGAACCGGCGTCGATGACGGTGTGCGCCAGCGGATGAAGAAAGAAAAGGAGGCGCGCCGCAAGTCACAGCCATAGTTCCTGCGGCAGCGCCTTGTGTTTTTTAAATCTGCTGTTGGTGCGGCCTGATTTGCATTTCCACCACGTCGCACCGTTTTGGAGTAGACAAGCAGTAATAAATAGCCACAGCGATGTCTTCGGCTTTCAGCATCTCCAGCTTTTCTATTTGCTCTTCCTGCCCCTCGCGGGGTTGCATGTCCGTACCCACCGCCCCAGGCTCGATGAGGGTCACCTTAATGCCCAGGTCGTTCACCTCTTTCCGTAGGGACTCAGAAAATCCCTGGATGCCCGACTTAGTCGCCACATACACAGAGCTGTCCTTCTCGCGCACATCGGCACTCATCGACCCGATATTGACAATATGGCCCTCGCCACGGGCGCGCATACGATCGATTGCCTGGCGGCTGCATGCGAGGTAGCCCAACAGGTTAGTGTTGAGAATATACGCCCAGTCGTCATAACTCCCTTCTAAAATGCTGTTGAAGGCGAGCCCTGCGTTATTGATGAGCACATCCAGCTGGCCGAATTCCTCATCCACGCGGCTGAAAAGCCTTTCGATATCCTGCGGGTTTACCAAATCGCCCACCTCACCGGCCAGGCCTCCCCGCGATTGAGTCGGTTGCCGAAAATCGCTGAGTGCATCCTCCAGCTCTTGCTCATGCCGGCCTACTATCATTACCTGGTTTTCACGTGCCAGCAGGTGGGCAGTAGCCCGCCCGATACCCGTAGTTCCTCCGGTGATCAAAATGCGCTTGCCTTTTACCGGTTGGATCAGTTTGTCCTCATAGATTGCTTTGACTGCTTCCATAATAACTTCGTTTTTTTCGTTAACAATTACTGCCTGAATTCGTTACTGCCCCATTTTGCCGGCAAATATTACCAACTGATCACCACATGTTGTTTGCCATGCACCTCGTAGCAAACGGTATCACCCCCAACGGTTTGAGGTTTGATGCCCCCCTGTTGCGCCGCCGAGACTGTGATATCCAGTGATTCGCCCGTGCCTGACCGAAGGATATACAACTTGCACGACAGCCGCTCATCGCCCAGCACCTTGAAGCGCAGCTCCCGGTTTTCTGCGGCCCTTTCTGCGGTAGGGTAGTCGACGAAGAGCAGGTATGCCCCACCTGCAATTTTCATGTAGTGCCTCGGGATGACGGCAAACGGAAAAGCCGCGCCATATACCTCCTGCCCCACACTGCCGGACTTGTCCCACCCTGGATTGATATCCTCCAGTGGCACCCACAAATTGGGGTCTATCTCCCCCGTTTTGACATCATTGGCCAGCATCTCCCGCGGCAATACCGTAGGGTAATAATGTACCATCCGGTGCAACGCGTAGCGGATGAATTCGGCAAGGAGCAGTGCATACGAACGCGACAAGGGCGTATCGTCCGCCTGCGATAAATACTCATGCACGGCGGCAAACACCTCCACCTCTTCGTAGACCGCCGTGTAAGGCGCATCATTCAGTGGGAAGACAGCGAAAAACAGGGGGAAATGATTCCCATATCCGTACCGGCAGTCCCACAGCGCCAGGTTTTTAAAGACATTAGCCATGAGGAGATAACCCAAATCGAGGTACACTTCATCCTTGGTGGCCTTCCATAGGCGGAGCATCGCCCCAGCGGCAAACGCCGTATTATTAGCTTGGTAGAAAAGGTCGAAACCCGCCGACACGAGCGATTGGGCTGCTTTCTTAGCCTCCCTCAGGTACTTGTCATCGCCGGTGAGATCCCACGCTTGCAGCATCACATGTGCATAGATCCCACCGACGTCCTTTTCGCCACCGGCTCCTGGCTTTGTCTCGGCCTTGACCACCTCTAACGTATCCATCTTATAAAACACCGGCCATTTATAGTCAAAGTGGTGAGCCACCTGGATAGTGTAATCTAACGACTTCAAAAATAGGTCTTTTGCTACTTCGTCGCCGTGAAGCGCCATGCGCGAAAGGTTGAGTAGTGGGTGGTGCAAGTACCAGGAGTCCATGACCAGCACCTGCTTCTGCTCTTCGCTGCCGTCCAACTGGTGGTCCGCAGCGGGCAGCCAGCGCCTGACGGTGCCGACGTTTGCATCGTAAAACTCGGGAAGCCCCGCTTCGATCTCGGCGATCAACGGCACTTCTTCGCCCATCCACTCCTCATACTCTTTCAGCGGCAGCAGCACTGCCAGCTGCACCATGATTTCGGGCGGCGTTTTATAGTCGCACACATAAGCATTGAGGTAACTATGGCCCTGGTGATGCGACCAGCAGCCCTTATGGGTAGCCAGCTCCTGCAACGCCTTGGCTGCAATGCCCACGTAATCATGATATGCCGTTGGCGGTTTGGGCAGTTGCACATAAAGGCCGGCGAGCAAATCTGTAAACTGCTTTGCCTTGTCAAATTGATCAGTGGGCACCCGGTCGGCGAAGGCGACAAACGCATCGCCGATGGTGTATTCTTTACCACCGCACAACGGCTTGTCGGTTGTCGCCGGCGGCGCAAAGCCGAACTCGGGCCATTTGCCATCTACCGTACCGGCCACGGAAGTACCGGTATCCGCGCAATAGTTGTTTAGTGCGGTCAGGTTTTGCAGGTACAGCGCCGATCCCTCCGCTGGCTCCGTGATACTGAAATATACCATGCCACTGCGAAGGCCCAGCTGTTCCACGTGGATATTGGCTTCTACACCACCTATGCCGCCGTCAGGATTGAGTATCAATACATCTTTCGGCCAAAACGGGATACGGAAATCGTCCCGCGGGGTGAAGTGCGTGACATAGCGCAGCATCGGCACCTGCTGGATGGTATCCATCCAGATGACCACCCGGTAGCGGCCAATCGCAGACCGGAGTGTATAGCTTAGCTCAGCGCCTGCTGACCGGCTGTGGGCGATCGTCAAATCTGCCGCCGGCGTATACGCTGCCCGGAAAACCAGCTTAGTACCCTTCGCCTGGTGTACGCATACCGCCAGCGCATCGTCGGTTCGGATCACCTTCACTGTCCTGTTTGAAAGTTGTTTTTCTGTGACGACTGAGGCAGCTTGGCTCAAAAGCTGCTGGGTGAGATGCAAGCTCCAAGGTGATACATTATCTTTCTGTTTCTTCATGTAAGTTCAACGCATTTAACCGAAGTGTTAAGCGTTTATTACATAAATCACTCCAACTGCTACTGGGCGGCATGCGCGTTATCGTTGTCCGAATGTTACGCTAAGATTGTCCGCTGCTTTGCGCAAGCATGTTTAAAAAACCGAATCAGCCGTCCTAATTTTTAAACGGCTGGCTTTCCGCATGGTGCTTTCAGACTATTCAGGTGTATAACGTGGTTTGTATCCATCCCGTAAGCCACGAGCCCAATTATCCGGCAACGGCTTCATCCCGTTCGGTCAGGCGCGGGGTGACCGGATCATTGGCCTTGCCATTGTCATAGAGCGGCAATGCGAGGAAAAAGACAGAACCTTTGCCCAGTTCACTTTCGGCCCAAATCTCACCGTTCAGCCGGAGTGTAAGCTCACGGCATAGAAACAAGCCCAGGCCTATTCCTTTTTCGCTCTCCGTGCCATAGGTTGACTGGATATGACCGTTGAAAATCCGCTTTACATCCTCATCAGTCATGCCCACCCCGTCATCGCGCACCGAAATCATACATTGTCCGGTTGCGGCATCAGCCACGACAGACAGCGTTATCGTGCCGTTTTGGGGTGTAAATTTCAAAGCGTTGCTTATCAGGTTTCGGATGATTACTTCCAGCATTTCAGCATCTGAAATCACTTTAATGCCCTTTTCGATACTCAGTTGGATGGCTATTCCTTTCTTTTCGGCCATGTAACGCTGCACGGCCAATATACGCTCGATGACGCTGCAGGGTTCCACCCAGGTAAGCAGGGGGTGAATACCCTTGATCTGCCCGGATACCCAAGCCAGTACATTATTCAACAGGTCGGACGTATTGTGTGCAGCCATCAGCAAATCCTCCTTAAGCTTTTTGGTTACGTCGGGAGGGAGTTCCTCTTTGGTCAGAATTTCAAGTGTACCGATGATGGCATTCATCGGATTCCGCAGGTCATGGCCGAGGATGGATATCAGCTCTACCTTTTCGCGGTTGGCAGCCGTCAACAATTCATTCTGCAGCCGGATGCGTTCATTCTGTTGCTCAATATGCTTGGCATGTTCTTCGGCCGCTGCCCGTTCGCACTCATACCTTTTGCGGAAGTAGCTTGCTGCCACAAAGGTGCAGATGACGATGATGGGAATCGAGGTCATGAGATCGGCAAAGCGGGCACCCCTGGAGTCGTAACCATTATAGATGACCGATGGGTTGACGTATTCCATCGCCAGCAAGCTAACGGGCAACAGGAAGTGCAATATCGTCCATACCCACTGCAGCCGGCTGCTGGTAAACGCAATGAGCAGCTGATAGGTGAGCAAAAAAAAGTAAAGCGCCGGTCCGGCACTCCCATCGTTGTAGAAGTAAGTAAAGATGACCAGCAGGTAGCTGTAGCCGGCATACACATGCAATCCCGTACGGTGCAGACCGCGATAGCGCGATAAGCCGAACATCGTAATCAGCATAATTTCGGTAACGATCAAGACAATCGCAAGCACCGGCAGCCCCAAATAAAAGTTTAAGGGGATTAAAATCCCCACCAGTGCAATCATAAATAGCGACACCACATTAAAACTGCGGTTTTCATTGGGCAGCATCCCTGGCTTTCCCACCAGCTCCTGCCAGCACCCCCTAAGCAAGGCCAAAAATGAACGGCTATATTTGCTTTTCAACGATAAATTATCAACTTGTACGCCTAATACTACAAAAGTGCTGAAAACAATTTAATTTCCTCGTATAGAAGGTCAAAATTCCGTCAATTTAGCTCCGTGTCGGCGAGCTATCGACTATTTACCGGTTCTCCCGGTTAACGTACTTCCCAATCTATGGGATGCTTCACCTCAATGCAATGAGCAGCCAAACATTTACCCTTGCGTGCTGTTGAATAAAAGGAGGATATTGGCGATGACAAGCAACAACAAACAACACGTACCGGATGATCCGGAGAAAAAGGGGAAGAGCACCTTGGAGAACGAACATGCAGCCCACATGGCTTTCGATAGACCACAACAGTATATGGATGCAGATGACGAAGAAAGCCGCGAGACCGAGGACGATGCCGATAACGCCGATGGCGACGGCGGAGCCCCGACTGACACAGATACACAATCCAGTGACTAAGGTCGCGACTTTGTACACGTTTAAACGCACATTCAGGCGGCATTTCAGCGAAACACCGCATGCGGAGCCGTATAGAGACTACCGCTTTTTGGATTCCGGCGATAAAAGCCGATATTCGTCTGCATGAAGACGACAGACCATTTCCTTCTCCTACTTTGCATACTTTTTCCGCCGATGCTGCCGGCTAAGGCAGCGCCCGATCCCGATAGGGGTGTCCAATTTTTTGAGGGTACGTGGTCGGAAGCGCTGAACGCCGCTGAGGCCGCGGGCAAACTGATATTCGTAGATGTTTATACGGATTGGTGCCCCCCCTGTAAGCGCATGAATAAGGAAGTACTACCCTTACCCGAGGTGGGCGAGTCATACAACACGTCCTTTATCAATTACAAGCTCGATGCCGAGAAGGGTGACGGCATAGCCCTGGCCAAACAATATGAGGTGGCGGCCTATCCCACGTACCTATACCTTGATGCCCAAGGCAACCTGTTACATCGTGCGGTAGGCTACTTCGGTGCACAGGCATTCATTGCCCATGCTGAACGCGCCCTGGCATCGGCAAGCGACGCGCAAAACCTGCGCAGGCTCGAATCGGCATTCAACAACGGCCAGCGCGATCCCGCGTTTCTGCGCAGCTACATCGTCAAGATGAACGAACTCGGCATAAGCAATAGCCAAGCGATAAACACCTACTTCGAGGCGCTTCCCCTGAGCTCGCTCACCCAGCCGGACGAACTGGCCTTCTTGGGTGAGCATATCAACAGTATGCACAACCTCGCGCTGGTTTTCCTGCTTGACCACTATCACCTGCTCGATGCGGAGCAGCAGCGCAAACTGGCTCCGCGCCTGTTTGGAGTACTTACCGATGGTGCTGCCGAAGCGCTTGCCGCCTATCGACCGTTTGACGTGAAGCAGGCACTTGCTTTTTCTGAGCAATTGCTCCCTCATCTCGGCGAGCGGCAACAGCAGCGGTTTCTACGCCTAAGCCTGATGCATCACGTATCGGTGCGGGATACCGCAGGCGTAAAGCGCTGGGGCAAGGCCTTGGTAGATAGCATCATGACCATTCCCCCAGATTCCGTCAAGGCAGAAGACAACCGGCGGTACCAGGCAGTCACGGAGTCTTTTTTGAACGAGGCGCAGGACAGCACATCCATCAAAGGGTTTGAGGCCGATAAACCGTTCCTGGTAAACACCTATACACGCGAGCTTGTCTCCTTCTTGTATGAAGCTGCCAACGCATACGACACCGCGCTGGCTGACGACGATCCAGCTTTGCGGGAGGCCTGGGCGTGGATGATGCGCTGCGATGAGCTGATGCCGAATGAACGATTTGCAGCCGCCGCCAATCGCATCCGCGCACGGATACACGCCAAGTAGGCCCCCTTTATTCCCCAAAATGTCATATCGTCCCCCGTGGCATGCCCTGTTGCTGCGATGGTTGCAGCCCCCTCTGTATACGCCTTTCTACCGCTATATAACGCTTTACCTTCGCTAAAGAGCCGTTTTTGGGTACTTTTAGCGAAGGATATGCGGACAGGGGCGGAGGGAAGGATAAGGGAAGGGCGGCTTGCCGGCGCTTCGGGCGAGTGACGGACTGCTCGTTTTCGGCTGAATCCGATGGACATGAAAGAAAAGCCCCGAAACGGGGAGAATCGGGGCTTTCTAACTAACCAATTATAAACCTAAATTATGAAAAGACAATTTTTAAAAACTACTATATAGACGTATAACTCCCCCAATGGATTAAGGAAAAATGTTAAAACTTTGTTAAAAAAGTTCCTGCATAGCTGTTTGCTCCTAAACGCACCGTTTTGAAAAACATATTTCATTAATATCTTTGTTTTAAATAGGATACATATGACACAGGCGACCTTGCATATTGATAGTAGTTTTGGATGAACGCAAAAAGCATACATTATTCAATGTTTTTTTTCTTCCTTGCCTGCACCGGATCCGCGGATTTACGTTTTGTAAATATAGCAGAAGGCAAGAGATTAACGCATGGTAAACCGTTGGACTTGACCATAGCGGGTCTGCCAACGGGAGTCGATTCAATTCAATATTATATAGACAACGGGATTCTCGACATAAAAAATGGCACGGAAGGCTTGGTTGTCAATTCAGCCGAAATAAAGATGGGGCAACATACCGCTTCTGCCCTTGTATTCCTTAATACGGGCAAAAGGCTGCGGGTTTCTTCCGCATTTACGCTGCTCCCCCCGGTTCCAAAACAGTTTCGATACGAAGTAATCAACCGCTATTCTCACGATTCGAGCGCGTATACGCAGGGTTTACAATATCAGCATGGGGCACTCCATGAAACGACGGGGATTAAGGGTGCTTCAACGCTGCGGACTGTCAACGTAAAATCCGGGGAAGTTATCCGGTCAAAAGAAATAGGCGACAACTATTTCGGCGAGGGAATGACCTTAGTCGGTGATAGTATCTATGTCTTGACCTATCGCGAGAACACCTGCTTTGTCTTTGACAGGCATTCGTTCAGACTGATTAAGACCTTCAACTATGATCAACCGCGCGAGGGTTGGGGAATAACGTACGATGGCACGAAGCTGATAAAATCGGATGGTTCAAATGTGTTGTATTTCATTGATCCAAAAACCTTCCGTGTATTACACACCGTCCCTGTATTTGACGATAAGGGTCCTGTGCCTCAGCTGAACGAGCTGGAATATATCGAAGGAAAAGTATACGCAAATGTTTACCAAGAAGACTATATCGTCGTGATCAATCCGCTAAATGGAGTGGTTGAATCAAGGATAAATCTGATCGGAATATACGACCATAAAGCGCAAGACAATGAGCTGAATGGCATCGCATACAATGATGCAGACAGCACACTGTATGTAACCGGAAAAATGTGGCCTTATTTGTTCGAGATCAAACCGCAGGCGCTGTAAGTGATAGAACACCCGGGGCTGCGCCAACCTCTCCCGGTGATGTGTATCTTCGTAAATCCGATATCAGAAAATATTTCTATTGCACTGATGGCAGCGTTATGTCCTTGCATAGCCGGAGCTTGCGATAATTTGATAATCGGCAATACCATTAAGTACAATAGATGTTGCGTATATTACAAGCCGGCTGCAAGTCGAACGCATATACCCGCAGGCGTCAGGTGAAAATAAGGAGATAAAACGATGACAAAAAACAAATTGCAGGTTGATTATCCATTTTTCCTACATGTCATCCGCGAAGCGGTATCCCATCTACCCGAAGCAAATGAAAGGCTGTGCCATGGAACGCCCGGGTTTTATGCGGGCAAGAAAATCTTTGCCCGCGTACAGGAAGACCTGGCATCGCTGGCGGTCTACACGAAAAGAAAGGATGACTTGCTTGCATCGAATCCCGTAGTATACTTTACTACGCCGCATTTCGATGGGTATGATTATGTGCTGGTACGGCTGGCCCGCGTCGACTTCAATGAATTGGCGAAGTTACTGCTGGAAGGTTGGCGAGAACGAGCTCCTAAACGGGCGATAAGGGAATATGAGTCGCTGTATGGATGATACCGGAGTGCATTAAACATCAATAAAATGTAGTCGATCATCCGCAATTTCATTGGCGTACGCTATTCGTAGCTGGTTAATTTTCTGCTTAAAGTATGCATATACTTCTACGGAACTTTTTTCTGCTTTTTCGCTATCCCCAAAATCATCCTTCAGGTACTTGGGAAGCGAAAACAAGGTTCTGGGGTATTCGTAAATCAGTAAACTATCATTGTCGATATTGGCACGAAGCCAAAAAGGTTCGCTTTGGGACGCTTCCCTGACATAAACGATCTCCGCTTTTCGCTCCACCGCATTGGCGTAGCTGCACAATGAAGAAAAATTTTTCGGGATTCCGATTTCAACGTTGATTTTGTCGGTAGTGAATGTCTTTAACGAATTGTCTGGAAAAGAAAAATCAACAGGAACCTTGGATTTTACTAATTTTCCCAGCCTGCCGGAGAAATGGTTAAAATAACCGACCGCCAGAATTTCGGCCAGCGATTTTTTAAATGTTTTTACATTTTCCCTGTAAAATAGAATGGCCAAGGCCAAAGAGACCACTAAACCGACCCCGAGAGAAACCCACAGATTTTTAAACAGTGCATTGTCAGCACCGTTTAGGTATTCGAGATAGGTACCAACAGTCGGGATGACCGAATAAAACATGTCCTTAACCGGCAGGAATTTTAAACCAAATTTCATTTCGAATGATTGTTAACTCATTGCCAATGCAAGCAAAGGTATCCCAGCTTTTCGCACTGTAAAACCGAAATGATTTTGTGCCAGACTTGATTTATTTCATGAGGAAACGAAATGATTATCTGCGTCGGGCGGACCGATGACTGCCTTCATACAGGGTTTGAAAAAACGAGCTCATTTCCAGGCCGGCAACGTTCTGACGTTACATTTTTTGTTTATAATCCGCCGGATTTCCTTATTTTAGGCTGACTCGATTCTCAAGGAGACGGCCTACATTATGAGTAAAAAATCAATTTTCATTACAGACGGGGTGAATTATACCACACCCTTCATGGCAATAAGCGCACTGTTTCTCACCTGGGGCATCGCACACGGCTTGCTGGATACGCTCGACAAGAACTTCCAAGAATTGTTGCACTTAAAAAAATGGCAGTCAAGCTTTATACAAGTCTCACTCTACGGGGCCTATTTTTGCATGGCCATACCGGCCGGTCTATACACCCAAAAATATGGCTACAAAAAGGGAATTATATTCGGGTTGAGCCTTTTTGGAATCGGCGCATTACTCGCTGCGGGCACCGCACCGCTACAATCGTTTGTTCTTTTTCTCTTTTGCCTCTTGGTGATCGGCGCAGGCTTGGCAACGCTGGAAACAGGGGCCAACCCCTATACCACCAAGCTGGGCCCTCCGGAATCCGCTGAAAGGCGAATCAATATTGCCCAGTCTTTCAATGGCTTTGCTTGGGTAATCGGCCCGCTGATCGCCTTATCCATTTATGGCAATCGCAGCCATGTGGAAGGCGAAAAAATGATCTCCATTATCCTTCCCTTCGCTATCATCGGATTGTCCGTTCTGGCGATTGCCTTTGTTTTCTCCCGGTTAAAGCTGCCTAAAATCGATGAGGAAGATTTAATGCACGCTCATGGCGCTGCCCCCACGCCAGGTAGTGACATGGAAATTTCGGACCCTTCGCATCCCGCTTATATTTCAAAGAAACCGTTATGGAAAAACAGGCATTTTAAACTGGGCGTTGCCGCCCAAGCTTGCTATGTGGCGGCACAAACCGGTGTTTTTAGCTTCCTGATCAACTTCGTTACGGACCACGATATGCATCCCAGGTTTGATGTGCGATATGGCCCGTATTTCTTGTCCCTCGGTTTTTTCCTATTTATGATGGGCCGGTTTTCGGGCAGTGCACTGATGAGGTACTTTAAGCCTACCCGCCTATTGGCTTGCTATGCACTAATGGTATGTGCGCTGCTACCCCTCGTATCGTTGAAATTGGGATGGACTTCCCTCATTGCGCTTTATGGCGTTTTCTTTTTCATGTCCATTATGTTTCCAACCATATTTGCATTGGCCATCAGGAGCTTAGGAACTCATACCAAGCAAGGGGCGTCTTTTTTGGTGATGTCAGTTGGGGGCGGAGCGGTGTTTCCACCATTAATGGGCTACGTTTCAGACCTATACGACATGTCTGCTGGCTTTTTTGTTCCTATCCCGCTATTTGCATTCGTTGCCTATTATGCCATTGAGGGATATAAAATTAAGCCTTAGCAGCCGCGTACGCCTGATCAAATCTGCGTGTACCCGGCTTCCTATGTCTCAAATACCCCGCAAACTCGTCGCTTTTACCCTGCTAATCAAGCATATAAAACCCCTATTTTTGTCATTAAACGAGGCTCGCCTAATACATGGCAGCGTAACAAGCGTACAGGATGAAACCGAAAAGAATCTGGGCAAATCTGGCTGTCACTGACTTGACACGGACAGCAAAATTCTACACAGCATTGGGATTTAAACGAAATGGAACACATGGCTCCGGCGAACTGGTTAGCTTTTCCTTTGGCGAGGCTGGCTTCGTCATCAACTTTTTTCTGAAAGATGTGCTGAAAGCCAATTTGGAAATTGAATTGGCTGATCCCCATCGGGCAGCCGAGGTAGTGTTTACACTATCCGCAAACGGCAGCGAGACAGTCGACAAATGGGCGTTGGAGGTGGAAAAAGCAGGCGGCCGACTCATTTCCAGACCGTCAGCGTTTGGCGAAGGATATTATGGGTTTCTCTTCGCCGACCCTGACGGCCATCGCTTCAATGTCTTTCACATGGATGGCCTTTGATTGCCTCCTACTAATCTGTTGTATCTTCGCCTGTTTTATTCTTTTTTGAAGCATCATGGTTGTAATACGCCCAAGCGAGTTCTACAAGTTCAGCATCTAAAACAGAGCCATCTGCCATTTCGGCAAGATACATGCCGCCAAGGTCATCGTAAACGATGGATTCGGTGACTTGCTGCATACCTACCGGAATGGTCTCAACAGGTAAAAATTTCACCGTTTTTCCAGTCCTGTTGTGGGTGACGTATATCGTAGACGCGCCGTCGCTTTGCTTAATTTCAAATGGTTCCATTGCCTTGTTGAGCTTTACCTTTTGAGTCAACAAATAACAGCGCCGGATGTTCGTACCTATTTTGAAAACGGAACATCCATTAATGAGCTGGTTCCTCCCTATCATGCGCAACCCAAATAAGCTGCGATGTGTCATAGCCGATTTGTTCGGCTTTTTGAAGGTAACTCTCCCGGATACTATCGGGAACTGCTGTCGTTCTCGATAAAATCCAAAGATATTTCAGGCTTTCACCTGCTACCAAGGCATACTGATAATCTTTATCCAACGCGATCACGTTGTAGCCCGAATAGAATGGGCCGAAAAAAGACACCTTTAGTGCACCGATACGTTGGTCATCCCTGAATTTTGCCTTGCCGGTTGCCGACTCCCATTTACCTTTGACGTAATTATAGCCGCTATTGCGTACCCTGATCGTCCCGCTTTCATTGAGGCTGTACGTAGCGGTTACATTGTTAAGATCGCGCTCCTGCTTGTGATCCAGGCGTGCTATTTCATACCAGTTGCCCAAATAGCGGTCCATCTCAAAATGTTGTACAGGCTCTGCATTTGGAGGAATGCTCGCGCACGAGTAAAGCAGGACGACTGCCACAAGGACGACGATGTTGTTTTTCTTGCTCATATGGTCTTTAGTCAACCGGCGTGTGCCGTAAATGTTTTTAAAAACACCCCGCGGTCTACGTCGTAATCTTCTTGCCTTTTAAACGGCTAAACCGTTTACCTGTCGCTTCCGCTTTTTGCAAACAGGGACCCACACTTCGCTGTATGCATAATCATTTTTATGCGCATCCATTTTGGTGAAAGAAAAAGTAGGAGCATCAACCACTTCGTAGTCGGACGACGGCAACCACTCGGAATACGTTCTGGCCATGGTTTGCTGCAACGCTGCCGGAAATGGCCCTTCGTTTGGAAATACCGCCCAGGCGCAGGCCGCTACAGGCACCTTGTCCAAAAGCTCACTTACCTCGCTTTTGGTGGTCAAAACACCTATCAAATGCGTCAAATTGCCCTCTTCTTTCTTAAACCCGGCGTCGGCATCATAAGAGACATTTACTATTTCGTATGGCCCTATATCCTGAAGGGCATGCATTTCTCGCCTTTGCGCTTCGGTGATGCTCTTGGCCAATTCCACAATTCCGCTATTAATGCCTTCGAATTGCATGGGTACCCGTTTACTGACACCGACGAAATTGAACGCCGGCTTTTCCTCAAGCCTGAATTCCATGGTATTTCCTCCTTTTACAGTAATGATAAATGATAGCTTGGGAACCGATTTGTTCGGTCCCTTTTTGATTATTTCTGAGGGTAAAAAGCCGCTCCATTTCTTGAACGCACGAGTGAATCCGTCTAGTGACTGATAGCCATATTTGAAAGCGACATCCGTTACCCTATCACCACTCAGTAAGTCTTTATTGGCTTCTGACAGTTTCCGTCCTTTGATATACTCACTCAGCGTCAATCCAGAAAGATAAAAAAATATCTTCCTAAAATGATAGTCCGAAACACCTGCGTAGTCGGCGATGGCTTCAAGGGACAGATCATCGGTGAGATGATCTTCAATATAATCCATTACCCCGTTTAATTCGTTTAACATTTTATTTCCTTTTATGCAGCAAAAATACCATGGCCAACGAAATATCGCTCGACTTTTGTATGCCCAAAAATATCGGATTCCCTTGTTCCAAGTCTTGCCTTGTCATGAAGGCTGCATGCTTATTCGTTCCCAATCAGCGCAGGCTTAGCCACCGGTGCCGAATTGCGCAGACGCTAAAGCTAAAACCGGCACACACGAGAGAGCTTCCCGTTGGACGATTTGAGAATGCACTATCCCTATTCGGCTAAGTGACTTTTCTGTTCAGGTGCCAGGTCATTACGATTTTCACGGCCAGTACCACGCCCATAAAAGCCGGCAGCACCGCATAGCCCGTGTGGGACACCAATTTGCCGAATAGCAGCGGCATGACCGTTATGCCGATATAGGCGCTGGCCATCTGCAAACCCATGATTGCCTGCGAATGCTGTTCGCCGAAGTTGCGCGGCGTTTCATGCAGGAGGCTTGGAAAGATGGGCGCACATCCCAAGCCGACCAACAGGAACCCGGGCAAGAACAATGTCTTAACCGGCAGTAACAGCACCAGCAGGCCCGCGGCAATTAACCCCTCGCCGATATAGACGAGCTGCTTGTTGCCCACTCGTTCGGACACGAATCCCGAGATGAAGCGGCCAGCGGTGATCCCAACGAAATAGACAGATACCAGCCTTGCCGCATCTTCCGGCTCGACGTCCCTGGCGAATACCAGGAAGCTGGCGCCCCACAGGCCAAAGGTAGCTTCAACGGTGCAATAGCAGAAAAAGATAATGAGTGCCTGTTTCACACCCCTGATTTTGAGCAATTCGTAGAATGAACGGCGCCTTCCTCTATTTGGCCCGTCGCCCTCCGTGGCGTTTGGTATCCAAAGCGGCAATGACGCCAGCAGCACCAGAAACAAGGCAATCTGGATCCAGCCGACGGTACGGTACCCACTTGCCCACCCCGCACCAGCCGACAATTGGGCCGCCATAATCATCGGCCCGGTGGCCGCGCCTACTCCCCAGAAGCTATGCAGCCAGTTCATGTGCCGTGCCCGGTAGTGCAATGCCACATAATTGTTGAGCGCCGCATCCACGCAGCCGGCACCGAGGCCGAGCGGAACCGCCAACAAGCATAGGTAAACGAAGTGTTGCGACACGGAAAAACCCAGCAGTGCCAATGCGGTGATCAGTACACTTGAGGTGGTAATAGCCGCAACGCCGTACCGGCTGATCAGCCTGGCACTCAATAGGCTCGAGACTACCGTTCCGCCTGCTATGATCATCGAGATGATACCAGCAAAATGAACCGGCACTCGCAAATCGACATACATTGTTGGCCAGGCAGGTCCGAGCAACGAATCGGGTAGACCAAGACTAATAAAGGCGAGGTAGATTACCAGGAGCAGCAGGCCGCTTTTTAAGTTCATCGGCTCGATTCAAAGGTCATCACATAAACGTTGGTCTCCTTGCGTGAAAATCCCACACTCGGATACAGCTTGTTCGCTTCGATACGGGTAGGATTGGAAGTGAGCGACAGCAGGTCGACCTCCTGCGCCTTCGCAAAGGCGATAGCGTGTTCGGTAAGCCGCCGACCCAATCCTTGTCCGCGGTACGCCTCGTCTACGACCACATCCTCTACCCAGGCTTTGCGCCCAGTGGGCGCACGGTAGATGCAGACGGTAATCATCCCGGCGAAATTGCCGTCGTCTGCGACTGCTACAAACAGGTGGCTGTTTTCCGAAGCTATCAACGCTTCCAGATCCGCCTCGTCGAAAACGCGTTCGCGCCCGGTCAGCTGGCGCAGGAACCGCGCCATGGCTTCGCGCAAACCGGGGGTGTTTGAGGTAACTTCCTTGATGTGCATGTTATGTCTTCCTTGTACAATCCCATAGTGGGACGACCAAAGCTATAAAAAAAACACTTTTAATCTGACGATAAATTCGGGAGGCAACGGCTATATTTTCTTTGAATGGTTTCATTTAACAAGAATTGCGGCATACGCCACCATACATTATCTTTGCAGGGCATGAACTTGCTGCTATGTCCCGTTATGCCGGAACCACGGCCTGACAGAAAGCCGATACGCGCACGCGGCGAAGGGCACCAGTCCGGCATATGGGCTACCGATGTCCGCTTACCTAAGCGGCATCGGGCCATGAAAGTCAACGTTGCATAAAAACGAACAACATGCGAAATGTAATTTTAGGATTGGCCGTAACATTGGATGGTTATATAGAAGGCCCCAACGGAGAATACGACTGGTGTTTTACCGACCAGGACTATGGCTTGAAAGAATTTTTCTCGCGCATTGATGCGGTCTTCATCGGGCGGAAGAGCTATGAGGTGGCGCAGGCCTACGCTGAGGGAAATGACGGTCAACTGGTACCCGGCATGCCACCTGCGAGCGAATATGTTTTTTCTCGAACGCTGGAAAAAGTAAAAGAAGGGGCGGTTTTGATATCAGATAATGCGATGAATGAAGCACGTAAGATCAAAGCGGGGCCCGGCAAAGATATCTGGTTGTACGGTGGCGCATCACTAACAGATGCCTTGATGAAGGAAGGGTTAGTGGACGAACTGTGGATGTCCGTACACCCCATACTGCTGGGCAGCGGAAAACCGCTTTTTCGCCCACAGGATAGCCGCACCCGGCTTACACTCCTTGATAGTAAAACGTACGATACCGGATTGGTATCGCTCCGGTATCGGGTTGATAAAAAACAATGAGTTACTTTCTTTTCGGCTTTGATACCTGTGCTTCTTCATTAAACGCAAGACACAGCGCTATCCAGTAATTGAAATCGTCTGGATCGGCGAAGCCTTCGGGGTTGACATAGCTAATAGCCTGCTAAATTTTTTCCCTTCATGACCATCGGCTGGCATCCCTTGCGTTGAATAACGGCGTCGGTCTGATCGGGGCTAAATCGGCACATCAAAGAATCGTCCGTAACGTTGATGCACATCTTGCCGTTAACCAGAAAAGCCAGCCCACCGAACATCTTCTTTTCGTGTACCGTAATGCCGGAGACACCACCAAGGTAGGCCCTTACTCGTTGTGCCAACTCAATGTCGTATGCCATAGATATAGATAATGCAATAACGTGAAGTCGTAACTCGCTTTAGGCATTGATAAGACATCGCCGTCGGCGGATTCAAAGATAGTCAGCTTCCGCGACTCCACCCAACGCTGCAGCTAAATATGCAGTACCCACCTCACGTCAAAGGCATCAACTACCTCAATGAGCTTTGTGTCGTCATCCTTTTCGAAAGCACGATCTTTTTTATCGACCGCCAACTTTTCAATAAGCGCTTTTCTTTCAAGAGTATTTTGACAATGCAGGAAAATAGACATGTAGTTCCCAAGCGTCCTTCCCTCATCATACACGAGATCTGAACCGTGTATGATGATGCTGTCAGAAACAAGAGACCCGCTGATGACTGGCACCTCGGCATAGCCTTCCAACGTTTCTCTAAATGTTTCGAATTGCAAGGTGCCGCCGAAGCAGGCCTGGTAAAATGTGAGTGCTCTCCTACAATTGCCGGGAAAAGTAATGAAGATTGCACTCACTAATTTGCCATTATTACGATCAATCATGTTCGTTGAATTAGGCATCAGGAATTTCCGGCTCTACAAGCGTGATTAATTTCTCCAGCGATTCCTGCCAGCCCAAATAACACATCTCCGCCGGTATGGCTGAAGGAATTCCCTCTTGTAGCACGTTGAGTTCAGTGCCGCACGAAACCTTTTTTAGCCGTATGGTTGTTGTCATTTCCCCCGGCAAATTGGGGTCGTCAAACGTATCGGTATATTTAATAAACTCATTAGGTTTTATTTCAAGATACGTTCCGCCAAAAGAGTGCCCATTCCCGGTACTGAAATTAATAAACGTCATACGGAACTTCCCACCTTCCGTGAAATCCATTTGCTGCACAGTGCACACAAAGCCGTATGGCGGCAGCCACGTAGCATGGGCGATGGGATCTGCAAATGCGCGAAAGACCTTTTCAGGACTTGCCTGGATTACCCGATGTAATGAAACTGAATTACTTTCCATGATCAAAAAATTTAATTTGTTACTAATTATTTCTTGTACGCTCCGCTGATTGCTCATTTTCCTGTTTGCGGAACGTGATGATTTTTTTTATCAGCGCGTTAGGTAGCGGTTTTTCTGTTGGAATCTGGATAGCCGACTTACTTATCTTATACCCCTCCAGATCAGCCTTGAAGTGTTCCCAAAATGCCTCACTATAGGGGTATGATAACGTGATGTGCTTAGGAAATGCGCAATAGTATAGTAGATAACCGTGGTATTTAAAGCAGGGTATCTGATAGCTAATACATTCCTCTGCTTCAGGCACTGCTTCATTGATGATTGCACGGATCGTCTGCATTCGCGCCAGCGTTTCACCGCTGAATGCCTGATGATACTCATCAATTGTTTGATAATTGGTCTTAGCCATAGGTCTGGATTTTACGGTTATAGCGATATGAAATGGCAAGAATGCCAAGCACTGCAAGTGGCATCAACATATACCCTATGTTTTGATCTACGGCCGCATGGCTGATGAATGCAAAGACTAGATTGAATGTAAGTCCCGCATATGCCCATTCCTTGAGCCTGGCCGGGACTTGCGGAACGGAAATCGCTAACACGCCGAGGACCTTACAGATAATCAGTGCATAGGCAAAGTAGTCGGGGTAGCCCAAGGGCCTTGTACCTATGGTCGCCTGCTCCGGTGAAAAAAGCAGGGCGCTAAGCGGCATGACACCTTCCCAAAGGATGATGATGATCGTGGCCACCCAAAAGATTGTTTTATTCTTTTTCATGTTGTTATCTATTAAGACAATGCCTTATGAATTAGTTGACTCGACATAGTTTACAAAGTTGTCTAGGATCGCTTGCCAGCCTTGTTTCTGAAACTCCGGGTCATTTTCTGTCTCGGCATCAAACGTGGTTGCCACATGGGTTTTACAATTTTGTGACGTGAACAGCGTAGTAGCATTTCGCCCGTCAGGCATAGTGTAAGCAATTTCTTTGTGCAATTCTACCGTTTCGTAAACGCCTTCAAAATCAAAACCGAAGCTGCCGTCCTTGGCTTCCATCCGGTGCTTGAACTTCCCTCCTACACGCAGGTCGTTTTCGCTGCTTGGGCTATGCCAACTTGGGTCTGGAGCGTTCCATTGCATAATGTCGCTTGGTGTATTCCAAACCTTCCAAACTTTTTCTACGGGAGCATTTGCTGTTGCCTCTACCGTAATTCTTGTTGCTTGTGTCATCACGAGTATTTTATTTGTTAAATTTTACAATTCAAAATTACGATAGGGTATACGATTGTAGCTGTTGTGAAAATGACAACTTTAGGGGTGAATTATGACAAACTATTTCCTATCTTGCGGCTTATTAGATTGTTGGTATGCAGATATCTGTCTTTGTACCTGAATATGGGGTGATTGAGGCCGTCACACCGCCGTTCAGAACGTTTCATACCGCCAATGAGTTTTTGGCCACATTCGGCAAAAGACCTATTTTTAAGGTTGAATATGTAGGCTTAAAGGAATACGTGCCCGCCAACAATGGCGAATACACCATCAAAACCGATAGGTTGCTCAAGGACGTAATGGAAACGGATCTACTAATCATTCCGCCTACATTTGGCGACACAGCCAAAGGAATTCAGGCTAACGCAGAGGCAATCCCTTATTTTAAGAAGTTGCATGAAAAAGGCGCAAGTCTTGCCAGTTTGTGCATCGGCGCTTTCCTTTTGGCTGAAACGGGTCTCCTCAACGGAAAAAAGTGTTCCACGCACTGGGCTTATATTAATGAGTTTAAAGAGCGATATCCCGAAGTGGAAGTGGAAGATGGCGCTATCATCACAGAACATGGCAATATTTACAGCTCTGGCGGAGCAAGCAGCTTGTGGAATTTGATATTATACTTAGTTGAAAAATTTGCCGACAGAGAGACGGCCGTGATGATATCCAAATATTTTGCGTTAGATATTGGAAGGGATAGCCAATCGCAGTTTGCTATATTCAAGGGGCAACGGAATCACGGTGATGTTGGCATCCAAAAAGTACAGGACTACATTGAAAAAAATTATCATCACAAATTAACAATAGAAACGCTGGCAAATTTGATTAATACAGGCCGCAGGACCTTTGAGAGAAGGTTTAAAGAGGCCACCAACAATACACCCATAGAATATATACAGCGCGCAAGGATAGAGGCTGCCAAAAGTTTCTTTGAGGCATCAAGGAAGAACGTAACGGAAATCATGTTTGATGTCGGGTATACCGATACAAAAGCGTTCCGAGACACCTTTAAAAAGGTTACCGGGCTTACGCCGATAGAATATAGGAATAAGTTTGCCCGAGTGGCTAACGAGGTGTGAGGAGCAAATAGTCTCGCTGCTTAACGTTTTTTACAAGTAATCCGATATGGTTAAACGATTGCACCTGTCCAGTGGAGCTTATGCACTTTCTTTCTTGCTTCTTTTATCCTTTGTGGTGTCATGCACAAAAGAAAAAATCCGTACGGATCCGACGGACGAACCGAAAACGCCCCCCTCAGACCTGGCAGAAAGATTTCTGTACGGTTCTAACATGGGAGCCTATCAAGGTTGGTCCGACGAACAGTTGGCTGAATTGCTAATGGGCAATACGGCAAAGGGTATTGCTGGCGTGGGGGTGAATAGCCTACGTCCTGCGATGTACGACCACTTTGTGCAACAATGGGGCTATGACATCCGGCTAAACGCGTTTGAAACTTACCAACAACTGGGCGGTACAGACCATACAGTCTTCCTCAACGGCCCAACTGATGCCCATAGGGAACAGGCAAGCTACTGCAATGGCATCCGATCGCAAACCTTCGCCAACCTGTATGAGCCGATATGGTCTTCGGCCGGAAAGGTGAATGACAATAACTACTATGCCAGCTATGTTTACAACGTAGTGAAGACTTATGGTCCTTATGTAAAGTACTGGGAGGTCTGGAATGAGCCTGACTACACCAACAACTGGGAAGCCACCCAAACCTGGGCGCAAACAGATCCCAACCCGTGCGATCTCCCGAACTTTGCGGCGCCTATCCAATCCTATGTGCGGATGCTCAGGATTACCTATGAAATCGTCAAACATTTGGATGGCGATGGCCTGGTGTGCGTGGGCGGCTTAGGTTATCCGAGTTTTCTGGAGGCCATATTACGCAATACTGATAACCCAAACGGAGGAAGCGTCAGCGCCGATTACCCAAAAAAGGGTGGTGAGTGGTTCGATTGCCTAAGTTACCACGTGTATCCAATGTATTACTTGGGAAGCAATCACAATTCTGACGCAGCGGCTACGGCACTCGTCAACCATAAAAACGCGTTTCAGGCTGTGCTTGATAACTATTCGTATGACGGAACAACCAACCCTAAGAAAGCCTTCATCATTACGGAAAGCAATATACCGCGTAAATCCATCGACGGCTATATTGGAGGCGATGTTGTGCAACGGAATTTTTTAATAAAGGCAGCGGTCCAGGCGCAAAAGGCGGGTATCAGCGCGCTTTACATTTATGGCCCTGCTGAAAGCAGGCCATTAGCCCAAGCCAACGACCCCTATCAGGCAATGGGCTTTTATCAAAACATAACATCTGGCCCTTATCATGCTACCATCACATCCGGCGGTATCGCTTGGCGCACCGTAAGCGGTCTATTAAGAACCCGGCAATATGATCCCGCTGCAACGGCCATGCTGCAATTGCCCGGCCATATTGACGGCGCGGCGTTTTATGGTGCTGATGATGAAAGTTATGTTTATGTATTGTGGGCAAAAACCAGTGAAGCATCAGAAACAGCATCGGCCCAATACAGCTTTCCGGCGTCATTAAAGATGACGACAGCTACGCAGTTCGATTGGGACAACCAGCAAACCCGTGTGACCAGTACGCTCGCATTGACTGGATCGCCTGTATTTATCAAACCTTAGCGATGACGGTCAAACCCGGCCCTGAATTCCAAGGGACTTTGACGGGTTTTTTGCCTGAATAGCTTACTGAAGGATTGCGGGTGTTCAAAGCCTAATTCATAAGCAATCTCACTCACCGCTAATGGTGTAGTGGAGAGCTTTTCTTTTGCCTTATCGATCAACTTGGTGTGGATGAGCTGCTGTGCGCTTTGTCCGATGAGCGAGCGCAGCACATCGCTCAAGTAGCCTGGTGAAACGTGTAATTGTGCCGAAAGATAGTGTACGGTGGGAATACCCCGGCGCAGCGATTGCCGACTGTTGAAATATTCGTCCAACAGCGCTTCCATCTTTTGCAGCAAATCGTTGTTTACCGCTTTACGGGTAATGAATTGGCGCTTGTAAAACCGGTTTGCATAGCTGAGCAACAGCTCAACCTGTGCAATAACGACATCTTGGCTGAATTCGTCAATCCGGCTATGAAGTTCTTTCTCAATAATCCGGTAAACGGAAAGAATGACTTCCTTCTCATTATCGGACAGGTGCAGGGCTTCATTGACTGAATAGGAAAAGTAGCCGTACTGTTTTATCTTTTTTGCCAGTGGATACCCAAGCAAAAAATCGGGATGGATGAGCATGACGTATGATGAAGCCACGTCGGTGTATTCGGTTGCCCCTACCAATTGGTTCGGCGCCATAAACATCATGCTTCCTTCTTTGAAATCATAATAGTCCTGCCCGTATTCCAGCCTTCCGCTGCTTTCGGTAATGAAGGTTATTTTATAAAAATCCAGCACATCGTAAATCGGAGCCTTATCAGGATTGAACGGATTGTCTTTGTCAAAACGCGTTAAGCTCACCAATGGGTTCTGGGGCTTGGGCAGGCCAAATGCCTGGTGTACATCAGCGATGGAAGTAAATCTGATCAGTTTGTTTTGTCTTTTCATCCACTAAATTTAAAAAATAAAGTAAAAACCTATGATGATTTATCTTATCACCATAGGTTTTGAACGTGAAGGTATCACCACGGAAAGACCACGCTTTCGGGCCCTGTAAACGTCCCTGTAGGGCCGTCTTCCTCAAGCACTACGCGTATCGGCTCACGTGAGCCTTCTTCGACGGTATCGGTTCCCTGAAAATTGTTGAGTGCCGTAGCGGTAAAACCGGGACTGACGGCGTTTACCTTGATAGGGGTGCCTTCCAGTTCGATGGCAAAAGCAACGGTAATGGCGTTGAGCGCGGTCTTGGATGAACCGTAAACCAGATCAAAACTTGTTCGCCAGGGGTTGGACGGGTCCATGTTCATGGTAAGCGAACCGAGCCCGCTCGATACGTTTACGATGCGCGCAGCAGGCGCATTGCGGAGCAACGGCAAGAAAGCCTGCGTCATGGCAACAACACCAAAGACGTTCGTTTCCCAGACCGTGCGCATTTCGGTTAGTGAAGCGGCGCTTGGGCGGTTTGCAGCCATTATTTCCTCAAGCGTACGGCCCCGGCTTCCGGCGTGCGAAATGGCTGCATTATTTACCAAAAGGTTAAGCATACCAAAATCGCGCTGTACTTGTGCCGCGGCCGCAGCG
Organism: Parapedobacter sp. ISTM3; assembly: GCF_016533505.1. Taxonomy (NCBI): domain Bacteria; kingdom Pseudomonadati; phylum Bacteroidota; class Sphingobacteriia; order Sphingobacteriales; family Sphingobacteriaceae; genus Parapedobacter; species Parapedobacter sp. ISTM3. The sequence goes on along the minus strand of NZ_JAENGN010000001.1, from coordinate 109,002 downwards.
ATAGAATGTTGCTCGGTGACATCCAGCTGTATTGCGCGAGCCTTGCCGCCGATTTCGCCTACGGCTGCCTCGCCATTTTGCGCATTGCGTGAACCTACATACACGGTGTAGCCGTTGTCGGCAAGGGCTTTGGCAATTTGAAAACCTACGCCCTGATTGGCACCCGTTACAAGGGCTATTTTTTCATTTGCTTGCATAACTGTAATTGATTTATAGGACAAAGGTCCGAATATGCATATCAGGCTACGTAGCTGAATTGAGGGATTTTGAAGCCTAATCGAGGGAAGCGAAGAGACTGACATAGGGTTGGCCGGTATGACGTGGCCCAATCGGGCGGCAATTCCCTGACCGGCGTAGCGGGTGTCGAGATCAATGCCGGACGAATCGCCTTCGGAGGCAATTACCAATCGCCCCTGTCGCAGAACCTTGCTGATAGCAGCGTAAAAGCGGGCGATCGGTGGCTGGCGCATGTCTCATTCAGTTTTTGATAGGTCCTCCGTCAAATCATTGTCAAAGCCCACCTAGCGCAGGCTTATTTGTTTCTGACTACCGACGTCCAAAAGCTAGCGGACGACCTTTTGGGAAAACAAAAAACAGCCTAACTAACTTGCATGTCAGCAATCGCCGCCGCCCACTTCGGATTTGGAAATCCGGAACAAAGTACATAATTTTAAAGCAACCAGACAGACTTGGCTCGTGCAAGTAGGATTCTTCTTTAGGCTATGCCATTGTAGGACTATTTATCATCCTGCCACGATAAAAAAATGACTGATCCTTTTTCGGCTCTCCCTCAAATCTCAAAAAAATGGAAAATCTGTCTAAAAATGAACCCCGCAGGGAACAGACGCCATTCAGGAGTATTGCGTTGGCCTTTTCCGGGGGTGGCTTTCGCGCTGCTTCGTTTGCGTTAGGCACCTTGAGCTACTTGAACGAGCTGACATTGGAAGCAGGCACACCTTTATTGAAAAATGTCTCCTTCATATCGTCTGCGTCGGGAGGTACGATCACCAACGCCATGTATGCACAGCATAATGCGGCAAATCAATCATTTGGCACTTTTTACGGAAAGCTTTTCACCATCCTCAATGGCACCGTTCTACTGGATTATGTGTTTAAGATACTGAATGATGATAGCCAATGGGAATCTAGGCCGGACAAAAAGCGCAACATGATCAACGCCTTTGCCCTGGCTTATGATTATTACTTGTTTGAAGGTGCGCTTTTGGGAGAACTGTACAGTGGTAACTCCGCGTCTCACCTGGAAGAGGTATGTTTCAACGCGACGGAATTTTACAGGGGCTTGTTATTCCGGCAAAATATCAAGATGAAATTTGACAAAGGTTTCAGGGAAGACAGAAAATTCCGGTATGGGAATTTTGCCATCAACCTGGGTTGGAGCATTGCCCGGAAACTCAAGCTGTCCGACCTTCTGGCGGCTTCATCCTGCTTTCCCGCAGGGTTCGAGCCAATAATGTTCCCCAATGATTTCACGTATAACAACGCTATAACCGCCGACCAAAACAATAAATCGCTGACCGGCGAAGAATTGTTGAGTGACCTTTACGTCCGACTAAAGGAAATGAACCGAGGCGAATTGGTGAGACTGTATGGCGAAGAGGCTGTCGAAAGGGTGATGGCGCAATTGCCGCAGCACCCGACTCCAGAAGAAATTAACGATGCCTTCAAGTCAGTAGATATCGACCACGCTTTCCTGTTTGGAATGATGGACGGCGGAATTACGGACAACCAGGCGTTGGAGAGTATTTTGGATGCGCAGGAGCGACGGCTTGCGGCAGATGGAACCAGTTTTGCTCCGTTTGACCTGATGCTTATCGGTGATGTCGGCAGTGACCTTATGGATCCTTATGTGCCTCCCAAAGACGAATCTGCTTATACCGGGGTCAAAGGGATCACACTCAACACCTTGCTTGTCGTCCTAACGTTCCTAAGTGCCATCGGGCTGGCCGCTGTCTTTGCCGGATTCACCGCGAATGCCCACGGGTTTGGCGCGAAACTGTCCATATTGAGCGGCTCAGCCACGTTGCTGTTGAGCGGCCTGCTGTTGTGCATACTAGTAGTGATTCGGTCATACATCAAAGGTAATATCCATAAACTGGGAGGTTTGGATCTGGATAAGAACTTTTCTCCTGAAATTGTCAGCAATCTGTTTAAGCACTTCGGCGCTACCCCTGTAGGTGTTATTTACCGGATGCTGAAAGAGCGGTTTAGCTCCGTATTGCTGCTCAACAACGACGTCTTTTTAAAACGCATCCGTTTTCTCTTGTACAACGCTGCCTACAATAGTAAACGGTACACGTATCGGCTCAAGACCAACCACCTGTATGACCTTTCCTTTTCAAATGATTCGGCTAGGGATTCGATACCGGGGACGACCCCCAGTAGGGAAATGCAGGTTGTGGCCCAGGCAGCCTTTGAAATGGGAACGACACTTTGGTTTGACACCAAAAGCCAAGAAAATGACAGCAACGCAGCACTCATTGCTTGTGGTCAATTTACGACCTGTTACAACCTACTGAAATATATTTACAGGCTTAGGAACTCCCCAATCAAGGGCAAACCTTCCTACTACAGCACATTGCCCGAAAAATACCGGAAATTGATAGACCACCTGGATGCAAGCCTAAAGCAGGACTTCAACAAATTTAACACCGACCCATTTTGGATGTATAATCAGTATGGGACTTCTCTGGGCCTTCCGGGATTCAAAATTGTGAAAATTGCCAACTTTAAGTTTCCGAAAGAATTCGAAGGGCTTAGGTGAGCTTCTTAGCTGCTCATTGAAATTTGGCTTAGCGCAGTACAGTACCTGAACGACCCTTGTCCTAATCGGCGATACCGTATGGTAAGGTCTGCAGGTAGGCCACTCGCCGATGGCATCCGGTTCCGTGCAAATAGTCTCCACGATATCTCGGACAGGGACACCAGCCACAGTAGCTGGAAAATCAACTGATATTTACAGCAAAGAAAAGCCCCGAAACGGGGAGGATTGGGGCTTTCTAACTAACCAATTATAAACCTAATTATGAAAAGACATTTTTTATTTACTATTTATATAGACGTACAATTACCCTACCTTATTACGGCATGAATGTCATCATTTTGTTAAAAAGCCATAATGCTCCAGCGGTCTGGCAAGGCGCGGACGAGGGTGAAGGATAATGCATTTGGTAACCTTTATTTTGATTTGTAAAATTTGAATGCTACATTCATCGATTATTTAAGATATCATGAAGTTGCTGCTGCTGGTGATTATACTGTTGTTGATCGGGGGATACTTATGCGCATACCTGCTGGCCAAAAACAGAAAGCGCCCTTTTCTATCGGGAAACGCTCGCAACCGTATAAAACGCTTTGGCGTCACCTGCTTTTTTTTGGGCGCAGTGCTTGGCCTGTTTATGCTATACATCAGGATCAGATATTAAGCCCTTTTATGGTTGTGCAAAAGCATCCAAATCCAGTGGCTCCTTACGCCCACCGCTGGCCGATTTATAAATCGCTTTGAGGATGATGAGATCCCTCAAACCCATTTCGCCGCTTACCCTGCTGGTTTTATTGTTCTTTATGCATATCGCAAAATCATCCATTTGGAGGGCCTGCTGATTAACTTCGGGAAATATCATTTCCCCGGTTGAAGCCCTGCCTTTCAGCCCGCTGTACTCATACGCTGGGCTAAGTTCGAACCAGCCATCATCCGCTTCGGCCCTCAAAAAGTTGCCGTCCCTGGCGTAGCTACTTTCGCAAATGGCTACCGTGCCGTCGACAAACTCCATTTCCCATTGTATTCCTTCTTCTACATCCTTGAATTTTTCAGGATCTGTCTTCGGCAAAAATGAGGCGTTGACGGCAACAGGTAGTTGACCCGTGATGTATTGAGCGGCCTGAACGCAGTAAATACCGTTGTTCATCAACGGCCCGCCACCGGCCAAGCTGCCCTTAACCCGCCATTGGTCTTTTTCGCCGATAGCCATGCTGTCATCGGCGATGATGCGTCTTACCTTCCCTAAAGTCCGGCCGCGCCCAAGTCGCATCAGCTCTTGATGAAAAAGATCAAAATGAAGCCGGTAGCCAACAGATAACCGGACGCCCGCTTCATTGCAGGCTTCAATCATGCGTTTACCGTCTTCGACCGTTGTAGCCAGCGGTTTTTCGCATATGACATGTTTCCCTGCACGTGCGGCGCGGATGGTGTACTCGGCATGCATCGAATTAGGGAGGACGATATAGACGATATCGATATCAGTATTATCTTTGATACGATCAAAATCTGCGTAGCTGTACAAGTTTTCGGACTTCAACTGATATTCGTCTTGCCACTTTTTTCGTTTTTCCTCGCTGCCGCTCACCACAGCCGTCAGAGAACAATATGCAGTTGCTTTCAGTGCCGGGCCGAGCTGCCCACTACTGTACTCACCCAGCCCTACGAGTGCTACGCCGAGTTTTTCACGAGGTATGGAATGATGTATTGACATGGCCGTCTGTTTTACTTACCGATAGGTGATACATAAGTGACTACCACACTTTTTTATTGGATGCCTGCAACATGTCTGTGGCATAAAGGGCCACCTCATCACCGTCGTCCGCACGCTCCATCCGCTTTTTCATCGCACTTTCCCAACTTGCCAATGCTCCTTTGATGGTATCACCGTATCCGACCACGCCCGTCTGCATATCGGGGCCGAGTATGCAGTTGTAGCCCTCATCCGCCTGAAAAACCACTGGCTGAAGCTCCTTGACGAGCAGGGAAATGTTCTTGTCTTCATAGTTAAGCTGAATAACACGGTCTTCTGCAACTTTCATCTGTTTCATACAATGTAGCATTGTGCTGTTATGGAAAAACACCTTACCACTGGTTTTGTTGTATTTCTTTTTGCCAAACAAACTGATTCGTTAAAGGTTACCACACAAAAGGAGCTATTATGAAACAAGCAGATATGAGTGAAGCTGTTGCCTTAGATGGTCAGATGACTGATGACCACGGCAGTTGCGAACAGTTAACAACCGGTGTCTGGCGGCTAAAGATTTTATTTGTGAATGTGTATTTGGTTGCTGCAGACAACGGCCGATGGGTACTGATAGATGCCGGACTCAAAGGTGCTGGCCAAAAAATTGCCGACACGGCAGCGCAATTGTTTGGCGAGGACAACCCTCCAGCGGCAATTATCCTTACCCACGGCCATTTTGACCATGTAGGCGCATTGCATTACCTGCTTGGCATATGGGACGTACCGATATACGCTCATGCGATGGAAATACCTTACCTGACCGGGCAGGCCGAGTACCCACCGCCAGATCCCTTCGCGGGCGGGGGAATGATGAGCTGGATATCGTTCCTATACCCGAATAAGCCCGCCAATTTGGGCGACCGCGTAACCCCTCTGGACAAAGACGGCAGCCTGCCCTTTCTCCATAAATGGCGCTACCTGCTTACACCCGGTCATGCGCCTGGGCACATATCGTTATTTCGTGACACCGACAAGGTCCTCATCGCGGGAGACGCATTCGTCACCACGCGTCAGGAATCTGCCTTCTCTATCCTTTTCCAAAAAAGACACCTGTCCGGTCCGCCGAAATATTTTACATACGACTGGGAAACGGCGGCGGAATCCGTAAAAATGTTACAGGAACTCAACCCATCTGTAGCCGCAAGCGGACATGGAAAACCAATGCGGGGCCGTGAACTCACCGAGGGACTCTTAAATTTAGTCAAAAATTTCGACCGGATAGCAGTACCCCAAAACGGCAGATACACAAGAAAGCCTGCACGTGTAAACAGACGGGGGGTGGTGGAACTTCCAAGCGCCCGCCCAATGCTGAACAAAACGTTGGTGACTTCAATAGTGGCAATTGCAGTCGTAGGTGGGCTTGCTTGGCTGCAAATGAAGAAAATGAAATAGCCACCTTAACTCACTCATCGAACTTTTGGCTATTGACACAATGAGGGGAGGCCGATGACATGAGATTTGAAATACCCGACTTTAGTTTGTTGACGGAGTTGATACCAGGAGTAACGTCATTGAAGGGGAGGGTAGTGATACTTCACTTTCCGACGCATACGGTTCTGGAGCTGTTACACGCCGAGGATCCACTATCAAAAACCGTTAGCCCTTGCTATGAATGGGAACGGATAAACAAATACGGTGAAATTGATAAATTCACCTTTATTGTGCATCGTTACGTAACCGATGATCTTACTGCCGTGTTTGAGCAAGCGAAAGAATGGTATCGAAACATAATCGACTGGCTCGATACAAGTGACGACGCGTTTGATCGTTTTTTGCGGGAATGGGAAAACCACTCAGACGACTTGCCAAACTAAGCTGGCATCATCGCGCGGCTCTCCCGTGCCCGAATGTGGCACAGGCGATCACGTTTACTTGCCTCGCCTTTTTGCCAATACCGCAGCGGCGATCCCCGCAGCCAATAGCGTACCTAACGCCACACGGGCGAGAACCCCCTTGCGATTGTATTTCCAAGCTGCGTTCCAGCCGCGTTCAGCGAGGATATTAGGAATGTGACCACGCCTGAGGTCATCCAAAAAACCTTCCGCCACGTTGATCCGATCGGCCAACAATAACGGTAGCCAATGAGCGAACCGAGACTCACTGTATTTAAACGCCTTTCGGCGTAGCACACCGCTTAATCCTCGGGGCGGAAGCGGGGCACCAAAAACAGCCGACACATACGGTCTTTCGTTGGAATGTAGCACCTCCACATTTTCCAATTGCTGCGGCGGCCTTTGCCAATCGAGCCGACGGTGATCGTCGCCGGTGTAATGCTTCATCGGATACGTAGGCTCGTTCTCCGGATCTGCATCAATACCCCAACCTTTGATATGGGAATATTTTTGTGACATGTCGTTTTCCATAATATGATTTTTTAGTTACTCGCCGAGGACGGTATCAATACCGTCTTGATACAATTATCGAGTTTTGATGAGAAAATGTGGTAAGCGTCAGCGACTTCTTCGAGCGGCATGCGGTGAGTGATCAGCCCTTTCGGATCAATGTATCCGTCTTGCACATGCTTGATCAACCGAGGAAGCAAACGCTTGACCGATGCCTGATTGGCACGGATAGTAATCCCCTTATTTACCACATTTCCGATAGGGATGAGGTTGCCCGTAGGCCCATACACGCCGACGATAGACAAAATGCCTCCTTTTTTGACCGAATTTATTGCCCAGTGAAGCGCGATAGCCGCGCCTGCCTGAAGCATCAGTTTCTTTCCGGTAATGGTATGTAATGCACTTCCAGCAGCATCGGCTCCCACGGCGTCAATGCATACGTCCGCTCCCAGCCATCCTGTCTCCCGTTTCAGGAACAACACCGGATCTTCCAAAGAGCGGAAATTATAGGCTTCACATTGCGCGTATTGGCGAGCAAACTCCAACCGATACTCCAGATGGTCGATGATAATGACACGGCCAGCGCCAAAAAGCCATGCACATTTAGCGGCCATAATGCCTATAGGGCCGGCCCCGAAAACCACCACCGTATCTCCAGGTTTGATGCCGCCCATTTCGGCCGCCTGGTAGCCCGTGGGCACTACATCCGTCAAGAGCACGGCATCGTCGGGATCCATATCGGCTGGTATGATGGTAGGCCCCACATCGGCATAAGGCACCCGCACATATTCTGCCTGTCCGCCGTCATAGCCCCCTGCGGTGTGTGAATAACCAAATATCCCGCCAACTGCTGTGGCTTCCGGGTTGGACTCGTGGCAATTGCCATACAATCCCTGCTTACAGAAAGCACAGGCACCACAGGCAATGTTGAAAGGCACCAGCACATGATCGCCTTTTTTCAGCTTCTGAACGGAAGGACCTACTTCTTCGACAATACCGATAAACTCATGTCCAAAGGTGGTGCCTACCCGCGTATCCGGAACCATTCCGTGATATAAGTGCAAATCCGAGCCGCAGATGCAGGAACGCGTCACACGTACAATGGCATCATTGGGATGGAGGATTTCGGGGTAGGGTTTGTGATCCACCCGTACACGGCGTGGACCTCGGTAATTCATTGCTAACATAACAATCGTTTTAAAAACATCCTACTTTCATGGTTGAGCTGATTGTTCATACTTGTCCGATAGCTGCTCAGCCATGCCATAGAGATGACAGCGAAAGTCCGCAATTGTTGGCTTTCATTGAAAAAACAACGTGAGCCATGCCAATGGCGGCCAAATGCTACGCCTGCTGGGCATGGCAGACAGGCGTTTTGCAAAAGGCGTTTGTGCAAATAGGATGAAGGCGACGATGAGCTCGGCGAGATCACCCCAATAATACATCATCTGGGCGGCCGAACGAATCGCTTCACCAGTGAAAGGGACGTTCCGTGGATAAAAGTGTGCATACATGTATTTGGCAAGAAAAGCATGAGCAGCGATACTAAAAAACAACACCCATGCACGCACCTGGAAGCTGGGGCGTGCCGGCACCGGATCTGGCCCAATGATGGCCCAAGTAAACAAATAACCTGCAGCTAAAAAATGAAAATGGATAACATGATGCAGGTAGGGTTTGGCCAGACTCTCGGCGTACAGCGGCGACAAATATAGCACATACATGCCGCCAATATTGAACACCATCGCGGCCACGGGATGACACGCCACCCGAAAGGCCTTGTGTTTCAGCAATGCCATGAGCCTTCTGGCAGGTGCCGCAGGCAGCGTTTTCAGGGCTAAGGTAAAAGGCGCCCCGACCACCAAAAAGATAGGAGCAAACATACCGATTAACAGATGCTGCACCATATGGCTATAAATGTCGTGATGGGCCCTTTCCATGAGCGGCGGGCTACCACCCGCCATCAATGTACTGATGCCCAAGACAAAGCTGAGCGCACGCCATGCCGGCCACTTACCGCCTCGCCTCCTCACATACCAATAGCTTCCTGCATAGATTGCAGCGATGGCCGAAAGCACCGCAAGGAGCACCATATGGCCAACCGTAATTTCATGAACTGGGTGGTGATGCATAGCTATCGTCTAAGTCCGCCTTATCAAATAAATGCCGGTAAAAAGCAATATTAACGCCGCAACATTCCACGCGATGTCATACGGCAAAATAGGGTCTACATACCGGATTTGATGCAGGCGTAAAATTTTATGATTGACGATACCATCAAACAGTTGAAAGCCACCTGCGCCGAGGAAAAATCCGGCCACGGCCCTTCGTTTTATGAGTAGCTGGCTATGCTTCAGCTTCAATAACATGATGAATCCAGCGGCTATGGCAATGATTTCCGCCGCGTGGAGCAAGCCGTCTGCCATCAATCCGACATCGGTAGTAGACCCGTCGTAGAAGTGATGCCAAGCCAGCAGCTGATGGAAGACAATCTCATCTACCGCAGCCATCATGCCGATACCCACCAACACGCCTCCCCATGTTGAACGCATGCGGGCAAAACGATAGCCTGTCATTGTGTTGTCTATCATTGCGGCCTCCAAATAATTGGGGCAACACATAAGGTCGCTCCTTTGTTTGGCCGTTTTTTCTTCCAAATATGCCTTGGCGCAATCTGCCTGCTCAAACCAGTAACTGGTTTTCCTGTTATACTACCGAAAAACGTTGTTAACCCGGCTTGTTCACCAGCCTTCGTGATGAGGGTTGGAAGCAAACTAAACTAAAATATATGCAACAAATTAATTGGCTTAAACACGCAATCGTTTACTCGCTTGATATCCGGAGTTTTAAGGACAGCAATCTGGACGGTCTCGGAGATATCTACGGTTTACTTTCTAAATTCGACTATTTGATCGGGCTTGGTATCAATTGTGTCTGGATAGCCCCCTTTTATTGCACGAACCAACAAGACGACGGGTATGATGTCATTGACTATTATGCGATAGATCCCAGGTTGGGTACCATGGAAGACTTCGGAATGCTGGTCGCGGAGGCCAAAGCGAAAGATGTAAAGATCATCCTCGATCTTGTTGTAAACCACACCAGCAATGCTCATCCTTGGTTTAAGATGGCTATAGAGCAACCCGATTCCCTGTACCACGATTATTATATCTGGAAAAAACAAAAACCACCAAACGACAAAGACGACCTCGTATTTAAAACCGTTGAAGACAGCAATTGGGAGTATGAGCCCTCAGTGTCTGCCTACTTTTACCACACTTTTTACAGCCATCAACCGGATCTGAATGTGGCTAATCCACGGGTACAGGCCGAAATCATTCGTATCATCGATTTTTGGATGAGTAAAGGAATAGACGGATTCCGTATAGATGCCGTACCGCATATCCTTCGCAATAAAGGCGATAGCTATTTCGTGGGCGACCCCTATAAATTGCTGGAGGACTGGCGATCAGCTACACTACGGCATAATGCACAGGCCATACTCGTTGGTGAGGCCGACGTGGAGCCGGAGGAATACTCCAATTTCCTGAATGGGCGGAAATTGACCGGGCTATTCAATTTTTACCTCAACAACTATACATTTCTCGCGTTGGCCACTCAAAAAGCTGTCCCATTGCACCGGGCGATCCAGCGTCTACCACTTATGGAGGGCAGACGTTACCTCAATTTTCTGCGAAACCATGATGAGCTGGACCTCGAACGTCTCGCTGACGACCAACGCCAACAGGTTTTCAAGCAATTCGCTCCCAAGCGATCGATGATCATCTACGATAGAGGAATCCGGAGAAGGCTGGCTCCGATGGTAGATAACAATGGCAGCCGCATAAAACTGGCCATGAGCTTACTTTTCACACTGCCAGGCATACCCGTAATACGGTACGGCGAAGAAATTGGTATGGGAGACGACCTCAACCTACCCGAACGAAGAAGTGTCCGTACCGCCATGCAATGGGCTAATCAGCCTAATGGCGGCTTTTCAGACGCTGCGCCTAACTATCCGCTAATACGAAAGGGTGAGTTTGCTTATGATAGGGTCAACGTAGCGGACCAACTGACAGATGCTACTTCGTTGCTAAACGTCGTGAAAACCATGATATGTATTCGTCAGGACAAAGCGGATTTATTCGGTTCTGGAAGTTTTACGCTTTTACGCTCAAGCAACGATGCGGTGTTGGCTTTCGGCTATAGGCTGGCCGATAAATTGTTAGTCGCCGTCCATAATTTTTCCGGACAGCCACAGGACGCAACAGTCATGTTGCTGACCAAGCCAAGCCATCTTATTGCCGTCTTGATAAATAAGGAAAACACAGTGGTAGCCGATAAGCACTTCGCTATTGGCCTGCCTGGTTATGGATATAGCTGGCTAATGATGGGTGTATGATTTAAAACTTTTTTAAAATAATTAAAACAATTTTAGGTGGTTTTTTGTCTGCTTCTCTGCCAAACAGACGATCAGTGAGGTAGTTAAAATTGAGTAAGTGCTCGATTCGGCAGCAATAGCCGACAAGAGCATGGGTTAATGAGTGCTTAGTTTATGAAAATAGCTGAAAATCATAGATAATGTAAAACACACATACGTAATGTAAAACACACGACACCATCATCAAAGCAGATTATGAATAAGATTGAATTTAGCACCAAGGTAGTACAGGAAGTAGGCTCGTTAAACAACTACGCACGTTATTTTACCCGAGACCCTGAAAATGCGAGTGATTTAGTCCAAGACACGATGTTAAAGGCATTTTCTTATTATAACAAGTTTAAGGAAGGCACCAATTTACAAGCTTGGCTTTATACAATACTAAAAAATACCTTCATCAATTATTACAGAAGGAAGGTAAAGACCAACGCTATCATTATGAAAACGGAAACCATTTCCTCATCCGATCTCTATAAGAGCTCGTTGCGCAATAACGCGGAGGGGAAATTCATTATGAAAGACATTGAATATGCCTTGTCAAAGCTTTCTGAAGAATATTATTATCCTTTCACCATGTATTATGAAGGATATAAATACCACGAAATCGCTGAACAATTCCAAATCCCAATTGGGACGGTAAAAACCCGCATACATGTGGCCAGGCAGCAGCTCAAGAAAAAGCTCAAGCCATACGCCAAAGGCAAGTAAGCAAGTTAAGCTGCATACATCACACAATATAAAAATAAAGCCGATACCCGCACGTATCGGCTTTATTTATTTAATTGTTTAGTTACGCTGCATTTACTTCAATCGATACCAACCATAACCATAGCCGTCAAGTTTCAATTGATCATCTTCGACCGGTACCGGTTGACCAGAAAAAAGATCGGTCAATTGGTTGTCTGCCAATAGCCGATGCTCGAGTCTGAATGCTTGCGGCTTGTCCGAGAAGTTATGGATCGTCAGCAGTGACTTGTCACCGTAGTCGTACCGGACCGCAAAAATATATTTCGAATTGGCCGGGATGATTTCAAAGTCGGCGAGCCCGATTTCCGGACAGGCCTTGCGTGTGCGAATAAGTCGTTTAATATGGTTGAGCAGTGATGTCGAATCTGTAAGCTGCTGCATCACATTAACTTGCTGGTATCCATAAGGTCCATGGCTGATAACATTTCGAAACGGCGTATCTGCCGATGTGAATCCGCCATGAGGCGCTCCGCTCCATTGCATCGGTGTCCGCACAGCCAATCGCTCTTTCAATGATAGGTCATCACCCATACCAATCTCCTCGCCGTAGCGGATAACGGGCGTTCCCGGCAGGGCATATAACAAGCTGTATGCCATGCGCAACTGCTTAGGATCGCCAAGCATAGGAGCCAGCCGTCTACGTATGCCCCGGCCATACAGCTGCATGGACGTATCAGGGCCAAATTTGGCGTATACCTCTTCCCGCCGCCGTTCCCCCAGCCTATCGAGGTCAATCTCATCATGATTCCGCAGAAAATGTGCCCACTGTGCCGTCGATGGCTTTTCCTTGGTATCTTCGATGGCTTTGATAAACAAGCGGAGCTCCTGCGTAGCAAGTGCATAAAATAAAAACTGATTGACGTAAAAGTTAAACATCATCTGCATGCCATTGTTATCTTCGCCAAAATAGTCCTTATTCTCCTGGGGCGAAAGGTTAGCTTCGCCCAACATCAGCGCATCATGTTTTGCATCCCGCATGATATTGCGCATGGTGGGCACCAACTGCATCATCCGTTGAGGAGTTTCACTGCCTGTCTCAGGAACATCGATAATAAAGGGTACCGCATCCAGCCGATAGCCGTCCATGCCCTGTTCCAGCCAAAAGCGCAGAATCTTGAAAGCTTCCTGTTGTACTTCCGGGTTGGTGTAGTTCAAATCGGGCTGAAAGGGATAAAACCGATGGAAATAATATAAACCGGCGATGGAGTCGTAAGACCAGGTAGTACGCTGGACACCTGGAAATACCATCCCTTTGTCCGCGTCGTCCGGCAGGTCCGCTGACCACACATACCATCTACGGTACCGCGAATCGGGACTCCGGCGCGCCTCCTCGTACCATGGATGCTCGATGGATGTATGATTGAGTACAACATCGGAAATCACTTTCATACCTTTTTTCTTAGCCTCAGCCATAAATAGGTCAAAATCGTCCATCGTGCCGAACTTCGGATTAATCGTGTAATAGTCTTTCACGTCATAACCATCATCATTCCCCGGCGACGGATTAAATGGAGCCAGCCAAATTACATCGACACCCAGGCTGTCCAGATACCCCAGCTTTTGGATGAGTCCCTGAAAATCGCCTATTCCATCGCCATCGCTGTCTTTGAATGTGCCTACTTCAAGGTTGTAGATGATGCTGTTTTTATACCAAAGGCCATCATCCGGTGCAGTTGACTCTTGCCCCAAGGCCATAGATAGTCCGGACGCTGCGAGTCCGACGAATAAGCTCCACCAAATGTGGGTCGGTTGCGCTTTTTTATGCTCCATAGTTTTTCGGTGTATCGATTGTTCGTTGACTAGAAGGTGTTCGCTTATAATCCGGCAAGCTTTGAGCTTATCGTGAATAACATTTTTCTGGCATTTTCATCATAAGCCTGATCATGGGCCCGCGCTTGCCGTTTGCCGTCGAAAAACGCCCCGCTAATATCAGCAACCTCTGGTGAAGTGGCCACAAATAACACGGCATCGACGCCTTCTGAAATGCTGCTTCTGGGGCGACTGTTGCTCTCGCGAACCAAGGTGGTATCCATGAGTGATGCCGGATGTACGCTATTGATCCGAATACCCGCATCGCGGAGCCTATGTGACAAGGTCATGGCAAGCATTACCAAGGCCAATTTACTTTGGCCATAGGCACGCCGCCCGGTATACGCGGCATCCAGCATGAGATCTTCAAAGTCGAGCGGTTCCTGCAACCCTGAAGCTACCATGACGACCCGGGAACCTTCGGTTTGCTGCAGCAGGGGTAAAAGCAGATCGGTAAGCAAGAATGGTGCAAGGTAGTTAACCGCAAAACGAAGTTCATAGCCATCTTGACTCATTTGCCGACGACCGCCACCACCAGCTGGACCAATTCCTGCATTGTTTATCAACAGGTCCAGTTGCTGATGTGCCGACAAAAGCTTAGCCGCCAATGCACGAACCTCCCCCAGATTTGCCATATCAGCATTGTAGTATATAATGTTTTTGTTGCCTGTTTCCTGAACCAGTGCATCAACCGTAGATCTCCCCTTATCCGGATTGCGCCCGTGCAAAATGAGCGCCGTCCCCTTCCAAGCTAGCGCTTTAGCAAGCGCTTTACCCAGTCCATCTGTGGCACCGGTTATCATAACTACCTGTTCGGATAATGCTCTCATAAGTATCGTTTCTAAACGTCTTCAAGGGTTCTCTTGCCACTATAAGAGCCTAACAAAAGCGGGGTATGAAGGTTTGAAGGAACCGATCAATCGCCACCGGAATCCAACTCAATTCAATTGATATATTTTTAAAACCGACACCACCTCCTGTTGTTATGCGATCAAGGGTAAGCGATAACTAAAAATTTGAAATAATATGGAAACACAAGTTGAAAAAGGAGCGCCGTCGGGACTGGAATTATTCTATCAGACATTGCTGCAGGAGATTTATTGGTGCGAACTGCACCTACGTGATGTCCTGGAAAGTATGGAGGAGCGCGCGAGCACGGATGAACTGAAAACGGCCTTCAGAAACCACCGTGAGGAAACAAACAATCAGGTGAGCCGGTTGGAAAAAATTTTTTACAAGAAAGGTGTGGGAGCACAGCCCGTATTCTGCGTGGGGATGCAGGGCCTGTTTGATGAGGGTTGGCAAGTGATTGATGAAACAGAGGAAGGGTCGGCACATCGTGACGCGGCGCTTATCGTAGCTGCACAAAAAGTTGAGCATTATGAAATTGCAACCTACGGCAGCTTGAGCACATTGGCGAAAACACTGGGCTATCAGGAGGCTGCCGACTTGCTGGAACAGACCCTTGCCGAGGAAAAGAAAGCAGACGCCACGCTGACGACATTGGCCGAGAGAGACATCAATACCGAAGCCAGTATTGAGCCGGCGTCTGAGGAGCAGCTACCACCTACCGACACGTCCAGCATCACTACGGAATCCGACCCTGCGGTGGATGCCATGAAAGCAGGAATAGACGGCATGGACGCCGGCGCGAGCTCCAAACCCACCCATGAAGGTGCAGAAGCCAGTGCTCCCGGTTCGGCCGATGCGTTATTGGTAAACGACGATGGAACGCCTAAAGCGAAAAAGAGAAGTACCCGCAAGGCTAAAGCATAGGCACAAGAGCATGGCATCGAAATACAATACGGAAGGAAGCCAGAGCTTCCTTTCGTATATTGCAACAATTATCTATTCAGGTAACGGGATAATAGAAATCTGACCGTCTCGTTCCAAAACGGCGTATTTGATTTGCTCCATCCGTTCTAACCCGTGTGCAAGCCGCGCTGCCTCCATAATGTCCTCGGTATCCACCCTTGCCTGGCTCATTCTGCCTTTCAAGGGTTTCCCGTGGTCTACTAAAATCAGCGGTGTTCCTTCCAACAGCCTGTCGAGCTTCTTATACCGCCCCTTTAGCTTCACAAATACCATGTCAATCCCCATTAGTACCGTAATCAGCACCAATGCATTAGTCACGGAAAAATCATTCCCCAATAGTGCCTGTTGAGTGGCTTCGCCGACAATTAACAACAGCACAAAGTCAAACGTTGTCGTCTCGGCCAAACTGCGCTTGCCGAGTATACGAAACAACGCCAGAAGGAACAAGTATACGGCAACCCCGCGAAGAAAAAGTTCCATACTAAGGGTAGATAAAATGTGTTATTTCGAATGCTTGATCGTTGACCCGCCAGGTATCGGCCACAGATCCTGCCTTTTGCGGATTTAAATAAAAATAGATGGCTGTTTCACCTGCGCCCGCCACCGTAAACGTATAGCTAACATTTCCATTGACGATACGTGATTCATAACCTTCGGGAGTAATCTTCTCGATTTTGAACGCATCAAGGTAACGCATCGGTATAAGAATTTCAATCTCATCCCTCCCACTTAATTGCCACGTGATGGTCGTCTCTTTTTCATAGCGTAAGAACCGATCGTATCGAAGTGCTGTACCCCCATTTGCCAACTGTCGCTTACTCAGTAGCCCGTTGCCGAAGAGCCCTAACGCGGTGAGTACGACCACAATCAAAATCAGTATACCACAAACCCGCTGCACATTCCAGCCTTTTTGCTGGTGGCTTAGCTTCTCGTCTAACTCAAGCGTGTGTTCAATCTTTTCGACTTGGTGAATTTTCTGCATAGTTATGACCAATCATAAGGCATACCGACGCCTGCGATGCTCAATACAAGAATCCGTCCGTTAATACCGATTACACACGAATACGCATTTTAGATCCCCTACACGTTATTTGTGGGGTCAACCAAAGGGGCACTGTACTAATTTTCAGCCTTGATGTTCACTAAACTGGATTTCATGCAACCCGCACGGCTCCCCCGTTTATCCCCCTTTGGTTGGTGTAAAGTTTGCAGCACGTAGGTAAACATTAACGGAGGTACTTATGATTGCAAGAAAATTTGCCCTGATAACGGGAGGGACCAGTGGCATTGGGTTGGAGCTAGCCAAGCTGTTCGCAGCAGACGGCTATAATTTGGTTATTGTAGCACGGGATCAGCAAGAGCTCGATGGTGTCAGCAGTGAGCTCTCACAACTGCACCCCATAGAGGTGATTACCATTCAAAAGGATCTGTTCAACCCTGAAGCACCGCATGAGGTGATTGATGCCCTGAAGGCAAAGCAGATTACCCTGGATGTCCTTGTCAATAATGCTGGTCAAGGAGTATACGGCGAGTTTATCACCAACGATTTGGATAGGGAGTTAGCTATCGTACAGCTGAATATCAATGCATGCATTGTGCTCACGAAGTATGTATTGAAAGATATGGTCGCCCGCAATTCCGGAAAAATACTCAATGTGTCTTCCATTGCCGGAAAAATACCGGGGCCTTATCAGGCTGTATATCACGGCACAAAGGCATTCGTTCATTTTTTCAGCGAGGCTATCCGCAACGAAATCCGGGATACCAATGTTACCGTTACTTCATTGCTGCCCGGCGCTACCGACACAGATTTCTTCAACAAGGCGGATATGGAGGCCTCAAAGATGGTGCAAGAAGGCGATTTGGCAGACCCCGCAGATGTAGCCAGGGATGGTTACAAAGCGCTGATGGACGGAAAAGACATGATCATATCTGGCTTCAAAAATAAGATGCAGGTAGCGATGAGCAATGTGATGTCAGACAGCAAAGCAACGGATACCCTGCGAAAACAACAGGAGCCCGTGAATAAGTCATGATAGCGTGGGCGGCATCGCATCGAATTAAGATTTGGCTTTCCGGTATCGATATTTTAATACCATCATCACCACATTGAGCGACAGTGCCAAGATATTGGTCGCAATAATCGGCACGTCGCTTTTTTCTGTCCCATAATATATCCATAAGCCATTGCCCGTGCTGAGTACAATAAACATAAGTACCGACACATCCTTTGCTTTTTTGCGCCTAAGTGTTGTGATGATCTGTGGAATGATAGATGAAGACGTACAAATACCCGCCACGATGCCAATGATTTCGATGAATCCCATATGCAAGCACAACATCGTGGCGACCGGATGGTTTATCCATAAACTAAACATTTCATTTATTCAATTGTTCAACTCCATAGATCTGATAAATCGATAGGTTTTCTATGATGGATACGTGGTACAGCAACATGGTCTTGTATTCACTCGACCCCGAGACTTTTTATGACACAAACGGTGATGGCATCGGCGACCTGAAGGGGATAAAAGAGAAACTCAATTATCTTGCCGGCTTAGGTATTACCTGTATATGGATTCAGCCTTTCTATCCTTCGCCCAATAGGGATAATGGCTACGATGTGACCGATTATTACGGCATCGATCCGAAGCTGGGCGACCATGGGATATTTTCTGAACTTATTGACCATGCCCGTGATTTGGGCATCCGGGTAATCGTTGACTTGGTCGTCAACCATACCTCCATCGCACACCCGTGGTTTAAAGCGGCACGAAAAGACAAACACTCCGAATACCGGGACTACTATGTTTGGTCGGACGAACCGTGGGATTTCGGCGAAGAGCACCTCAAACTCACTGGCGAAGAGAACACCATTTGGACATATGACGAGGAAGCCGGACAATATTACCTTCATCGATTTTACAAGGAGCAACCGGATTTAAACATTGGCAACCCAGCGGTTCGCCAGGAAATCCTTCAGATAATTGGGTTTTGGCTCAAAATGGGTGTGTCCGGATTTCGTATAGATGCGGCAACATTACTCATCGAACCCTATGGTTTGAAAGATGGTGAAAAATTGGACCTGGAATCGTTTATTGCAGAAATGCGTGACTATGCTTCGCTGCGAAAAGGTGATGTGATCTTACTTGGCGAGGCCAATGTGCCTCCTTCAGCGATGAAAACCTACATGGATAAGGGGCAAAAGATGCACATGCTCTTTAATTTTTACATGAACATGAAGCTCTTCCTTAGCTTAGCCCGAAAATCGGCAAGGCCACTCTATGCTGCCTTAAGCGAGCAAACATCCATACCTTATGGAAATCAGCTGCTCAACTTCCTAAGAAACCATGACGAACTTGCCCTTGACCAGTTGAGTGAAGACGAACAGCACGAAATATTCCAGGCCTTTGCGCCCCAAAAGCGGATGCAGCTGTACGGCCATGGCATACGCCGACGCCTGGCCCCCATGTTTGGGAACGACCAATGCCGAATGGAACTGGCGTTCAGCCTCATTTTTACCTTACCGGGCGTCCCCATGATCCGATATGGCGATGAAATCGGCATGGGTGACAACCTCCGGCTTAAAGGCCGGAACAGCGTACGCACCCCCATGCAGTGGTCTACAGGCAAGCACGGCGGATTCTCGCCGGCTGACCACGTAAATCGAAACGTCATCCAAGAAGCACCTTACGACCCCAAACATGTAAATGTTATCGGCGCTTATAGAGACCCCGATTCGTTACTCAACTTCATGAAACGGCTTATTGCCCTCCGGAAACAGTGCGCCCTTATTGGTACTGCGCCAGTTCAAGCCATCAAGGTCCGGCATGAAGGGCTTTTCGCTCATCGGTATGAAGACAAGACAGGCCTGCAATTACTGCTCTTCCATAACCTTACAGATAAGGAAATTAGCGTCTCCGCCGATGAGGCCGATGTGCTGGCTGACGACTGGGTGGAAATCTTCCGGGATGGAAAAACTCAAGTTGCCCACCGTGAAATCACCCTTGCGGCATATGGATATCTATGGATGAAAAAGTTTCCCCAATAAAATAAGTTTTATGGCTCAAATTGCATATCACGCGTCGCATGAACAGTTTAGTCCATCCGAGCTGTTAAGCCACGCACAAATGGCCGAAGAGGCCGGGTTCACAGCGATTCATTCGTCCGATCACTTCCAACCGTGGAGCGAACGGCAAGGTGAAAGTGGCCATGTATTTTCTTGGTTGGGCGCCGCCATGCAAGCTTGTAAGCTTCCCTTTGGTTTGATTTGCGCGCCAGGTCCCCGTCACCACCCAGCAGTGACAGCGCAAGCAATCGCTACGTTAACCGACTTATCTCCTGAACGATTATGGGTCGCGCTCGGCAGTGGCGAGGCGATCAACGAACGAATTACCGGGCAGCCGTGGCCTTCCAAAGCCATCCGTAATGAGCGGTTGCTGGAAAGTTTTCACATCATCCGTCGACTGTTGGATGGTGAAACAGTCACCTGTCATGGCCGCGTCTGCACAGATGAAGCGCGTCTTTACACCCGCCCACCGAAGCGTCCGCTTTTGCTGGGTGCCGCCATTACAGAAGAGACGGCCCATTGGATGGGAAGCTGGGCAGAGGGGCTACTGACCATCAACCACCCACTGGAAAAACTCGAACGGGTGATCAAACAATTCCGCGTAGGCGGGGGGGATGGTAAGCCCGTGTTTGTCAAAGTACAAATCTCCTATTCGCGGAGCGAATCGGCTGCATATGCGGGCGCTTTCGACCAATGGCGCACTAACATTTTTGATAGTTCGGTGCTGGCCGATTTGTGGAAACCCGAGCAATTCGAAGCGCTGGCTAAATTTATAGAGCCGAAAGACTTGGAACAGGCTGTTAATATTTCAAGCGACCCTCGCCAACACGAAGTTTGGTTGAAATCTTACCTGGCGCTGGGTGTGGACTGCCTTATCCTGCATAATGTAAACCGCGAACAGGCGGCATTTATTGAGGACTTTGGACGCGCGGTCCTCCCTAAACTTTGAATTTGGCAAGAGAAAGCCGATTAAACTATTAATTTTGCTGCTAACAATAAAAAAAATTACGAACTATTGTATTCTAATACGCGCATGTATTAAATTTGCTAACGAGGTAAATTACCCATGAAAAGGCAGGGAACATTGAGTATGGCGAAAAAAATCCTGTATGCGGAAGACGATGGCGACATGTTGGATATCGTTTCGGAATTTATGCAATTCGAAGATTATGAGGTTGTGACGGACAATGGAAAAACAATCAAGAAAAAACTGAAACAGCACCAAATCGGCCTGATACTTTTAGATGAGAATTTAAACTGGGGGTGGGGCAGCGATCTGTGCAGGGAACTGCGGGCCGACAAAGAAACCGCCGGTATTCCTATTGTGCTGATTTCCGCCTTGCGGGATATTGACAAAATAGCCGAACAATGCGGCGCAACGACATATATCCGCAAGCCGTTCGATATTTATGACGTAATCGATGTGGTAAACCTCCATTATTTACCCCAGTAGATTACATCGCAATCAGGCTCCTTGTCCGAGATGAATCATTAACCCGCCGTCGACAACGTAGGTTGATCCGGTCACGTAACCGCTATCGGCTGAAGCGAGAAATACGGCAACATGAGCGACATCTTCCGGTTTGCCGGCTCGCTTCATGGGAATGTGCTGTTCCTTTTCCTTTCTCACCGCATCACTCTCTACGGCCTCTTGGTTCATCTCCGTCAATATCATGCCCGGAGCGATGTTGTTGACCCGGACATGCTTGTCGGCAAGCTCTAAGGCGAGGCTCCGGCTGAAATTTTTGATACCGGCCTTTGATGCGTTGTAGTCTGCATTACCTGCCGTGTTGACATCCTCGTGAATAGACGACACAAAAATAATATGTCCTTCGGAAGCGTTGTCCTTTCGCCGTTGAAGGTAAGCCCTACTACAAAAAAAGGGTCCGTAAAGGTTGGTCTTCATGCAGGTATCAAACGTATCTGTATCCATTTGGGCAACGGGTATATTCCTCCCATTTACTCCGGCATTATTGACTAGGATATCGATTTTTTGGTATTCCTCAATAATAGCATCGAATACCTTCGCGACCTGCTCTTCATCGGTCACATCCAATCGAAGACAGATGGCTTCGCCACCGGCGGCAACAATATCTGCTGCGGTACGTTTTCCTCCCTCCTCGTCCGATCGGTAGGTGACCACTACTTTTGCACCTTCCTTGCCGTAAGCGATTGCAATAGCCCGCCCTATTCCCGAGTCGGACCCGGTGATCAATGCTACTTTGTTTTTCAGTCTTTCCATCTCGTATTTTTCAATATGGCCTATGTCAAATTTAACAGGAAATACGCGGATTTGTTTCATAACAAACAACCAAACAATCACCGGAACGCCGGGTTATTACGTCAGACGACTCGCTATGCCATCAAGCGTTATTAGACATATCGACTACAGTGAAACCAGCAATATCCTGAAAATCACCTTTCAAACGGGAGCTGTTTATACCTATTATGAAGTACCCGAAATGGTCTATATCGGACTGCGTCAAGCCCGATCAAAAGGCAAGTATTTCAATGCCCATATCGCGGGACAATACGCATTTGACAAGATTTCATCGTAACGATAACGATTACCTACTTAGCCTCAAAAATCCCGCTTCTACCCGCTACTTCCTCTGGCGACCGGATATCGATTTGATGATCAACGCTCGGCATCAACGCTTCAATGAATGCATTTCTAAGGACTTGCCATATCGCCTCCCAAACGAGTATATTGGTTTCCCCAAAGCTCCCTTCGATGGGTATCCGCGTAGCGACTTGCTCAGCTTTCGGGTTTTCTAACAACTGGCCCACCACACCGATAACGGCCTCTTTCGCCCGTTGGAAAAAATTATCATCGCGATCCTCAAGCCCCACGACCTCCAGATCGGTGATGATAGGCTTTACGTATCCTTTGTACTTGCCATTATTTGCTGCAAATTCGCTGTAAAGCCCAAATGTACCTTTACTGACATCAAATTTCCCATAGGCAATGAAAAAGTCATTTAAGTCGGGCAAATTTGCCCCTTCTATCTCGGCCGTCAGATCAAAGGTAGCCTGATCTGCCAACGCATCCATCTTTAAATCAAGATTCAGTGAGCCACCATACGCTTGCGCACTTGCACGAATGGTGGAGGGCAATTTTTCATCTTCACGAGATGTGTTTTTCAGGTTTTCGGCTATAATATGTGCGTTTTCAAGCGCGATATCCACAAGCGGCGACGTGGTACTGTCGGTATAACGGATGCGGCCATTCCGTACCTCAAAACGGTTGACCCGCAACGGCATAAAATCCTTGAGCAATTGCCGAAAATCCGTTGTGTCCTTGGCTACAGCATCAACCTCAGCCTTGTCCTTGGTGAAGATGAGCTCCGGCGCCTCAAATGCCAATTCACCGACAAGCGCACCCTTCAATAATGACCGCCAATCAACCGATAAGTCAATCCTGTTGACCACGAAAAATTTTATTTGCTCGCCGGACGTTGAATCGACTTTGTTGAGGTACAACCGATCCAGTTGATAAGCTCCCCGGTATAGCGCGATATCGATGTCTGAAACATGCCCGTAGTACCCGTTTAAATTGGCCAAGGTACGGTTGGCGTACCGCAATACGATGGTAGGCAAAAGCAGCCTAATGATGACAAGCAAGAGGATAATACCCGCAACGATGCTATATTGCTTTTTCCATTTCCGGTTCTTCATTCTTACAAGGTCTTTGTGTTATCAGAACTGCAAAAACCTTTCCCTTGCCCTGTTTTTGAGACTATCTGAGGAATAAGAGCGCCTCCTGAACGTTGGCTGTAGCAAATCGTAGACTTTCCGTTCATTAAAATGAAATTTGCCCTGTCGCCAAATAAGGAAACAATCGACGGCGTTGATTGTAAACTATTCAACTGGAACCCTTCACATTACATGCTATGTATAATCGACAACTTAAAATCGGAATTTCGGGATCCTATGGAGGGATGAACTTAGGCGATGAAGCAATCTTGCAAGTGATGCTTAATCAAATCAAGGCCACATTGGACGCTGAAGTCACCGTTTTCTCCCGCTATGTAGATGACACCCGCAATCGGCATGACGCCGATAATGTGGTAGCCGTACGGGATCTTTCGATTAACGAAATAAAACCTCACATCGCCGATTTGGATCTTTTTATTCTGGGGGGAGGTGGTATTTTGTATGATCAGGATATCTTATTGTACCTACGCGAAGTCAAAATAGCCATTGAGCAAACCGTTCCGGTAATGCTATATGCCATTGGTGTGGGGCCGCTTGAGAAACGTTCGCTACACCCCGACATTAGCGATATCCTAAATCATGTAAATTTGATTACGGTACGCGACATCGACTCAAAACACTTATTGGAAAGCATCGGGATAACAAAAGAGATCCATGTAACTGCCGATCCAGCTTTTCTGCTCGAGCCCGAACCGATCGGCGATGACGTATTGGTTAAAGAACAGCTCAACACGCAGCGCAGGTTGATTGCCGTTTCAGTCAGGGAGCCAGGTGGTGCAGCTCCGGATTTGGACGAAAATCAGTATCACTCCTTGCTGGCCAACGCTGCGGATTACATGGTTGACCGCTTTGGAGCAAACATCCTTTTCATTCCCACGGAGCGCGACCATCGGGACTTACAACATTCACACGCTGTCATTTCATTGATGCTCCGCCCGCAGCATGCGCATGTACTTAAAGGCGAATATTCAGCAGGCCAGCTGCTGTCGATTATGAAACACTGCGACTTCGCCGTGGGCATGCGCCTACACTTCCTCATTTTTGCTGCTTTGCAGCATGTTCCTTTTATCGCATTACCATATGCCGCCAAAGTAAAAGGCTTGCTGAGCGAATTAGCCATTGATATGCCGCCACTACATTTGGTAAACGCAGGCAGGCTTATTGCGTATATCGACCAGTTTTGGGATAACCAGGAAGGGATTCGCGAGCAGATACGTGAAAAATTACCGGCCATTCGAACCAAATCAAAACTGACTCACCAACTCATGCTGGATGTTTTGGAAAGCCATTCCTCATTCCGATGTTAGGTAAGCGGAACAATGGCGAGATCTTTTCGCGGCGGGCCGGTAAGTACCCGTCCATTGGTGTCATAACGCCCGCCGTGGCAGGGGCAATCCCAGCTTTTCTCCGCATCATTCCACGTGACGATACATCCGGCGTGTGTGCATACCGGGCTTAATGCGATGACCGCTCCGGCGGCTGATTTATATACAGCGATTTGTTTGCTGTCATAGTTAACCACCGCACCGGTATCCGGAGCCAGCTCCACTAAAGCCTCCAGCCGCTCAGTCGCCACCCTATCGGCCACAAACCGGTATGCTACATCCGCATTTTCTTTTACAAAGTTGGCAAATCCAGCAATTGGCTTAATGCGTTGCGGCGAAAAAAGCTTTTCATAAGGGCTTTCCCGTCCCAAAATAAGATCCGCCAACAACAGCCCTGAAAAGCTCCCCATTAGGATGCCGTTTCCGCTGAATCCGGTGGCCACATAAGTATTTTCGTCGCCGCCGGGGAGTTTCCCTATGTATGGCAAACCATCCGCGGGTTCAAAATACTGTGCCGACCACCGGTAGTCTATGGATGAGACATGAAAATGTTTGCGCGTATAAACTTCCAAATCTTGGAAGGCCGCATGCGGGTCTCCATGTCCCGTCTTATGGTCTGCTCCGCCCACAATCAAATAGGGCTTGCCATTGATATGGTGACTTCGGAAATAATGATAAGGCTGCTGCATATCGTAAGCCAGCTCACTGGGATAATTACTGGACGACAGCTGGACACCCAGCACATAGCTGCGGTACGGTGCACACCGTAGGTGCAAGATATTCAACCCCGGAGGAATGTGAGTGGCGTATACCAACTGCTGGGCACGGACAACACCTGCACTGGTCTGCACGTGATGAATACCGTCCTTGTGCACGGTGTCTTCAACGCGGGTCTTTTCCAGTATCACACCGCCCTGTTTTACGAAGGCGTCCGCAAGTGCGTACAGATAACTGAGCGGATGGATCTGCGCTTGTTCTGTGTATTTTATCGCTTGCATGAACGGCAACGGCAGCGGTATGGTTGCGACGCGCTCGACCGCTACCCCCGCCCGCTGCGACGCCTCGTAAATTTTGTCGAGTTGAGCAACCTCTTCTTCTGTTTGGGCAAAAAGAATCCCGTCTTTGTATTCAAAATCACATGCGATTTGATACGTCGAGACATTGCGTGCAATAAGATCGCGGCCCGCGCGAGCGGCGCTGCCTACCAATTCGGCACCTTCCGCACCGAAGTCGCTTTCGATGGTGGAGTATGGCGTATCGAGCATGGTATTGATATGTGATGTCGTCCCTCCGGTGGTGCCGAACCCCAGATGATGGGCTTCAGCGACTACACATGCGATGCCCGCCTCTTGCAATAGCAACGCCGTGGTCAATCCCGTAATGCCCCCTCCGGCGATAAGCACATCCCACACCTTGGTTTCGACACGGTCTTCCCGTCCTCCCCGTTGTGCCTGTATTACAGCAGATGTTTGCCAAGGGCTGGACAATATCCCGTCTCTCGCCAAAAAACTTGTGGTAGATGCGTCAGCTGAATTGGTTTTCATAATGTGTCGTTTTCAATGATAACATGGGAGACTTCGGATTGTTTATGGTTTATCATGGAACAACCACACATCACAATAAAAGGCAAATACCACCAAACTTTTTGCTTTTTGCTTGTTTATTCTTATATTGTGAACATTGAATCAGATTGGCATCCTAATTATGCCGTATACCTCCTGCACCGGATTAGGCATCAGTGTTTTTTCATGAATTGTCCGTCTATCCGCGACAAGCAGGCGCGTAAACTTAATTTTTGAGGTAAAGTGAGCAAAACAATCATTGTATCCAACCGGTTGCCCATCAAAATCATTGAGGAAGGTGATCATTATACACTGCAACCCAGTGAGGGAGGATTGGCAACAGGCCTCGCCTCCATACATGCGGAGGGCGAAAACAGTTGGATAGGATGGCCCGGCGTATCGATAGTCGATGCAGACCAACGGGCCTATTTTACATCCGCATTGAAAAAAAAGCGACTGGTTCCCCTCTTTCTGGATGAGGAAGAAATCAAAGGATTCTACGAAGGATTTTCCAACGAGGTCTTGTGGCCTATTTTCCATTACCTTCCATCCTACGCCAATTATGACCTCAGCAATTGGGAAATGTATGTGCGGGTCAACGAGAAATTCAGGGATCTTATCCTTGAACATGCCGATCCGGATGACACGATTTGGGTGCACGATTATCAACTATTATTGCTTCCCGGATTGCTAAGGAAAGTTCTACCCGAAGCATCCATCGGTTTTTTCCAGCACATCCCTTTTCCTTCGCAAGAGCTCTTCCGCCTTATTCCTTGGCGAAGGGAACTACTGGAAGGCATGCTGGGTGCCGATTTGCTCGGCTTCCATACGTTTGACGACGTCCGCCATTTTATCAGTTCGGCTACCCGCCTTACTTCAACGAACAACAACTCAAACCGATTGGAGGTGGATGATCGGACCGTTTTTGTAGAGCCTTTTCCCATGGGTATCGACAGTAAACGGTTTTCTGCCCTGTCGTCCGAGGAACCGGTGTTGAATCGGATTGCCGAGCTGAAAGCCAATTTTGCCGATCAGAAAATCATTCTTTCTATTGACCGTTTGGATTATAGTAAAGGTATTACACAACGACTTGAAGCATTTGATTTGTTTTTGGAGGAGAACCCCGATTTCCATAAACGGGTGACGCTGTATATGGTCGTTGTGCCATCCCGTGATACCGTTCCGCGGTACCGCGAACTCAAGGATCAGATCGATCGCTTGGTGGGCCACATCAATGCAAAATATGGTGCGTATGATTGGTATCCAGTAGCCTATTTTTACCACGGGTACCCGGTCGAAGAAATTTCGGCGTTGTATAATGTAGCAGATATCTGCCTGGTCACCCCCATGCGCGACGGCATGAACCTGGTCAGCAAAGAATATGTCGCCAGCAGAAATGACGAAACCGGTGTACTCATTCTCAGCGAAATTGCAGGAGCCGCTAAAGAGCTCATTGATGCCCTTATCGTCAACCCGAACGACATCCACGATATCCGCGATGCGCTGTTGAATGCTCTGAATATGCCAACAGCCGAGATGAAAAAGCGCATGAAAGCCATGCGTGAGCTTGTATTTAAATTCAATGTACAACACTGGGCAACATTATTCATGAACAAACTACAAGAAACAAAAAACGTACAATCCACTACCAAAGCGCGCCTGGTCGGCGCAAATATCGAACAACAAATCATTGACCAATACCGACGCGCCAGTAGCAGGCTACTCCTACTGGACTATGACGGTACGCTGGTGGGATTCCAAGATGATATTGATAAAGCTTCGCCAGATGAAGAGCTTTACCAACTGCTCGATGCGCTGGAAGCTGACATGCATAATCATTTGGTTATCATCAGCGGGCGCAAACATAGTACGCTCGAAAAGTGGTTTCAGGGGAGACCCTATAGCTTGGTGGCCGAACATGGGGTTTGGACAAAAGAGCCCGATGCCGATTGGCGATTGAAAAGTGGGCTCTCCAATACTTGGAAGGAAGAGGTAAGTACACTCATGGAATCGTATGCAGACCGAACGCCAGGTGCTTTCGTGGAAGAAAAAAGTTTTTCGCTGGCTTGGCATTACCGCAAAGTACAGCGCGATTTGGGCACATTGCGGGCGCACGAGCTCATTGACAACCTACGCGATTATTCGGCTGCCTATGGCTTACAGCTGCTGGATGGCGACAAGGTGGTGGAAATACGGAGTGCGGAAGTAAACAAAGGCCGGGCAACCTTGGATATCCTTCATGAAAATCGGTACGACTTCATCTTGTCGATAGGTGATGATCGGACAGACGAGGACACCTTTCAGGCACTGCCAACGGAAGCATGCACCATAAAGGTTGGTACCGAAGTGTCTGCGGCGAAGTTCTATTTGAAACGGCAACGCGATGTACGCGTTTTGCTGACCAAGCTTGTAGCATCGAACAAACCACCTGTCACCCAATAAATATGGGTTGGTCAAGCTTCATCGAAATGCGGTAAGCAGCATTCATCAGGCCAACATGGCTATACGCTTGAGGAAAGTTGCCCCATTGGCTTCCATCAGACTCGTCGACGTCCTCACTGAATAGCATGAGGTGATTGGCGTAGCTCAACAATCGTTCGAAGGTAGCCACGGCTTCATCCACGCGCCCAACGCAGGCCAATGCCTCCACATACCAAAAGGCACAAATCAAGAAAGTTGATCTCGGTTTACCGAAATCATCCGAATGGAGGTATCGATAGAAAAGACCCTCCGGGGTCTTCAGTTCACGTTCCAGCGCAGCAAGGTGGTTTTTGGCCCTTTCTGATGCTGGATCCAGATAATGCATCATAATCAGTTGCAATGTGCTGGCATCAAGATGAGGGCTTCCGGCCGCATTGGTATACACTTGTCGCTCTGCATCATAACAGGCTTCAATATGTTGGGCAGCCCGTTGCATCAGCGCTTCGGCTTTGCTGACCATCTGCTGGTCACCAATCGTCCTTCCAATCTTGCAAGCAGCTGCACATCCAGCCCATTGAAAGAGGTTCGAGTAGCAATGGTGATTGGCAAAATTGCGGAATTCCCAGATTCCGGCATCCTTCTCATCAATGGTCTTCCCAATCTTCTGCAGAATGTAATCTACCCAGCGCCCGGCGTCCGAACGTTCGTTAAACACAAAGCGGTAATCGGTATACAAGGGCAATAGGGCAATCATCGCCTGTCCGTAAACATCGTTTTGGATGTGTTCGTACGCTTGGTTTCCTATCCGCACGGGCTTATTCCCTTGGTAGCCCGCCAAATCGTCCAAAATTTGCTCCGTCAATTCAAACTGACCATTTATGCCATAAAGTGGCTGAAGCCTGCCGGTATCCGAATGGGTGATATTGGTGATGTAATTGGCATAGTGCTCCATTTCTTCGAATTGTCCGATATGGTTCAACGCCGTGATGACATAATAGCTGTCGCGCAGCCAGCAATACCGGTAGTCCCAGTTTCGGCCGCTCCCCGGATATTCGGGCAAACTTGTGGTACTCGCCGCAATGATGGCTCCGGTATCTTCGTACTGATGGATTTTCAGCGCCAATGCAGAGCGGATTACCGCCGATTGGTAAAAAGAGGATATCGTGGCGTGCTTAATCCAGGTGCGCCAATAACCTATGGTCTCCCGAAGAAAGTGTTCGACCGTACGTTCAAGGGGCGCTTCGAGCGGCTCGCCATAGGTAAGAACAAGGTACTTGGTTTCACTCAACACAAAAGACTCGTCGCCGAAAAAATGACTCACCGGAACATTCGTCGTCAAACGCATTTGCTCGACGCCATTATTGAAGCCCACATGATTGCTTCCCCGGTATTTGTCAAACGAACGCTGTCCGTACGCACTCACCGGATCACACACTACACGGATGCGAGGCCGGCTTTCCAAAGGCTCGATTTTCCGGATAAGCATCAATGGCTTGAAATAGCGCTCATATTGCCTGAATCGGGGAGCGAAATCCGTAATCCGGTAACTGCCGTCGGTCGTTGTAATCTCTGTACGCAGCACATTCGTGTTTTCGATATAATATTGCTTACTGCTAAACTCGTTGACCGGCTGTATGGAAAACCGACCGCCTTTGGCGGTATCCAACAAGCTGCCGAAAATAAATGAACTATCGAAAGATGGCCAACATAACCAGGAAATATTCGTGTCTTCTTGAATGTGCGCCAAATAAGCACAGTTGCCAATGATTCCGCTGTTATAGACGTGCCGTTTATCCATGTACCGATTAGTTTAGTTAGGTGTAAGAAAAAGCGTTTTAAATATGTAGTGTTCCCCAAAAATAATAAAACCGGAGCGAATACCAAGAAAGACGGGAATAAAGTTGGGACGGTAGACTCACTTAATCGGTGCTCCCGCTGGTTCTTCCAGTATGGCTTCCACTTCCATGAGATGAAAAGGAACGGATTTACCTAAGCGGGCTAAAATAGGCAATGATACGTTCCATACTTTGGTACCATCCGGAGTTTGGCCCTCATATTTGCCCATATGCGCGTGCCCATGGAACACCGCTTCCACCTTGGTCCGCTGCAGCGGCTCCAGCAACCTGGAAGATCCCAAAAATGGATAGATCTCCAACGGTTCTCCTTCTACGGTTTCTGGAATAGGCGCATAATGCATGATGGCTATTTTGGGTATTTCCCCTCGGTGCTGCCCTAGCCGCGACAATGCACGCTCCAGCTTGAGCCCTTCATCAACCGCTTCCTGGACAAAGGATTTCATCATATCCTCTCCGAATCGGGATAACATCCTTGGTCCAAACCCACCTCCGAATCCTTTAATACCTGCAAACCCGATGCCTGCAATGACCGTCGATTCACCATCCAGCACCTGCATATTAGCTTGCTGAAGTACTTCTTTGATAATTTTATGACGCCCTTTCTCATAATCGTGATTACCCAATACGCCAACCAAAGGAATTGAACTTCCTTTCAGCTCTTCGACAAATAACGCAGCCTCATCTTCGTCGCCCGTATCGGTGATATCGCCGGCTATGACAAGAATGTCTGCCTCTTTATTGATAACCGAAAAATAGTCCTTCCATTTCCCACGGTCTGTTTCGCGGACATGAAGATCACCTATCGCAGCTATCCGTATTGTTCTTTTTGCTGTTTCCATAAGCTTGATTACACTGTCATTATCGTATATGCTTTGTAATTCCACAACTTAATATCTATCTCATACTGCGTCTGGTCAATCAAGGGACCCCGGCACACTTTTTCCTGAGAAGGAGGCAAATCATATTGCTCTTTTGCCCGGCTAATCAGATCATGAAACAGCCAATCCGGTATAATATTCCGGTAATCGGAGGGGTATACAAATTGAAAAATTAATAGTTGAGCCAACAACAAGTGCCAATGAGTGTCCAGCCTTTTCCACAGCCGTGGCCAGTCCAGCCGATGTCCGGCTTTTAACAGCAGGTGATTGACGTCCGCACTGTCATTACGCTCCCGATTTTGAACATATATTTTACACCAGATCAGCTCTTCGGGCGGAATAAACTTGACCGGCATACCATAGAAGTCGCCCTCCTCTGCATAGGTAAACCAGGTGTCATCTACTTTACAGATATTGTTTACCGTATCGAAAATGATGTCAATAAAATAATCGTCTTTAAACACCTTCGCAAGCCACCTCGAATCAGTCAGCTCCGTGCGGTATCCATTATCTGCGAAACACTTCAGTATTTTCGGATATTCCTGCGGAAGGCAAAAAATATCCAAATCCTTGGTTGCCCGGTGCACATCGGTATAGTGGACAACCGCATGGCCGCCCCCGATCATAAAATCACATTGATTATTCTTCAACAAGGTCAACGCATCACAATAAAAGGCTGTTACTTTTTCGTTAATCATTCGCTTATAACCTATAGCTCCCCTGATCGGATAAGCTTCTCTGTTGAGAGACAATCTTCAGGATGCCATTGTTTGGAATTACTCCAAAAAAGCAGCATAAACGAGGATAGCCGGATTAACGTTACAGTTTTTTTTGCATGATATAATCGTCCAGCACATAGCCGTGATAGGGAATTTTTACAGCTTCGACAACGGCAAAACCTTGCCGTTCATAAAACGCTTTTGCTGGATTGTACCGATACACATTTAATTCCAGGCAATTGGCGCCAGCGACCAATGCGTGTCGGGCGACATGATGTATCAGTCGTTGCCCTATTCCGTGCCCTTGCACAGCGGGGAGGATATACAGTTTTTCAATGCGCATGATGTCCGTAGCCGAAGGCTTTAGCCGGAACCCTACAAAACCTACGGCTGTACGCTCCATTATGGCTAACGAGAAACGCTGGCCGGCGTCCATTTGTTGCTGCAATCCATCTGCTGAATAAATATTCTCCAACATTAGGCTGATTTGCCCCGGGGATAAAAGGCCGCCATAGGCGGGCCACCAAATTTCATGAGCCAGCCGATGAATGGTCGGTATGTCGGCCGTTGCTGCAGCTTGGATGGTGATATCATTCATGACTTATAAACATTCGCCTACCAATCCATACTGTTCAGCAAAATGGATGGCATAAAAACCGTCCTTCGCCGTAATGTAGTGGTTTTCACCTTGGCGTATCAATCCAAGCGTATGAGTTACTGCCGTGTACACATAGACCGGTTCGCCCTGAGGTTTCCATTTACGAAACCCCGACTTGACGGCAAATATGCGTTTGCCATCACCCAATACCGTTACATGAATATCGATATGCCTGAATAATGATACGTCAACGTCGGCATCATTGGAGATAATGTTAGCCGCCTTACAGCCCCTCCCAACCAAATATGTCAATGCTGTATCTAAAAAGGTACCATCAATGGGTAAAATGAGAACATGATCCTGAGGCAAGTCCAGTTGCTTGTCAGTGATGAGGACATCAACCTTGATGCCCTTATCAATGACGGACTGAGCATTTTCATGATGGGTGACTACAATCGGATTCCATTCCAGCAACTGGTTGAGCTGGGGTCTTGTTACTCCCTCGGTATCGACGATGATCAACGCTGGTTCTTGGTCTTCCTTGACAATGTGATGCGAAGACATGGCTAAAGCACAAAAGTTAATTACCTAACTGGCGTAATGCTATATAAGCCATCAGGCCCGTGCTTATCGCCAACGCCTGCTCATCAATATCAAATGTGGGCGTGTGTACGGCAGCGGTTATCCCTTTGGCTTCATTGCCCGTACCCAGACGGTAAAAACAAGCATCAGCAACCTGTGAATAATACGCAAAATCTTCGCCCGCAAGCCAGAGATCAAGATCGACCACATGCTCTTCGCCAAGGAATTCCACAGCATATTCCCGTACCCTGGCGGTCAGTTGTTCTTCATTGACAAGGAATGGATAGCCTACACGAACTTCAAAATCGCAGGTACCGCCCATGCTTTCGGCAATGCCGGAAGCAATTTTCTTCATTTGTGCATGCGCCTCTTTACGCCACTTTTCGTCAAACGTACGAAACGTACCTTCCATGTAGACTTCATTCGGTATCACATTGGTAGCACCATTTGCAACGACTTTGCCTATCGATAATACGGTGGGCATTTTCGGATCGGCAATGCGGCTTACTACCTGCTGCAATGCAGTGATAATATGCGCAGCAATTACTACCGGATCAATATTTTGCTGCGGCTGGGCTCCATGCCCTCCCTTGCCTCTTACAGTCACATACAGTTCATCAGTAGATGCCATGTACTTACCTGCGCGGAATCCAACCTTGCCGACAGGAATCAAAGGCATTACGTGCTGTCCGATCACAGCCTGCGGAGCAGGGTTCTGCAAGACGCCTTCCTTAATCATCAGGCTTGCGCCTCCCGGCAGCCGCTCTTCACCCGGCTGGAAAATCAGTTTGACCGTGCCGCCAAAGTCAGCTTTCAATGATTGAAGGATATGGGCTGTTCCCAAGAGTGAAGCCGTGTGTGCATCATGCCCGCACGCGTGCATCACGCCTTCATGTTTTGATCCATATATTCTGCCGGCCACCTCGGTAATGGGGAGCGCGTCCATGTCAGCGCGCAAAGCCACCACGTTGCCCGACGGCCGGTCACCGACTATCTCGGCCACCAATCCGGTATTGGCCATGGACCGATAAGGGATCGCCAAACGTTCCAATTCTGCCCTTACAAATGCCGATGTCTGGTATTCTTCAAACGATAATTCGGGGTGCTGGTGGAGGTGTCTGCGCTGGGCTACGGTTTGCTCAAAAATTTGGGCGGCAAGAGTGCCAATCTTATTTTTCATTCGAGTAATTTGTTTTTACACGGCAATGAAGCTTGCATAAATTACTCATATCCTTTTGTTTATGGCAATTTATGCAGGTTTCATCTTTCGCGTTGCCCTTTATTGATAAATATAAATCTCCTCGGTAAAGATAAATACATTGTTGAATTGCTTACGCAATCCTTGCATAAGCTCCTGGGCTTCTGCACGGCTCCTGAAATCTCCCACCTTTACCCGGTAATTGGGTTCTTCGTAAGTAACATACGTATCAATGTCTTTGTACAGCCTCCTGAAACGCGCCTGTTCGGCATACGCCTCGGTGCGGTTAGACCCCGAATAGATCTGAACGCGAAACCCCATGGCTGTTGTACGCGTGGCGTTTTTCTTGTCCACCGGGGGTCTATTGGCCGTTGCAGCGGTGATATTGGTACCTTTTCGACTACGCTGCATCAGGCTGATCAACGGATCCGCCACAATCTCCACATCGCCGTTTTGCTGTGCACGGCCCACCATGCAGCAGGCGACGACCAATAGTCCGGCAAATACAAAACTTCTTACCATTATCCTACCCATTTTTATATTGCTTATGCCCCGTGGCAATTTTTATATTTTTTACCACTACCACATGGACAAGGATCATTTCTTCCAACTTTTTGCTCATTACGAACCGGCTGGGTACGTTGCACCTCACGGGTATCCTCAACGGGGGCACCACCGCCCGACGCGACCAACTCGGGCTTCGAGGTCCTCACCTTAGCCTCCTGCCGGGGTAATGGGCGTGCTTCGCGGACATCCTGTGGTTGCTGATTAGGAATTTCGCCTTTGAATAAGAACCCGATAATATCTTTATTCATATTGACCAACATCTGCTTAAACAGGTTGAAGGCCTCCATCTTATAAATGATAATGGGATCCTTTTGCTCGTACACGGCATTTTGTACGGACTGCTTCAACTCATCCATATCCCTGAGATGCTCTTTCCAAGCTTCGTCTATTAACGCAAGGACCACACCTTTCTCAAAGGACTTGAACACTTCTTTTCCACCGGATTCTACCGCTTTTTTCAGGTTGGTTGCCACCTGTATACCTCTTAGCCCGTCCGAAAAAGGGACGACGATATTCTCTATTTGCCCACCCCTGGCAGCGAACACATCCGTTAATACCGGCAGGGTTTGCTTTGCTATCTTATCGCCTTTCTCGCGATAGTAGCCGATGATCTGGGCAAACAGTTTATCGGTAAGCGCAGCGATATTGCTGTGAGCGAACTCGTCTGCATCAATTTCCGGATCCAACGAAAAAATCCGGATTACTTCCAACTGAAAGTCTTCGTAAGTACCCGACTCCTTATAGGTTGCCACGACATCCTCTACCACATCGAAAATCGTGTTGTTCAAGTCGACATCCAAACGTTCGCCAAACAGCGCATTTTTACGCTTCGCATAAATGACTGTTCGTTGGGAGTTCATGACGTCATCATATTCCAACAGTCGTTTACGGATTCCAAAGTTATTCTCTTCTACTTTTTTCTGCGCTCGCTCAATGGATTTGGTAAGCATGCTATGCTGCATCACCTCACCTTCTTGCACACCCATGCGAACCATGATATTCGAAATACGCTCAGATGCAAACAACCGCATCAACGGATCTTCGAGTGATACGAAAAACTGGGAAGAGCCGGGATCGCCTTGCCGTCCTGCCCGTCCACGCAACTGTCGGTCTACGCGGCGAGACTCGTGACGCTCCGTGCCGATGATTGCCAAACCGCCAGCCTCTTTCACGCCCGGCCCAAGCTTGATATCGGTACCCCGGCCTGCCATGTTCGTTGCGATTGTTACCATGCCCGCCTGCCCTGCCTCAGCGACGATATCGGCTTCGCGTTGGTGCAATTTGGCATTCAGCACATTGTGCTTAATACCCCGAAGCTTGAGCATGCGGCTCAGCAATTCGGAAATTTCTACTGAAGTAGTACCCACCAATACGGGACGGCCCTCTTGGGTAAGCCGTTGAATTTCCTCCGCCACGGCATTATATTTTTCACGCGCCGTGCGATAAATGAGATCATGCCTATCTTCACGTTGCGTTTGCACATTCGTCGGAATTTCCACCACGTCCAGCTTATAGATCTGCCAAAGCTCACCGGCCTCGGTAATTGCCGTACCGGTCATCCCGGCTAGTTTGTGATACATCCGGAAATAATTTTGTAACGTAATGGTCGCATAGGTTTGTGTCGCATCTTCTACCTTTACGTTTTCCTTGGCCTCGATCGCCTGATGCAAGCCATCCGAATAACGGCGCCCCTCCATAATCCGGCCTGTCTGCTCATCGACAATTTTCACTTTGCCTTCGTCAATGATGTATTCATCATCCCGCTCAAAGAGGGTATAAGCCTTCAGCAATTGATTGACAGAATGGATACGTTCGGACTTAACCGAAAAATCGCGCATCAGCTCTTCTTTTTTGGCTAATTTTTCTTCAGGGCTTAATCCGGACTTTTCTATCTCAGCGACCTCAGTCCCTACATCCGGCATGATGAAGAAATTGGGATCTTCACCCGAAGACGTGATAAGCTCGATCCCTTTCTCGGTCAGCTCCACCTGATTGTTCTTTTCGTCAATAATGAAGTAAAGCTCGGCATCCACTTTGGGCATGTTCTTGCTTTGCTCCTGCAAGTAATAATTTTCTGTCTTCTGAAGTACTTGCCGGTTGCTGCCCTCGCTAAGGAATTTAATCAGCGCCTTGTTTTTCGGCAAACCACGGTGGGCACGTAAAAGCGCAAGCCCTCCCCCTTCTACACTTGTATCACCAGCGGCAATGGCCTTTTTTGCTTCATTCAACACCCCGTTTATAAACGCCTTCTGGGTATTGACCAAGCGTTCTATACGCGGTTTCAACTCATAAAACTCATGCTGATCGCCCCGAGGAATCGGGCCGGAAATAATCAACGGTGTACGCGCGTCGTCTATCAACACCGAATCCACTTCGTCTACCATGGCAAAGTGCAATTTCCGTTGCACCAACGCCTCGGGAGACTGCGCCATGTTATCGCGCAGATAATCAAACCCGAATTCATTATTGGTACCAAACACGATATCTGCTGCGTACGCATTGCGCCGGGCTAGTGAATTGGGTTGATGCTTATCAATGCAGTCTACCCGCAGTCCATGAAATTCAAACAGCGGGCCGTTCCACTCGGAGTCACGGCGTGCGAGGTAATCGTTTACCGTCACGATATGCACCCCTTGACCAGATAACGCGTTTAAGTAGGCCGGAAGTGTGCCGACCAGTGTTTTACCCTCTCCCGTGGCCATCTCCGCAATCTTGCCCTCGTGAAGTACGATACCGCCGATAAGCTGCACATCGTAGTGTACCATGTTCCAGGTCACCTCATTGCCGGCAGCAGTCCACTTATTTTTCCAGATAGCTTTATCCCCAACAACCTGTACATGCGGTTTTGATGCGGCTATTTCGCGGTCAAAATCCGTTGCAGTGACTTCCAACTCCGTATTTTCAGTAAACCGCCGGGCGGTTTCTTTCACTACGGCAAATGCCTCGGGAAGTAGCTGCATCAAAACTTCCTCCAACTTTTGATCGCGATCTTTGCCTAATTTGTCTACCTTGTCATAAATCGCTGTCTTCTGGGACATGTCTACCCCTTCCTGCTCAGCATCTGCCTTTAGTCCTGCGATTTCCTTGTCAATATCAGCAAGGTAATCACTTATCCGTTGCTTAAAGGCTGCGGTTTTTGCCCGGAGCTCGTCATGAGTCAAGCTTTCAAGTTTTGGATATTCGTCCTTGATCTTGGTCAACAGCGGCTGAATATGTTTAATATCGCGATCTGACTTACTGCCAAATATTTTACTTAAGAATGTTAACATTTGCTAATTGTTTACTGTATGATATACCAATGGTCAATAATAGCACCAAAATGCAATACCGCCATTATGGCATATTGGGCAAAGTTAGTTATTAGATTTGAAATTTGGGATAGGAGATGTGAGATAGCCTGGTAATGGAAATGCCACGCAAGTTAGGACAAAAACAAATCGTTGGTCGGCCGAGGTACCACACCAAGCTCCCAAGCCTTATCAAACAAGGTCTGTATAGCGAGCCGGCCTTCTGCACCAAGGGTTCGTGAAAAACGATTGACGTATAATTCAATGTGCTTATATAGGACATCCTCACTCATTTCTTGCGCGTGCGAACGGATGAAATCGATGCCGGACGTTGGGTTGGCAAAGGCGTATTCCACGCTCCTTCGGATAGTTCGTTCAATACGGCGCTTTACTTCATCAGGCAATTGCCGTTTGACGACAATTCCACCCAATGGTATAGGAGCTTGCGTCATTTTCTCCCAATAATCACCCAAATCGATCACCTTGTGCAAGCCTTTATCCTGATAGGTAAAACGGTTTTCATGAATAATGAGTCCCAGATCAATACTTCCCTCAACCAAAGCCCGTTCAATATCAGAAAACACCATCTCCCGTTTATTTTTCAATCCGGGAAAAGCTAGCCCCAACAGGAAGTTAGCGGTGGTATACCGCCCGGGTATCCCCACTATAAGGCCGTCAGCAGGTGATGGGCCGATAGACGAGGCATGTTGGCCTACGGCAACGGCAGACAACTGCTCCGCCAGCTCGGAACGCCGGCAAATAAGCAGCGGCCCTACGCCAAACCCCAATGCACTTCCCGCGTCAAGCAATACGTAATGCGGCACTGCGTAGGCGTACGCATGGTAGCTCAGCTTAGTAACTGCCAATTCTCCCTGAAACGCTTTCTGGTTCAACGTTTCGACATCTTCATAAAACACCTCAAACTCCAGCCCTTCCGTATCGATTTTATGATGGATAAGTGCATCAAAGATAAACGTATCATTGGGGCAAGGAGAAAAACCAAGAGATAGTTTCATGTTATCGACAGCTTTTCGACAATAATTAACAACAATGCTGCTGCAAAGGTAACCAAAATCACGCCGCGAGCGCTTCGTTCCAGCTCATTCCGATAAAAAAAACGCACAAGTAACAGGTTAATTAACGCTGCAATGACATATAATGCCGTTGGCCTATCGCCGATGGTTATACGCTGTGAATCAAACCACAGGGTCAATACATATGCAATTGCCGGGGCCAAAAACCCGATTGCACAACCAAACAAAAACGAATTCCTTTGTAGTTTCGATATATTCATCAGCCGCTAACGTCAAAATTCCAGGAGTTGAGCTCAGGTATGGCATAGTGGGCAGTCATATCGAATTGCACCGGCACAATCGAAGCATACCCCTGCTGTAAAGCCCAAACGTCAGTATCTTCGCCACGATCGCGAAGCTGGAATACTCCTGTAAGCCAATAATAGCTCCGGTTGCTCGGGTCTGTCCGTTCCTCGAATTCCTCTGCCCACTTTGCATCGGCCTGCCTACAAATTTTAATCCCCCTGATATTTCCTTTGGGAAAATTTACGTTTAATAAGGTGCCTTTCGGCAACTTGTTGGCCAAGACCTGCTCAGTCACCGCCCGTACGTAGGGCCTGCACCTTGTAAAGTCCGCGTCGTATTCCAAGTCGTCATACGAAAACCCGATGGAGGGAATATCCTCAATAGCACCCTCTACCGCTGCCGACATGGTGCCTGAATAGAGCACATTAATGGAATTATTGAGCCCATGATTAATACCCGACACACAGATATCAGGCTTCCTGCCCTTAAACACCTTGTTCACGGCAAGCTTGACACAGTCTACAGGGGTGCCAGAACATTTATACATCTCGACCTCCGGATAAATATAAATACGGTCTATACGCAGTGGCTTGCCAATCGTAATGGCATGCCCGGTACCGGATTGGGGGCCTTCCGGCGCCACCACCGTCACATCACCGATTTTCTGCATTTCCTCAATCAATACTTTGATACCGGGTGCTGTAATCCCATCATCATTAACGACGAGTATAGCAGGTCTTTTCTTTGTCATGGGACGAAGTTAAAAAGAAAAGCGTTACGGACAATATCCGTAACGCTCCTCCCTCAAAGTTGGCAATGATTTACAAACTATTGAGCCAATTGACTACTTCATCCCGCGCCTTACCGGTCTTTTTTTGGAGACGGCCAATCAATTCGTCCTCCTGGCCTTCTTCATATAACAAGTCGTCATCCGTTAAGTCCGCGTACTGCTGTTTAACCTTCCCTTTCAATTCATTCCAATTTCCTTTTAACTTCAAGTTGCTCATAGTCGTATCATTTTAATTATCACTCTACCTAATAAACAACAGCGCACACCAAAAGTTTTAAGAACAATTTGGATAACAAAAAAAAGCGGCTACCTATACGGCAACCGCTTTTTTTATCAAGTTCTTAAAAGACTTGCTTATTTTTTGATTTCAACGCGACGGTTAAGCACGCGGCCTTCTTCCGTTGCGTTAGAAGCAATCGGAGCTGATTCACCGAAAGCTTGAACATTGATTTTAGCTGCGTCCACACCAGAGTTAACCAAGTATTGTTTCACGGAGTTGGCACGGTCTCTTGACAAGTTCAAGTTGTAAGCTTCAGAACCTTCAGCAGAAGCATGGCCGTCCAAGGTTACTGTTGCACCGCTTTCACGCAATTCAGAAGACAACCGGTCAAGGGTAGCGTAAGACTCTGTCTTCAACACTGAACTGTCGAATTCAAACTGGATGTTTGGATACGTACCAGTTACCTCTTTTACTTCGGGCTCTGGGAATTTAATCGGACAACCAGCGCCATCTACCTGCGTACCTGCAGGTGTGCCTGGGCATTTGTCGAACTTGTCAGATACACCGTCACCATCTTCGTCGCGGCTCAACTCGTCAACAAGGCCTTCCAAGGTAGAAACCCGTTGTTTCAACGCTTCAAGCTCGTTACGCAACGAAGGATCTTTCAACTCGTCATACAGTGTAGATACAGGGTTGTGCCAAGTCAAATCCGGTTTTGAAGAAGAACCCAAAGAGAATTCCAAACCAGCATAAGTGTACGAGAACTTGTCGTTCGTAGCACGGCCATTTACCGGTCCGTACAAGGTCTTGTCGTCAACAAAGTTCATGGTATAGCCCAAGTTTAAGGCTACCCGATCAGACAATTTAAATTTCATGCCCACGCCAACAGGGATGTTGGTCGCTCTCTTGAAATCTTTGTCACCTGTCAACTCTGCTCCGCCATCACGTTCTTGACCCCAGTTACCTTTGTTATCCCAAGCGCCTGTAGAACCGTCTGCATCGGTATAACCTACTGGGTTGTAGGCCAACATACCGAGACCAACACTGGCATAGAAATTAACCGCATTTTCTCTTCTCAAGAAATCGATAGTTGCGAATTGGAATACACCGTTAATGCTGGCAGAATATTGTACCGAAGTCTCAGCAGATTCATATCCTGCTGGATCTACTCCTGGCCAAGATGGGTTGTAGTAAGTCTTAGCACCACCTTCATTATGCGCGAAAATACGTCCACGGTTTACAGCACCTTCCAATCCAAACCAGCTTGAAAACTGCTTACGGAGGGTAATGCCATAGTATTCACGTAGCTTATATTCAAAAAAGCCTAACTCTTTTCCAAAAGAATTAGAACCACCGATAATTACTGATGGGGTTGTAAAACCACCATTAACACCAATTGTCCACGTTCTGTATTGGGATCTTCCTCCAAATACAGTCGGCTCCTGTGCCTGTGCTGTCTCAGCAAACCCTAAGGCCGCAACGAGCGAGCAAGCAACCGCCGTTTTGATTGTAGAATAATTCATACTCTGTTTTTTTAAGGTTAAAAATTTTTAATTGTCTAATTTTTCGCAAAAATAACCAATAGTTTGATTCACGCAATATTTGCAAATACTATTCCAGTTTTTCCCATTTTTTTGATTTTGTAAAAAAAACGGCCTAATAACGTGTTCAGACGTATTGATATAAAGAACTTATTCAACTATTATACAGCTACTTAAATAGGCTGCTTGGCTCTGTTGAAACCGAATCCATCCCTCCAGCTGCATTGTTTTTCGCATGAAAAGCTCCGGAATGCCTTCCAACATCACCTACCATTTACCCTCCAGCATGTCCTCTATAATGGTCAGTCAGGCAAAAAACGATGTAAATCTATCAATAAATCGCATTGTTTCCTAACAAAAAACAAAAGTTTGTTTGAAATCACTTTTTGCCGGTCAATGCTAAAACAGATAATGAATAATGGCATAAGTGATTCCCGCTAAAATAGCCGACACGGGAATCGTAAGTATCCATGCCCACAACAGGCTTATGGTAACCCCCCATCTGACAGCCGAAACCCGTTTAACGACGCCCACGCCAATGATGGATCCCGTGATCGTGTGCGTCGTGGATACCGGAATACCGAAATGCTCGGTAATCCCCAGCGTTACGGCCGCGGCAGTCTCCGCACCCACACCTTCCAAAGCGTTTACCTTGGTAATTTTGGTACCCATGGTCTTTACAATTTTCCAGCCACCGCTCATGGTACCCAAAGCAATCGCCGAATAACAGGTAAGCGGTATCCATTCAGGCATTGGATCTCCCGATTGTAGATACCCACCGGCCACCATGGCCACGAAAATAATACCCATAACCTTCTGCGCATCATTGCCGCCATGAGCAAAGCTCAATGCCGCGGAAGATACCAGCTGCAGCTTTCTAAACCACCATTCAGCAACAGATGGCTTGGCATGTTTCGAAATGTTGATGATAAGCAGCGTTATCACCACGGCGATAAACATCCCTATCAGTGGAGCAAGCGCAATGAATGAGATGATCTGCAACGTCGGCCCCAGATTAATTGCGCCTACGGCACTGTCGCCCAATATAAACGCATGCGCCATCCCTGCGCCTGCAAAACCACCTATCAAGGTATGAGAAGAACTGGAAGGCACACCATAATACCAGGTAAATAAATTCCAACCGATTGCAGCCATCAGTCCCGCAAAAATAACTTCCAGCGTAATGTACTCCTCCAGCACCGTTTTGGCTATCGTATTGGCCACTTTATGATCCGTAAAATAAAAATAGGCCGCAAAATTGAAAGCAGCAGCCCAGAGCACGGCTTGGAAAGGCGAAAGCACCTTGGTAGAAACAATTGTTGCAATGGAATTGGCCGCATCATGAAAACCATTGATATAATCAAATGCAATGGCGAGGATGACGACAATAACCAATAGGGTGGTGACCATATACGCTTCGAATTACTAAGGTTAGGCGTTCTTTACTAGAATGCTTTCCAATACGTTGGCTACATCCTCGCATTTATCTGTAGCAGTTTCCATCGCCGACAATACCTCTTTATATTTAATGAGCGCAATAGCGTCCCTTTCAAATTCAAACAGTTCGCCTACGGCTTTATCAAAAATATAGTCTGCTTTATTTTCAATACTGTTGATACGCACACAGGAATCTGTGATATTCCGGATATTTTTCAGATTGCGCAACTCATGTATTGCTTTGGCGACATCTTCTGTTGCTTCCAAAATCAAATCGGCCATTTCAATAATGGGCTCCGTGATTTTTTCAACTTTATATAATTCGATCCGGTTGGACGCGCCATGGATAAAATCCGCCACATCATCCAACGAACTGGTCAATGTATGGATATCTTCACGATCAAACGGGGTAATGAAGTTCTTCCCCAACTCCAAGTGTATTTGGTGGGAAATATCGTCGCCGCGGTGCTCCAGATCTTCAATTTTCCGGGTAAGTTCTTTCCGTTTACTGGCATCTGACAGATTAACCAATTCTTTAAGCAACTTCGCCATATCGATAAGGTTGCTGCTAGCCTGTTCGAATAAAGGAAAGAATTTCTTGTCTTTGGGGACAAAATATTGGAATATGCTATTGAGCGACATAAAACAAAATATTTCTGCAAAAATATGATGTTAATGTTAAGTTAATGTTAATTAACAAGCGATTCTACATTAACCCCCGGCTACACTACATTGCGGTCTTTAC
Organism: Parapedobacter sp. ISTM3; assembly: GCF_016533505.1. NCBI lineage: Bacteria > Pseudomonadati > Bacteroidota > Sphingobacteriia > Sphingobacteriales > Sphingobacteriaceae > Parapedobacter > Parapedobacter sp. ISTM3. The sequence continues at coordinate 64,494 of NZ_JAENGN010000001.1, read as the reverse complement.
TTTTTCTAACGTAAAGGCAAAGGTGGTTCCTAAACCTTCCGTACTACGCACATTGATGGTTTGTTGGTGTGCCTCGATGATATGTTTTACGATGGAAAGCCCTAACCCTGACCCTCCGATTTTACGCGATCGACTTTTGTCTGTCCGATAAAACCGTTCAAAAACCCGCGGCAAATTCTTTTCCTCGATGCCGATTCCGTCATCAGTCACCTCCACCAGCACCGTTTCAAAAAGCTCATAAATCCGGACATTGGTCTGCCCTTTGGCTTTCCCATACTTGAATGAATTATCAATGAGGTTGACAAGTACCTGCCTTATTTTCTCCCTGTCGGCCTTTACCATCATCGGGTGTTGGTACTTTTCCTTGAATACGAGGGATATATCGTGGGCAACAGCCTTATCCTCCATCGATTCCAATACTTCTTTTACTAACGTTGTCAAATCAAACCGTTCATAATTAATCGGTATCTGGCCACTTTCGAGCTTCGAAATCTCATCCAAATCCTTAATCAGGAACGTCAGTCTATCAAGATTCTGCGATGCCTTCATCAAAAACTGCGTCGCCAGTTCGGGGTCTTCCAGCATCATGCCGTCTTGCAACGCATCGATGTAACCCTGGATAGCAAAAAGAGGAGTTTTGAACTCGTGCGAAATATTAGCCAGAAACTCACGCCTGAACCGCTCCTGCTCTTTCAGGGTATCGATTTCCTTCTTCTTTTCTTTTGCCCAATCCCTCACCTGCTGCTCCACATCATTGATGGGATCGTCACTCAGCTTCTCGCCAAGTGCCTCTTTCAGGTCCTTCCCCAATTTGAGGTTGTGAATGAGTTTATATATCAGTTTTATTTTATTATAAATATACCGTTGAAAAAGGTAGTAAAATGCCAAAAAGCTAAGCGTAAAGGAAATGGCGAATGTGACAAAAAAGTGCTGCCAACTGTGCTGAAAATAAAAATTCACACAGGCAATAGATAGCCCCACCGCAAATGCGTTAATAAAGACAAGCAGGATAAATCTCATGACAAAAATAAATCGCTATGCAAAACGCCCTAACACGGTAAGCCCGCCGGAGACGCTATCTCCGATTTTCACATCTACCTGGGTGCCCAACGGCAAAAAGACGTCTACCCTTGAACCAAATTTAATAAACCCAAATTCCTCTCCTTGCTTTACCTCGGCACCTTCCTGTACATACCACACGATGCGCCGCGCCATTGCACCAGCAATTTGACGGAAGAGCACTTCCCTTCCTGAGTTTGTACGTACCGCAATACTGGTCCGTTCATTAAGCGTCGATGATTTTGGATGCCATGCTACCAGGTACTTCCCGGGGTGGTAACGAAAGAAACTCACTATTCCACTGACTGGGTTACGGTTGATGTGCACATTGATGGGCGACATAAAAATAGACACCTGTAGGCGCCTGTCGCAGAAATATTCGGATTCTTCCGTTTCCTCAATGACGACTACTTTTCCGTCTGCGGGACATAGGATCAGGTTTTCATCAGTTTTGATACGCCTTTTAGGGCTTCTAAAAAATTGCAAGATCGTGATCAGCAATAGGAAAGACAGGACGTACACCGTCCAAACCACAAATGTATTGTCCGAGATAAAATAATGAACTAAGGCATTGGCCACAAAAACGACCAAGACAACGATTGCAATGCTGGTATATCCTTCCTTATGAATGGTCATGCGTCAAGTTTAATAGGCAAACTTAGATAAACTTGCGCTCATGTGCAAGTAATTCCGCCATTCGCCAATCATATCCCTTTTTCACGTTCAATCGTGATGTTATAAAATCGCAGTTTTCGTTCGGCGGCGTCCGGAAATACCTCCATGGTGACGGTAAGGTTGTCATCGATATATTCACCATCGGCGTAGGAAGGAAACCAATATCCGACCCCATTAAGCCCCATCATTAGTAGGTCCGCATATCGCTTCTGCGGAAAGGTCGTTTTTGCTTCGATTTTTCCCGGTTCGCCGTTTCTGCGCACCAAAATTGTGTATTCGACCGTTAATGGGTCGGGCAATTCGTCCAATTCGCCATCAAACCATTCTCCCAAGTGCTCAATTAAGTAATTCGTAAAACCGCTATACTCGTCAATGGTACACCGCTTTCCAATCATCGCTTCCGCACGCGGAAAAAAGGATACCGGCAATACGCCATATTTGGGAGCATTGAAAAATTCATCGTCTTCATAAGCCTCGTATCCCCTCACAAACCTGCCCTTTTGATAGACTTCGTGGCCAGCCGGCTCCTTATTTGCATCGGCAAACAAGTAGGTTATCGCCCAGACACCATCAGGGCGCCCGTCCACGACTTTTCCCCGGCGGAGGTACCGTACATATCCGTAGGGATTGTAGCCATCTGCCTCTACGGCGAAATCATATCGTCCATTTCCATCGATAACACGTTGCCGGCCGCGTTGATCCCAAAAATTACGGATGAACATGTTATTTTCCTGGTATTCCACCTCCAATAACGGCTTACCGTCCGGGTAATAGTATTTCCACATGCCCTGCGGCGTATCTTGCACATAAGAAACCTCCCATTTCAACTGCCCGTTGGGATGATAGGCCTTGAACGGCCCATCCTTCTTGCCATTACGGTAATTTCCACGTAAGATAGCCCTCCCCCAATTATTGAAATCGGCAAACTCGCCTACGAACACCTGCTTTTCAAAATCATAGGCAGCAACACGTTCTATCGCCTTGAATTGACAGTCTTTATCCGCCAGAAAATAATATTCATCGTAGAAAAAACGGGTCTTGCCACCGGGGGCCTTTTCATAGTATACAGGTTGCGCCGATACCGTATCCAGGTCATCGAGAAATGCCGGCGGCGAGACCAACCACATCAGACTTATCAGCAACTGCCCTATCATTTTGTCGATTTAATTATAATACTATCAATGTGCTTCGAGCCAGTTACTTCCCACTCCCAATTCTACCACGATGGGCACAGACATGGACAATGCATTTTTCATATGCTCCTCTACCAGCTCTTTGAACACGGAAACTTCGTTTTTGGGCACATCAAACACCAATTCGTCGTGCACCTGCATCGTCATCTTCCCTTGCAACCCCTGCCGTTTGATAGCCTGGTGAATGCCAATCATCGCCACTTTAATCATATCCGCCGCTGAACCTTGAATCGGTGCATTAATGGCATTTCGCTCAGCAAATCCCCGTACAGTCTGGTTGGCCGAGTTGATATCCCGCAGGTAACGCCGCCGTCTAAGCAACGTTTCCACATAGCCGTTTTCCTTGGCAAAGTTGATCGTATCACTCATGTATTTTTTAATACCCGGATACTGGGCAAAATACTGCTCGATGATTTGGGCGGCTTCCGAACGTGGTATGCCCAGGTTTTGTGAAAGCCCGAATGCAGATTGACCATAGATAATACCAAAATTAACCGCTTTGGCATTCCGGCGCTGCTCAGCGGTTACCTCCTCCAACGGCACACCATACACCTTTGCCGCCGTGGCACGATGCACATCCAGCCCCTTGGCAAATGCATCAAGCATGCCTTCGTCACCGCTCATGTGGGCTACCAAACGCAGTTCGATTTGGGAATAGTCAGCAGACAGAATCACATGGTTTTCATCCCTTGGAATAAACGCTTTCCGCACTTCGCGGCCACGTTCTGTCCGAATGGGAATATTCTGCAAGTTGGGGTTGGTCGAGCTGAGTCTGCCCGTAGCTGCCACCGCCTGGTTGTAAGACGTATGCACGCGACCCGTTATCGGGTTGATCAGCATAGGCAAAGCATCCACATAAGTCGACTTGAGCTTCTGCAATTGCCTAAATTCCAGAATATCCTTTACGATATCACTTTTAGGAGCGAGTGCCAGCAGCACATCCTCTCCGGTTTTATACTGTCCTGTTTTTGTCTTTTTGGCTTTTGGATCAAGTTGAAGCTTTTCAAAGAGCACCTCACCCAACTGCTTAGGCGATGCAATGTTAAACCGTACCCCCGCCTTTTGATAAATAGTCTTTTCAATCTCGGCGATATCCGTTGCAAGGGAGGTCGACAGCTGGCGAAGTACCGGCACGTCAATATTGACGCCACATTGCTCCATCTCGGCAAGCACGTAGATTAACGGAAACTCGACTTCCTTGGCCAGTTTCATGGCTTCCGCCTCCTCCAAAAGCGGCTCGAATACAGCCTTCAGCTGCAAGGTGATATCCGCATCTTCCGCTGCATACTCTTTGATGGTTTCCATATCAACGTCCTGCATATTGCCTTGATTTTTACCCTTTGGCCCGATTAAGTCAGTAATCGGAATAGGGGTATAGCCGAGGTAATTTTCGGCCAACACATCCATACCATGGCGGGTATCGGGATCAAGGAGGTAATGGGCAAGCATAGTATCGAAAAGCATACCCCGAACGGTTATGCCATAGCGCGCCAATAGCAGGATGTCGAACTTAATATTCTGCCCAATTTTGTCGATGGCTTCATGCTCGAATACCGGTTTAAAAAATTCCAGGATACGCATACAGCCATCCCGATCCGCGGGTGTGGGCACATACCACGCTTTGCCAGGTTCGACAGCAAACGAAAAGCCTACCAAATCAGCCGTATTGGCGTCGGTGCCCGTAGTCTCCGTGTCGAAGCAAAAGAACCGCTGTTGCGATAGCAAAGAAGCCAGTTCCTGTTGCAACGCCGCTGTATCCGCAAGTATGTATTCGTGGGGCGTATTGTGTACGCTCCGCCCTGCAGGTGGCGGCACATACTCCGCTGTAGCAACGGATAAGTCGCCACTGCCCTCCGCGGCATTGCCAAACAAATCCATCTGGGTACCTGCGGTAGATTTTACATCCAATACATTAAACGCTTCGCCAAAAACACGCTTGCCCAGGGTACGAAACTCCAGCTCGGCAAACAATGGTTCCAGCGCTTCTCTGTTCGGCTCGCGAATTTCAAGACTGGATTCATCCAGTTCAATGGGGACGTCCAATTGAATGGTCGCCAGCTTTTTTGAGATCAATCCTTGTTCAGCAAACGTCTCCAAGTTTTCTCGTTGCTTTCCCTTGAGCTGGTCGGTGTTTGCCAACAGGTTTTCCATCGAACCAAACCGCTTAATAAGATCTTTCGCTGTCTTTTCACCGATTCCCGGTATACCGGGGATATTGTCTACCGAATCCCCCCAAAGCCCCAGAATATCGATTACTTGCTTGACGTCAGTTACCCCCCATTTTTCGAGGATCTCGTTCACTCCTAATACCTCCGCCCCATTCCCCAACCGTGCAGGCTTATAAATAAAGATGTTATCAGATACCAGTTGGCCAAAGTCCTTATCCGGCGTCATGCAATAGACCGTATAGCCTCTTCCTTCGGCTTGTTTTGCAAGTGTACCGATAATATCGTCGGCCTCATAGCCGTCAAGCGTGATGATGGGCATATTAAAGCCTTCCACCAACCTAAAAACAAAAGGGATTGCTGCTGCTAAATCTTCTGGGATTGCTTGCCTATTTGCTTTATACAACTCAAATTCAGCATGCCGGTTCGTGGGCGCCATGGTGTCAAAGACGACGGCGATATGCGTCGGCTGCTGCGTGCGCAACAGTTCCAGTAAGGTATTGGCAAATCCAAATATAGCCGAAGTATTAAATCCTGTAGACGTAATCCTTGGGGTCTTACTCAATGCAAAATACGCCCTGTAGATCAAGGCCATTCCGTCTAAAAGAAACAGTTTTTTCATCTGATTTATTTGTTCGCATTGGTGATGAAGCGTACCGTAAGCCACCGCAACCTACCATGATGGTTAGCGTCAATTCACCCACTTCACACAAAAGCGCATCGGTGTGGTTACAAAGATAGCGATATTGTGGTTTTTTTTCCGACTTTTGTGCCAATGACGGTATGCACCTTAGGACTTAACTTCACACTGGGATGAAAGGCCTCGTTACCAAATCAACCGGGAGTTGGTATGAGGTCCTTGCTGATGACGGCAACTCGTACCGGTGCCGCATCAAAGGAAAATTCAGAACCAAGGACATCAAGACCACGAATCCCATCGCCGTAGGCGATTGGGTGGATATCGCGCCCGAGGCCGAGCCGTATACAGCCGTCATCGTTCGCCTACATGACCGACGCAATTACATTATCCGGAAATCAGTAAACTTATCAAAACAGGCACAGATTATCGCTGCCAACCTGGACCAAGCTTTTTTAGTAGTCACGTTAGCTTCGCCCTTCACTTCATTGGGGTTTATCGACCGTTTCCTTGTTACCGCCGAAGCTTATGATATCCCGGCGGGACTGATATTCAACAAACTCGATCTGTTCAGTGAGGAAGGAATGCATGTTCTAAACGAATATCAGTCGATATATAGACACATCGGTTATCCATGCTACGAGGTCTCCGCGCGCAACGGGACCAACATTAACATAATCAAACAGCTGTTCCAAGACAAAACAACATTAGTTTCCGGCCATTCCGGTGTAGGAAAATCAACGCTCATCAATGCGATCTATCCCCAAGCGGCGCTGCGCACGGCCGATATATCAGACTGGTCAGACAAAGGCCGGCATACCACCACTTTCGCAGAAATGATTATGCTTCCATTTGGAGGCCGACTTATCGACACCCCCGGCATCCGCGAGCTTGGCATCATCGATATTGAACAACAGGAGTTGAGCCACTTTTTCCCCGAAATGCGGGAACGAATGAACGGCTGCCGCTTCAATAATTGCCGCCACATCAACGAACCCGGGTGTGCGGTGTTGCTGGCGCTCGAAGCGGGCGACATTGCGCCAAGCCGTTATGATAGTTATTTGAGCATCTATCATGGCAACGACACGCGCGCATAGGACCGTCCGAGATGTCGAAACACTTTGCATGGAAAACCTTGCATCTTTCCCCGAAAAAACAGAAGTTTGACCAATAAGTCATCACCATGTACCACCTGATTGAAGAAACCACAGCGTTCATCAAGCATCGCATTGGCGATTTTACGCCGGAATTTGGTATCATCCTCGGCACCGGGCTCGGAAAACTGGCGGACGAAGTCACCATTGCCTATCAATTGATGTATGCCAACATCCCCAATTTCCCGATTTCTACCGTGGAGTTTCACACCGGCAAGCTCATCTTTGGCGTGCTCAACGGACGCCGTGTCGTCGCCATGCAAGGACGCCTCCATTATTATGAGGGCTACAATATGCAGCAGATAACATTTCCCGTGCGGGTCTTGAAAGCGCTCGGCATTCAAAAGCTGTTTGTGTCTAATGCTGCCGGCTCCCTTAACCCGAATATCCGGAAGGGCGATTTAGCCATTATCGATGACCACATTAGTTTATTGCCCGATAACCCGCTAAGAGGTGCCAACGACCATAGACTTGGCCCCCGTTTTCCAGACATGAGCCGACCCTATGATGTCACGATGATTCAGGAAGGCTTAGAAATAGCTAAGCGGCATGGCATTACAGCTCACCGAGCGGTTTACGTTTCCACTCCGGGACCTAATTTAGAAACACGCGCCGAATACCGCTATATGCGCGCCATCGGCGGTGATGTCGTAGGGATGAGCACGGTACCCGAAGTCATCGTAGCCAACCACATGGCATTGCCCGTCTTTGCGGTCTCTGTCGTCACCGACGAAGGCTTCCACGAAGATCTTCAACCGGTGTCATTGGCCGAAATTGTAAAAGTAGCTTCTACAGCAGAACCCAAGATGACATTAATATTGAAAGAATTGGTAGCTTTGCAGCAATGAAGGCTCTTCTGCGTATTTTGCTGCTCACGATATGCTCCGTATCTTTCCTGCCGGTGGTGCACGCTCAAGAGGAAGAGTTCAGTAGCGCATTGGACTCAGCAAGAGCTGCAGAGGACAGCAAAGCAGATACTGTCATCTATAGCGCAAGGTATATCCGCTATACAACCTTGGCCATGATGAAACAGGGCACATTTACCTATCAGATAGATACCCTGCATAAAAACTTCCAGTATTACAATCCGCAGAACCAACCGAGAAATCCCAGTATCCACTTGGGCAGTTACGGATTGGCCACCCGCGACCTGCTTTTTGTACCCAACAAAACTATCGGATTTCAACCGGGATATCATAGCTTGGACCGATTTCTATACCAGCCTGATTCGATTAAGTATTACCGCGCACGAGCCCCTTTCTCAGAACTCTATAATGTGGGCTTCTTCTTTGACGACCAGATTCTCCGGGCAAAAGTCACCCAGAACATTACCCCACGGCTAAATATCGGAGGAGAATTTCACGCGGCAAGGGCAGACGGCTACTATATTAATCAACGATATAATGACATCAAATCTGCACTGTTTGCTTGGTATGAGTCTTCAGACCACCGGTATAACCTATTGACCAACGTGGTATTCAACCGGCTTACCTCTACAGAAAATGGCTCCGTGCTCAACGACACGTTATTCAGGGACAGCGATCGGGGCCCCAGCGATTCAGAATCCACCAGGTTGCGGGGTACGGGTGACGAACGCCCACGGCACACATGGCGCGACAACAGCTTTTTTCTTCGGCAAAGTCTCTTTTTAGGACGGTTGGATACGATAAATGCAGGAAAGCCGGAACAACAAATCCTGCCTACCAACCGGATGTCGCACAGCTTAAACGTGCGTTTCCGGAATTTCCAGTTTTACAAAAACGAGGAAGATGTGAACAATGCGTTTCCTTTCGGGGACAACGTCTTAACGCAGGATACCACCAAAGTCACCACGATTACCAATGACTTTGGTTACAGCTTTTACCTTAGAGGCAAATCCTTGGCATTTATCAAAAACGAAGTGAAACTTGATTTGGGGTACCAACACGATATGCATTGGTACCAAGACAGGGGCTACAGCACTTTTCTGCAAAACAGCATGTTGAAGGCAGGGGTGGGGTACCGGTTCAGCGACCGGGTGAGCATCACGGGCGACCTAAACCAGATTGTACAGGGAGCAAATTTTGGTGATTACCTTTATGAAGCCAAGGCTGACATCCTGCTGAGCAATGCTATCGGGCGGGTTGTATTGGGCGCTTATATCCAAAATAAATCTCCCGAATGGACGTTCCAACGAGTCAACTACACCTACCATCAATGGGAACATGATTTCGAAAAAATAAAAACCACCAACTTTTCATTTGCCTATGAAAACCCATCACTTGGGTTTTCTGGAAAAGCTGAATATTTTTTAATCGCCAACCACCTTTATTTTAGAGAAATAGACAATCCGCCACCCATGGACGCACGATTACTTCGCGTGATTGAGCCTGCCCAGCTTGGCAACAACATCAACTTATTGAAAGTCACCGTCGGCCAGAATTTTCGACTCGGTAAATTCCATTTGGATAATTATGTGGTGTATCAGCAATCGGATTACAATGCGGTTTTAGCCATTCCCGAATTGTACACTTGGCATAGCCTTTATTACAATGGGTTGCTCTACAAAATTGTCGATTTTAACTTAGGTTTTGACGTCCGTTTCAACACCCCCTTTCGCACGCCGTCTTACGCCATCAATATCGGGCAATTTTATAACGACAATGCGGGCATCGAATTTTCCACCTACCCCATCATGGATGTTTGGGCGACCGCTACACTCAAACGAGCAAATTTATTTCTCAGCTATAATTTCATCAACCAGTTTGTGTGGCCGGCTGGTTATTACACCGTACGGAGATATCCGATGAATAACGCGAACCTACGGGTAGGTATCTCCTGGAAGTTCTATGACTAATGCTGTCCGGGGCTGTCTATCTGTCGCAGCCTATTCGGCGCTGAAGTCGTCATGACGGCAGCTCGTCCTATATACCGCTACGTCAATTATCGCCCACGCTTTGGGATGTCCCGGATTGCCCGCAAAATGTCAGGTTTCCCCCCTCAACATGTACACACCATTTCATACATTTGAACGATCAATGTAGTAATATAACGAATCAAGGATATGAAACACCAAAACAACCATACGCACACCTTGATCTTAGCTCCGGGAGAAGGGCGTCTTTACCCATGCGGGACAATGACTGCCGTTTTTAAAGCCGATGAAAACGAGACGGACAAAAAATACAGCATCTCGGAATGGTGGTTAGCCCCCAATTCCGACGGACCTGGCGCTCATCTGCATGAGGCCAATGACGAAGTATTTTATGTATTGGAAGGCACCGTCACATTTCTTGTTGGCGAGAAATGGGTCGACGCAGAAAAAGGAACATTCCTAAGGATACCCGCCAATACCGTTCATGACTTTAAAAACCGAACCGGTCAAAAAACGGGCGTGCTCAATTTTTTCATTCCAGGGGGTTTTGAGCGAAATATGCCTGCCATTGTCCAATGGTTTAAAGACAATAGATAACAGAACGACCATACCGGCTCTGGCCCTTTGCAATTGGATGCCCGTATTTGCTGCTGGCGGATACGGCCTCGACGAAAACATCCGGAATAAGACACTCCGGATGTTTTTTTGAACGTATGAGGAAAAGCGATGGCGGACACCCGCACCCGCTATCAGCGAACGCCGGAGAGGAGCGAAATCGGCAAAACCCCATCCCCGCTGGGAAATCCCAGCCCCAGAAGATAAGCAACGAGCGCAGATACGTCCCGAATATCCATTTCGTCCAGGAACACCCCTTCCCGGATCCCGGCTCCATACGCAACCAAGCCGGATTTCATTTGCGGATTGGAGGGCAAATGCCCATGGGAGCCCTTGCGCGGTGCAGGTTCGTAAAAAGGCCCGTCGGATTTTTCCGAAAACACCACCCCGGGCTGGCCGGACAGTGCCAGTATCGCCTCCACGGAGCTTTCCAGCCGGTCCAACGCTGTCCTTTCCACAATTTCAAACTGCGCCCGTATCGCATCCGGCAACCTCCGCAGGACGCTCCTGATGGAATCAGCCGTTGCCGGATCACTGTCTTTCACCATCAGGAAGGTGCTCCCGCTGGCATTATGAAACCGCGCTTTCCATTCTCCGCGCGGCCCATCGTAGAGCCCATGTTGACGCAGCCATACATTCGGGTTTAATTGGGTGTGAACATCCATAAAGCCATGGTCGCCCATGACAATAACCGCAGTGCTATCAGCGATCCCCGCTGCAGCTATGCCATCCAAAATGGTTTGGATAGCGTGATCAGCACCCGCAATCGATTTGCGGACGTGGAGGCCGTCCAGTCCTTCGGCGTGCTGTGCCTTGTCCAGTAAGGGCAAGTTCAAGGTAAGCAATGCGGGCCGATAAGTACGCAATAGGTATGCCGCCATGCGTCCGATATTCTGATCGCGCATGAGGTAGCTACCCTGTACACTAAAGGCGACGGAATCAAGCGTCCCTGTTGCATGGCGCTGCAATTCCTCAAACAACCCCTCAGGCGTCGCTTTCTGGGAAGTAATAGCGCGGCTATCATACGAGCTGGGTGACCATACCGGAGGTATGTTGTAATCGATTTCAGCGTCGACCGTCACTGGCCACAGTAGCGAAGCCGTTCTTAGCCCAGCCTGCTTTGCCGCTTGCCATAGGGTGGTTGACCGGATAGCTTGGTTTTCCCAGTACCACCGTCCCCTTGGTCCCTCTGGTTCAAAACGGGCGTTATAAAAAACACCGTGTTTCGCCGGGGACACACCGGTGACAATGGAAGTGTGGGATGGGTACGTGATAGCGGGAAAAACAGGGTTCACTCCACCGACCGCCGCGCCACGTTCCTTCAGCGCCTGCAATGTAGGCGCCGGCCAAGAGTCATGTAAATAAAACGTCGGCCTAAGCCCATCTACCACAATCAGCACCACGTGTTTCGCAGGCTGCGCATTCCCTACTGTGCCCAGGATCGTCAGGACAAAAATTAAAATGAATAATCGCATGATGATAATGTTTAGTTTCAGTTCCATCCCTCGTTCTGTTCCAGATTTGGATTGCGCACCAGCTCGTTATACGGGATCGGGTAAACGAACTTGTAGTTTTCCCATACTCTTCTGATATTATTCAGCCATAGCAACCGTCCACGATCCCCTTCGGTGAGCCTGGATTGCGTCCCATCAATCACGTAATATTGGATGCCGGGTTGGGTCTCCCGTGGCACTTCATTGACGAAGGCGACGTCCGGTCGTCCATCACCACTGATATCCACCGGGATATCCAGCGCCGGCACATACATCCCTTCGTAGGGCATTTCCAGCAGTTTGCCACGATTCCAGCGAATCAGATCAGGATAGCGAAAACCTTCGAGGGCCAGCTCGATGGCGCGCTCCCTACGGATTTCCAATAGGACAGCGTCATTCAATCCAGGAAAATAGTTGGTTTGCAAATACGGGTCGATAGTTTGCGGATAGGATACATTCGTTATTCCTGCACGGCGGCGCAATGCGGCTACCGTCATCTCCCAATCATTGGTATTAAACACGCCGCGCTCAGCTCGTGCTTCCGCATAATTCAACAGTACCTCGGCATAACGGATGATAGGAATAGCATTGATATTCTCCGCCCTACCGTCTGCCGATCGGGCCTCCACCGTGAATTTAAGCGGTTGATATCCCGTATAGGTATAGGTAAAGTCAGGTGGCGCCGGCGTCCCTTCGCGGGTATAGCTCGGCATCCTGATTGTCTGGGCAAGCCGCCGATCGCGCCCGGCGAGTTCTTGCGTCAGCAATTGTGTGCCATAGTCCTCCTCGTCGGTAAACCGTGTGCCGTCGAGCTTCAGGTAGGTATTGATAAAAGTCTTGGTGAAGCTGACCCTACTGCCATAGCTTGCACTGGTATAAGCCCAGTTAGCATCGTGAAAGATGCGTAGGCTGCGATCACCCACCCATGACAGGATCACCTCATCGGACACGGGCCGGTCGCTGACAAACAGTTGCCGATAGCTAGCCTGTTCGCCGGCATTCGTATACAGGATGTACGCGCCACCATCCATCACGGCCTGTGCGGCATTCACCGCCTCGTCCAGCCAATGATCGGCGTCTGAGAGCTCAAGATCCGTCCGGTATTTACGCAACGTTCCTTCAAATAGACATACCCTTGACTTAAAAGCCTGCGCCACCCAAGACGTCACCTGCGTAGCCGAAGGGTCTTTTTGGTTACTGATGTGCTGCACCGCGAAATTGAGGTCAGCCAGCACACTATCCATGACCAGTTGGCGCGGGTCGCGCGGCTTATAAAGATCCGGATCGTCTGTATTTAGGGTATGGCCATACCAAGGTACATCACCGAAACGTTTTACCTTGTCAAAATAAAACCATGCCCGAAAAAAGCGGGCAATGCCTCGGTAATGGTTCTTCACGGCATCGCTGACCTCAGCCCTACCCACGTGTTCTAAGAAGAAGTTAATGTTTCTCAGATTTCCCCAGTTCCATCCCGAAGACTGGTTTGCATTGAATGCCCCATCGAGCAGGAACGGATTGACATTGCGCCCAGCGAGGTAGTCGCTCATCACATCTTCTCGAATTATCTCCTCCGCACTGGGAAGTACCAAGTAAAACGAATTGGTATACAATCTCAGGTCCTGTTCGGTGCGGAATGCGTCTTCCGGATTCAGTTTATCGATTGGTTGCAGGTCGAACAGCTTACTGCAAGACGCCAGCAACCCCATAGTGAGTATAATAAGTAACTTTTTCATCGTTTGTCTTTTATATCAGTGCCAGTATTTACATGCGCTCATAAGCCTACGCTGATACCCACGGTGTAAGTCTTCAGCATCGGATAGGAAAGGCCGTTGCCACTGGTGCGGTTCACCTCCGGATCAGATCCGTCAATTACTTCAGGATCCATTGTTTTCACATGCCGGTGCAAGGGTGTCCAGGTCCAAAGATTCTGCCCTGTGACAAACATTGTTAGCGCACTCATTCCTAACCTGTTGGTTAAGCGTTCGGGGAATTTATATCCCAGCGAAACGTTTTTGAGCCGTATATAGGCAGCGTTTTGCATGTACTTGGACTGTACCATCGCGAGTGAACCGCTGGCATTCTGCGCGAGGTAACCGCGGAAGCGCGGAAAATACGCATTCGGATTTTCTTCGCTCCACCGGTTGTCCAGCACATCCTGGGGCATCCAGTTGTACGGGCGGTTATATTGCCCCCAGAAAAGCGACCCTTCTCTACCTGGCCACCAATCTTGCCGGCCGATCCCCTGGAAAAAAAAGGTTAGGAATACACCCCTATGGTCCAGGGATCCGTTTATGCCGAATGCATAGCGTGGCTCGGTGTTTCCAACAATCGTCTGGTCACCCGGATCAGCCAATGTATTGGCGCCGCGGTCGATCCGGCCGTCACCGTTCAGGTCCTTGAATTTAATATCTCCCGGAAGCGGCTTGTTGGTGTTGGAATACCTGATGAACGAGTAATCGATGGGATAAGCCGCAATTTCCGCTTCACTACCGAAGTAGCCGTCGTTGACGAAACCCCAGGTATCTCCCACTCGCATGCCTTCATAGTAGGTATTCAGAAGACCCTGAGGGTTATTAAACCGGGTGATAACCGAATAGTGATCAGCAAGCACCGCCCCCAGTGAATAGCTGAATGCGCGGTCCCCTGTTCCACGGCTATCCTTCCAATTAATGGTCAGTTCCCATCCTCTGGTCCGCAGGTCAGCATAATTTCCCCGGGGGACGTCCGTCCCAAAGACGCCTGGAAGTGGTGTACCCACGGTAAACATATCTGCTGTGTTGCGCGTATACCAATCGAACACAAGGTTCAAACGCCTCCTGAACAGCGAGAGATCGGTCCCGAAATTAACTGTCGTTGCCGACTCCCAGGTTAGGCCATTGGGGATCACGTTTGGGGCACTGGTATAATCGGGCGCAACCCCATTCAGTATACGTGGCAGCCGCTGCACGTCCATAGTGGCCAGGTACTGATAAGGCGGCACATTCCCGTTGCCAAGCGTACCCCACGATGCACGCAGCTTCCAGTCGGACACCCAACGTTCGGGGATACTCCAGAAGCGTTCGCGGGCTACGTTCCAAGCCGCTGAAAAGGACGGGAAAAAGCCGAACTGCTGCCGTTCCGGAAACTTGGATGACCCATCATACCGTGCGTTCATTTCAACCAGATAGCGGCTATCGTAAGCATATTGCAAGCGCATAAAGCCTCCCATGGTACGCCAATCGTATCCACCGCCCTCGATGAGGTAGTTCTGTCCATTCAGCAGGGAAAAATCCGGTATTGCACTGTTTATGATACCATCCCGTTGATAAAAACGGGTGCGGAGTGATGTGCTTTCATAGTTGAGCCCGATTACCCCGCCAATCCCATGTTTGCCCATGGCCCTGTCATAATTCAGGTACAGGTTTACAGCCGTGTACCGGTTTCGGTCGTTCCGTTCGTTGAGCTTGCTTTCGCCCTGCGTCGCTTCGACGTCTGGCCGACGACGGAAAGGTACCGGTGTAAATACGCGGCCATCGGTATCGAAAGTATATGCGAATGTGTAATCTCCGTTCAAGTCAAGTCCGGTGTCGCCGACCCTGGCCTTGAACCGGCTCGTGTTTCTGATTGACAACGTCGAGGATTCCGAGGCGTTGTTGTCGTAAAGAAAGCCCCCCACAGAGCCGGCTGCGTACTCCGAGAGCGACCCGTCGGGATTCTTCAGTACGACCATCGGAAATGTTGCATCGGTGATCGTCCGCCAAACGGGTGAATTCCAAGCGTTATTGACAATCGGGTAACGGTAATCCCGCTGATTGAATTCGGTATTATTATCGATCCGCAGCCAGTCAGTGGCGTTGCCCCCCAGCTTCGCACGCAAATTATAAATATTGAAATTATCTGGGTTGTAGCGGAATACCCCTTGCTGGTAATGGTACCTTCCAGAAAGGTAGTAATCAATTTTATCTTGGCTGCCCGTCACAGCCAGTGTATGCTCTGTTGACGGATTATAATCCGCATAAAGCTCACGCAACCAGTCGGTGTTGCCATAGTAGACGTAGTTTCCTGTGACCGGGTCAACATCGACCTTCGGCAAAGACGGATCCATGTCCCTTCTTCTCAATTCATCGAGGTAATCGAGCGAAAAGGGGAATAGGTTGTTCACCCGTTGCGGGTACGCCTGATAGTCGTTCCATGCAACGAATGCCTCATTGAAGCTCTCGGCCCATTGGTACCCGTTGGTCACCATGCGCGGTTTCACAGTGCGGTCGTTAAGCGAGAAGTTGCTGTTTAATGTGATTGAAGTTTTACCCGGTTTAGCCGACTTGGTGGTGATAAGCACCACTCCAAAGCTACCCCTAGCCCCATAGATGGCAGCAGACGCAGCATCTTTCAGCACGGTGACGCTCTGAATATCATTTGGATTGAGCAGGGCAGGATCCCCTACGACGCCATCGATTAGTACCAAGGCACTTCCCCCCGCACCTATCGACGTTGTACCCCGTACATTAAACTCAGCACCCCGGGTTGGCTTCCCGTCCGTCATCCGGATATTTAGATTCGGCAGCACGCCCTGAAGACCTCGCGTTGCACTCGTCAACGGACGGTTTTCAAATACTTCTCCGCCAAGCTGGTCCACAGCACCCGTCAGATTAATCTTTCGCTGCGTACCATAACCGACCACGACGACTTCCTCAATCTCATCCAGCCGTTCGCTAAGCGTAAACAACACTTCCGTAACTTGACCCCGCACGACCGAAACGTCTGAAATGCGCTGGCCTTCATAGGCAATATAGCTCACTTCAATACGATAAGTACCCGGCTGCAGGCCAAACGAAAAATTCCCTTCAGCGTCCGAGGTATACCGACCACCAGTTTCCACCACATGGATACTGGCCCCCGCCAGCGGGGTTCCCCCCGCATCCACTACGCGGCCGGCGACCCTTCCCTGTTGCTGCGGAGGTCGGTACGTAACAACGATATGCGTCCCTGTCAGCTCATGCACCGTGTGTGTCTGCCGTTCAATCTCGTCAAGCACGCTTGCCAGGTTGCTCTTTATCGACAGGCTGATTTCCTGATCTTCCGGAACCGCATCCCTGCTATAAACGAAACGGAAATGGCTTTGCCGTTCGATTTCACGGTACACCGCTTTAAGGCTTGTGTTTTTGACTTTAAGGGCCACTTTCGTGTCATGGAGCCCTTGTGCGTCCACGTGCTTGGCACTGCAGAGCGATAGGCCGAAGGCCAGTACCAAAAGCATCAATGAACTGTATCTCATGGCATTAAAAATGATTTTTGAATAGCACAGTAAATTCCTGTTCATTATCTTTGAATGATTTTAATAAGTTTCATACTTCTTGAAATCCATGGTTGCCAATGAGTTGTCCAGACCGCTTGGCAACACGTCCATAAGCTTCCGGCCTCCTGCCGGAAGTTTTTTGATTCCTGTCTCCTGTTACATACGCCGCTCCTTTTTAATGTTTACATTTATCTGATAGCCGGTTATCCGCCGCATCCCGGACCACTCAGAAAGACTGTACCGCCTTCAATCCGGAATTTAAAGCCGCTTCCCTTTTGCAGCAGTCCCAGCAGGCTGTTGATAGGCATCCGGTTGAACTTGCCCGCAAACCGACAGCGTTCAAGTGCCTTGTCTTCAAAAACAATCGACATTCCATACCAACGTTCCAGGCGTTTTGCTACCTGAGCAAACGATTCATCTTCCTGAATCACAAACACCTCATCTTTCCAGTCCAGCATGCCCGTTTCTTCATTGAAATCGCTAATTTCAGCTTCGAGGGTCTCCCGGTCGAAGTGCAGTTGTTTGCCTGCCCCCAATTTTCCGTAATGCAGCAATGAATCGCCTGACGCCGTCACTTCGACAAGCCCACTGCGGACGGCCACGCAGACGGCCGTTTCGTCGTCAAACGCCAGCACATTGAAAGCCGTACCTAACACTTGGATATGCAGTGTTTGCGTACGAACGACAAACGGCTTTTCAGGATTTTGTTGTACATCAAAAAAAGCTTCGCCGTCCAGCACCACATCTCGCATGCTTCGATTGTAATCACTGCTATACCTCAACGCGCTTCCAGCATTCAGGTACACCACACTGCCGTCCGGCATATGCACGGTTTTTTTCTGTCCGTGCGCAGCCGCTATGCAATATTCCGTTGCGTGGCGGGTGGTATCGAAGGCAGTTTGCATTCGGTGCAGCGCCCAAACCGCAACGATTCCCATGAGACAGGCCGCTGCCATCCAGGGAAGCCAACGTCTGCGGTGACGGTCTTTCCGCACATACCCCATCACAGCAGCGATCCGTCTTTCACTGCTTTTCTGGACATTCCGCGCGCCGTCCCGCACAGCGTCCCGCCAATATGTCCGAAGAAACTCATCCAATAACGCCTCGTTCTCGGGGTCTTCGACAAAGTGTAAAAACACTTCCCTTTCGGCCGGAGCCAGTTCACCGCTGACATACTTCTTGAACAGTACCCGATATTTTTCCTTATCCATCAGTACTATGACGCAGCCGGTGGCTGCGCGGGACTACGAGGTATTATTAAGAATGTGTTAAGTTTAGGATCGTCAGAATAAACCGCTTCCGACAATCAGGAGGTAGGCGTGTTCGGTCATCCATCGCCGCAGCAAGGCATATGCTTTTTGCAGTTGGTTTTTCACCGTATAGGGCGAGATGTTAAGCCGGGCACCGATTTCTTCAATGGATAACCCATGTTTCAGGTTAAGCAGAAAAATTTCACGTCGTTTAGGTGGCAATTGGAGAATAAACTCATCCATCAGTGCCTTGGTATCGTAGCGATAAATATCGTCCTCCGGTCTCGCAGCGATTTCTTGTTCGGCCATATAGCACTGTTCACGTGCCTGGCGGGCCGTTTCCTCCCGGATCATGGAGATCGAGCGATTCCGGCTTGCAGTATAAAACCAGCCGGCGGCCGACTTTATCTGAGATGCTTGACCTCTGTTTTCCCAGATTTTTATAAATACATCCTGCGTGATTTCCTCAGCAATTTGAGAGTTTTTGACCAATTTTAGGGCAAAATCGTACACCAAGCCGTCGTAGCGGCGCATCAGTTGTTCAAGCGCCTCCACGTTGCCCAAAGCAATTTGCTCCAGCAGGTGACTGTCTGAATAACGATCCGGAACTTTTAGTGTCATTCACGGTGTGTTGGTGATCCGGATGCAAAGCTAACACCTCACTGTTACTTTTATGTTACCTTTCTGTGGAGGTGGCCAAAACGATATCATTCTCGACGGCACGTATTGACAGATCTAAAAAATAAAGCCAATGCCCGTTTCCACGATCTGTTTTCTGGGACTTGGGTCATCCTGAAACCTGTTCATCCGGCGCTGATAATTAGCTTTGATAACGATATTTTCTCTGGTATTGAAATTGGCACCGAATGTCCAGATGTCCATGTTGCTTTCCACCCGCGGAAGATGCAGCAATTCCACACGTACTCCGGCGTGGGTGTTCAGCCGCTCATATCGCGAAAACAAACTAAGTTTCATCTCGTGTGGATCATGGACAAACGAAGATCCACCCTTTATTTTCCTGTTTTGCCGGATGTATGGCAGGACATCGCATCCAACCTCAAACAGGTAACCAAACACACGTATGCTCTATCACGATTTCGTGGTGGGTTTCTTGCGACTTATAATGCAGGAACTCGACCTGACACTCCGAGTTCCAAATCAACTTGTCGGTAATGCGGTAGCCGAAAAAGGTCGCTCCCGGTACCCAATCGGCCATCGTGCGCCATCGAGGTCAGTCAGGAGAGCCTCTAATAAAAAAGCCGTTTTTCTACGAGAAAAACGGCTTTTTGTAAATTTTGTGGGAGCTACTGGATTCGAACCAGTGACCCTCTGCTTGTAAGGCAGATGCTCTGAACCAGCTGAGCTAAGCTCCCTTCCTTTTGGGTCTGCAAATATAGTGCTGTTATGCGACATTCAAAATTATTTTTTCATTTTTTTGCGGGCCGCCATAGATATCGTAGTTTTACATTTTAATTGGATGTCATATTTAACTAAACAATATGAAGCACTCGCGTATACTAGTCGTGGATGACGATCCCGATGTACTGACCGCCGTACGCCTATTACTCAAACAGCAAGCTGGAAAAGTCATAACAGAGCACAACCCCGAGCAAATTCCTTCACTTCTGGCCAAGGAAACACCGGATCTTGTACTGCTGGACATGAATTTCAAAAGCACCATCAACACGGGCAATGAGGGCTTATATTGGCTAAACCGTATCAAAACCATCAAACCAAACCTGCCCGTCGTGATGATTACGGCGTATGGAGCCATCGATCTGGCGGTCACATCGCTCAAACAGGGTGCAGCAGACTTTGTCGTCAAACCGTGGCAAAACGAACAGTTAATAGGCGTGATCACCGGGCTATTGTCGAAAAGCGATCGCAAGAAAGCCGTAGAGCCTAATAAAGCGGTGATGGATGCCGAGTTTATCGGTGAATCCGAAATCATGCAAGACTTGCTTTACAAGATCAGCAAAATTGCACCTACTGACGCCAATATACTGGTGCTTGGCGAAAACGGCACGGGAAAAGACCTTATCGCAACGGCTATCCATAAACAATCCCGAAGAGCGGACAAACCCTTTGTCAAAGTAGACGTAGGAGCACTCACGGAAAGCCTTTTTGAGAGCGAACTTTTTGGGCACAAAAAAGGGGCGTTCACAGACGCCCGGGAGGATAGGGTCGGTCGGTTTGAGGCCGCAAACGGCGGAACGCTTTTTCTGGATGAGATTGGCAACATCTCCCTTCAACAGCAAGCCAAACTGCTCAGCGTACTACAAAACAGGCAAGTCATCCCGTTGGGAAGCAATACACCCATTCCCGTGGATATCCGGTTGATTTGTGCCACGAACGTGCCCCTGACCGACTTGGCCAACGAAAACCGCTTTCGAAAAGACCTCATCTACCGCATTAATACGGTAGACATACAGGTGCCTCCATTACGTGATCGAGGCGAAGACATCCTCCGGATCGCACGTCATTTCCTTCAGAAGTATGCCCAAAAATACATGAAATCTATTGCCGACTTGGATAAAAAGGCAGAGCAGAAGTTATTGAAATACCATTACCCCGGCAATGTCAGAGAACTTCAGTACAGCATTGAACGCGCAGTCATCATGGCTGATACTGAAATTTTAGGCGCTGAAGATCTCATCTTCTCGGCCATCGAACAAGCGCCACAGAACAACCAAACCCAGCGGCAGGCACCGGAAGAACACAACTTAGTCGAGCTGGAACGTATTACCATCGCAAACGTCGTGGAGAAACACGGCGGGAACATCAGCAAGGCAGCCAAGGAGTTGGGCATTACCCGTACTGCACTCTATCGGCGGCTAAGCAAATACGATATCTGAGGATGCGACGATTCAGGCGATTGATTTTTTTCCGGGCGATATTGCTATTGGTGGCCTTGACGAGCTTAGCGTATTTATTGTTCAAAGCGCAATATTTGTACGCATTCCTATTAGGCCCGTTTTGCATCTGGATGCTCACACTTAATTTCCGCTCGCAGTTGCTGGCCTATCGCGAGCTGGAGGAGTTTGCCGAAGCAGCCCGATACCGCGATTTTACCCGCCACTTTCCGCTCAACTATGCCAAGGCAGAGTTGCTGCCCTTGCGAAGTGCGTTCAATGAAATCAATGCCGTCTTCAAAAAAATCAGCGGCGAACGCGAAACACAATATCAGTACCTGCATCAAATCCTGGAAATTGTCGATACAGCAATCCTCTCGTATAACACCGAGACCCACGAAGTCGTATGGATGAATGAAGCCTTTAAAAAACTTTTTCATATCCCGTATTTACATCGGTTTGAAGGACTTCAGCGCAAAAACGAAGATTTGTATCAAAAAACCATGCAATTGGTCCCCGGTGAACAAACGCTGCTCAGTGTCAATTCTGCCAAGGGGAATATCAAGCTGCTGCTTACCTCCAGCTACTTTCAAACGCCCGAAGGCAAATTCCAGCTTGTTGTCTACCAAAATGTCAATGAAGCCATTGATGAAACGGAGGCCAAAGCCTGGCAAAAGCTGTTGAGCGTACTTACACACGAAATCATGAACTCCATTGCGCCCATATCATCCCTTGCGGATACGCTAAAAAGTCGACTGGATAACATGCCCAATAACGAGGAATTGGAAGACATTCGACTAGGCACCGAAACGATAAAACGCCGGAGCGAAGGATTGCTCAAATTTGCAGGCACTTACCGTTCATTAAACAAAATAGAACGACCGAACATCAGCAGGGTATATGCATCCGACCTGTTTGAAAATCTCTATCAGCTCATGGAACCTTCGCTTATCCAAAAAAATATCGAGCTGGATATTATTTTGAAAGACACGCAGCTACAGCTTGATCTGGATATAAACCTCATTGAGCAGGTGCTGATCAACCTCTTATTGAACGCGATGGAGGCCGTCAAAGAATCGCCGGCCCCCTATATTTCGCTTTCGGCATCGGCGAACGACGGCCGACCGCAGATCAAGGTAAGCGACAACGGAAAAGGCATTCCCGCAGAGTTGCTGGAGAGTATTTTTATTCCATTTTTTACTACACGTAAAACGGGAAGCGGAGTAGGACTTACGCTCAGCAAACAAATTATGCTCCTGCATGGCGGTAACATTCTGGTGCAAAGTGAAGAAGGGAAAGGCAGTGTATTTACCCTCCAGTTTTAACCAACCATGAAGATACTCATTGTATGCCTGGGAAACATTTGCCGTTCGCCATTGGCGCACGGTATCTTGCAGCATTTGGCTGATGAACGAGGTCTGGACTGGGAAATTGACTCCGCAGGCATTGGTGGATGGCATGTCGGCAATCCGCCTGATCACCGCGCCATCGCCGTAGCTAAACGCCATGGCATTGATATCAGCAAGCAACGGGCAAAACAATTACACCACCGCCATCTGGAGGAATTTGATCACATTCTGGCCATGGATCGCGATAATCTGCGACACTTATTGGCTTACGCAAAAACCAGCGAACAGCGGGCACGCATCCAGTTATTTTTAGGCGGCCAGGAAGTACCCGACCCTTATTATGACGGCCGCTTATTCGACGTCGTGTATCAGCTGGTTGAAAAGCGGTGCCGGGAGCTATTGGCGATTTGGGGGAAATAAAAAAAAGCGCCACCGAAGCGACGCTTTTCCAGATACTAAAACAAACAGTTCATACTATGCTAAGTAATTTACCGTTATCGTTCAACTTACCTCAAGCGCGGTAATGTTATATGGTTAAAGTCTTTAGCTAAACACCGTGTACTATGCTCTTTTATATAACAATATGATGCCAATTGCTACCGAATCCGCGCCGCGGCAAGCAATCCGACAAGACAACCACCTAACAGCATGAGTATCAACCAGGTGCATTAGCCAAAAAACCACAACTTGCTTACGAAAAATTCACCGGCGATGGATACAAGCTCATCATTGACCCACACCTTGTAGAAAGAATTCCCCAAAATGTTGCTTTCCTTTCCCTCCGGCACGCAACAGACGGCCACGCTATCAGGGAATAGCAAACCGGTCTTCAAGCGACAATGGGCAATCGATGAAATTGTTAAGACAATTTTAGCTAAATTTGCATGGTGAACGCATCATTGATTAATAAGAGATGGTCTGAGCTGCAAGCCGATACGGCTAAGCAGTTCGACATGGAGAAGCCCGACATCAAGGTAATGCTGTTTCTCATCGGGGTGCAGGAGCTTGGTAAAGGCCCCATGAAATTCAGCAAAAGACAGAAGGAAGAATTAATGCACATCGCTACATGCCGTCTTTTTAGCGCTATGGGGTTTTATGAACTGGAAGGACTCGATCAAGAAGGCTGGCCACACTGGCGCCTTATCAAACCGATACCCAACTATACCCTTTTGGAGCAAGAGCTCATCATCAAATCATTGATCATCGATTATTTCGACGAAGCTATTCAGCAGTGAATAGCCCCTATACGTTTAAAAACGCTCATGAAGAAAACGCTGATACTCGTAGCACTCATTGCATCTATTCTTACATCGCACGCTGCCCCTCCCGCCAAGTACGTCCGGATCATCACACCAAAAGGCGAATGCCTGCTGAAGTTGTATGACGAAACGCCTTTACATCGTGAAAATTTCACGAAGTTGGTCCGTGAGGGTTATTTCAAGGACTTATTGTTTCATCGCGTTATCCAGCATTTCATGATTCAGGGTGGCGATCCAAATTCCCGCTATGCGGCTGAAAAGCAGCGGCTGGGTGAAGGCGGACCGGAATACACCATTCCCGCCGAATTCGACGATAGCCTTTTTCATAAAAAGGGTGCCATTGGAGCTGCCCGCGACAACAATCCTGCAAAAGCCTCCAGTGGGTCGCAATTCTACCTGGTGCAAGGGCGTACCTTTACCGATAACGGCCTGGATAGCCTGGAGCAATTGCGCCTCGGCGGGCGCAAAATCCCGCCGCACCAGCGGGAGGTATACAAGACACTCGGTGGTACGCCCCACCTCGACCAAAGTTATACCGTCTTTGGTGAATTGGTTTCGGGGATAGCTGTCGTCGATAGCATCGCCGCGGTACAGACCGATCGCTATGACCGCCCACTGCAGGATCAACGAATGGATATGGTGATGCTTACCCGGCGGGAGGCCATCAACTTCGAACGTGAGCAAGCCGGCCTGCCTCCGCGTAATGGCATCTTCACCAAATTCTTTGATTTGTTCAAGCCGAAATACTAGTTGCCTTCTGCTTTCTTGCCAAATACCCGCCTGAAAAAGCCACCTGTTTTTTCTGCGGCTTGCTTAGCTTCTTCCGCGGCATTTAGCAATCGTCGCTCGCGCTCGGGGCTGATTCCAGCACACTCCTTGATGCCCTGAGCCAAACTTTGCCAAAGCATTTTGAAAAAAGAATAAGTGGGCGGACGTGTATAATTAATCCGACCCCGATGATATTGGCCATTGGCATCGGGGTTACTATCATTGATGATAAAACTATTTGCCAGAAAGGATACGACGCGTTTCGACGACCGGCTTCCGTCATCCCCCTCGGTCAGTAAGTGGAGCCGCATGTTGTCATAGTCAAACCGCAGCGAACCCCGTGCCCGGCGATCATCAGCCTGCACGTCAAAGCGTAGGCCCTTTATGTTTGCACTACCTATCTCTGCGTTCAATAATGGTGTAATCATACGATTAAGCGGAGTGCCGTTCATGGGTCCAAGCTGTCCTTTATAGGTGTATTTGCCGTCTTTATCGAGCATATCAAACGCAAACAACACATCCAGTTTGCCGGTATTCATCAGATATGTGGTCAGCTGTGCCTCCATCACCTGATTCCGCAGCAACGCCGATGTATCGTTCGTCACGTTCCTAAAAACGCCACTTGCGTCGTCAAACGTTATTTTCCCCTCCTTCCCGTACTTTTTGCCCACCTCGGCGTAGCTGATGTTCAAATGATTGAGCAACACCGAATCAATTTTAATCGTCTGCTTCATGTTGAGCAACAATTGATGGGGCGACTTGCCCATCTTATTGGTCGCATGCCGGGGATAACGGAGATCATTGGATATCGCCACCGTACCGCTGTCGATATGCAGACTACCTGCATACAGCTTTCGGCTATCGACAAATCGCTGCAAATCGATGTCTTCAAGACGAATCGCCGGAAAGGCGATGATAGCCATATCTTTTGCCTGCTGGCTTCGCTTGTAGAATTCGCTCTTATTCATCCGCGGAGCGTACTTCAACCCCGTGACAAGCAGTCGCTTGTACAATGTAGCCAGCTGCACCCGGTCAAAGCTCACATAATAAAAGCTATCGGGCGTCTCATACCGGAAACCAGGCATGTCCACATCGATGGCCCGTGTCAAGTAAAACCGCGATGTATCAAACTGGGAAACCGAATCAATAAGCACATCACGCACATGGATGTTGAGATTGTTCAGCGCCGTTTCGTTTACAGCGGAGTCGGTGTTTTTGGTAAACTTAAACTGAATATCGTTAAGATAGATATTCCCTACGCTCACCTCGTTGAGCAGATGAGCGATCCGTTGGTAGAGTGTCCGTGGGTCGCGCTTTGTCGCTACCGTATCGTTGTAGACATGGTAGGTATTCACCACTTGAATAGCCGGCGTATCGATGATGATGTCATCGATGTTCAACCTGCGATCAGCGAGGATGCGGCGTGGATGGAATCGCCGGATCTGCAGATTGGCTATGCTGATGTTGTAAACATTGTCTGGTGCCTGTTGGTTAATCTCCATCTTTGCATACCTGGCGGTATCCACCGTCAGCCGCAGGTTTTCAATCGTAGCGTTTCCCGTAACCAAATTGAAACCCAACTCGTCATAAGCGATCAGGTAAAGGCTGTCCGTGGCGTTCATCACAGCTTCTTTGAGTCGAGCGTCCAATATCGGCCGCCAATGCCTGCTTAGGTACCAAGCACTCACCGATATCACCAATAGGAGGCTAACAGTAATCCCAATGACCCATTTCCAGATTGGTTTCATGAAACATAGCGTTACATTGACGGAGAAACAACAATTGGCCCTGAATGTTTCGTAAAGATAAGGATTTCCGGTGTAAAGTAAAAAACCACAAAACCGGATCTTGACTTACCGAAAAAAGCAGTAACTTAGGCCTGATGTTCGCTGCTTACCCGCACGACGTTGTTGGATGACTGGAACGCTCGCTCCGTCCATGCCCTTTGGGTACAATCCAACGTCGAAACATCGTGAATGGCGAAACATCTGAAATTTGTTGTGCATCCGCGGACAGTACAAACAAAACAATAAAACAGCAGAACATATGCGTGGCTACCATTTCTCACAATATACACCCAATACGTTGCCAAAAGGCGGTTTTGATGAGTTGCTGAAACTTTTCATGCAACTGCTCCAATACACCGCGGGTGACGCTATGGAAGCATTGGCCTGGCTCAATGAGCTGGACAAGCAATACAACCTCACCACAGATGACTATGGCATGGGCGATTTCATCCAGGATCTTAAAGACAAAGGCTACCTTAGCGACGATCCAAGCTCAGGCCAATTCCGGATTACGGCTAAAAGCGAGCAGACTATCCGCCAATCGGCGCTGGAAGAGATTTTCGGCAAACTGCGCAAAAGCGGACGTGGCAACCACAACAGCAACCTCTCCGGATTGGGCGACGAAAAAAATGCCGACAGCCGGGAGTACCAGTATGGCGACAGCCTGGATCAGATTGATATGACCACGTCCATCCACAACGCACAGGTAAACCATGGTATTGGCAACTTCATGCTCACCGAACGCGACCTTGAAGTCGAAGAACGGGACTATAAAACACTGACGTCTACCGTACTGATGATAGATATTTCCCATAGTATGATCTTGTACGGGGAAGATCGCATTACGCCAGCCAAAAAAGTTGCGATGGCGTTGGCCGAGCTGATTCATACCCGCTACCCGAAAGACACACTGGATATCGTCGTATTTGGCAATGATGCCTGGCCCATTACGATCAAAGACTTACCCTACCTGCAAGTAGGCCCGTATCACACCAACACGTTAGCCGGGCTTGAGCTGGCCACGGATTTATTGCGCAGGCGCAAAACCCATAACAAGCAGATTTTCATGATTACGGACGGTAAACCGACGTGCCTGAAGGAAAATGGCCGTTATTATAAAAACAGCGTAGGCCTGGATCGCAAAGTTGTCAACAAAACGTTAAATATGGCCGCTCAGTGCAAACGGCTCAACATCCCCATCACCACGTTTATGATTGCCCGCGACCCCTATTTACAGCAATTCGTCCGACAATTTACCGAAACCAACGGCGGAAGAGCATTTTACAGCTCTCTCCAGGGGTTGGGTGAGTATATTTTCGAAGACTACATCCGCAACCGGAGAAAGACGGTGCGGTAGGGGATGGCGGCACTTCGCTTCTGTATCCATGTTTAGTGTTCAACAGCCCGAATCGGTAGCATCGGAAATAGTAATCAGTAGCGGGGGCCAGTGATCGATACAATAAAAAACAACGATTTTAAAAATAGTATGACTCATATTCACACATTAGGCGAACTCAAAAAATCAGGATACCAATACCGTACCGTAAAAGACGAACTAAGAGCTAATCTCATCAGGCAGCTACAAGAAAAAAAAGCTGGGTTTAAAGGCATTGTCGGTTATGACGAGACCGTCATCCCCGAACTGCAGACCGCCGTCCTATCCCGGCATAATATCCTACTGCTGGGATTGCGGGGGCAGGCAAAAACACGTATTGCCCGCCTGATGGTGCACTTATTAGACGAATACGTGCCTTATGTGGCAGGGAGCGAGCTTTTCGACGATCCGTTGCACCCTATCTCATGGTATGCACGGAACGAAATCCAGGTAAAAGGCGACGACACGCCCATCGCCTGGCTACACCGTTCAGAGCGGTATACGGAAAAGCTGGCTACCCCGGATGTCACCGTAGCCGATCTCGTGGGGGATGTCGATCCGATTAAAGCGGCAACACTGAAATTGACTTATAATGACGAGCGTGTCATCCACTTCGGGCTGATTCCGAGAGCCCACCGCGGTATTTTTGTCATCAACGAACTGCCCGATCTGCAAGCCCGGATACAGGTCGCTTTGTTTAATATGCTACAGGAAAAAGATATCCAGATACGTGGATTCAAATTGCGCTTACCACTTGATATCCAATTTGTGTTCACCGCCAATCCGGAAGACTACACCAACCGCGGCTCCATCGTTACCCCGCTGAAAGATCGCATCGAAAGCCAGATACTGACACATTACCCAAACAGCATCGATATTTCCCGCAAAATCACCTTTCAGGAAGCGCGCGTCACTCCCGAGCAACAGGCAGCCATTGAAGTAGACGGCCTGTTGAAGGACCTGGTTGAACAAGTGGCCTTTGAAGCTCGAAAAAGTGAATTTATTGACCAAAAATCCGGCGTGTCCGCACGCCTGACGATAGCTGCATTTGAAAATCTAGTCAGTGCCGCAGAACGGCGGATGCTGATAGCAGGCCAGCAGAAGACTGCCGCCCGCCTGTCGGATTTTTCCGGTATCATCCCGGCCATTACCGGGAAAATCGAACTTGTCTACGAAGGCGAGCTCGAGGGACCTGTCCATGTAGCACACCGGCTCATCGGCTCTGCGGTGAAAACCCTGTTTACGCAGTATTTTCCGCACCCCGAGAAGACCAAAAAGTCGAAAACCGAAAATCCATACACCCCCATTATTGACTGGTTCACGGATGGCCACCGACTGGAATTGACAGATGAGCTCTCAGACAGCCAGTACAAAAAGGCGGTGATGCAGGTACCGGGCTTGCACGCCCTGATCAAAAAACTTCATCCGAAGCTTGCCGAAAGCCAACAATTGTTGCTCATGGAGTTTGTGCTCCATGGATTAGCCGAATATTCACAGCTCAACAAAAGCTACCTCGACGGCGGTATCGCCTTTGCCGATATGCTGGGGAGTCTATTTGACAACGACTTCAATGATGATGAATTTGAAGAACAGTGAGGCATCACGTAGCCGATCCCCAATCGGATTCGGTGCGCTTCGCTGCCGTCTCCTAGGTTTCGTATGCAACTACTTGTCAGGTAGTGTTAGGACACGGGGCTTCCCCAGGCACCCTTGGATACGCCACGCAACTGGCAGACTCGCTCCGCTCATCCACCTAGGTTGCTTTTGCGCATCCAAAGGTGCCTGATTCCGACTCCACTGGTCACCACACAAAAACGGCCCTACGCATCGGGTTGTCCAGCTTCGCGCTTTTCCGTTTGCCATAGGCCGTCACGTGCAAGATGTTGCTTTGCTTGGGAAATTGGTCAAATAAGATGCGGTTGTCTATGGTGATGCGCTGCACCCCGGCTACATTGCTGGCCTCAAGATAGCACCACGCCACGTCGTCCTCAATTTCGTAACCAAGGAAGCTTAAGGTTTTTGATGTTCCGTTTACACCAAGCTTAAGCTGCTTTACAAAGTAATCCGCCAACAAGCTGTCTGTCCTGCGGCGATCGGCCGGATGTATGAGGTCAATTTTTGTCTTATACTCCGCACGGATCGCTTCTTCCAGGTCGTCATAGAAAATGCGGCAGCTTACTTCCATCGTTTTTGCCTTTTCGTTGAAGTCAATCGACGTAATGCTAACATAAAACGGATGGAAAACCAACAAAAAAAAGCCGATAATTATAGTCAACATGAAATTTAAGCCTCCATCAACGGAACGTCACGATATATTTTCCGTTATCGATTGTGTTTTCGCCGCAATAAACGTAATATTGTCGCGAATATAACAACAAAACTTCAATATGCAGGATTTCGGGGTTTATTTCGAGTTGGGTCTACAGCACATCTTAGACCTTTCGGGATACGACCATATCCTTTTTGTCATTGCGCTTTGTTGTACCTATTTCATGAAAGACTGGCGAAAGGTGGTTGTACTGGTCACCGCATTTACCGTTGGCCACTCACTTACGTTGGCACTGAGCGTATTCAACCTTATCCGGGTAAATACCGAATTGATTGAATTCCTCATCCCGGTCACCATTGTCATCACCGCCTTCAGCAATGTGGTCAAAAAACGCAGGCGGGCATCAAGCACCGATTGGCTCACCTACAGCTACGCGTTGTTTTTCGGGCTCATCCACGGATTGGGATTTTCCAATTACCTGCGGTCGCTGCTGGGCAAGGAAAGTAGTATCACGTGGCCCTTATTCGCTTTTAATGTGGGGTTGGAAATAGGGCAGCTGGCCATCGTTTTCGTGGTCTTGGTCGTATCATTCATTGCCACGAGCATTTTTTCCGTATCGAGGCGAGACTGGACGTTTTTCCTGTCTGCCGCTATTTTCGGCATCGCACTGGTGATGGCATTGGAACGAATGTAAAAACCGACAGCTTAACGCTTAACATAAAACATGAAAACATGAAACGAAGATACTATCAGTTGTTCATGCTTCTCGGGTTTGGAACGCTCTCCTCCCCCGTCCTGGCGCAATATCAAAACAATCCCGGTTCGAACCATGGGAACAAGTTTGAGCAGCTCGGCACATTATTGAGCGACCCGAACGTATACCGTACAGCTTCAGGCGCCCCTGGTCACCAATATTGGCAGCAGAAAGCTGATTACGTCATCGACGTAGAGGTCGATGACGAAAATCAGCGGGTCATCGGCGCTGAAACCATCACGTATACCAACAATTCGCCCGACCCCTTGACTTACCTGTGGATCCAGTTGGATGAAAACGAACACAAGGCCGATGCCGAAAGCAAGAAGTTCGACGAAAGCTCACTCGGTGATCAGGTGACCACCCGCCAGTTGCAGCAACTTATAGCCCACGATAAAGATTTGGGTGTCAACATCCTGAAAGTGGCTGATGCGGCTGGCAAAGCGCTTCCATATACCATCAATTATACCATGATGCGCGTGGAGCTGCCAACCACCCTGAAACCCGGCGCCAAGTTTGTGTTGCAAATCGATTGGCAGTACAACATCAGCGATCGGATGACGGAAGGAGGGCGCGGCGGCTATGAATACTTTGCCGAAGACGGCAACTATCTTTATACCATTGCGCAATGGTACCCGCGTATGGCCGTATATTCCGACTTCCAAGGGTGGCAAAACAAGCAATTTACAGGTCGGGGCGAATTTGCATTGGCATTCGGGGACTTCAAGGTGAACATTACCGTACCGGCCGACCACATTGTTGGTGCCACGGGCGAATGCCGCAATTATGCCAACGTGCTCACCGCTGCGCAATACGATCGCTGGCGGCAGGCACAGCAGGCGGACGAGCCGGTGGAAGTCGTCACGCTCGACGAGGCCCGGCAAGCTATGCGAGGCAAGGCCAAGGGCAAGAAGACTTGGATCTATGAAGCCAAAAATGTACGTGACTTTGCCTTTGTGACATCCCGCCGCCTCGTGTGGGACGCCATGCGCGTCAAGGACGGCATTGCGGGGAACGCACCCATGGCCATGTCATATTACGGCCCCGAGGCCTATCCCCTCTATCGCCCATATTCCACAAAAGTTGTCGCCCACACCCTGAAGGTATATTCCAAGCACACCATTGCCTACCCCTATCCGGTAGCCATCTCCGTGGAAGCCGCCAACGGCATGGAATATCCCATGATTTGCTTCAACTACGGCCGTGCTGATAAAGACGGCACGTATTCAGAAGCCACTAAATACGGGATGATTGGCGTTATCATCCATGAGGTCGGCCATAACTTCTTTCCCATGATTGTCAACTCCGATGAACGGCAGTGGACATGGATGGACGAAGGCCTCAACACCTTCTGCCAGTTCCTCGCGGAGCAGGAATGGGATAAGGATTTCCCCTCACGCCGCGGTCCCGCACATAAGATCGTCGATTACATGAAGCTTCCGAAAGACCAGTTGGAGCCCATCATGACCAACTCGGAAAATATCGTGCAGTTTGGGCCAAATGCTTATGCCAAACCCGCCACGGCGCTCAATATCCTGCGTGAAACCGTGATGGGCCGCGAGCTTTTTGACTATGCGTTCAAGGAGTATTCCCGACGTTGGGCGTTTAAGCACCCCACCCCTGCTGACTTTTTCCGCACCATGGAAGATGCTTCGGCTGTCGATCTCGATTGGTTTTGGCGTGGATGGTTTTTCAGTACCGATCCCGTGGATATCTCCCTGGACGATGTACAGTACTTCCAGCCCGTGGGAAACCTGCAGGAAGCGCAAGCCGAGGCCAAGGCAGCCCACGAAAATGACCTGAATACCATTTCCCGCCGGCGCAACATCGAAGCCGGCGTCAATTTTGCCGTGGAGGCCGACACCTCCTTGCAGGATTTTTATAACAAATGGGATCGCTTCGCAATCACAGCGGAAGACAAGCAAGCCTTCGAGCAATACTACCAGTCGTTATCGGCAGAAGAAAAAGCGCTGTATGATGGCGAGTACCATTTCTACCAGCTTAAAATGAGCAATAAAGGCGGGCTGGTCATGCCCATTATCATTCAGTGGACCTTTGTGGATGGCACCACGGAAACCGAGCGGATTCCGGCCTATATCTGGCGGAAAAACGAACATGAAGTCACCAAGGTCTTTGCGAAAACCAAGGAGGTGAAGACCATCCTTATCGATCCCCTGCGGGAGACGGCAGACATTGACGAAGCCAACAATTCGTGGCCCCGCCAACATACGCCCACACGTTTTGAATTGTTTAAGCAGGGAACCGGGCCGGCGCGTGGCGCATCCGTCGGACCAAATCCCATGCAACGGGCAAGGCAATAAGAGAAGGCGACCCAACATTTATCGCAAAAAGCACAAGAACATGATCGTACAAGAACGGCAATTAAGGGATTTTACATACCGCATCTTCCAATCCATCGGATGCCCTGATGCCGATGCTGCGTTAGCGGCGGATGTACTCCTTTCCGCCGACCTCCGTGGCATTGATTCACATGGTGTGGCGCGACTCAGCGGTTATGTACGCTTATGGGAAAACAACCGGCTCAACCCAACGCCCCATATCCGCATTGTCCATGAGACACCGACTACCGCCACGGTCGACGGCGATGGTGGCTTAGGACTGGTGGTGGCCCCCTATGCGATGAACCTTGCCATCGAGAAAGCCCGGCAATATGGTTCCGGTTGGGTAGCCATCCGCCATTCCAATCATTTCGGTATCGCCGCTTATCACGCCCTGAAAGCCGTGGAGCAGGAAATGATCGGATATGCCATGACCAACGCCAGCCCACTGGTGGCTCCCACGTTTTCGTCCGAACGGCTGCTGGGCACCAATCCAATGTGCTATGCCTTTCCAGCCGGCGCCTATCCGCCCGTGGTGGTCGACATGGCCACCTCAGCTGCTGCCAACGGCAAGCTGGAAATCGCGCAGCGGATGAACGTTCCCATTCCCGAAGGCTGGGCATTGACGCCCGACGGCAAGGCTACCACCGACCCCAATGCGGTGACGGCCGGCGGCGCACTGTTGCCTTTGGGCAGCGAATATGGCCGAGGCAGCCACAAAGGGTTTGGATTATCCGCCACCGTGGACATCCTTTCCGGTGTATTGTCCGGCGCCAACTACGGCCCATGGGTACCGCCGTTTGTGGCGTACTTGCAACCCGTAGCCGACCAGCCCGGCAAAGGCATTGGTCACTTCGTCGGTGCCATGCGTGTAGATGGATTCCGACCTGTCGCCGATTTCAAAGCCCATATGGATCAATGGATTAGCCGGTTTAAAAATGCCCAACGGATAAACGAGGAACAAGGTGTTATCATCCCGGGCGAACCGGAGTATCGCGCCACACAACACCGCAAAGAACACGGCATTCCATTGGTTGATGCCGTTTGGGAAAACCTGCAGGTATTAGCGGTCAAACTTGGTGTGGAAGGGATTGCAGACGAAACGTAAGAGACGGCAGCGGAAGTGGCGGCACCTTGGATATGCAACGCAACTGGAAGACTCGCTCCGCTCATCTCCCTAGGTCGCTTGTGCACATCCAAGGTGCCTTAGGAGGGAGAGGAAAGGCATAGCTGAGGGACTGGCATGTTGGATACGCAACGCAACTGGAAGACTCGCCCCGCTCATCCCCTAGGTCGCTTGTGCACATTCAAGGTTCGAGTCCAATGCATTGCTTCGTCCCCTCACGGATGCTATGCCAGATCATCTTAAAGAACGAATATGTTGGATCGCGCACCAAATATACGCTGCCCTGATGGTATATCCCGTTGGCATCCGGGTTGCTATCATTCACCAAAAACCGGTTTGCAAAAAACGATACCACCGGCCTCGCCGATGTCTCGCCGTTACCGGCTTCCCTAAGCAAGCTTACCTTCAAATTCCGATAATCCAACTGCAGCGTACCGCTCGTCTGGCGATCGTTAGCCTCCATCTCAAAGGCCATCGCCTGGATATCCGCCTGTTCAACCTCCACATTCATCTGCGGCGTGAGCATCCGGTTGAAGGACCTACCATCCATGCGTCCAACCTTGGCCTGATACGTATGCGCACCAAGGGTATCCAGCAGGTCAAAGCGAAACCTCACTTCCAGATCCCCAGCCCCCATGACGCGGGAGGTCGCATCAAGCTGCAGGAACCTGTTACGGGCCAGCATTACAGAATCGTTGGTCATATTGCGAATTAGGCCGTTAACATCGTCGAACGTCACGGTGCCCGCTTTGGCCGTCTGGTCGCTTACCTCCGTAAAACTGATATCCATTGCATTGATTAGCACCGAATCAATCGCGAGCCGCTGCTTCATCCCCAGCAACTGCTGGTGCGGCGACTCACCGATTTTATACGCAGGTGGGTTGGGCTTTGTTTTGTCTTTATAGACGGCGATACTGCCACTGTCAACGCGAAGTACCGACGCTGCCAACGTTTGGCTGTTGACCCACCTTGCCAGGTTCACATCGTTTAATGCGACATGAGCAACCGCTATGTTTGCAATGTCCTTAGCCCGTTGCACCCGGCGGTAAAACTCGGCTTTGCTCACCGTAAGTCCATAACGCAGATCGCGGAGCGCCAATTCCCGCGTATCCGTTTGGAAACGCAGCGGCCCTACATGCAGCCGATAAAGGCTGTCCGGCCGGAGAAAATCGAGTGAATCTATCTCCAATCGGATTGCCCTCGCGAAATACAGGCGTGCCGTATCAAGCAACGAGGCCGGGTCTATCCTTATATCGCGTATCGCCAGGGTGATATCCCGTATCCGGACGTCCATCGCACTGCTGTCGTCCGTCATTTCAAATTGGCCGGCATTCAGTACCATGCGATTTACCCGAGTACCTGCCAACGTCTTAGCGAGGCGTTCGGCAAACGTATCCACAGTCGGGTCGGCGGCCGCCGTATCCTTGTCGGGCCAATGATGGCGGACAAGCTGTAACGATGGCGCGTCGATAACCACCGTGTTGACATGCACCTTCTTGCTGATAAGCAGCCGCATCAGTCCGACTCCTTTAACTTGGAGACGGCCTATCCGGACGAGATACGACGCGCCGGATTCCGGACGCTGCCGGCCATCACCCTTATAAGTTGCCGTATCGGGGATGAGGGAAACGTTTACGGCCGCCGCATTGCCCCCCAGCAACGACACCTCCAAGCGATCGTAGCTCAATTGATAACGGCCGTCTGTCTCGCGGGCGATCAGGTCCTTTAACTTCACCTCCATCCGCGGCTTCCACCGATGGTTTACATACCAATTACTTCCAATGATGATTACGATTAGGCCAGCGGCGATGCCAAGGCCCCATTTCCAAAAGGGCTTCATTACGATAAGAAACGCAACGGACGCCTAAATGTTTGCCGTCAAACACCCAGTGCAAGGCGCTTTTCCTTATCGATAATATCCGCTATACTGGTATCGTTTAGGATTTGTAACATAGCGTTGCGTACGTCAATAAAGGTATCGCGGATACCGCATACCTCTTCCGATTTGCACTCGTCGCAACTCCGGTAAAAATTGAGGCTTACACAGGGCAGCAGCGCAATCGGGCCGTCAATAAGCCGCATCACCTGCGACAACCGGATATCTTCGGGCGCTTTATTCAGGTTGTAGCCGCCACCGGCCCCTTTTTTACTATACAGGATTCCTGCATTACGCATTTCTAACAAAATCTGTTCGAGGAATTTCTTCGGAATACGTTCTTCTTCCGCAATGCGTAAAATCTGCATCGGTTCCTTACCGTAATTCCTGCCCAAAACAATCAGGGCTTTGATGGCGTATTTGGCTTTTTTGGATAACATTGACGAATAGCTTTACCGTACGTAATAAGCAATACAGCTACAAAGGTACAATATTTGGAATACATCCGGGCCGCAAATCTCAGCAACGGCGCACGACAAATTCCGTTTATTCCAGTTGGCGGATTTTTGGCTGGAACGCTCACATCGTTTACGCTCCTAGGCCAAAAATCCGGCAACTGGAAATACCGTGACTTGCTCAACATCCGAAGTATGCCGTGCACCCTACGGACAGCAATACCCTTCGCAAACATTAATCCCCCCTGGTTGTTGCATAAACAGGACTTACCTATCATGTTACTATGGAGCAAACGCTACGCCGACATACCTGGACCAGTTGGTCCGGAAGCATCCAGTTTACGCCTGAGCGACTGCTGACGCCTGTCGATGAAACAGCCCTGCAACAAATCGTCAAAGAGACCTACCATCAGGGCAAGACCCTTCGCGTGGTGGGTGCCAGCCATTCATGTTCCGATATCTACACCACCAAGGAGACACTTATCAACATGGATAAGTTCACTGGCCTGCTTGGCGCCGATCCCGGCGCACAGACAGCCGTGCTTCTACCCAATACCACGATCGAGGCGGTGGGTGAGGCCATCGCGCCTTATGCGCTCGCCATGGAAAACATGGGCCACATCGACAAACAGACATTGGCCGGTGCCATCAGTACCGGCACGCATGGCGCCGGCAAATACTTGGCTAACCTGTCTTCACAGCTGCACGGGGTCCGTCTTATCAGCGGCACGGGCGCTATACATGACTTTGATGCAGACCAGCACCCCGAAATGATGCAGGCGCTGCGCGTATCCCTGGGCTCGATTGGCCTGTTTACCGCTGTCAAGCTCAAGCTACTCCCGCAATACCGCCTCGTCCGCAAACAGTACCGCGCCTCACTGGATGACTGTTTAGCCCAGCTGGACGAACTCATGGAACTTCACCGCAATTTCTGCTTTTACTGGTATCCCCGGCGGGATGATGTAACGATCCGCACATGGAACGAAGAAGATCGCCAAGTGCCCGACCTTCCCTTCGGCCAGTTGTACAAAGAAATGCGCGGCTATGCCAAAGATGTGCTGCCTTCCGAGCAGACGTTAAAATTCAATGAACTCGAATATTCCGTAGACCTGCGTGATGCCGTCCCCTGCTTCCTCGAAATCCGCCAACGAATCAAAGAAAAACACCGCAAAGACGTGGGCTGGCGTGTGCTCTTCCGGCCGGTCAAAGGAGACGGCAACTGGCTCAGTAATGGGTATGGAAAATCCACGGTGGCCGCCATCACGCTGCACCAGAATGCCAGCCTGCCCTATCAGGCCTATTTCGACGACGTTGAACCCATATTCCATGCTTACGGCGGAAGGCCGCACTGGGGCAAGAAACATAGCATGCGCGCCGCCGATCTGGAACAGCTGTATCCCCGTTGGGCTGATTTCCAACGCATCCGCACGCAGTTCGACCCGCAGGGTATTTTCCTGAATGAACACTTAAAAACGATTTTTACGCATGACGAACAGCAATAGCCATGAACCCATCGCCGGGTATATGCGGTGGGTTATTCCCGGCGGCTACATCCCTTTGGAGAGCCATGGCCCCGAACCGG
Source organism: Parapedobacter sp. ISTM3 (assembly GCF_016533505.1). Taxonomy (NCBI): domain Bacteria; kingdom Pseudomonadati; phylum Bacteroidota; class Sphingobacteriia; order Sphingobacteriales; family Sphingobacteriaceae; genus Parapedobacter; species Parapedobacter sp. ISTM3. The sequence continues at coordinate 26,333 of NZ_JAENGN010000001.1, read as the reverse complement.
CATGTACCAGCCGCGATGAGTTAATCATCCTCAATACCCACGCCGAGGAAGCGCAGGTGAGCCTCCACGTCTATTACGCCGACCGTGACCCGGTGGGCCCCTATCATATCAGCGTACCCGCCCAGCGCATCCAGTGCTTCCGCTGCAATGACCTCATCGATCCAGAAGCCATCCCCTTGGAGACCCTTTACGCGCTCGTCGTTTCGGCGGATCGGCCCATCACGGTACAATTCAAACAGCGCTATTTCGGCACACACCATCAGGCAAACCATACCCTTACGGCCTATCCCGTCAGCTGACCATACCACATGGATGCGCTCTCCCACACATTGTCCGTACTATCGGCCATGATCACCCCAGTGGTGCTGATTATGGCCAGCAGTTCACTGATACTCTCCACGTCGCAGCGCCTCAGCCGATCCATCGAACGATCACGCAAAGTAAGCAGTATCATCAGTGATATCATTCGCGAAAACAGCAGCACTCCCCGGCTTGCGGATGTCCCCGTACTCATCCAACAACTGGAGCTGTCCAGCCGCCGTGCCCGCCTGCTCCAGCGCGCCATGACAAGCCTGTACATCACCCTTTTCTTCTTCGTCGCCTCATGCATCAGCATAGCGTTGGTCTACTTCCTGTCTGACGGCTATTCCTGGTTTCCGATAGCCCTTGACCTCATCGGCGTCGGTTTCCTCTGTTACGCCAGCGTCCTGCTCGTCGACGAATCCCGCATTGCCCTTTCGGCCGTCGATGCCGAGATGCAGCACACGCTGCAACAATTCAAACAATACCGTCAGCAGCAGACCCACGCTGCCAGACGCTGGCTATGGCGGAAACGAAATCGTTGATCAGATTAAGTAGTTCGTGATGTTTCCGGCTAGCAGATTTAGGCTGGAACGCTCACTGCGTTCACGCTCCTAGGCCTAAATCTGCTAGCCGGAAACAAAGATATCGTATGACGGCATTTGGAGTTTACAAAAAAGTGAGTACCTTTGTTGCTCAATTAGTCTATCGTTTTAGATGCTCGACTCACTCATCACCTCGAAGACCCGCTTGCGCCTATTGGTGAAGTTTTTCATCAACGCCGCCAATCGGGGACACATGCGAGGTTTAGCCGAAGAATTCAACGAATCCACCAACGCCATCCGCAAAGAACTCAACAACTTATCAGAAGCCGGTTACCTGGAAAAGGAAGCCGATCAAAACCGTGTTTCCTACCGCGCCAACGTAAAGCATCCCTTATTCGGTTCGTTGCAGGATATTGTACATAAGTACCTTGGGTTAGACCGGATTGTCGAGACCGTCCTCAGCCGCATGGGTGATGTCGAGCAGGTTGTACTCACCGGCGATTATGCCCAAGGGCGCGACAGCGGCACCATTGAGGTGACCATCGTGGGACAGACACTCAATGCCGACTATCTCGAACAACTGGCCCCGAAGGTGGAAGGGGTGATCGCACGCAAGGTACGCTTTACGTTAAGTCAAGTAAAAACAGCGGGGGGGCTGGTGTTGTATGAGCGGTAAAATCAAGTCCATAACACAAAACCTTGGCGTATTTTTTTGTGGGTTAACATCCGACGTAACGATAAATTTGGACACTAACGCTGTGAGGACCACAGAGAATATGTACCTTTGCTCAATTTTAGCATTATATAAACACAAGAAAGCGAATAGATTGATGAAAAGAAGTATCCTGTTATTGATAGGCTTTTTCTGGTTGATTACGACACAGGCACAGACGCAGTCACAAACGAAATCACAAAACCAATCGCAAAGCCAGTCACAGCAGCAGCAACCTCCCGTGCAATTGTCGGATATTTCCAAGGTCCGGGTGGATCAGCTGTCCGACGAGCAGATCACAAAGATCATGACCGACGCCGAAAAGCGTGGCTTGACGGATGATCAACTGCTGCAAGGCTTGGCTCAACGGGGGATGCCAGCAGCTGAGCAACAAAAGTTGCGTAGCAGGATGGCCGCGCTTCGGCAGAAAGGCTCACCCGTTGGAAAGCGCGCTGCCGCTATGCCCACACCGATGGATCAGCAAGGACGCCAGGTAGTCGACACGACAACTGCCTTTGTCGACAGCTTGATGATTGTTGAGGAGGAGGCCGATACCAGCCGTATATTCGGCGCCAAGCTGTTCCGCAATACCAATATCCAATTCCAGCCCAATCTCAATATCCCGACACCGAAAAATTATGTGATCGGCACAGGCGATGAATTGCTGCTCGACCTCACCGGAGACAACGAAGCAAGCTATACACTTCCTGTAACGCCGGAAGGCACCATCAATATCAATTACGTGGGTATCGTGCCGGTTTCCGGCCTCACGATCGAAGATGCGGCCGATAAGATCCGAAACCGGATGCAACCAACTTATCCGCAGCTGGGTTCCGGCCGCACGCGGCTGTCACTCACGCTGGGCAATATCCGCAGCATCAAGGTGACGCTCACGGGCTACGTCACCCGCCCGGGCACATACACCCTGCCGTCGCTGGCCAACGTATTCCATGCGTTGTACGCATCCGGCGGCCCATCCGACAAAGGAACTTATCGCGGCATCCAGCTCATCCGTAATAACCGGGTGATAGAAACCATCGACACGTATGATTTTCTGACCAAGGGCATCCAACCCGGCAACGTGCGGTTGGAAGATGGCGACGTCATCCATATTCCGGTGTTTAACCGCCATGTCACCGTCGATGGGCTCGTAAACAACCCCGGCATCTTCGAGCCGGTAGAAAGCGAAACATTGGAAGACGTGCTGCGCTTTGCGGGCGACTTCTCCCCCGAGGCTTACCGGGCCAAGGTCAAGGTACTTCAGGTTACCGACCGTCAGCGCAGCGTAGCCGATATCTATGCCGAAGACTTTAGTCGTTATACTCCGAGAAACGGTGACCATTACATCGTGGAGGAGGTTCTCGACCGGTATGCGAACCGCGTCGCTATCGAAGGCGCAGTATTCCGCCCCGGATTGTATGCCCTTACAGACGGGCTTACCCTTCGGGAGCTGATCCGTCGAGCCGATGGTCTCAAGGAGGATGCCTTCATGTCGCGGGCCTACATCAACCGCCTGAATCCTGACAATACCCAGCAGCTCATCACGGTAGACTTGGCCCAACTCATGGCCGGCTCTACGCAACAGGACCACGTGCTGCAGCGTGAAGACAAGGTCATCATTTCATCGATTTTTGATCTCCGCGAAGAATACACCGTGTCTATCAGTGGGCAGGTGCGTAAACCTGGCGAATTCGAATATGTGGAGCAGATGACCCTCGGTAACCTCATCCAGATGAGCGGCGGGCTGGCAGAAGCCGCCAATATCGAGTATATCGACGTTGCCCGCCGTATCCGCCGGAATACCAACGAACGGGATTCAACGATTTCTGAACTGGTACGGGTTAGTTTTGATAGCCGCGAGGAAGCCGTGCAATCCGACTTCGTGCTGCAGCCGTTTGACATGGTCAGTGTGCATACAAGCACCGGTTATCAAGTACAACGGCTCGTACGTATCGAAGGGGAGGTCATGTATCCGGGCGAGTATGTGCTGCTAAAGAAAGACGAGAAGGTCTCTGACCTCATCCGGCGTGCCGGTGGCGTCACGGAGTTTGCTTACTTGCCTGGTGCTTCACTACAGCGTAAAGCATCGGATGCGATGCTCGCGCAGGGGCATAGCGCATTAACCAGCCTGGATCAACAGGAACTGCGCGAGCTGGAGCTGGAACAGAGCGCGTTGCAAAGTATTGCCCTCGAAAATACGGCAGAAGGGGGAACCAAAACCGAGTTATTTTTCAGTAATTACGTGGGCATTCAATTGGATAGGATTTTAGAGGGGGATCGCAAATATGACATCCCGCTGGAAGATGAGGATGTGATCATCGTACCACGGCAGTTGCGTACCGTCACGGTTCGCGGGCAGGTACTCAACCCTAACCGGATCGTCTACCAAAAAGGGAAGCCCTTGAAATACTACATCCGGCAGGCGGGTGGCTTTACTGCCAAGGCCCACAAGAAAAAAACCTTTGTGCAGCATGCCAACGGCTCGGTTGAAGGAAGTCGATGGGGATACCCCGAGGTGTTACCCGGCAGCGAGATCATCGTGCCCACGAGGCCTGAGCGGGAGAAAATTCCTGTGCAGGCCTGGGTGAGCATGGGAAGCGTGATTACATCAATGGCGGCGGTAATTGTAAGTTTATTGAGGTAAAAGCTATGGAAGAAAGATCTACGTATCATACAGGAAATGACGATGGCTCTTTAAGGGAACTTGTTTTAAGTGTCCGTTGGTGGTTGATCTACCTCTTATCAAAGTGGAATATTATACTGATAGCGGTTATTTCGGGTGGTATAATCGGGTTATGTTATTCTTTCTTCAGTCGACCGAAATATACTGCCACGACCACTTTTGTGTTAGAATCTAGTGATTCGAAAAATGGGCTTGGTCGCATAGCCGGAGTGGCAGCTATCGCCGGGATCAACTTGAGTTCAGATGTTGGAGGGCTTTTTCAGGGCAATAATATTTTGGAATTGTATAAGTCCCGTATGATGTTGGAAAAAACCTTATTAGACGAGGTTCATCCTGACTCTAATGAGCTACTCATAGAACGCTATATTGCTTACAACGAATTAGAGAAAGATTGGAAAAATAAACCAGAATTACTGGCTTTAGATTTTCGCAAAGAACCAGAGGCGCTAGATTCATTATCGCGTAGGCTACGTGATGGCGTAATCGCTTCGATTATCAATTTGATAAAGTCAGAAGTACTATTTGTTGGTAGAATAGAGAACCTTTCTATTATCCAAGTCGATGTGACTTCGCCAGACGAGGTTTTTTCAAAAGCGTTTAATGAAAAATTGGTGAAAAACGTAAATGAGTTTTACTTACAGACCAAAACGAAAAAATCAACTGATAATATTGCAATACTCGAGAAGAAAGTGGACTCGGTACGTAACGAAATGTCAGAAGCAATTCATTCTGCCGCGCGCGTGTCTGATGTAACGCCTAATCTCAATCCCACGAGACAGGCGCAACGAGTTGTACCCGTACAAGAGGCTCAATTTTCGGCTGAGGCAAATAAAGCTATTTTGAGCCATTTATTGCAAAACCTTGAATTAGCCAAAATGAATCTGTTACAAGAGCAGCCTCTGATTCAAGTTGTAGATACTCCTGTTTACCCCCTTCCGATAAAAAAGTTGGGTAGCGTAAAAGGTATCCTCATAGGAGGTTTTTTATTTGGGTGTTTGGTCTTAATCTTCTTAATTACTCAGAAATACTATCGCAACATTATAACCGTGAGTGAGAAGCTTGAAACAGTTCGAGAACAACGATCAAGATGATAAAATCCAACATCTATTGTATTGTATTTGCAAATCAATAGGCATCTATACCTTTATTGCTGTCAGCGAATAGATTCATAAAGCACTTAGAAACGGAAAGACTAATAAAAAAGATGGTTAAGAGATGATAACAACAATAATCTATTTGGCAGACTTGGAAGGTTCTGCCGCTATAGGCACCGCCGCAACGCCAAATTTAGAGATCGCTTGAAATAAGGAAGAAAGCAATTGACCTACTAACGCGTACACAATTAAATTTGACTCACAAAGAAACAAGAATTAAATAGAAAATGAGTAACCAAACATCTCCCAAAACGGTTGATAATGCACATATCGCGGTCATCGGATTAGGCTATGTCGGTTTGCCTTTGGCGATCGAATTTGGAAAGAAATACAATGTCCTCGGGTTTGATATCAATGTCGAGCGGGTTGCAGAGTTGAAAGCCGGGAAAGACCGTACACAAGAGGCGGATCTCAACGGATTGAAAAACGCGATGGAATTAAAGAAAAAAGGCCAAATCGGCTTGTCTTTCTCGTCAACCGTTGAAGACCTGCGCCCGTATAACACATATATTGTTACTGTTCCTACGCCGATCGACCAATTCAAAGCACCCGACCTCACACCGCTGGTCAAGGCTTCCGAAATGTTAGGTAAGATGCTCGAAAAGGGCGATATTGTCATCTACGAATCGACGGTATACCCCGGTTGTACGGAAGAGGATTGTGTACCGGTCCTAGAGCGCGTGTCAGGCTTGAAATTCAACAGGGATTTCTTTGTTGGCTATTCCCCTGAACGAATTAATCCGGGCGACAAAATCAATACGCTGACCAAGATTAAGAAAGTGACCAGTGGATCCAATCCCGAAATTGCCGTTCGGGTAGATGACCTGTATCGTTCTATCATCGAGGCAGGCACACACAAGGCGCCTACCATCAAGGTCGCTGAAGCCTCAAAGGCGATTGAAAATGCTCAACGCGATGTCAACATCTCGTTTGTCAACGAACTTGCATTGATTTTTGATCGTATCGGTATAGACACCAATGATGTGATTGAAGCTGCCGGAACGAAATGGAATTTTTTAAAATATAAACCTGGTCTAGTTGGTGGTCATTGTATTGGCGTAGATCCTTATTATTTGGCACATAAAGCTCAGTCGCTCGGTTACCATCCGCAAGTAATCTTGTCGGGGCGGAGGGTCAATGACCACATGGGTGCTTTTGTGGCCGACAAAGTGGTCAAGTTGATGATTCAAAAAGACCATAAAATTAAGAATTCCCGTGCATTGATCATGGGAATAACATTTAAAGAAAACTGCCCGGATATTCGTAATACGAGAGTAGTGGATATTTATCACGAATTGGCACAGTTTGGCCTTTCTGTAGACATCTATGATCCTTGGGCAGATGCGGAGGAAGTCAAGTCTGAGTACGGATTAAAGGTTCTTAATGAAGTAGATACACGTGTGGTGTATGATGCTATTGTGGTCGCAGTAGCACATAATGAGTTCTTAACGTTCGATTATGGGAAAGTAAAGCGCAGCAACGGTGTTATCTTTGACACAAAAGCGTGTCTAAATCGAAATTTAGTTGACGGCAGGCTATAGAATGGAGGACAATTTAATGAAAACAGCTTTTATTACTGGTGTTACAGGACAAGATGGTGCTTACCTCAGTGAGTTTCTGTTAAAAAAGGGGTATATAGTGCATGGCCTTAAGCGTCGTACCTCTTTGTTTAATACAGGTCGAATCGATCATCTTTATGAGGATCCCCACGTCACCAACCCTAGATTTATTCTTCACTATGGTGACATGACCGATAGCACAAATCTTATAAGACTCATTCAAGAGATTCAACCCGACGAAATTTACAATTTGGCAGCACAAAGCCATGTGAAGGTCAGCTTTGATACACCAGAGTATACTGCTAATGCAGACGGAATTGGTACACTCAGGTTGTTGGAAGCCATCCGATTTCTTAATTTGGAAAACAAAACCAAAATATACCAAGCTTCTACTTCTGAATTATATGGTTTGGTTCAAGCCGTTCCCCAATCGGAAACAACTCCATTTTATCCAAGAAGTCCGTATGCGGTAGCGAAATTATACGCATATTGGATTACAGTCAATTACCGAGAAGCCTACAACATTTTTGCTAGTAACGGTATTTTATTTAATCATGAATCGCCCATTCGTGGAGAAACTTTTGTTACTCGCAAGATCACCCGTGCAGCGGCCCGTATTGCATTAGGACTTCAAGATAAACTATATCTAGGTAATTTAGATGCTCAGCGTGATTGGGGACATGCAAAAGATTACGTACGAGTGATGTGGCTAATCCTACAAGCTGATGAGGCTGAGGACTGGGTAATAGCTACTGGAAAAACGACCCGTGTACGGGATTTTGTAAAGATGTCGTTCGCCGAGGTGGGTATTGAACTATATTTTAAGGGTGAGGGCATAAATGAGAAAGGTTATGTAAAATCATGTAGCAATCCAAATTATATTGTAGATTTAGGGAAAGAAGTGGTTGCTGTAGACCCTTCCTATTTTCGGCCTACAGAAGTCGATTTGTTAATTGGCGATCCCTCAAAAGCAAAAAGGAAATTAGGCTGGGAACCGGAATATTCCCTCGAAGAGTTGGTAAAGGAGATGATGGAGGAAGATATTAAATTGACAAAAAAAGAATTGTATTTAAAAGAGGGGGGATACAGAACTGTTGGTTATTTTGAATAGTCAACATCCATTTATTCAAAGGAATTAATTTAGAAGTGATGAACCGTAGTGTATATATCATAGCAGAGGCTGGAGTCAATCATAATGGTGATCTTGAAATAGCTAAGAAATTAGTCGAAACAGCAAAGCAGGTCGGCGCGAATGCGATAAAATTTCAGACGTTTAAGGCAGAACAAATCGTCACTAAAAACTCGCCTAAAGCAAAATACCAATTGGCAGTTACTGATAGAGACGAAAGTCAGTATGACATGTTGAAAAAACTAGAACTAAATTCTAATGTATATGAAGAGATTATCGAGTTATGTAAGGTGAACGAGATAGATTTTCTTTCAACGCCCTATAATATTGAAGATATTGAATTTCTTGAGAAATTCAATGTTTCTTCTTACAAAGTAGCGTCTGGCCAACTTACGGAGTTGCCGTTTTTACGCTACCTCGCAAGGAAGAACAAGCGAATGTACATCTCAACAGGAATGGCTACATTAGCAGATGTCTTTTTAGCTGTTGAAGCAATTCGTGATGAAGGGAATAACGATATTGTTGTCCTTCAATGTACAACGAATTATCCATCAAGAATAGAAGATGCGAATATTTTGGCTATGAACAGCATAAAGGAAGCATGCAATGTCAGTGTAGGCTACTCGGACCATGTCCCTAGTAATTACGCTTGCTATACAGCTGTTGCTCTAGGAGCAGAGGTGATAGAAAAACATTTCACATTGGATAAATCAATGGAAGGACCGGATCATAGTTCGTCATTAGACCCCGAAGGATTTCGAGAATTGATCGAAGGAATTAGAAACATTGAATTAGCTTTAGGCAGCAAAGTAAAAAGACCATCCAAAATCGAATTAGAAAATAGTAAAGAGATGAAAAGAGGGATGGTCGTGTTGGAGGACTTGGCTAAAGGAACTGTTTTAAAAGAAAGTCATATCGGATTTAAGCGACCGCTTCGGGGTGTGCCGATCAATATGTTGCCCGACATAATCGGTAAAGAAACTCTGATAGACTTGAAAGCAGACGACAACATTGGTTTTGATGCAATAAAATGGTAATGAAAGATAACCCTGTTCTTATTCAACCTGTCAAATTAAAGGACATCCCCCTTTTACAGGATCTTTTATCTAGGGCAGGTAACTCATTGGACTCATTCCGTTATTTCAATAAACGTTCCTTTTCGGTAATTCAGAATCACAAATTGACCGTTATTCTTTACTTCAATGGTGAGCCCTGTGGTTATGGTCACTTGGATGAAGAAGATGATAAGATTTGGCTGGGCTTGATGATTGTGGAGTCTTTCAAAAGAAAAGGTTTAGGAAAGAGATTGCTCGAATATTTATTGGATTACGCGGATTCAGGCCAAGTCTCGGAGATTTTTCTTTCAGTAGATAAATCTAACCAAGCTGCTATTTCATTGTATAATAGGTTTGGGTTTTTGCCGGAAAAATGTCTCGAAAGTCGATCTTTTATTTTAATGAAACGAAAACTCCATGGAAATTTATGTTAGTTCGCTTGCGTTTGCTGGCAGTTCGATTGAGGAAATACTTGATTTATGCCATACAAACGATTTGGCTCTAGAGTTCAGTTCCGGCCTTCCGTTCCGACGCGACATGCAAGATATATATATACATGCGCCTATAAAAAGAATACCCCACAACTACTTTCCCGCCCCCCAAGAAGCATTTGTGCTTAACTTAGCAAGTACCAATCAAGTTCTTAGAGAAAATTCTATCAAACATTGTTTGCAAGGATTGGACTTGGCAAAGCGTAGCGGCTCTCCATTTTTCTCTGCGCACGCGGGATTTTGTATCGACCCTAATCCAGAGGAGCTGGGAAATAAAATTCGACTGCCTTCGACATTTGACAAGAGTTTGTGTAAAGAATTGTTCATCGAATCTGTTCGGCAGATTATGGTGCACGCAAATAAGATAGGGATCTCATTTCTAATCGAAAATAACGTGATTGCCCAATTCAATTTAGGAGCTGAGAACGTCAACCCTTTACTATGTTGTACAGGCGAGGAGATAAATTGGTTAGTGTCTGAAATCAATCAACCGAATTTTGGTATTTTATTGGACACAGCTCATCTTAAAGTAAGTTGCATCACCTTTAATGTCGACTTACACCAAGAGTTAAAATTAATAATGCCGCACATTAAATGTATTCACCATAGCGATAACGACGGTTTAATAGATGACAATAAGAAATTCACAAATGATTATTGGTTTTTGAAATATATGGTCCAATTTGAAGAAATTCCTCATGTCATTGAAGTAAAGAACATTACTACCAAAGAAATCGCCTCACTAAAAAAAATTTTAATTAATCATGGAAATTAGGCATCTAACTGTTACTTCCGAGGATTCGTTGGAATCGGCTATGAAAATTCTCGACAGAAATGCTTTGGGAGTTTTATTTGTTATTGACAATGTCGGAAAGCTAATAGGAATCGCGACAGATGGAGATATCAGGCGCGCATTATTATCTGGCCATGATCTCAAATCGCAAACGGGTGATATTATGAATGAAAACTTCATCTCCCTGCCTGCGGACGCTGACAATGCTACCATTATCAAAAAACTAGATAATAAGATAAAAATAATCCCGTTAGTGGATCAAAACAACTATCTTGTTGATTATGCCACGATAAGTAGATTGCGCCGTATCCCTATTGCTTCCCCTCTCTTAGGCGGAAACGAATTATCGTATGTATCTGATTGCATTAATACGAACTGGATTTCCTCTCAAGGCAAATACGTTCAAAGATTTGAGGAACTTTTTTCGGCAAGCCATAATGGAATGTCTGCATTGGCGGTTAGCAATGGTACCGTGGCATTACACGTGGCATTGAAAGCTTTAAAAATTGGGGGTAATGACGAAGTAATTGTTCCAAATCTTACCTTTGCCGCTTCAATTAATGCTGTCTTATATACTGGAGCAACTCCAGTATTGGTCGACGTCGACGCTCTCACGTTAAACATCGATCCTCAAAAAATTGAAGATAGTATTACTAAGAAGACTAAGGCAATTATGCCTGTACATTTATACGGTCAGGTATGTGACATGGATTCGATTATGGAGATTGCCAGAAAGCATAGTCTTTTGGTGATTGAAGATTGTGCGGAAGCGTTAGGATCGACTTATAGAAATCGGCCGGTCGGAACATTTGGAGACGCCGCGACTTTTAGTTTTTTCGGTAATAAAACGATTACCACAGGGGAAGGTGGCATGGTATTGTTTAATGATAGGGAAGTCGCAAAATATGCTGCAGTCTTAAGAGATCACGGTATGAATAAAACCAAGCGATATTGGCATGATGAAATTGGGTTTAATTATCGGTTAACAAACATTCAGGCTGCGATTGGTGTCGCTCAGTTCGAGCGACTACAGGAGTTCATTGATAAGAAACGATTTATCGCATCAATCTATAATGAAACACTTTCTCCCTACGATTTTATTCAAATTCCGATTGAAATTAACGAAACTAAAAACTCGTATTGGTTATATACTTTCTTGATTAAGGAACATGCTCCTTTTACAAGCCAACAGTTGGTTTCGTTTCTCAGCAATAAAGGCATTGAGACACGTCCAATTTTTTACCCACTACACATAATGCCGCCGTATCAAACCTTTGGAAATCACGCTTCTCTGTCTGTTTCCACAAAGGTTTCAGAAATGGGGTTAAGTCTACCTTCTTCAGTTAATTTACATGAAGAGGAAATACGTTATATCTGTAATACGATAGAAAGCTTTATAAATCAAAGAACAGTAATTGGTTAATACTAACGGCTAAATGAATATCTTGTATCTCATACCAGCTCGAGGCGGATCGAAGGGGGTTCCTCATAAGAATATTCACCCATTGGCAGGCAAGCCATTGATATATTATACAGTCAAAGCAGCCATGGAGGTATCGTCCAACAAGAATATATACCTCTCAACGGATTCGCCTCAAATAAAGCAAATTGCTGAGGAGATGGGGTTATCTGTACCGTTTTTAAGACCTAAAGAATTATCTGGTGACGATGTTTCCAGTGAAGCGGTTTTATTGCATGCGATTCAAGCATTTCGAGATTTGGGAAGAAATTACGACTATATTGTTATGTTACAACCTACGTCGCCATTAAGAAAGCCTGAACATATTAAGGAGGCATTGTCATTGGTTACACCGGAAAGTGAGCTGATTGTTTCCGTTAAGATAACTGACGCCAATCCCTATTATGTCTTATTCGAAGAAGACAATGACGGTATATTGCGAAAGGCGAAAGAAGGAGTATTCATTAGAAGGCAAGATTGTCCGACGGTATATGAATTGAATGGAGCTATATACATCATCAACGTTGAAAAGTTATTAGCAAAAGGATATCAACAATTAGCGATGACAAAATATCTGATGAAAAGAGATGAATCCATAGATATCGACACAATGCTTGATTTTAAGCTTGCGGAATTAATTTTAAATGCTTAAAAAGCTTTTCTCACACACAGCTATTTATGGTCTTGCTCCTCAGGTTACTAGGTTTGCAAGCATCTTCGCTTTGCCCATTATAACCCCCTACCTAACTCCATTGGATTTCGGGGTTTATGGCATCATAACTGCTGTAACTGGGGCTATCTCCGTGTTGGGCACAATCGGATTAAAAGTTATTTTGACCAATACGTTCTTTAAAAGCACTCACCAGTATAAATGGGGCTGGAGGCAGATTTACGGTTTTTTAATGGTATGGAGTATTCCATTTTCAGTATTAACAGCTTGTATACTGTGGTTTTTCGTGCCTCACGAAGCAATAGATAATAGGCTCGAAATTATACTAATAAACGTCATCCCGATTATTATGTTTGGGCCTACTTCTTTTATTGGTACTACGCTATTCCAGTTAAAGCAAATTCCGATTCAGATTGCCGTTCGAAGCATCATATTTGGGCTCATGACTATCTTCCTTAATATACACTTTATTGCGGAATTAAAGCTGGGCTACATGGGATGGTTTTATTCTACTGGTATAGCTACCGTATTGAACCAAGCGTCCTACTTCATACCACTTAATTTTAAATATGGACTAAGGCCAATTTTTAACTTCAAATGGAGATATATTAGGAAGTCTCTGGCTATTTCGTTGCCAACGGTGCCTCACTACTACTCTGCATATCTTCTTGATACATCTGATAGGCTAATTATGAAAACACTAAATATCAGTACGGCAGATATAGGACTTTATAATGCCTCAAACACCGGTGCAAATCTATTCAGGCAACTAGGAACAGCTGCAGGTTATGCAATTGGACCAATGATGAATGCCTCTTATAAGGAAGGAGACGATGTCAAGGCGCGCAACCTGGTGTTTTTGCTACAAATATCCTATTTCGTCCTGACATTTACCGTGACAATATGGCTTAAGGAAATATTTCATTTCTTACTAAAGAACAAGGAACTTCAAACTACTTACCCTTTGGGCATAGTTCTCATCATGGCCTATAATTATAGGCCGATGTATTTTGGTTCTAATAATAAAATATTTTATACCGAAAAAACTAAAAACCTACTAAAGGTAACCTTTACTGCAGGGGTTTTGAATGTTGTCGCAAATTTTATACTTCTGCCCGTTTATGGGTATCAAGCTGCAGCTTATACAACATTTTTTTCCTTGATGTATATGGGATATGCTGGATATTTTCTTAAGGTGTTTAAACAGATTAATCATATAAACTATTACCCCCTTGTTTGGATATTTGCCACTATTGGCCTGATGATATCAAGTAGTTATATCGTAGAGTTCTCACCGCTGATAAAAATTGCAATTACTTTTTTTGTTGTCATAATTGGAGCTATTTTGATTGGCCGATTTTCAATAGAACAAAAAAATAACAGATAATATGGGTAAAAATGGTAAATTGGAGAGAAAACTGGTCATCGGCACTTTAAGTAAAATTGAAGCTACCATTTCGGTTTACGATTGGAAATGTGGAGATATACCATTGTGGCCATTAATTAAAAAAGAACTCTTTTTTATATTTCTTGATCAGCCACATGAAAACGGGCAATCTAAACCCAAGAAAGTCGAATCAGTATTGTTCTGGAAATTCAAGACATATGTTACATCGTTTTGGTATGTGTTAGCAGTAAAATTCCGTGTCAAAAGCTCGCCAAAAGCAGTTTTTTGTGGCGCATATTCGCATCGCTTACCCTGGAAGGGAAAATTAATTAACCGCTATTATTACCCGTTTACCCGAAAGCTATCTACAGAAAGTTACTGGGAAATTGAGTATGGTTCTCAGGACAAAATACAGAACTATTTGAATGAAGAGCGTATAATATTTTTAGATCGATGCCGCTTTGCCTTTCGTTTGATAGACAAATTTACGGATAAGCCAAAGATTGAGTTGCCGGATTGGGACAAGATGGAAAAAATAGTTTGCGAGGAATTATTGCTAGATATAAGTAGCTATAAGGGCAAATTAGAATCAAAAGCAAAAGACCTCTCACTCCATATCAGGATATTTGATTACTTGTTTTCTAAGCAAAAGCCCGAAGTGATTTATAGCCTATGCTATTATAACATAGCCATGTTCGCTTTAAATCATTGGTGTTATATCAACAAAATCCCAATTTATGATGTTCAACATGGCGGCCAAGGGCCACTTCATCCTATGTATTCTTACAGCAATTACCCTAAGGGAGGCATAAGTATTTTGCCAAAGTATTTTTGGTGCTGGGATGAAGGCTCCTATAAAAATATAAACAATTGGCTAAAAGATAATTTGTACCATTCGGCAAAACTCTTAGGCAATCCTTGGTTAGAATTTCAAATTAAAAATGAAAAGGAAAGCCTTTCAAGCGACAAGAAAATTATCTTATACACTTTGCAAGAAAGAAGCTTAGATCCATACATCATTGAAACTATAATGCAGACAGGTGGAGAATATCAATGGTGGTTAAGATTGCATCCTAGGATGGCTGATGCAGCGAGTGTTATTCGGCAACAGCTATCTGTTGCTGGAGCGATGAAATACGGAGTTAAAATTGAAACGTCAAATGAAACTCCTCTTCCGGTATTATTAAAAAATGCAGCTGTTCATATCTCTAAATTTTCTGGATCAATAATCGAAGGTATTGCCCTAAAAACACCTACCGTCATTATGGATCCAATAGGTATTGATACTTATGCACATTATATCAAAAATGGTGATGCGTTTGCGCTACCCTATCCGGAAGCCTCATCATTATCTGATATATTGAGAAGAATATTAATTTGAGGCATAATATATGAGTTTTTCAATAATAGAGAATACCAAAGCTAAGTTTCTTCGAGCCTTAGCATTTAAACTAAGAACGGCGAATATCCTAAATCTTGATAAAAAATCTAAGATAGGTTCCAGTGTCGTAATGAAAGGACTGACAGCCTATGGGCTTCTTGAGATAGGTGATAACACTAAAATTACCGATAGTGTTTCTATTCAAGCAAAACAAAAGGTTCAAATAGGGCGGTATACCTCAATAAATGGACCCAATACTGACATAATAAATTATTTCAACGAAGTCTATATTGGTTCCTTTACAAGCATTGCTAGAAGTGTCTCTATTCAAGAATTCAATCATAATATAAACACGCTTAGTACTTATCACATGCACCACAACATTTTTGATTCACCACGAGAAAATGATATATATTCAAATGGATCTATATGCATTGGCAATGATGTATGGATAGGTGCACAATGCGTCATTTTGTCTGGAGCGACGATTGGTGATGGAGCAGTTGTTGCCGCTAATAGTGTCGTAAGGGGAGAAGTACGTCCTTACAGTATTGTGGCAGGCTCCCCCGCAAAAGCTATCGGCCAACGATTTGATGACGAGATTATAGAACAATTGATGTCATTGAAGTGGTGGGACCGACCACTTAATGAATTAAAGTTAAATCAACATCTATTTAGCAAGCAATTAACAGCGGGGATTCTAAAAGAGTGGAAATCAATATAGGTTTACTGTAAATTTGAGATGATTCAGGGAAGGGTTTCTATAATTGTCCCAATTTTTAATAGCGCAGGCTATCTATCAGAAACGCTGGATTCTATAAAGGCGCAAACATATAAAAATTGGGAGTGTATCTGTGTAGATGATGGATCGAGCGATTCAAGTTGTGATATCTTGGAAGAATACGCAGCAAACGATCATCGATTTTTATCCGTTAAGCGGCCTAATTCGTATCCGAAAGGCGGGAATGCATGCAGAAACTATGGATTTAAAATTTCGACCGGCGAGTACATACAGTGGTTTGATAGTGATGACATTATGCATGAAAGGATGCTGGAAGAGAAAGTAAAGGCGTTAGATGAGTGCAAAGAAATTAACTATGCCATATGTCGTACTTCCTACTTCTATGACAATGACTATTCCCTACAGACGGATTATGATCAGAATTTGGATTCAGAAGAAATTTTCATTGATTTTTTAACTTATAGAACTAAATTTTTTACGCCTGGGCCACTTTTTCGTAAAGCTTTTTTGGAGCCGATGGATCTGTTTAATGTCACACTGAAAAGGCATCAGGAAAGAGAATTTTTTTTTAGAATCATCCTGAGAGACCATCGTTTCAAAATTATAGATAAAGCATATATTTTTAGAAGAATGCATGAACTTCAATTAAGTCAAGTCGCAAATCGTTCTTCAGAGAAAGTCAAGTTGAAGTACGTCGCAACATGTCTCAATTATCAAAATTTCCTTAATTCTGAAATTAACGATCCCGAAATTTTTGCTTATTTTAAGCGATTTTTTTTAAAGAATCTTCGTGGCTTCATTAGGGAACTAAGGTTTAATCATGCAATCCATTCATGTTTCATGTTACTCAGAACAATCTTGAAACAATAAATCAATGTTGTCATAGAGGGGACCTAATTAAATTAAAACACTACGCCAATAATATAAAATGAGTTTTGATGCATCCATAATAATACCTGTATATAACGACGAGAAATATCTTAAGTCGACGTTGGCAGCGATTAAACGCCAAATCGATAAAAGGAAGAATATAGAAATCATTATTGTTGATAATGGCTCCACCTATGATGATTTTCAATGGATTGGGCAATCAGATCAAATTAAGGTTCTTAGTGAAACAAAAAATTTAAATAGTCCATACTCATGTAGGAATCGTGGAATAGAGATTGCCAAAGGAGATATCATTGTCCTTTTAGATGCCACCTGTTGTCCTCAAAATGATTGGCTGGAGAAGGGCTTAAATTATCTTGATACCACAAAAGCTGATATAGTAGGTGGTAACGTCTTGTTTGATTTTGAAGGGAAAGTAACAGGCGCTAAGTTATACGATGCGATGACGAATATCAAGATGGAAGAATCGATTAAAAAGGGGGTAGCGAAAACAGCAAACTTGTTTATAAAAAAATCTGTTTTCGATAAGATTGGTTTGTTTCCAGAGGGTATCCGTTCAGGGGCTGATGTGCGTTGGACATATAAGGCAACTTCAAATGGGTTAAAACTGGTGTTTTGTCGTGATGCTATCGTATACAAACCGGCAAGATGCTTTAAGGAGTTACTTAAGAAGCAGTGGCGTGTAGGATTGCATCAGCCGTTGATTTGGAGAGATCAAGGAAAGTCTTTTTCGCTACTAAATGCGCTGAAAAAAACTATAATTCCTGTATCACCGATATCGGTGCTAAAAGTAATGCGTCAACATCAAAAGCAGAGAATCAGAAGCTACTATATTAGTGTTTTGTTTACTGCACAAATCGTTAAAATGGCAATGGGGTTAGCAAACATACAGGGAATTTTAAAACTCAAGGAAAACGCATGATTAGAACTTCACTTTTTGAAATTATAACAAGCAGTGCACGCCAAGCTTTTAAGCTTCAAAATGCTGACGGCTCAATGCCCCCTGGACACAACGGACCGTATAATGATTTGGAGACACCAGTCAGGAATACTGGCCATTGGCTAATGATATTTAAAAAAGCGTATGAAATAAGTGGTGAACAAACCTTTAAGGAGGGCGCCTATCGTTGTCTTCAATACTTAATGGGCAAGGAATCACGCCCGCAGAAAGCTACTTTTTGGCATCGCAAAAATCCACAAAAGGATTCCACGAATGGGTTAGTTGGGCAAGCGTGGACAATAGAAGCCTTAATCGATGGTTATCAGTTATTTGAAGATGAAAAGGCATTGTTACTAGCTGAAGAAGTATTTAATTTGCATCCTTATATTAAAAGTGTGCAAGGGTGGAAGATTGTGAATGTAGATGGAACGGCGGGAAAGTTCGACTACACTTTTAATCATCAGTTGTGGTTCGCTGCGATAGGTTCTGTATTGATGAAAATTCTTGAAAAAGAGAATCTTAATGGTGTCAGACACTTTACCTCAGCAATCCCCAAAAATATTCAGATCTATTCAAATGGGGTCATAAAACATATACCCACTTTCTATTTAAAGAAATCAGCATATCAAAAGATCCGAGCCATGGGTAGCTATTTTAAAAGGGAATTGAATGGTTCGTCTTACATTTATAGCAAATCTGTCGGGTATCATGGATTTAACTTGTATGCTTTGGCGCTGTTAGATAAGACATTGTCCGAATATGGGTTATTTAAAATGAATAAGCTAGCTAAAGCATTGAATGTGATAGAACGCGATACGTTCAGAAAAGATTTAAATACCAGTAAGTATGGATATCCTTATAACCCGGCCGGTATCGAGTTAGCTTTTACTTACGATGTGCTTGGGAACACAACCCAACGAGATTATTGGATTTCTCAGCAGATCAGCAGGACATTCGATTTCTCTACGAACCTGATGCAATTGGGTGGGACATTTGACAAGGAGACGGCGGCAGCTCGCCTTTACGAGGCCGTTCGAATACGAGACTGTGAGGTTCAAATTGATTAGTTCATGAACATATTAGTTATTTCCAGTGTAATGCCTGCTCCTTTGAGTGGAAAGAAACGAGAAAACGATGTACTGTTCAAAACTGCAAATCTCCACGAAGACGCAAATAACCGGGTGAGATATGCTTTCTTATTTGTTGTGCCATACTCAAACTTTATTCTTTCCTTGTTTTCAAAAAAATGGAAGGAGTATAGAACATTGCGCAAAAAGGGATACTACCTGCATGAGAACCGAAAAATAGAAGTGATTGCTGTTCCAAGTTTTAGATCGGATTATCTGGTTAAACGCTTTCTAATCAATATCTGTTTTAATTTCTACCGCAAGAGGCTAAAATCCACGATTGTTAAAAACCACATAGACCTTGTACATGCCCATAATGTTGGTACGGATGCAGCTTTGGCTGCAAAAATAAATGCCAGATACAAGATTCCGTATGTTATTACCACTCGTAATATACATAATAATAGAATCACCTCATACGTCCGAAAAAATCTCAGCATGGCTAAACTATTGATTAGTTTGACCCCGACACTAAAAAGAATTGCGGACAATTTTAATGAAAATTCAATATTGATTCCGCATGGTATTGATGACGTTTTCTTTTCCCATCCATCGAAAGGCGCTAATATTTCGGGCAAGTTAAAAGTCGTTACCATTTGTCGGTTATTGAATTGGAAAAATATAGATAAGGTATTATGTGCATTGGAGAAAGCCGACTTTGACTTCAATTACGACATTTATGGTGACGGTCCAGACGAGGAAAGATTAAAGAAAATGGTGGATTCGTTATCAATTAAAAATAAAGTGGCCTTTAAAGGTTATACGAATTATGCTAGTATCCCAAGTATCTTGGGGCAGTATGACGTGTTTGTTTTAGTGAGCTATCCGGAAACTTTCGGACGGATATACATAGAATCCATGGCGGTAGGCGTTCCTGTTATTGCCGCGAAAGGATGTGGTATGGATGGTTTCGTTGCAGACGGGAAAGAAGGTTTTCTAATTGATCACGAAAATGTAGATTCTATTTTAAACGTATTAACCCATATCGCCGAAAATCGTGCTATATTAACGAATATTTCTCAACATTCGAGGTTATTAGCACGACATTTTATATGGTCGAACGTGATTGGGAAAATTAATGATTCGTATTTAAAAGCGATAAAGTGGCAGACCTTTTGACATATGGAGTATATGTAAGTTTATTACTTATGGAAGTAGGGTTGCTCTTCTTCGCCTATAAAGTTTATGTATGGCAAGAAAACGCAACGCTGGATTTAACAAAAGGTTACAGTTTTAATTTTTTCCACCTTTTAGCGCTTATGCTTCTGACTTTAGTCGTAGCGGTTCGTTATGATGTCGGAACAGATTGGAATACATACAACGGTCTTTTCAAGTCATATAAGAATAATCCCCTCATGAGCTTTGGTAATCAAGAGATGGAATTAGGGTATTATTACGTTAATAGGTTTGTCATTTGGATGGGGGGAGGTTCCTCTATTGTGTTTGGGGCGCTAGCACTTATAGCTTGGGGGCTGGCATTTAAAAGTGTCCCGCCTTATTTGGTTCCCTTATTAATCTTTTTTCTCTTCGTCGACGAATATTTCTTCATCTCGCTAAATTTAGTTCGACAATTTACAGCGCTTGGTATTTTTGTTTATTCAGTCAAGTTTATTGTAAGCAGACACTTTTTGAAATTTTTGCTTTGCTTATTGTTTGCCTCTTTATTTCATTTAAGTGCGGTAATTCTTATACCTCTTTATTTTTTGCCATACAAGCGTCTATATAACCAAAAATTGTGGATAATAACCTATGTCATCACTCTTTTGTTGGCTAATGTCCCTATATTTATTGAGTTGTTTCTAAAGCTATTTATACGTGTTACCGAGTTCATTCCGTTGTTAAACATCTATGTTCGGTATATATTAAATGAAAAGTTTGGGAATTTTCGGCTAGAAGTAGGCTTAGGATATATTTTTAGGGTCGCTGTATCGCTATTTTTGCTCTTCACCAGTAAACGGGTTATAAAGGCGGAACCAAAAACGAAAGCGTATTACACGCTATTTTTTATAGGGCTCATCATCTATAATTTATTTTATATGATACCGTTGATAGTTCGAATTAACCACTATTTCATTATATTTCGTTCTTTCATATTAGCATTTACCGCATGGTTTTTGTGGCAGGAAAAGAATGCCATATGGAAGTATGGCGTAATAGGCATCTTTGTGCTCTATATAGCATTATATTTGTTTGCTATTTATAATGGATCTCATGGAACCGCACCCTATCAAACGATATTTGGAAATTAAAATTAGTAGCTATGTACAGGATTTCGCTTTTTCAAATTCTTATTTTTACAAATAGTTTCCTTACAGGAATTGGAGCCGCCTACAGCCGTAGTACAAACAATCTATACCAACAGGAATATCCTACATTCTCAGTTGATTTCAATAATCTTAAGGAGAATAAACGTTTGTTAGAAAGTAATTCTTCTACGATGGCCGAGGCGCTCGAAGAGCTTAAACAAGTCGCAGATGCATCTATAAAAAAGCCTATGCGATCGGTGGTTGAGAAAATAGACATTCCCGGAATCGAGGATAAACATAATTTCGTAAGTATGGGGCCTTATTGGTGGCCTGACCCAGCGAAGCGTAACGGACTTCCCTATATACGAAAGGACGGAAAGACGAATCCGGAGGTGAGGAAAATTACGGACAAAACATATTTTAATGAACTTTGTGATATTATCCAAAAGCTAGGCTTAGCTTATTTCTACACGAAAGATTCGCAATATGCAAAAAATGCCATTCAGCGTCTAAAAGTATGGTTTTTGGATTCAAAGACTAAGATGAATCCAAACTTAGACAACGGACAATATATACCTGGTCGCAACACAGGTAGGATGGAGGGCGTAATCGATACCCGTGTTTTGGTGTCTCTCATTGATGGCATTCAGCTCCTGAAAACATCACCTGAATGGACCACGGAGGTTGACCAAGGTATAAACGAATGGTTTACGGAGTTTCTAAGTTGGCTAGAAACAAGTAAGCTTGGGATAGAAGCGTCTAAAGCAACCAATAATATTGGCACAGCCTATTATATGCAAGTAGTTCAAATTAATTTATTTTTGGGAAAGATTGCCCCTGTACGCCGGTATGCAATAAATCAAATCCCCAAACTCCTTGACCAGCAAATAGACGAGTCTGGGGTTCAGATACACGAAATTAAACGTACCAACTCTTGGAACTATAGTGTGTTGAATTTGAATTATTGGTTTAACATGGCCAATATGTTGGAACATGCTGGCTATGATCTGTGGAACTTTAAAACTGCCAACGGTCGATCACTTAATACGGCGTTTGAAAACCTTCTTTCCTATGCTTTAAAACAAAAAGAATGGCAGGATAAGCAGCTTCGTAATGTTGATTTAACTAACTCCTTTAATAATCTTTATCAATTAAGCAAAGGCAAGTTCAAGCAACGTCGTTTGTTGTTTTTTGCTACTCCTAAGAGTTATACAGAATTCGAAAGGGTGTACAATAGCCGTACAAAGGGCCCTGATCGATTATTAAATAAAAATTAAAGGTAATTTGTAATTGTTTTGAACAAAACACCAAAATCTACATTGCGTATATTACATATCGCCAATGATTATGCTGGATCAACAGTTTACAAAAGCTTGTTTTCAGAACTTGATAGAAATAACCTCGAACAAATCGTGTATACAGCTGTTCGATCGAAAAAACTTATTGGCAACAACGAAGTTGCTTTTAAGCAAAAAAAATCTCGACTAATCTATAGTAATATTCTAAATGCCTTTACTAGAATATTCTTCCACTGCAAGATAACTAGAGTTGTTCAGGACTTGGAACAGAAACTTGACTTAACCAATGTTGATGTAATACATGCCCATACATGGTATAGTGACGGTGGAGTTGCTTACGTGCTCAGTAAAAAGTATAATTTGCCTTATATCGTAACGGTAAGAAGTTCAGATACTGAGATTTTTTTTAAGTATATGATTCATTTAAGAAGATATGGAAAGAAGGTGTTGTTAGGTGCCAAAAACATTGTTTTCGTTGCACCGGTATATGCAAAACGCCTCCTCAATCATCCCTATTATAGGAATTACCAAGCTTTTTTGACTAAAAACCACAGTATTATACCCAACGGAATTGATGATTTCTGGTTCAAGAACATTGCCAATGAAAAGCGCAAGATTTCAGATGAAACTAAATTAGTGTATGTGGGAACCTTCTTGAAACGCAAGAATGTGCTAAAAGTTATTGCCGCTACAGAGGAATTAAGAAAAGGTGGAATGAATGTGTCATTAAGCTTAGTGGGTGGTGGCGGAGCGGATCATAATAGAATTATGAATTTTATAAATGAAAAAGCCCATTATACCTATTTAGGAAAAATAAAAGATAAAGAGAAATTGAAAGAGATACTGAGGGCATCAGACATCTTGGTGATGCCGTCCGAGCGGGAAACCTTTGGCTTAGTTTATTTGGAAGCGTTGTCGCAATGTGTACCCATAATTTATTCTACCGATGACGGCGTTGACGGCCTTTTTGGGAAAGAAGTTGGAATCGCTGTTAGCAAGAAAAATTTAAAATTAGCTTTACCCAAAGCTATTTCGACTATCGCCGCTGATCTACCAAAATACACGTTTTCTCCAAAGCAAGTTTTAACTGGCTATGGGTGGTCTGAACTTGCAGGGGAATATCTAAAATTGTATCATAATAGCATAAAGTAGTCGGTATTTTCTTTAGATTGTATCCTAATTACAATTTCTATTCCACATGAGTAAACGAAATCCGGCAAAGCCATTGCTAAATATCCTACTGTTTTATCAATATTTCGGTACTCCTAAGGGAAGTTGGAGCACTCGTATTTATGAAATCTGCAAGCGTTGGGTTGAGCAAGGACATAAAGTCACCGTTGTAACGGCGCCTTACGAAAAATCCGATATAAAGGCTAGAGGGTTTATCAGCAAACAACAAATCGAAGGGATTGATTTAATTGTGATAAATTCCGCAGACTCGAATAAATCCTCTTTTATAACAAGAGCATTTAAAGCAATTCTATTTTCTTTAATAAGTGTTTGGTACTCCTTAACGTCCAAGTATGAGGTTTGCATTGCATCTTCGGGTCCTATAACTATCGGCTTGCCAATGATTTTTGCGAAGAAATTACGAAGAAAGAAAACAGTGTTTGAAGTTCGAGACTTATGGCCTGCAGGGGCTATTGAGTTAGAAATCTTAAAATCAGATCTGCAAAAAAAACTTGCTCTTTGGTTTGAAAGGAAGTGTTACAGCAATGCTGATTTAATTGTGACGGCATCTATTGGCCAGAAACGGCATATTCAACCCCGTACGCCAGCAAAACGAATAGAGGTAATACCAAATGCCTCTGATATAGATTTATTTGGACATATAGTCGAGGGTACGTTGCCGGAATGGACAGGAGGAAAAAGACTTTTAACTCATATCGGTTCTTTAGGTTTGATTCATAATATCGATTATTGGATGCTGGTTGCGGAAGAGTTACTAAAAATTGATTTAGACACTAAGGTGTTATTAGTGTTCATTGGGGATGGCGCAGATAAAGAGAAATTGCTGTTGCACAAGAGGGAGAGAAACCTAAAAAATGTATATTTTTTGGGTCTTAAGCCCAAAAAAGACCTCCCTATCTGGGTGCAAAATAGCACTGCTACCTTGTTTGCGACATTAAATAATCCCGTTCAAAGCACCTGTAGTCCCAATAAGATATTTGATTCGTTTGCTGCTTCAAAACCCATCATTCAAACAACCAAAGGTTGGATAAAAGATTTAGTGGATGAGCATAATTGCGGGCTCAATGTTGATTTGGAAGACCCTAAGGGAGCGGCTTATAAGATACTCGATTTTGTACAGAATGAGGCTAGGGTGCATGAATCAGGACTACAAGCTTTCAACCTGGCGAACAATATATTTAACAGAGATGAGTTGGCTTATTCTTATCTTAACTTTTTAAAAGAACTCGTCAATGATTAATATATTACTGACCGGTGCATCGGGATTTTTTGGGAAGACAATATCAAGCACGTTAGCCTCAAATGGCTACAGAATATTCGGATTGCCCAATGCAATTGGGCAACATCGTATTGATATTTCAAAACCCTTTGCATTAAACTTAAATCAACTTACTCAAATTGTCATTCACGCTGCTGGGAAAGCTCATTCGGTACCGAAAACTAACAGAGACAAGCAGGCGTTTTATGAGGTAAATTACGAGGGCACCAAAAACCTCTGTCATGCTCTTGAGGGGTTGGATAGGCTGCCGCGAAGCTTTATTTTTATTAGTTCTGTTGCAGTATATGGATTGGATGGAGGACAAAACATCAATGAGAACAACTCGCTCAAAGGCACTACACCATATGCCGAGAGCAAAATTATGGCAGAATCTTGGCTGGCCGAGTGGGCTGTTAAGAATAGTATTAAATTAAGTATCGTCCGGTTGCCATTAATTGCAGGTCCTAATCCACCCGGGAACTTAGGTGCCATGATAGACGGAATCAAATCTGGAAAGTATTTAAGCATCGGTCAAGCCGACGCAAGGAAAAGTGTGGTTTGGGCAGAGGATATCGCTCGAATCATCCCGTCCTTGGCTGAAAAAGGAGGCATATATAATTTAACCGATGGATACCACCCTACTTTTGGTGAGTTGGAAGAAAGCATCTCCAACGCTTTAGGTAAACGGAAACCTATAAAAGTACCATATTGGCTTGCTAAGGGTTTAGCCAAAACGGGTGACATCATTGGACGTTTTCCAATTAACTCAGAGAAATTGCAGAAAATCACGTCAACATTGACGTTTGACGATAGTAAAGCACGAAAAGCGTTGGACTGGAATCCAACACCGGTGTTAAGCAAAATAGCAGAGATGGTTTAGGACGCACCTATCGAAGGGGATCAATATGCCCGTTATGGGGTATCCGCCCTATGAACTACATGTTTGATTGCTGCACTATTTTCTTATAGTTCTGCGGGTATAGGTCTCCTATATTTTTGTGGTTTATGGTCATGATGTTTTCCAGTGTATATTTCAGCCACTGGAAGGGGTTCACCTCATGCTTCTTGCAGATGGCGAAGAAAGAATAGATCATGGCTGCCCGCTGTGCGGCTTCATGGCTGCCGGCGAAAAGGTAGTTTTTGCGGCCCAGCGCAACCCCACGAAGCGCATTCTCGCATAGGTTATTGTCTATTTGCAGATTTCCGTCATACAGGTAAGCCGACAGCCCGTCCCATCTGGCATAGGCGTAAGCCATGGCCTTGCCGATCTGGCTTTTGGGCAGGGTGGATTTTATCTCCTCAAAGATCCATTTACCCAATCC